>JBQCGD010000157.1:0-98021 GCA_051955985.1 Phycisphaerae bacterium | reverse complement strand
ATACCTAACAAATACCATACATTTATCCATGGCCCGGCCGGAAACCCGGAGCCAGTCCACACATACTCGGGAGGGGAATCATGCCAAACGCAGCCCGCAACATCACCGCCGAAACCAACGACTTCCTCACCACCGACCCCGACGCCAGGCTCCTCTTAAGAAAACTCAAGCTCCGCAAACTCCTCTCCCCCCTGGACCTCCCCCAGGAAGCCCTCGACCTGATCGACGCCTACTCCCCCACCTGCGACAGCCTCCTGCTCAAAAAGCAGCTCCTGGCCATCCAGCAGGAATGCATGTCCGTCCGCAACACCACCAGGGCCCTCAACAAGATCGTCGAACTCTGCGACTCCAACAAACCCGAAGTCGCCCGCCGCGCCTGCATGACCATCCTCAAATTCGCCCAGCTCGACACCCCCTCCAGCATCCTCCCCCGCGAACCAACCCACAACACCAGAACCCCCACCCCCACCCCCCCAAAGCCCGCCGTCTCCGACGGCGCGGGCAACCCTCCACCTGCAAAGCTGAACATAGAAAACTCGAACACGCCCCTCTTCGACTACCAAAAATTCCACCTCACCCACCAGGACGCCCACCAACCAATCGAAAATCAAAACTCGAAACTCGAAAATCCCCCCCTACACCCCTACCACCTCACCACCCCCTTCATCACCCTCCAAGCCCTCCACACCCTCCTGATCCTAATCCTCATCTTCCTCTCAATCCCCACCCCCCTCCGCCCCACCGAAGCCCCACACCTCCTCACCTACAATTCTCCCCTCCCCCCGCATCAACCCGCCGCCTCGCTCGTTAGGCAGAGTACACATCCCCAACCCCGGAGCCCCCGCATGAATCGCCGTACCTTCCTGAAGTCCACCACCACCCTCGCCCTCGCCTACTCCCTCCCAAACATCTCCTTCGCCAAAGAAACGCCCGGCACCCCACCCGCCCCCCAGAACCCCAACCTCCTCCTCAACGCCGACGGCCTCGCCGCCCTCCGCACCCGCATCCACTCCCAGCCCTGGGCCTACGCCTCATGGTCCGCCATTCTCCAGCACGTCAACAAAGCCCTCACCAAACCCATCGAACTCCCCCCTCGCGGCGGCAACTGGTCCCACAACTACGTCTGCCCCATCCACGGCTCCCGCCTCCACCAGGGCAAACAACTCGGACCCTGGCGCTGGCAGCACATCTGCCCCACCGGCCCGCACATCCTCCTCGGAGACCCCTCCAAGGCCACCACCGATTTCGACGGCAACGGCATCATGAACGTCCACCTCGACAACGCCGACCTCCTCACCGAGTGCGGCCTCGTCTACCACCTCGAAAATGACGACGGCGTCGCAGCCTACGCACGCCAGCTCCTCCTCGCCTACGCCGACAAATACACGTCCTACCCCCTCCACGACAACAAAATGTGGCCCGGCAAAGGCGCCCACGTCGCCTCCCAACCCCTCACCGAAGCGAGCTGGCTTATCGGCATGGCCCACGGCGCCGACCTCATTTGGCCCACACTCTCCCCCGACGAAAAGGCCAAATGCAAAGACGGCCTCTTCTACGCCGCCGTCAACCAAATCCTCCTCCCCTCCAAGCTCGCCATCCACAACATCCAGTGCCGCATCAACGCCGCCATCGGCCTCGTCGGCTTCCTTTACAACGACCCAAAACTCATCGACACCGCCATCAACGACAAATTCCACGGCTTCCGCACCCAGATCGCCAAGGGCGTCCACGACGACGGCATGTGGACCGAAGGCTCCACCGGCTACCACTTCTTCACCATCGACGGCCTCTGGCCACTCACCGAAGCCGCCCGCAACCACGGGATCGACCTCTACTCCGACCGCTTCCGCTCCATGTTCGACGGCCCCATCCAGCTCGCCCGCCCCGACAATGTCCTCCCCAACTTCAACGACTCCGGCGACTCCCCCCTCGCCTCCCACGCCCCCGACTACGAACTCGCCCTCGCCCGCTGGGGCAACCCCGAATACGCCGCCATCATCCGCGCCTCCACCAAAACCCGCCTCCGCGCCAAAGGCGCAGAATCCGACGACAACGACTCGGCCCCCCCGCGCCAAAACCGCATGGCCCTCCTCTTCGGCGTCCACCCCCTCCCCGCCGACGACACCATCCCCCCACGCACCTCCCACAACGACACCGCCTCCGGCTACGCCATCATCCAGCGCGGCAAAGGTGAGGACGCCACCTGGCTCTGCATCAAATACGGCCCACACGGCGGCGGCCACGGACACCCCGACAAAAACCACTTCATTCTCTACACCCGCAAATTCGTCCTCTGCCCCGACGCCGGCACCCACGCCTACGGCTCCCCCCTCCATCTCGGCTGGGACAAAACCACCGCCGCCCACAACACCCTCATCGCCGACGAAAAATCCCAAACCCCCGCCGAAGGCAAATCCCTCGCCTTCGGCGCCTCCAACGGCGTCGATTACTCCATCTCCCACGCCGGCCCGATCTACAAAGGCATCGATTTCATCCGCACCGCCGCCCTCATCGACGAAAACCTCATCGTCTTCATCGACCAGATCACCTCCGACACCGCCCACACCTACGACCTCACCTACCACCAGGTCGGCCAATGGAAAGACCTCCCCACCGGCGAAAACTGGACCCCGCCCGCCAAAACCCCCGGCTACGCCTACTTCAAATCCACCACCACCCGCACCACAGACAAAGGCATCACCCTCACCACCACCCACAAACACCAATCCATCCCCGCCTCGGTCGTCCTGGCCGCCGGCCCCGAAACCGAAATCATCACCGGCACCGGCATCCTCCAAACCACCGAAGACCTCGTCCCCATGGTCATGCTCCGCCGCAAAGCCAAATCCACCACCTACGTCTGGGCCATCAGCTTAGACGCCACCCCCATCACCCTCGAACACACATCCCCCAACACCGCCAAAGTCACCCGCAACGGAAAATCGTGGACCCTCGCAATCGATCCCGGCCAAAAATCCCTCACCGCCTTAGTCGCATAAGTTTTCAATATCCGGCACATCTTGTGCACAATTCGCACAAGCCACCGCAGGAATGGAGGCAAATCGGTTACAAGGCGGCTTGGCCATTTCGAGGAGAAACGATGATGCTCAAAAAATTCGGTCCCGCCCTTTTGACGGTCCTTTTCGCCGCCACCGCCCAGGCCGCCACGCTCTTCCCCGCCGCCGGCGCCAAAGATGTCTGCCCGGACACTCCGCTCAAAATCACCTTTTCCTCGGCACCGACCCTCGGCACCGGCAAAATTCAGATCGTCGACGCCGATACCAACCAGCCCGTCGAGACCATCGACGCCGCGACCAAGGTCGCCACCAAAGATGTCGGCCCGCTTTCCGATTACAGCTACTACCCCATCATCATCACCGGCAACGAAGCCACGATTTATCCCAAGAATCATGCCCTGAATTACCACAAGACCTACTACGTCACCGTCGATGAAGGCGTCTTCAAAAACGAAGCCGCGATTACCGGCCCGAACGGCTGGCGCTTTACCACGAAGGACGCTCCCCCGGCCGCAGGAACCGCAAAGCTCACCATCGCCGCCGATGGATCAGGCGACTTCTGCACCGTCCAGGGGGCGGTCGATTTCATTCCGGACGGCAACAGCACGCCCACGACACTCTTTCTCAAGAAGGGCACCTACACGGAACTCGTCGCGATCCAGAACAAGAGCAATCTCACGTTCCTCGGCGAAGACCGGAAGGGCAGCATCATCCAATATGCCAACAACAACAGCTTTAACCACAACGAAGGCGCTTCACACGTCTATCACCGCGGCGTCTTCCTCGTGAACAAATGCCACGACATCACGCTGGCCAACCTGACCATCAACGACACCACGCCAAGGGGCGGCTCGCAGGCGGAGGCCATCATCTTCAACGGCGCGAACGACAACGCCCACTTCGTGCTCACCGACATCGATCTTCACAGCTTCCAGGACACGCTGCAGATCAACGGGCAGGCGTACATCTCGAACTCGTACATCGAAGGGGACGTCGACTTCATGTGGGGGAAGGGCCCGTGCTTCTTCGAAAACTGCGAGCTCAAGGGCCTCCGCTCGAAGGCGTACTACACGCAGATCCGCAACACCGACGCCAACCACGGCTACATCTACTCGCACTGCACCTTCGACGGCTCCAGCGACATCTCCAACATGTTCCTCTCGCGCATCGCGGCGCCGGCGTTTCCCCACAGCGAAGTGGTGCTGCTCGACTGCACCCTCACCGACGCCGTGAACCCTGTCGGCTGGCTTCTCAGCGGGCCGAAAGGCACCCCGCAGGGAGAGCTCGCCAGCAAGGCGACGAATGTCCATTTCTGGGAATACAACAGCCACACCCCCGACGGCAAGCCGATCGACGCGAGCAAACGCAACCCGGTCTCCCGCCAGCTCACGCAGGACAAAGACGCCGAAACGATTAAGAACTACAGCGACCCCGTGTGGGTTCTCGGCGGCGAATGGAATCCGCGTAACAGCCCAATCTTCGCGCAGCTGCAGGGCTCGAAGTGAAATGAACCACGAAGCGACCGCTCACACGAGCATGGTGAGCGGCGCTTCGAGGATGTTCTTGAGTTCCTGGAGGAATTTGGCGCCGGTCGCGCCGTCGACCACGCGGTGGTCTGCCGAAAGCGTCAGGTTCATCACCTGGGCGGGCACGACTTCGCGTTTGCCGCCGACTTCCTTTACCGCGGGCTGCCAGGTGGTGCCGCCGACGGCGAGGATGGCGGATTCGGGGGGATTGACGATGGCGCTGAAGTTCTTCACGCCGTACATGCCGAGGTTAGAAATTGTAAAGGTCGAGCCGGTCATCTGGTCGGCCTTGAGTTTCTTGGCGCGGGCGAGTTCGGCGAGTTGCTTGATTTCCTGCGAGATCTGGCGGACGCCTTTCGCGTGGGCGCCCTTGATTACCGGGACGACGAGGCCGTCTTCCAGGGCGACGGCGATGCCGAGTTCGACGGAGCCGTGCTGGATGATCGCCGTGTCGGTGAAGCTGGCGTTCATCGCCGGGACGCGGGCGAGGGCCTGGGCGACGGCGCGGGCGATGAAGTCGGTGACGGAGAGTTTTTCGGGGGCGATCTGGTCGTTGACCTGGGTGCGAAGTTCGAGGAGCTTGTCCATGACTACATCGACGGCGACGTAGAAGTGCGGGATGGTCTGTTTGGACTGAGCGAGGCGGCGGGCGATCGTCTGCCGCATGTTGGAGAGGGGGATTGTCTTGGATTCGAGCTTGGCGGCGACGACGGGCGCGGCGGCGGGTGAGCCGTTGGTCCTGGCGGGCGAGGGCGTCGCCTTGGGCGCCGGCGCGGTGCGCGGCGCTTCGAGGACGTCTCGCTTGATGATGCGGCCATCGGGGCCGGTGCCGCGGACGGTGGCGAGGTCGATGCCGCGTTCGTCGGCGATCTTGCGTGCCAGCGGTGAGACGCGGATGCGGCCGTGGTGGAGCACTTCGGGTTCCGAGCCTTCCTGGTGGTCCTCGACGGCCACGGCGGTTTCGGCGGGCGGAGGCGAAGTGGGAACGGCGGGCGCGGGGGAACCAGCGCTGGCGCCGACAGGGGCTTTCTGGTCCGTCGTGTTTTCGGCAGCCGCCTTCGGGGCTTTGGCGGCCGCCGGGGCACCGGCCTTTACATTCTGGGCAACCTGCTTGGGATCTTCGCCGGCCTTGGCGAGCACGACGATGAGGGCACCGACGGGCGTCTTTCCGCCCTCAGGAATGACGATTTTGGCGACGGTGCCGGCTTCGAAGGCCTCAAGTTCCTGGGTGGCCTTGTCCGTTTCGACTTCCGCGATCATGTCGCCCGGGCTGACCTTGTCCCCCTCTTTTTTGAGCCATTTGGCAAGGGTGGCTTCGGTCATGGTGTCGGTGAGCTTGGGCATCGTGATTTCGATGGGCATAGTGCATCCTTCAACGCCGGGGCAGATTTACACGAAGGGGACAGTTTAGTCGGAAGGAGGGCGTGAGAAAAGGGCTTTGGGAGATGATGCAGCCTCTACGGGAGTGCGAAACCCGCGAGCTTTTTGCAGCGTGCGGAACGGCAGTTGCGATGGGTATGAACAGTGGATTTACCGTTTTTAAGCCCACCACGGGCAGGAGGATCTTTATGGTCTCCATTTACAACACACCGGAAGGCGCCGTCAGCGACCGCAACCTGGTGCACGATCGTGACGTTGAGCATCACGCCCACACGGGGGCGGCCCATTCCCACGTTTGCTGGGGTGCGGTCATCGCCGGATCCGTGACGGCCATGTCGCTGATGGTGCTGATGGCATCGTTCGCGTACGCCATCGATATTCCGGGCTACAGCAATGGGGATTACGGCTTTGCGACGGGGCTGTATGCGGTTTTCACGGCCGTCGTCTCTTTTCTGATTGGCGGCGCGGTGACCTCCTATTTTGCGGACCGAGCGGAACAGCACATCGGGCTCCTCCATGGGATCATGTGCTGGACGCTGACGGTGCCGCTGCTGCTGCTGCTTTCGGGGACGGCGTTCGGTCTTTTCCGGATGTACGCATTCAGCGCGTTTAACCGGGCAACGGCGGGGCAAATTGTGGCCTCGGGCACGACCAGCGATTATCACGCGGCGGCGTGGGGGGCGTTTATAGCGCTTTTCTGCGGGCTGCTGAGCGCGGCGATCGGCGGGGTGGGCGGATTCATGAGCCGCCGCTACACCGCGAAGCTGCATGTGTAATCAAGTTTGAAAGTCACCTTACGAAGGGCCCCGGCAGGGTTTGCCGGGGTCTTTTTATGGCTTTTTCAGGAGCTCGGTCAGCGCGGCGGTGACATGATCGGCGAGCGCCTTGATACCGCTGGGGACGTGGTGAACGCCGCCGGGTTTGTAGTATTCGGGGTGGTCGACGAGGACGGGGAAAAGATCGTCGACGGGGATGCCGTCCTTGGCGCAGAGGTCGGTCATGATCTTGTTGCGGGCGATGACGCGCTGGGTGTAATCGCCGACCTTGGCGAGGTCTTTTTCATCGCGGACGGGCGTGGTGGTGGCGCAGATCAGTTTGGCGTCAGGGGCGTTCTTGTGGAGTGTCTCGATCAAGGCGGGGGCGGCGGCGGCGTACTGGGCTTCGGTGTATTCGTGGCCGTGCATGCCGTTGTTGAAATGGATGATGTCGAAGTGCTGTTCGTGGAGGACGAGGGTGATTTCGTCGAGGAGGGCGGGATCGCCGAGGCTTTTGGAGGTGGCGAGTCGGGCGACGAAGGCTTTGCCTTTGAGGGCCTTTTCGACGACGGGGTCGTATTCGCGGGTGATGGAATCGCCGATAAGGAGAATGCGCGGGAGGCCGGTGGAATTGGTATTGGGGATCCAGACATCGAGCCATTCGATGTTTTCGCGGTGAATGGCGGGGGCGGACAGGCCGGCAGGCTCATCGGCTGCAGCCAGGGACGCGGAGGCGGCGAGGGTGAGCAGCAAGGCACAGAGATTCCACTTCGGGCACATCGTGATTCCTCCAAAGAAGATGGCGGGACCGAGTATGTTCGGTCGGGGGGCGGGACGCAACGAAGTTGCGAATGTTCAGATTGGATTAATCCTGCACCGGGGCTAGAGTAGAGGGGCAAGAGGAGGATTGCCTCAGGAAGTGCAGTGGCGATACTACGTATCTGCCCCTTGTGCCTTCAGGAGCCGCCCGGAATGCCCCCCCCACCGCCGCCACCGAACGACAGCGTCACGCAGCTACTCCGGACGGGCCCATCCATCCCGGAAAACACGACACCCTTCTTCAACCGCGACCTTTCGTGGCTGGATTTCAACCGCCGGGTGCTGCACGAGGCGATGGACGCGCGGACGCCGCTGCTCGATCGCATCAAGTTTCTGGCGATTTATTCGAGCAACTCGGACGAGTTTTTCATGAAGCGGGTGGGGTTGCTCAAGAGGAAGATTGCCCAGAAGTCGACGGAGCGGTCGCACGACGGGTTGACGCCGGAGCAGCATTTTGAGGCGGTGCACGAAAAGCTGCAGCGGTTGACGCGGGAAGTCGTGGAGTTGTGGCAGCACCTGCGGGCGGAGTTGGAGGGGGAGGGAATTTACCTGCGGGACTACGTGGAACTGACCGCGGAGCAGCGGGCGAAGGCGGACGAGTATTTTCGGTTGCAGATTTTTCCGGTGCTCACGCCGCTGGCGGTGGATCCAGGGCACCCGTTTCCGTTTATTTCGAACCAGTCGCTGTCGATCGGGGTGCTGGTGAAGCAGCCGGGGAGCGCGGAGCATCTCTTTGCGCGGATCAAGGTGCCGCAGTTGCTGTCGCGCTGGATGACGTTTACGGACACGGTGGAGGGGCGGGAGACGTATGTGTTCACGCCGATCGAGAGCCTGATCGAGGCGCGGCTGGAGGCGTTGTTTCCGGGGATGGAGATCGTGGAGCACCAGCATTTCCGGGTGACACGGAATGCGGAGGTGGAGCCGGAGATTGAGGACCCGGAAGACCTGCTGGAGGTGGTGCAGGAGGAGCTGCGGGCGCGGCGGTTTGCGGACACGGTGCGGGTGCAGATCACGGCGAACATGTCGGCGGAAATGCGGCAGTACCTGATGGAGGGGCTGGAAGTGGGGGAGGACGCGCTGTACGAGTTGCCGGAGCCGCTGGGAAAGGCGGACCTGATGGCGATCGCCCTGACGGTGAACCGGCCGGACCTGAAGACGCCGTCGTGGAAGCCGGACGTGGCGCCGGCGCTGGCTGACCCGGAAGCGGATATGTTCGCAATCATCCGGCAGGGGGACGTGCTGGTGCATCACCCGTACGAATCGTTCGACAGCTCGGTGGAACGGTTCATTTTGACGGCGGTGAAGGACCCGAAGGTGGTGGCGATCAAGATGACGCTGTATCGCACCAGCGGGGATTCGCCGTTTGTGTCGGCGCTGGCCCGTGCGGCGGAGGCGGGGAAGCAGGTGGCGGTGCTGGTGGAGCTGAAGGCCCGCTTTGATGAGGAGCGGAACATTCAGTGGGCGCAGACGCTGGAGGAAGCGGGGGCGCACGTGGTGTACGGGGTGCTGGGGCTGAAGACGCATACGAAGACGGCGCTGGTGGTGCGTCGGGAAGATGAGCGGGCCAGCATTGCGGGCGGTGCGAGCGGGCTGCGGTGTTACGTTCATGTGGCGACGGGGAATTACAACTCGAAGACGGCGCAGTTGTATACGGATCTCGGCCTGTTTACGTGTCGGGACGACATTTGCAGCGATGTGGTGGACCTGTTTGCGTTCCTGACGGGGCGGTCGCTGAAGCGGGATTACCGGCGGCTGCTGGTGGCGCCGCTGACGATGCGGCAACGGTTTCTGTCGATGATCGACCGGGAGATCGAGCATGCGCGGAGCGGGAAAGGGGGGCGGATCATCGCCAAGATGAACGCGTTGGAGGACATGGAAATCATCCAGGCCTTGTATAAGGCGTCGGAGGCGGGGGTGCAGATTGACCTGATTGTACGGGGGTTCTGCTGCCTGCGGCCGGGGGTGAAGGGGCTGTCGGAGAATATTGGGGTGCAATCGGTCATCGGGCGGTTCCTGGAGCACAGCCGTATCTTTTATTTTCAGAATGCGGGGAGGGAGGAGTATTACATGGGCTCAGCTGACTGGATGAGCCGGAACCTGTCGCACCGCGTAGAGGCGGCGGTGCCGATCGAAGATCCGGCGATGCAGTCGCGGCTGAAGGAAATCCTGGAAATCATGCTGGCCGACAACCGGCAGGCGTGGGACCTGGCGGGGGATGGGACATGGACGCAGCGGCGTCCTGCGGCGGGGGAGGCGGACCGGGGGACGCACCAGCGGCTGATGGAGCTGACGACGCAGCGTACGCAGAAGGCGAACCTGGGGCGGATTGCGAAGGGGGCGGCGGGGTGAGGCGGGATGCGGCAAGGGTTGGGGGGAAATCTGGTTATGGAAGACCGATGGGCGGCGTTTTCCCTTGACCGAGCGGGGGCATGCGGTGATATTCTTCACTGTTGGCGGGCACGTCTCGCCTACTCCCCTCTCCCGCGGTGGATGGCTGCATTTCTTTGGAGGTTTCGATGGCTGTGGTGCGTTCGCGGAGTGCTCCTCCCTATCTGGCGCTCTTTTTCGTGGGCCTGTGGATCATTTCCTCGGTCCTTGCGATCTGGTTTTACATCAACGACGGCCGGACGTCGGACGAGCTCAAAAAGGCGCAGACCGACCTGGCAAGCATTGCGACTCCCCAGGAGCGCATGACGGTTGCGCAGGACCTGCTGAAGGAAAAGTCGTCGAACGCTTCGACGGCGCTGGGCGTGGCGGAAGCGCAGATCAACTCCCTGAAGAACGCGATCGGCGTGCAGGGGGCGAGCGTTCCGGAAATCACCGCGCCGGGGAACGGGTTGATTTCGCAGGCGCTGGTGCGGGCGGGGCTGCCGGCGAACGGCACGCTGCTGGACGGGTTCAACAGCCTGTCTTCGAAGTACCGGGCCGAAGCGGATCGTACGCGGTCGTTGACGGCGAACCTGAAGTCGCTGCAGGACCAGGTGGATGCGGACAAGAAGAATTACGACGCCGCGGCGAAGTCGCTGCAGCAGTCGATCGACCAGCTCAAGGGCCAGGTGTCGACGGCGACCGGCGCGACCGGGGCGGCGGACCAGGCGCGGCAGCAGGCGATCGCCGATTACGAGAAGAAGCTTTCGGACATGCGCGACCAGCAGGAAGCGGAACGCCGGAAGACGGTTCTCGAGACGCAGCAGTTGCAGGATCAGCTCGCTGCTGCCAATCAGCGCATTGCCTTGTTGCAGGATGAAATCGAGAAGTACCGGCCGACGAGCAACACGAATGTCGGGCGTGAACCGGCGGGGCAGATTGTTCGCGCGGCGACCGGGTCGGGCGAGGTGTACATCAACCTGGGCCGGCGGGATCACATTTCGCCGGGGCTGACGTTTGCGGTGTACGATCCGCAGACGGGCGTTCGTTTCGACACGGACCAGGATGCGGCGGGGAAGGGGAGCATCGAGGTGCTGGAAGTCGGCGACAACGAATCACTTTGCCGGGTGACCAAGACGACACCGGGGCAGGCGATCCAGTCGGGCGACCTGATTGCGAACCCGGTGTACCAGCATGACAAGAATCGCAAGTTCCACTTTGTGGTCGTCGGGGATTTTGATCTCGACGGCGACGGCGTGGCGACTCCCGCTGAGCGCGACCGACTCATCCAGATGATCAAGTCATGGGGCGGCGTCATTGATAACAAGCTTACGACGCAGACGGACTTCCTGGTGGCGGGTTCGCGCCCGGCATCGCCTGCGGTGAGCTCCGGCGACCAGGCCGCACCGGGCAGCGTCGCGGATGAGCGGATGAAGATGCAGCAGGGTTACGACGACACGATTGCCGAAGCGAAGCGGTCGACCGTGCCGATCCTGAATGCGAACCGATTCCTGGCGATGATCGGCTACTACAACACGACGGTTGTCCGGGACTGATGTCCCGGGTGAAAAAATGAAGCCCGCAGGCGTGCCTGCGGGCTTTTTCATTTTTGCCGCTCAGGGGGAGCGGCGGTCAGCGGGCGCGCCGGCGGTTGGTGGAGCGCGTCGAGTTGGGCTCATCAGAGACGCGGGCGTGGGAACGCTTGAGGGCACGATCGTATTGATCGCCTTTCGGAGAATCCCGGCCGGTTGGATTGCGGCGGGAGCGGAAGGTGCGTTTGGTCTCTGACGGGCGGGACGTCATCAGGTCTTTGGGATGCCTGATCGGCTTGGGCGGCCGGAACCGGTGCCGGATTTCGTAGACGACCGTGTGGATGTGTTTGCGCGTGCCGTGGTGCCTCCTTGCGATAAACAACTCGCGGAAGCGGGTGCAACGGGCAGGCCCGGGGCGGCAGAGCCGGGAGCAATGGTGATTACTTTTTAGCGACCCAGTGGAGGGAATTGCCGAGCAGTTTCAGGAAGGTGGGGTTCTCCCAGGTACCTGGACCGTGGCCGATGATGAAGGTGACGACGTGCGAGTTCTTCTCGTCGCGGCACCAGACGAGGGGCTTGCCTTCGCACGAAAGGAGGGGGTGGATGTCGAGAGTGGTGTGAACACCGCGGTAGATTTCGTCCTTGAGGCGGAAATCGGAAATGCCGGCGGTCACGGGATGATTTCGGTCGACGACGGTGATGTCCATGTCGGCGTCGCCCTGGTAGGTGGAGGCCGGCCAGGTTTTGTCGGGGTACTGCCGGGAATCCAGGAGGTAGAGACCGCCGACGATGCGCTCGTACTCGGGCCAGTCCTGGTAGGAGAGCAGCGCATGGTGGAGGCAGATCAGGCCGACGCCTTTTTCAAAGAGGGCGTGAAGGTTCTTTTGTTCATCGGGCGTGATGTTGAGCTGAAAATCATAGAGGAGGACGGCATCGAAGGTGAGCAGGTCGGGGCGGTCGTAAGCGGTGGCGTGGCCCTGTTTGAAATCGCCTTCCGTCGCCTCGGTGACGACCGTGTTCGGAAGCGCGGCAAGCAGTTTGTGGAAACCATCCTTGTTGAATCCGTGGCCGCCGGTGATGACCAGGAGTTTGATCTTTCGGGCAGGGGGCTGGTCCGAGGACGCTTGGGCGCGAAGAGATGAGGCCATCAGGGTGAGGACGAGAATGGCTGCGACGGCAAATCTGATCATGGCGGCTCTCGCTTGGAAATGGAATGGTGCGCGGAGTATACGGACGAAAACCTACCGGTAACACTCCGTTTTGCGGCAGCGAGGCACGATTTTGGGCAGCAGGCCTTAGGCGGGAAACCTACTGAAGCCATTCGGCGAGTTGCGCTGCATAGTAGGTGAGAACGAAGCTTGCGCCCGCCCGCTTGAACGCGTGCATCGTTTCCAGGACAGTCCCTTTTTCATCGATCCAGCCGTTGGCGGCGGCGGCTTTGAGCATGGCGTATTCGCCGGAAACGTGATAGGCGGAGGTGGGAATGCCGCGGGGCGCGGCAATTTTCTCGGTGACGGTTTTGAGCACGTCCAGGTAAGGGATTCCGGGTTTGACCATGATCATGTCGGCCCCCTGCTCGATGTCGATACTGGCTTCACGCAGGGCTTCGCCGGGGTCGCGGCGGAAATCCATTTGATACGTTTTGCGATCACCGAACTGCGGGGGGGATTCGGCGGCATCGCGGAATGGCCCGTAGAAGGACGAGGCGTACTTCACGGCGTAGGAAAGGATGGAGGTATTCTGAAATCCCGTGCCATCTAGCCCCGCGCGAATCGAGGCGATCATGTTGTCCATCATCCCGGAGGGAGCGACAACATCCGCGCCGGCACGAGCGTGGATCACGGCCTGCTGGGCAAGGAGTTCAGCGGTGCGGTCGTTGTCGACCGATTGACGATCCTGCGTCAACGGACCGCAATGGCCGTGATCGGTGTACTCGCAGTAACAGAGATCGGTCATGGCCAGCATGCCGATGCCGGCGTCTTTTGCACGCTTGAGCGTGGTGCAGACTTCATTGCGATCATTGTGGGCGTGCGAACCGGTGGCGTCTTTGCGAGAGGCATCGGTGACGCCGAAGACGATGTAGGAGGCGACGCCGAGGGATTCGAGGCGTTTGAGTTCATCCACAGCGGTGTCAGGGGAGAGTTGGAAAACGCCGGGCATGGACTTGATCGGGCTCTTCAATCCGTTGCCGGCGCGGACGAAGAGAGGTGCGACAAAATCAGAGGGAGCAAGCCGACTGTCCGCGAGCATCGCGCGAAGGAGGGGGTGCGAACGGAGCCGGCGGGGACGATAAGTATCAGCGGGTAGCATTGGTGAAGTTTACCAGAAAAGCAGCGGGATAATGAAGGAGGCGTTACGCCCGGTGCGGGGCGGGGTGCTGCTTCGGCGGGCTGATCACGCTGGCAAAGATGGAGATAGCGAGCGTTGCAAGAATGATGGAGAGGGAGACGAACTCGTCGATGTCCCAGTGCTGCGGGGCGCCCGCGATGTAGTGGCCATAGAGATCGCCGATGCCGGGGAGCAGCATCTTGAGGCCGACGAATCCGAGCACGACGGCGAGGCCGGTTTTGAGGTAGCGGAACTTGTCCATGATGCCGGCGAGAAGGAAGTACATCGAGCGGAGGCCGAGGATGGCAAAGACATTGGAGGTAAACACAATGAACGGGTCGCGTGTGATGCCGAAGATGGCGGGGATGGAATCGAGCGCGAACACGAGATCCGTGAACTCGATACAGACGAGGACGACGAAGAGGGTGGTGGCCATTCGGCGGCCGTCGATCCTGACGAAGAAATTCTTGCCGGCGAAGTCGGGGTGGACAGGGAAGAAGCGGCGTACGAGGCGGCTGCCGAAGTTGTCGGCGATGTCGCGTTCCTCGTCATGGCTGGAAAAGAGCATTCGGCCGGCGGTGAAGAGCAGGAAAGCGCCGAAGATGTAGATCAACCACTGGAACTTGGCCAGCAGCGTGGCGCCGACGATGATCATGATGCCGCGCATGACGAGCGCCCCCAGAACTCCCCAGAACAACACGCGGTGCTGCAGGTGGCGGGGGACCTTGAAGACGTTCATGAGGATCACGAAGAGGAAAACGTTGTCGGCGGAGAGGGAGAGTTCGACGATGTAGCCGGTGACGAATTGAACCGCGGCCTCATAGCCGTTGTCGGGGTAGAAGTGACGCAGGGCCTCTGCCGCGTGGTGAGTTCCGAGATTGAGCCAGTGGTTGTTGTAAGCGGCGTAGATGAGTCCGAGGAAAATGAGCGCACAGACCACCGGAACGGCAGCACCGAGGAGGGCCTCGCGAAGCCGGACTTCCCGCGGCTTGCGGTGGAGCACAAGCAGATCGAAGGCCAGCAGGGCGAGAACGGCGACCAGGAAGATCCCCCAGGCCATGGCATGCTGAATGTCCATTGCTGATTCCACTGTCCACGAAAAAGCCGCAGGGGTGTCCCTTTTGGCCCCTCACTCTACTCCCAAGAACCCAGCAGGTGAACAGGAATGCACCCCGATTTTCAAATTGCGGTTTCTTCATGTGAGTGGCGCTAATAGTGATGCATACCACGCACATCGGGATTATCATTTTTTCAACCCTTATGCGGGTGAAAACCACATTTTGTCGGAGAAGGTCTATGGGTATTCTGCGGCGTAAATCGATGTTCGCGCTGATGCTTGCGACGTTGGCATGCGTACCGGCAGTGGCGATGGCGGAGAACGATGCCGACCGGGTGCCGGCCGACGCGGTGGCGTATCTCCATTGGGCAGGGACGGATGCGATGGGCCCCGCGTACGGCTCCTCGCACATGAAGGGCCTGTTCGACGCCTTCAAGTTGCAGCAGATGCTTTCCAGCCTCATGGAGCAGCGTCTCAGCAAGATGGACCCGAAGGAAAAAGAGGATGCGCAGCAAGTGCACGAATTCCTTCGCACCCTGGTGCATTACCCGACCAGCGTGTATATCGGGTCGGTGGATCTGTCGAATCCCGACCAGCCGAAGCCGATGGCGGCGATCTTTTCAAAAATGGGGGCGGCCAAGGCGGGCGAATTTGCGCAAAAGCTGAACGGGATTATTGAGCCGAAAGACAAGGACAAGGTCGCTGTCAGCGTTGCCGGCGAATACCTGCTGATCAACATCGGGGCGGACGCCGACATGGCGCAGCGGCTGGGAGCCGCTCCCCCGGGGGATGGGCTGGGGAAGTCGGAGTCCTTCAACAAGACGATGGCGCAATTCGGCGAAGGCGCCGCAGAGGCGCCCGCAATTGTTTACATCAATGGGGAATCGGCGTTGCACATCGTGGACGATTTGATGTCGGCGAAGGGAGGCCGCGGCGCGAGGGCATGGCCGGCCGCGGAAAGTGCGCTGGGGCTCACGGAGCTCAAGGAAATCGTCTGGTCGGGGGAGCTGGAGGGGGCGGACTGGGAAGGGCAGTTGTTTATCGGGATGGGGCAGAACCGGACGGGGCTGCTGGACTTTATCGACAACAAGCCGCTGCAGGAAGACACGCTGAAGCTGATCCCGGCGAACGCCACGTGGGCCGGTGTGACTTCTTTTGATGCCGCCCGCTTTATGGAGGATATCCGCAATGCCGCCGGCCAGATTGATGCGCGCGGCCAGCAGAACTTTGACTTTGCCCTTCGGCAGTTCTTTGCATTCACCGGGGTCGATCTCCGCAACGACTTGATCGCCTCCGCCGGGAACGAATTCGCGTATTACGCTTTTCCCGATGCCAATGGCAAGTCGATGACGAACATGGTGATGGCGACGCGGCTGAAGAATCCGCAGAAAATGGAAACCTCGCTGAGCACGCTGGAAAACACCATCAGCGCCATGATCATGCAGCGCAATGCCAACAGCAGCGTGAATTTCACGACCGAAGCACTCGACGCCCCGAACGACAAGATCACGGCACACATTCTCTCGTTTCCGGAAGCTTCCCCGGCGTGGGCGATCCGGGGCGATGTGCTGTATGTCGGCATCAGCAAGGCGGCGATCGAGCATGCCATCCAGAATGCTGCGAACGGGGGATCGATTGCGGAAAATCCAGCATTTGCGGGGCTGAAGGGAAAGCTGGGCGTCGATCAGATTTCCGGTTTTGACTACCTGGATCTTCCGAAGGTGGCGCCGGAGGAATACCCGATCGTTCAACATCTGGTTGCGGAGATGAAGACTCCCTACACGCTGCCGCCGCTGCAGGCGATCACGCCCCATCTCACACCGTATTTGAAGGTTTCCTGGACGGACGGGGCCGGTTATCACGCGAAATCGCTTGGGCCGTTCCCGTTTTCGGGCGTCGTCCTGAGTCCATATCAGGTGAACATGCAGAATCTGCAGGCGGCCGCGCGGGAGCGCCGGCTCAACGGAGGGGCAGCGCCGGCAACTCAGGAAAAACTGCCTTGAGGCGTTCAGGGGATGTGCTCGCGCCGGCCGGCATCCAGCAGGGTGGCGATGAGTTCGTGCAGGCGGTCTGCATCGTCGCGCGCCGCCTGCAGCAACTCGACCTGCCGGGGCGTGAAGCGCGCGGCGTCCTCCAGCAGCAGGTGAATCGCCATCTGAATAGAGGTAAGCGGCGTCTTGAGCTCGTGCGAGGCCGAGGAGATGAGGCTCGATTTGGCTTCATCCACCTGCCGCAACTCGGTCGCATCCACGAGCACGATGGTCACCCCGGCGAGCTGGTTTGACGCATCAAGAATGGGAATCGCGTGCGGCTGGAAGAACCGCTCGCGGGAGCGGTCAAACACCTGCACGACTTCCTCGAACCGCTGGACCTGCGCCGTTTTCATCGTTTCGCAGGCGCGATTGAACAGATCGGCCAGCCACTTGTGAGGGAGGTGCGTGAGGCCTTCTCCCTGCTTGAGCCCGAACAATCGTTCCGCGGGTTCGTTGGCGAGGTCCACGTGGCCGTCGGGGGAGAGCACGGCGATGGGATGGGGCAGCGAATTGATTGCGAGGCGCGTGGTCTCCTGGGTGCGAAGCAGGCGTGCCTCGTCATATTGCCGAAAGCTCCGCAAGGTGTCGGTCATAGCCCTGAGCGATTCGCCCAATTTGGCAATCTCGGTCGGCCCGGCGGGAGAAAAGGCAGGGTCGAGCCTTCCGGAGCGCACTTCCAACGCGGACTTGGTCATCTGTTCGATCGGCTTTGTCGCCGCCCGCCACGTGGTGCCTGCGAACAGGGCTGCCACGGCGGCGGCCAAGCCGAGAAGGACGAGTTCGAAAGTCCGGTTGCCATTCAAAATATTGATGAGCGCTGCTGCGACGAGAATGCAGAGGAGCGTCAGGTAACCGGCCAATAGACGAGTGCGCAGGCTGGTCATGGCATTTCCGTTATCGAGGAAAAGGGCCGCGGGCGGATACGGCCGTGGAGGAGCTCAGGATAACAGAACGCTCGCGGCAGCGTCAGATACCGTACTTTTTCCGCCGGCGCCACAACGTGGCCGCATCGATCCCCAGGATTTCCGCCGCATCGTCCAGACTCTTGGTTGCCGCGAGAACACGACGGATATGAAGTTCTTCCAGCTTGTCGAGACTGATCAGCTCGCCGGGCGCGGGGGTCGTGGCCGCATTCGAGACGGAGCCGGGAAGCAGTTCGGGCCCCACCCACTCGCCGGAGACGAGGATCGCACACCTTTCGACCACGTTGCGAAGTTCGCGCACGTTTCCGGGCCACGCATGCCGGCGGAGGATGGCGGATGCCTCCGGCGTGAACCCCAGCACCTTGTGCGGCCGATTGCGCGTAAAGAACACGAGCATCCGCTCGGCCATCGGCACGATGTCCTCCGGCCGCTCGCGCAGGGAGGGAATCTCAATCTGGATCACGTTGAGGCGATAAAGAAGATCTTCCCGGAAGCGTCCTTCCTTGACGGCTTTGTCGAGGTCGACGTTCGTTGCGGTGATCACACGAATATCGGCATGGCGGGTGATCTGCTCACCGACGCGTTCGTACTCGCGGTCCTGGATGAATCGCAGCAGCTTGGGTTGGATGGCAATGGGCAAATCACCGATTTCGTCGAGGAACAGCGTTCCCCCTTCGCATGTTGCGATCCGGCCGGGGTTGTCGCGCACGGCCGAGGTGAACGACCCTTTCACATGACCAAAGAGTTCGGACTCCAGCAGCTCCGCGGAGAGGGACGGGCAGGAGACGACGCCGAAGGGCTTTTGCGCCCGCGCCGACCAGCCATGGATTGCACGCACGAGCACGCCCTTGCCGGTGCCGGATTCGCCGCGCACCAGCACGGTCGCATCGGTCGTCGCCACCTGCTGGGCCAGGTGAATCGCGCGCTGCATTGCGGGAGAGGTGGTGGCATGAATGTCTACTTCGGGACTGGACCGGCCGAGGGTTTCCTGAAGGACCGCGACGTTCTGCTCGAGGCGGCGCATTTCGGCAATTCGCTGGGTGATGTGTTTGACCTGGGCCGGCGTGAAGGGCTTGGGCAGGTAATCCGTCGAGCCGGACTTCATGGACTGGACGGCCGTGTCGATCGACGCATAGGCGGTGATCACGACCACCTTCATCCAGGGGCTCTGTGCAAGGAGATCGGGAATGAGCTCGATTCCCTTTTCGGCGCCGAGCCGCAGATCGACGAATGCAAGGTCGAAGGAACGCCGTGACGCCTCGGCCTTGGCATCGGCGGAATTGGAAACCGCCACGACTTTGTGCCCGAGGCCTTCCAGACAAAACGCGAGGGTTTTGCGAATGTTGATCTCGTCATCCACAACGAGAATGTTCAAAAGGAAAGCACCGCTGGAGGGCTGCTCGCTCATGACGTCCACTTTTGAGTTTTTACAAATCCCACCGACATCGGCCGCTGACGGCACGTGCTACAAAAATAACGCCATGCAGCGGCTGCGCCGATCGGTTTTCCTCCACTATTTCAGGGGAGAAAAACAGGGGGAAGCAGGGGGATCGCCAAGGAGCAGGCGTCACGGCTGGATCATTCCGCGCCCGGAATGGATCCCACGCTCTTGAAGTGTACTCCCTCTTCTGTCGTCCACATCTCGGAAGCACCGGGCGTCAGGAACGGGGCGGATTTCACGGGGTTCGGGAGAATAGTCACCGGGATATTCACGCCGAGCGCCCCCAGGAATGGCAGCAGCGTCGCCACCGTTCGGTATTCCTCAGGATAAATCTTCGAGGGATCGCTGTAAGAAAGCGCACTCGGCTGCACCTTCGGCAATTTCGCCCGCGCATCCAGATACGACTGATTGGTCAGGATCGACGGCTGATTCTTCTCCACCTGGTTCACCGCGGCGGGGATGCCCGCAGCGCTCGACACGTAAAGGTAGTCGCCACGGAGCGTCCACGCGATCGTCAACATGGTGACGTGGAACTCGGTGACGTGGATTCCTTCCACATCTGTTTCATCCACTGTCACTTTCCCCTGCGACATGTTTCCGATCTGGGCGGAGATCGCCTTCAGGCTGCTTTCCAGAGATTTCGCATCCTTGACTTTCATCACAAATGTCTGCAGCAGACCGACGCCGTCGGGGGATGGTGAGCGGTAGCTGACCCATTGGTCGCCCAACGCCGCAAGGAATTCTTTCTCGAGGTCGAACCCAAGCTGGTGCCCGGCGGCTTCGATGCCGTTGTTCAGGTTGAAGAGAACTTCCGGATCAATATCGCCGGCGATGCTGCGGACGGTCGCCAGCAGCTTCGCGAGATCGAAGCGCTCCGCCTGGAACGCATAGGCATCATTCGGCACGGCGGCGAGCGCGGTTTCGTCCAGCGCACCACTATCCGTCAGCGACAAAAGTCCGGTGCGCGGCCCGGTGATTGCCACAAATCCGTCTTCCGTCCACCCCTTGCCCTGGAACCCCGCCCCGAATACCAGTTGTCCGAGGTTCCGCAGGCCGAGCGCTTTCATCACCGCTTCGTACTTCTGGCGCACGGCCGGAGGAACGTTCCGCTCGGCAGCCATGGCGGTATCGATCATGTTGATCACCGCAGGCGGATCGGCAAAGAGCGTCACCGCGGCAGTGGGGCTCACGTGTGTCAGCGCTTTCTTGTATGCGTCCGCTGAACGCAGTGCGTCCGCATGCACTTTGAAGTCTTCGGCAGTGGAGACGCCGAGCGTGACGATCACCACGCTCCCGTCCTGCGAGATCGCGAGGTTTGCGTCAGGAGAAGGGGGTGTTTTGGCCTGCACCTTCTGCAGCAGCGCCATCAGTGCGGGCGCATCGGCGCCGGCATCGCACAACAATGCGATGCGCGGCTTCGGCGGACCGTTGCCTGCGCCAAGGTCCATGGGACCGATATACAACGCACAGGCGTGGTGCCATGCGATGTTGAGGCCTGAGAGCAGGTCGTTGATCTGTTCAGGAGCGCTGGGGTCCTTTTCTCCGGCGAGTTCGATCCAGTGAGGGAGCTGCTGCTGGATGTACGCGCGCATTCCGGCCGTCTCGACAACGCCTTTGAGATTGGATTGTGCGTATTCGCCGGCCATTGAGTCGGCGCCGCGCCACCCGGCATACACGAGCGCGTCGTTCGGAACCCGGTCATCCAATGGAGCCGCGACCACCGACGCAGACACGAGCAGGACCGCTGCAGCGAAGATTTTCCCAGCAAACCGTTTCATGAATTGCTCCTTCTCCAGGCGATTGGAACCAAAGGCCCCTTCTTTCGCAAACGATAACCGCGAAATGGAAGGGAGGGCAACGGAAAAATCGCGACTCCCCGTGCGCAAACGACCGCAGTGCCGCAGCGGGCACGGTTACGGAAATCCCTTATGCAAAAAAAAAAGAAAGACCCGCCAACGAGCGGGTCTTTCTTGTTCTCTCTAACACTTGCTCGCCGATCGGCTTACTTGCTTTCCGCCGGCTTGTTCTCAGACGCCTGGTTTGCCTGGGCGGCCGAGGCAGTATCGGTGACCACCACCGGATCCCCTTCCTTCAGGCGGGTCGCCTTGCCCGTGCGCTCACGCAGGTAGTAGAGCTTCGCGCGACGCACCCGGCTCTTGCGCTTCACTTCGAGCTTTTCAATCTTCGGCGAGTGGAGCGGGAAAATACGTTCCACGCCTTCATTGTTCACGATGCGCCGAACGGTGAAGCAGGCGTTGATGCCGTCGCCCTTCTGCATGATCACCGTGCCGGAGAACACCTGGATACGTTCCTTGTCCCCTTCGACGATGCGCTGGTGCACATCGACAATGTCGCCGACTTCAAACTTGGGGGGATTGGACTTGAGGTGCTTGGCCTCGACGTGGGCAAGAAGAGCGTTCTTCATTGCGTCTGACTCCTTGGGCTTCTCGCCCGAAAGGGGCGGATCAGCGGTGCGGGTGACGGGAGATGGGGAGACGTTTGCCCCAGTTCAATCGACCGTCTTTTTGGATCCCGCTTGCGGATCCTGGTTCAACAAATCGGGCCGCCGTTGGGCAGTCCGCTGTCTGGCTTGTTCCCGGCGCCACTTTTCGACGGCACCGTGATTCCCGGAGAGCAATATCTCCGGCACACTCAGCCCCTGAAATTCGCGAGGCTTCGTGTAGTGCGGATATTCCAATCCGCCGTTGATCGTCGCATCCGCTGCCCCGAAGGATTCGCCATGCGAGGAAAGTTCATCCCCCAGAACACCCGGCAGCAGCCGGACCACCGCATCGAGCACCGTCATCGCCGGAATCTCACCGCCCGACAATACATAATCCCCGATGCTGATTTCCCGCGGCCTGAGGATCTCGTGGATCCTCTCGTCAAATCCTTCGTAGTGCCCCGCGATCAGGAGCAACCGCGGCAACCGGCTGAGTTCCTCGGCCATCTTCTGCGTGAACTTCTCGCCCGTGGGAGCCAGAAGGATTCGCGTCGCCGGAGCTGAATCCATCGCCTCGATCGCGGCGACCGCATCAATCACCGGCTGGCACATCAGCACCATACCGGGGCCTCCGCCGAAGGGGCGATCGTCCACTTTCTTGTGCGGGTCCTTGGTGTAATCCCGCAATTGGTGCAGGTGGTAAGCAACTTTTTCCTTGTCCCGCGCCCGCTTCAGGATGCTGGCGTTCACCACGCCGGTAAACATCTCAGGAAAGAGCGTGAGGACATCAATTCGCACGGCGTCCCGTCGCTTGGAGTTCCGCCTTTAGGCGGCCGGGGCGGCGGCCGGCGCGAGGGCCTGGGAGTCCGTCGCACGGCCGAGCAACTGCTTCACCGTGTCCGACGGCTGAGCCCCCTGCTTGATCCAGAACTCGACCCGCGCCTTGTTGACGACGACCTGCTTGGCCGTGTCCTTGTTGATCGGATCGTAGAAGCCGAGTTCCTCGATCACCTTGCCATCGCGCGGGGAGCGGTGATCAACGGCATTGATGCGCCAGAAGGCGTGATTCTTACGGCCGAAGCGCTTGAGACGAATCTTAACCACGTGTGGACCTCAACTTACCTGATGCCTGCATAGCCGCCGTGGACACAGCAGCCTGTGCGCGAACGAAGACCGTTCTTCCTCCGCGGGCGGGGAATCGAGTACTGTACCCGAACCCATCCCCTGTTGCAAGATTATGATAAAAGCTGTCCGCTTCGCTCAGCTCCGCCAAAACGCCTTAGAATAGTAGCTGAAACACACCGCAATCGCGAATAATCCACTGGGAGATCCGCATGCGCCCCTGTCCTGTCCCGCTCAAAGTTCTCGCCATCGTCGGAATCTGCTGGGCCGGGCTTGGCCTCCTCAGCATTCTCGGCTCCATCCCCTTTCAGTTCATCACCCTTTCCTCAACCCCGCCCGCCGTCATCGCCATGCGCAAAGAACCGCTTTACATCGTGATGACCGCCACCCTCGCCCTCCTCTCACTGGCCATTGATCTTTCCCTTCTGATCGGTTCCATCAAGTCTCTCAAGGTGGAAAACTCCGGTCGAACGCTCCTGCTGGTATACGCCTGGTCCAAGCTTGCGCTTTCGGTCGTTGGCTTTGCATGGAGCCTTGGCTTTGTCATGCCGCGGACGTTCGAAGCCACGATGCACCCGCCCGGCGTCGCGATGCCTCCCGGGATGGATGCCACCATGAAGGCCATCATGTACAGCAGCGCCTGTTTTGGCGGCGCACTCACTCTCGCGATGCCGGTGTACATCTTTATCACCCTGCGGTTGCGGACCGTCCGAGACGCGTTCCAGGGCATTTTTGTCCCGCAGGGGAGCTTTGAGCCGGTGATGCCCCCTCCCGCCCCGTGATCTCCGCCGGCATTACTTCCCCGGCTTCAGCAGCCGCAACCCGTTCATCACCACCAGCAGCGTCGATCCTTCATGCCCCACGACGCCCAGGGGCAACCCCACGCGGCCGGTGAGGGAGCAAACCACCAGCACCGCAATCATGAGCATCGCAAATCCGAGGTTCTGCGCCATCACCCGGCGCGATCGCCGCGCCGTTCGAATCAACCACGGAAGCCGCTCGACGTGATCCGACAGCAACACGACATCCGCCGCCGCCAGCGCCGCATCGGAGCCGATGGAGCCCATGGCGATCCCGACGGTTGCCCGCGCCAATGCCGGAGCGTCATTGATGCCATCCCCGACCATCCCCACCGCCCGGTGCTGCTGCACCAGAGAAGCAACATGCGAGAGCTTATCCGCAGGAAGAAGTTCGGCCCGCACCTCATCCAGACCGAGCGTTTTTGCCACGCTGCCGGCCACGGCGCTGTGGTCGCCGGTCAGCATGACCAGCGGGCGAAGTCCAAGCTGGTGCAAGGCGTCCACCGTCTCACGTGCCTGGCCGCGAAGTGTGTCCTGGAACGTCAGGATGGCGGCATGCCCTGCATAAAACAGCACCACGGCGGTCTGCCCGGCGGCATGTGCCCGGTCCATCGCCTCGGCGAGCCGCACCATCGTTCGCGTCCGGCACAAGTTGCTCACCAGCGACGGGCTTCCGAGCACGCAGGGCAATCCATCCACATCGCCGCGCAACCCCTTGCCTCCCTCCTGCAAGAAATCGGTCACGGGCAAAGGCGAGAGCTCGGCCTCCTCCGCCGCTCTGCACACCGCTGCGGCCAGGGGATGCGTCGAACTGGCCTCCAGCGACGCGGCCGCGCGCAGCAGGAGCTTCTGCAAAGCATCCGCCTGTTCTCGAACTTCGGCAGGGGGCGCGCAACGCTGCCCGGCGCCGTCGGAAGTGGCGCTTTCCGCCGCCTGGATCACCTCGATGCCGGTCAATCGCACCTGTCCCGTGGTCAACGTCCCCGTCTTATCGAAGACAAGGGCCTTGAGCGCGGCGAGCGATTCGAGGTGCCTTCCCCCTTTCAAAATGATCCCGCGTCGCGCGCATGAAGCGATCGCCGACAGAATCACGACGGGGGTTGAAATAATCAGCGCACACGGCGACGCGACGATTAACAGCGTGATCGCCCGGTAAAATGCGCCTGTCACTTCCCCCTTACCGTCATGGGCTGTGAACCAGGGGACACCGCCGACCACATGTATCATGATGCACGCGATCAATGCGCCGCCCAGGACCGAGACCGTGTACCAGCTCCCGACGCGGTCAAACAACCGCTCTACGGGCGCCTTTTCTTCGCTGGCCTGCGAGACCAGGTGGATGATGTGGGCGAGCGTCGTGTCCTGGGAGGGTCGCGTCACCTCCACGATCAGTCGCCCGCTGGTGTTCAATGTTCCGGCATAGACTTCCGCCCCCACGCCTTTCTCGCGCGGCATGAACTCGCCCGTGATTGCGGATTCATCCAGCGACGAAATCCCCTCCCGCACTTTGCCGTCGGCCGGGACGTTCTCCCCCGGTTTGATCAATACGCGGTCGCCGACGCGCAACTCCTCCAGCTTCACCTGCCGCTGCCGGCCGTCATCGTCAATAACGACGGCTTCCTTGGGAAAAAGCTTCGTGAGCGATTCCAGCGCCGCATGCGTGCGCTGCATGGCATAACGCTCAAGCGCGCCCGAAAGCGTGAAGAGGAACAGGAGCAGGGCTCCTTCCCTGGCGGAGCCGACAAAAATGGCGAGCACCGCACCAAGCACCATCAACAGGTTGATATCCAGCTTCTTGTGTCGGAGCGATTCGATGCACGCCATGGCTCCGAAATAGAGACCAAGTGCAAATGCGATGGCCGTCAGGATGTCGGAGACGGTCGGCGATCCACCGCTCCAGCGCACGGCATTTGTCGCCAGCAAGGCAGCACCCGCAAGAAGCGCACAGGCAAGTTGTCCATGCGATTCCCACCACCGCTTCCATGCGCCCGGCGAGGCGGCAGGGATTGCATGCCTGGGAGTTTCCTCGCGACAGGTTGAGTCCACCGACGTCATGACAAATTTCCATCTATCGACGTAACACGGCTTTAGACTAGCAATACGGCGCGGCTCCACCCATCAGAAACTCCCCTATTTTGCCCCTCCCTCGTCAATTGATAATGAGTCGCAACTGATCACGTTTGCCCACAGGCGGCGGCACATTCGTTGCTTTTGTTTGAGCGGCGGCCCTTGTCAGCCGGAAATGAACCATTCAAGGAGATCTACCCATGGTTGCGCTCAATAATCTCAACGACCTGCTTATCGACCAGCTCAAGGACATCTACAACGCGGAGGCACAGCTCACCAAGGCCCTTCCGAAGATGGCCAAGGCGGCAACAAACCCAGAACTCAAGGAAGCTTTCCAGACCCACCTCGCCCAGACCGAAGAACACATCTCCCGGCTCGAACAGGTCTTTGAAAGCCTGGGCGAAAAGGCCAAGGGAAAAACCTGCGCCGCCATGAAGGGCCTTATCGAAGAGGGCTCGGAAGTCATCAAGGAAGATGCCGAACCCGCAGTGAAGGATGCGGCGCTCATCGCTGCGGCCCAGCGGGTCGAGCATTATGAAATCGCGGCATATGGCACCGTTCGCACCTACGCAGAACGCCTCGGCCAGAAGGAAGCGGCCAAGCTTCTCGACCGTACCCTCCAGGAAGAAGGCGAAACGGACAAGCTCCTCACAAAGATTGCCGAATCGCACGTCAATGAAATGGCGGAAGAAGGTGAATCCGAATAACCGGCAATGTGCACGAAATGGGCAAGGCCCGGGAACTTCGGTTCCCGGGCTTGTTCATGCGCGTGGTTTTCTGGCTTCGCGGCTGTCCACAATGAACGTCACCGGCCCGTCGTTTTCGATCATGACTTTCATGTCCGCCCCGAACCGCCCGGTTTCCACCGGCACCCCCAGTTGCTTGATGGATTCCACCAGCAGGTCGAAATACTTGCGCCCGGTGTCCGGAGATGCGGCCGGGCTCAGGCTGGGCCGCCGCCCCGAGCGCGTGTCGGCCGCCACGGTGAAGTTGCTGACAAGGAGGATGCTCCCTTTTGCCTGCTGCACGTCCAGGTCGAAGTACTTCTCCGCATTGGAGAAGACGCGCATGGTGGTCAGTTTTCCCGCTGTCCACTCGATGTCTGCATCGCTATCATCCGCATGCACGGACGCCAGCACCACCAACCCCGGGCCGATCTGTCCGACCGTCGTCCCCTCCACCGTGACCTCACCGCGGATCACCCGCTGAACCACTGCAATCATGGCTGCCTCAACCGAAGAACTTCGACACCTTTCAGGGATCATACATGAAAGCCAGTCAGTCGAAATCCGGCCGAAAGCTTGCGAGGCTCGTCGCCCGGCAATTGCCGCCCACGAAGCTGCCCAACCGGATACGGTCGGCGGCTGTGAAAAACCATGTCCCCGATTCGAGGTCCTTTGCATCCGCCACTGGCCTGAAGTATGTCTCGGATCATTCGCCGGGCATTCGCCGCGAGGGGCCTTCCCCCAAAAACTTTCGCTATATCAACTCAACGGGGCGCGAAGTGAAGGATCCCGCAACGCTTCGCCGCATTCGATCCCTGGTCATTCCGCCGGCGTGGACGAAGGTGTGGATCTGTCCTGCGGCGGAGGGGCACATCCAGGCGACCGGGGTCGATGCACGCGGGCGCAAACAGTATCGGTACCATCCGTTGTGGCGGCAGGCGCGGGATGAAACGAAATTTCACCGTATGATCGCCTTCGGCAAGATCCTTCCGAAAATCCGCAGGATCACGGCACGCCACCTCAAACTTCCCGGGCTGCCGCGCGAGAAAGTGCTCGCGGCGATCGTCCAGCTTCTGGAAAAAACACTCATCCGGGTGGGGAACGCGGAGTATGCCCGCGACAATCATTCCTACGGCCTCACGACGATCCTCGACAAGCAGGTCCGGATCAAAGGACGACATGTCCACTTTGAATTCCGCGGCAAGTCGGGCGTGGATCATTCGATCGATCTCGATGACCCGCGTCTCGCGCCAATCGTGCAGGCCTGCCAGGACCTGCCGGGGCAGGAGCTTTTTGCCTACACCAACGAAAAGGGGATTGCGGTCGATGTGAGATCGCAGGACGTGAATGATTACCTGAAGGAGATCACAGGGCAGGACTTCACGGCGAAGGACTTTCGGACGTGGAATGCGACGGTGCTCGCAGCGAAGGCGCTGCGCGAGGTCGCGTCGTTCGATTCGCAGGCGCAGGCGAAGAAAAACGTGGTGCAGGCGGTGGAGGAAGTGGCCAAGCGCCTGGGCAACACGCGGTCGGTCTGTCGCAAGTGCTACATCCATCCGGCGGTCATTGATGCTTACATGGATGGATCGCTGCTCGATACGTTGGCGCAGCGGGCGCAGCACGAAATGCGGGAGATCAGGAACCTGCGGCCGGAGGAAGCGGCGATTCTGGCGTTTCTACAGGAGCGGCTCCGGCGGGAAGCGGCGCCGGCGCGGCGGCGGGTGGCGTGAGCGGCAGAACGGCCGGGCTTCCGTTCACCTCTGGCATAGTCTTCGCTTCTCCGTTGGTCGATGGGACGGATCGCGTAACTGCGTCCGAATGCTCACAAACTCGAACCACTTTACGAAGGAGTGAAGATCATGGCTGACAGTATGGCTGGGGGCGCCCGCATGGGAGAACACGCCCAGAACATGAGTGAAGAAGCGCAGGACGCCGCCAAGGACTTTGGCGGCCAGGTGTCCGAAACTGCCGGCAAATACGCCAAGCAGGCGAAGGATTATGCCCAGCAGGGCTACCAGTATGCTGCTGACAAGAGCCAGCAGGTGAAGGAAAGCACCGAAGGTTACATCACGGAGAATCCGTGGTATGCCGTCGGGATCGCCCTGGGCGTCGGCGTGCTGATCGGCATGCTGCTCCGCGGCGGCAACGACTAAAAGTTCCGAAAACGCCGGCGCTCCTGCATTGCCGCCGGCGCTCCATCGTATGACAGCAGGTCTTCCCCGGTTGGTGGGCGGCCTGTTGTCGTTTTTCATGCGCTGTTCAGCCCTGGAACAACTGGCGAAGTTTGGCCTGGTAAGCGGCGACGGCGAGGGGCTGGTGGGGCTTGATGACGGCGAGGAAGTCGAGGCCGGGGGGGACCTCGTGCTGCATGAGGCGGAAGGCCTCGCGGAGGCGGCGCTTGATGAGGTTGCGCTGGACCGAGTTGCCGCAGCGGCGGCCGATGGAGATGCCGAATTTGGCGGGGGCGTTGTCGTCGCGTCGCATGGAGAAGAGCATGAGGGGGTGAGCGACGCGTTTTTTTCCGGTCTTGTAGAGCACGTCGAAGCGACCGTAACCGCGGAGGCGCTGGTCACGGGTGAGCTTGTAGCGAAGTTTCTCCGACGGTGCGGCCATGAAGCTCCGATCACCCGACGAGTTTTTTGCGGCCGATGGAGAGGCCTGCGCCTTTGACGCGGACGCCGTCGGCGGTGGGGACGCCGAGGGCTTCAGCGCGTTCATCGGACTCGCGGCCTTCGAGCATGCCTTCGGGAATCAGGTCCTTGATGCGCTTGGTTTTGATGCGCCAGCCCCCGCCGGCAGCGCCGCGCGCGGCTTTGACGCCGGTGACTTTGAGGACCTTGGCGCTGGGGACGTTGTTGGGGAGCTGGTCCATGATGCGCTGGGACATTTCGACGGCGAGGATCACGCTGCCGGGGGTGGACTCGTAGTCGCGCTCAACCACGTCGGAGAATTTTTCGATGAAGGTGATGCCCTTGGGATCGGAGAGGGGGACGGCGATGGTGGCCTTCAGTGTGCGGCCAAGCATCTGGTCGCGGACGACTTCGGTGAGTTGCACGATGCCGTCGCCTTCCTTGGCGGAGGCGGGGAGGGCGTCGGGGAACATGCTTTTCCAGAAGGCGAGATCGTCGGGGCCAGGAACATTTTCGATTTTCGATTTTCGATTTTCGATTTGGGAGGCGTCTTCCGGGTGCTTGAGGGCGTCGATTTTGTTGAGGACCAACAGAGTGGGGATTTCGGCGCAGCCGATTTCTCGGAGGACTTGGACGACTGTTATGAGTTGTTGCTGGGCGCGGGGGTGGCTAACGTCGAGGACGAGGAGGAGCATGTCGGCGTGGGTGGCTTCTTCGAGGGTGGCTTTGAAGCTGGCGACGAGGTGGTGGGGGAGATCGCGGACGAAGCCGACGGTGTCGCTGACGAGGGCGGAGTGGGCGCCGCCGAGGTGCCAGCGGCGGGTTTTAGTGTCGAGGGTGGCGAAGAGTTTGTCTTCGACGAAGGTGGCATCGCCGGTGAGGGTGTTGAACATCGTGGACTTGCCGGCGTTGGTGTAGCCGACGAGCGAGATGGTGAAGTGCTGGCGTTTGCGTTCTTTGACTTCGCGAGACTTGCGGTCCTGGACTTCGCGGATGCGTTCTTTGAGGTCGGCGACTTTTTCGCGGACGATGCGGCGGTCGATTTCGAGCTGCATTTCACCGGGGCCACGAGCGCCGACGCCGGCACCGGCGCCGGAGCTGACGCGTTCCAAGTGGCTCCACATATGACGGAGGCGGGGGTAGGTGTATTCGAGCTGGGCAAGGGCGACCTGGAGCTGGGCCTCATGGGTGCGGGCGCGGGTGGCGAAGATGTCGAGGATGAGTTCAGAGCGGTCGAGGATTTTTTTGTCGATGATTTTTTCGAGGTCGCGCAGCTGGTTGGGGGACATGTCGTGGTCGAAGATGACGACATCGGCCTTGTGCTTTTTGGCGAGGGCCTTGATTTCCTCGGCTTTGCCGGCGCCGATGTAGGTGGAGGGGTCGATCTTGGCGCGGTGCTGGACGACGCTCGCGACGACATCCGCGCCCGCGGTTTTGGCGAGGCTGGCGAGTTCGCCGAGGGGGTCGCGGGGATCAGCCGTGGAATCCGGGAGGATCACGGAAACGAGGATCGCTTTTTCGGCTTGTACGGAGAGTTCTGTGCGCTTGTCCTGAGACAACAAATGGAGTTCCTTCGGTGAACGAGGGTGACAACTGCATTATATGCATGGAACGGCGACGAAGAAGAATCCTTTCAGGCGGTGGCACCGCCGCGGCCGAGGAGGAAGTAGAGGAGCATTCCGATGAGCGGGAGGACGAGGATGAGGACGATCCAGAGGACGATCTGGCCGGTCGGCTTGCGGCTGCGGGCGACATCGACGATTGCGACGATGTCGAGGACGAAAATGACGAGACCGAGTAATCCGCCAATCATTGTGAACTCCTTTGAAAAAAAGGAATCAGGAATAGGGAGACTTCACGGAGGGTCTGCCGATCGTGTAGTAGAGGATGAGGCCGATCCAGGGAATGAACCAGACGACGATGACCCAGAGGAGCTTGGTCATGGGGTCGGCGCGGCTTTTGAGGATTTCGACAATGGCGACGATGGAGACGACAAAGTAGAGGAGGCCGAGGATGAGGAAATCTGGGCCGGCGATGTTGGAGAGAAATGCGCAGGGCAGGGTGGTCATTGTGCTTCTCCCATTAGATGAGTGACTGTTCACCTATTCTAATTGCTGGGCGGGGTTGGGAAGCCAGGAATTCCGGGAGCTGTGCCGTAGCCCCCCTCGCCGCCCCCTCCCCCCCCGCCGCCGGGGCCTTGGTTGGGGTTGTGGGGAGGGGTTTGGGCGCGTTGTTTGTGGTATTGGGCGACGAGGCCGGAGAGGGTGTCGATGAGCTGGGGGATGCGGGGGGCGGAGAGGTAGACGCGGGCGCTGACGGCGGCGGTGGGGAAGAAGCTGGTGATGAAGTCCATACCGAACTCGGCGGGGGTGTGTCCTATCATGACGGCATTGGCGTAGACGCCGGAGAGCTGGTCGTCGGGGAGTTTGATTTCGGCGTAGATTTCCTGGGCGGTGCGGGGCGTGTCGTTGGGGTTTTTGGGGATGGTGGGGGGCGGACCGAAGTTGGCGGTGTAACGGGTGAGGTTTTCCTTGAGGACATAGATGAACTGTTCGGCGACATTGGGGGTCATGACGATGCGGGCGGCGAGCTGGGGGGGGCGGCCGACGAGCTGGAGGAAGTCGACGACGAATTCCTGTGGGCCGAAGTAGGCCATGAAGGCGGTGGCCATGACGCCGCGGGCGACTTTTTCGGGGACGCGGGCGGACATGGGGGCGTGGGCGATGCGTTGGGTCTGGTCGCCGGGGTTTTCGGGTTTGCCGCTGTTGCTGGGGTTGTTTACGTCGCTCATTGTTCATCCATATGAAATACGACAGGTGGAGGAAAGCATACGATACCCGGAGACGGGGGATGGGGTCACCCATGGGGGGCGGAAAACGGCGTTTTTGGGGGCCCCTGCCGAAGATGATCAAGTTGGTCGGGGGCGAACCGTGTTTTTGATAGCGCCACACGAAGATGATCAAGTTCGGTCTTCTGAAAACCGCGTTTTTGATAGCGCCAGCCGAAGGTGATCAAGTTGTTGGGGGGAGAGACGCGCGGGGTGGGGAGGGAGTTTGGTTTGTATGCTGCATGTGGGTGCAGGGTGGAGGGGGTTGGGCGTACGGGGATGCGCGTGGGGGAGGGGTTTTTCGCTGCCTGCGCGGGGCTGGGGCCGGTGGGGTGCGGGGGAGATGGGCGCTCCGTGACTGTCGCGGTACCCGTGGGTGGTGTGTGCATGGAAGTTCCCCCGTGTTAAGGGGAGCATACCCTAACATTCTATGAACTTCAACTAGTGGTGGGAACTTCGTAAGTGTTTACCGTTTCCCCCCCCCGGGGACGACGACGTAAATTGTCCACGAATGGCCACCAATGGCCACGAATGATTCGACTTATCAAAGAAGCCTCAACGAGGCATCGGAGCCGGTTCGGCCGCGGATTTCGATCCACGGTTCGTCAGGTCGGTAAACAGTTACAACACTTCTGAGCGTGGTATTTGGGGCGGCTGGGACTCGATCATTTTTTTGCAACCGGGGATGAGAAGAGGTGCACGAATGGGGTGTGGGTGGAAGGGTGTGGCGTGGTGGCGGCCTGGCAGGGCTGATCGTCGGGAGATCATTCTTCTTTCCTCATCCCGACACAATACGCACAGCACTTTCGCCCTTCGTGATTTCCATCGTGGTTTCTCCTGCGGCATGCGCGTGGACTGCGCGCACTGCAGAGACATTTGCGCGAGGTGGCGTATGCGTGGAAGGATGCAGCGGTATTCGAACCGGTGTTTGCTGGAGGCGATGGAGCGGCGGGAGTTGTATTCGGTGGTGAAGGCGAAGGTTCCCCCCCCACCGCCGGCGGCGCCGAAGATGCCGGCGGTGGAGGCGATTGATGGGTCGGGGAATAATCTCAATCATCCGAACTTTGGGAAGGCGGGGATTGATTTGATACGGATGTCGAGGGCGGCGTATGGGGATGGGGTGTCGGCGCCGGCGGGGCAGAATCGGCCTTCGGCGCGGGCGGTGAGCAATGCGATAGATGCGCAGACGGGGGATATTGTGAACAATCGGAACATGTCGGACATAGTGTATCTGTTCGGGCAGTTTTTGGATCATGACATTGATCTGACGGATACGGGGACGACGGAGGAGATGGACATTGCGGTGCCGACGGGGGATCCGTGGTTTGATCCGAATTCAACGGGGACGCAGGTGATTGCGGACACGCGGTCGGTGTTTGATGCGGCGACGGGGAAGAGTGCGGCGAATCCGCGGCAGCAGACGAATGCGATCACGGCGTTTATTGATGGGTCGCAGATTTATGGGTCGGACACGACGCGGGAGATGGCGCTGCGGACGATGTCGGGCGGGCATCTGAAGACGAGTCCGGGGGATCTGTTGCCGTTGAATACGCTGGGGCTGGCGAACGCGAACGATGCGCACATTGTGGCGGATGACCAGTTGTTCCTGGCGGGGGATGTGCGGGCGAATGAAAACATTGAGCTGACGGCGATGCAGACATTGTGGATGCGGGAGCACAATCGGATTGCGGATCAACTGGCGAAGCAGAATCCGCGGTGGACGGACGAGCAGTTGTTCCAGGGGGCGCGGCGGATTGTGATTGGGGAGCTGCAGGCGATTACGTTCAACGAGTTTTTGCCCGCGTTGCTTGGGCCGTATGCACCGGGGGCGTATCGGGGGTATGACCCGCGGGTGAATCCGTCGATTGCGACGGAGTTTTCGACGGTGGCGTTCCGGTTCGGGCATTCGATGCTGGATGGGGACATTGCGCGGATGAACAATGATGGGACGACGATACCGGAGGGGGATGCGGAGTTGGCGCAGGCGTTTTTCAATCCGACGCTGCTGAATCCGAGTTTGCCGAACCATGAGGGGGATATTGATCCGATTTTGAAGGGGGCGGCGACGGGGGATGCGCAGGAGATTGATGTGCACGTGGTGGATGATGTGCGGAACTTTTTGTTTGGGCCGCCGGGCGCGGGGGGGATGGACCTGGCGGCGTTGAACATACAGCGGGGGCGGGATCATGGGGTGGCGAATTACAACACGCTGCGGGCGGCGTATGGGTTGCCGCGGGTGACTTCGTTTGCGCAGATTACCTCGGATGGGACGTTGCAATCGGAGTTGAAGGCGACGTATGGGAATGTGAACAACATTGATGCGTGGGTCGGGGGGCTGGCGGAGGATCATTTGAAGGGGGATTCGCTGGGGGCGCTGTTCACGCGGATCATTGGGGACCAGTTTGAGCGGCTGCGGGATGGCGATCGGTTCTGGTATCAGAACACGTTTTCAGGGGCGGGGTTGAATGCGATTGCGCATACGACGCTGGCGCAGGTGATCGAGCGGAACACGGCGTTGACGACGTTGCAGGGGAATGTGTTTTTCTATGTGGCGCCGGGGGCGGGGACAATCGCGGAGGGACCGGCGGCGCCGGTGTCGCCGGTAGCGCCGCTTCCGCCGCGGGTGAAGTCGCCGACGTCAACGGGGGGAAGCGGGGCGCGGAGCGGGGGGTTGCCTTCGCCGGTGCTGCGGACGGTGAAAGGGGAGAGCGGGGCGGGGGCTTCGGGGAAGAAGGGGCCGCCGGCTGGGACGGGGGGTGGTGTGAATACAGTGCCGGCGCGTGGGGGTGTGAATTTGGGGCTGGTGAGGTTGGATCGGTTGGTGTGAGTGGATTGGGTGACCTTGACGGGCCCGCGCGTTCGAGGGGATGCGTGGGCCTTTTTTCGCCTCGCTCCGCATCGGCAGAGACGCCGCCTGAAGGCGGAACTCCATACGGCGGGTTCGCGCCTCCCTCGTGCATAGAATGGTTCGCTGTTTTGCAGGAGGTTTTTTATGGCGACGGCGGATGCAAGTACGACAGTTGTGCGGTGTGCGAATTGTGGGGCGAACAATCGGGTGGATGCGGGGAAGGTGGCGCAAGGATTTGCGGCGGTTTGTGCGCGGTGCAAAGCGCCGCTGGATGGGGCGGGTGCGGGGGGTTCGCATCCGGTGGAGGTGACGGAGGGGACGTTTGGGGAGGTGGTGGAGAGGTCGGGGGTGCCGGTGCTGGTGGATTTGTGGGCGCCGTGGTGCGGTCCGTGCCGGATGATTGCGCCGGTGCTGGAGAAGCTGGCGGGGGAATTTGCGGGGCGGGCGAAGGTGGTGAAGGTGAACGTGGATGAGAATCCGGGGTTGGCGGCGCGGTTTCGGGCGGATGCGATTCCGCTGCTGGTGATTGTGAAGGGAGGGCGGGAGGTGGATCGGATGGTGGGGGTGCAGCCTGGGCCGGAGATTGCGCGGCGGCTGGCGCAGGCCGTGGGGGCGTGACAGGCGGGGGAAGCACACACACACACATTGGCGGCGAAGGGGATCAGCGGTTGTTGGCTTCGGCCTTGGCGGGCGGGGTTTGGACGGCGTTGTCGTTGGAGACGGGCGCGGGGGTGGTGTTGTAGGTGTGGGATTGCGCGCCGGGCCCTTTGGAGCTTTCGCGGCCGTTGGTGGTCCAGGTGGCCCAGTAGAAGATACCGCCGGCGACGAGGAGGGCGATGAGGATGAAGACCCAGGCGAAGCGGGGGCGTTTGGTGGTGGGCAGGTCGGTGGTCATGGAGAGCTCCTTGGGGCAGGAGGGGTGGAGGCCATCGAGACGGGGACGACGGCTACTGGGAGGGGGTTGATGCAAACGGGGAGCCGGTTGGGGCGGGCGGTCGCGGATGGGGAGGGAACCAGAAATTTCGCATTCATAGGCACTTACATTTGTTCGGTGGCTAAGAATTATTTTGCTTTGACTGAAAATGGGGGTATTAAGGGGGTGAGCTCATTTCTTGAGTTGTGTGTGGGCCACTCAGCAGAAACCTGAAGCGTTGACGACTCGGCAATGCCGGGCGTTTGCCAAGCGTGCAGAGCGGTGAGGGTGCGCGCGGCGCCTGCTGCACCTTGTCGGGATGTGGGCGGTCTGCGTCCGCACGGGCAACGGGAAGAAACGAGAGGGCAGGGCGGCGCGGCCAGGATGTTCCGGCGCGCTGGTTCGCCCATTTTTATCCGCCGGCGACTGGTTGAGCCGGCGGGGAAGGGAAGGTCATGAAGACGAGTTTGTGGATGATGGGGGCGGTGCTGGCGGTGGGCGCGATGGGGGTGAGCGCACGGGCGAGCAGCGTGACGGTTTCGGGGAGCGACTTCAACGGAGCGAACATTTTTTACGGCGCCAGCGGGACGGGAACCGCGGGTTATTCGGCGACGCCGACGGGGCATGCGGCGCTGTCGACGGGGCCGAGCGGGAATTTGCTCGACAACCAGGCGGTGGTGGGCGTGACGCAGTCGTTCGGGGATCTGCGGTATGTGAGCATGAGCTTTACGGCGGAGAACCAAACGGGGAATTCGGAGCAGCCGTACGCGGCGTTCAAGCTGGATGCGAACGGGGATGGGTCGCATTACCTGCTGGTGTTGAGCCTGGAGAATGCGCCGGACCTGAACTCGGGTTCGAGCGTCCACGTGTTTGACTTCAGCTCGGGGTTGGAAGCGGATAACACGACCTGGGGCCAGACGCTGTCGAGCCTGTATGACACGACGTACACCAACGGGACGAAGTTCGGGGACATGAACGTGGTGCGGTCGTATGTGTACATCGGCGAGTGGGCCGACACGGGGTACAAGACGGCGGACATCACGTCGATCACGGTGAACACGGCGTCGGCGGTGCCGCTGCCGGCGTCGGTGTGGTCGGGCATGGCTCTGTTGGCGGGACTGGGAATTGTGTCGCGCGTGAAGAAGGCTCGCGTGGTGGCTTGAGGGGAGGAGCCATCGGCACTGAGTTTGTGCTGAGATGAAAAGAACCCCCGGAGCGATCCGGGGGTTCTTTGTTTTTGGGAGGGGGTTTGCGTGAGGGGATCAGGCTTTGCGGCGGCGGGTGAGGAGGGCGGCGGCGCCGAGGGAGAGGAGGGCGAGGGAGGCGGGTTCGGGGGTGGCGGCTCCGCCGATGGTGACGGTGATGGCGTTGCCGGTGGTGTAATCGACGGAGACGTTGGCGGGGAGGTTGGAGAAGGTACCGGACTCGGTACCGGTGTAGGTGGCGATGATGTAGGTGCCGGCGGTGGTGGTGTCGAGGGCGTTGAGGGTGAGGGAGCCGTTGTTGCCGAGGACGATGTTTCCGGCGACCTGGATCTGATCGGCGGAGGAGGCGTCGAAGTCGACGGCGAGGGCGGCGTTGTCGCCGAAGGTGATGCCGCCGCCGAGGATGAGGTTGCCGATGGAACCGGGGCCGGTGTTGCCGGGGTTGAGGGTGCCGTTGTTGGTGACGGGGGCGGTGATGTTGCCGTTACCGCCGAGGGTGGCGCCGGGTGCGACGGTGGCGGTGCTGGCGGTGATGGCGCCGGTGACGAAGAGTGCGCCGGCGTTGATGGAGGTGGGGCCGGAGTAGGAGGCGGTGCCGGAGAGAGTGAGGTTGCCGGCGCCGGTTTTGGTGAGGGAGCCGTTGCCGGAGAGGTTGCCGGCGAGGGAGATGTCGTGGGCGAGGTTGGAGGCGTCGGCGGCTAGGAAGGTGACGGCGTTGGTGTTGATGGTCATGTCGGCGGAGGAGGACCAGTGGTCTTTAGCGCCGACGGTGCCGCCGGTGAGGGTGATGTTGTACGTGGAGCCGAGATTCACTCCCGAAGCGAAGGTGGCGTTGATGCCGACGATACCGCCGCTGCCGAGATAAAGGTTGCCGCCGGACATGGAGAGGTTGCCGACGTTGTTGGAGCTGGAGGTGGCAGTGGTGGCTTGATTGGCGCCGAGTGTGAGTTTTTCGAGGGTCGCGGTGCCACTGGAGATGCTGAGCATGCCGGTGCCGCCGCCAGTATTGGGGGCATTGCTGGCGCCGACGGTGAGGCCGGCGGCGTTGGTGCCGACGAGGGTGCCGCCATCGACGAAGATGGCGCTGCGGCGGCCGCCGGTGTTCTGACCGACGTTGAACGTTGCGCCGTTTACCGTCAGGGTTCCGCCGCCGATTTCAGCGATGGCGGCCGAGTTGCTGATGCCGATCTGGAAGTTGTTCGCGGAGACGGTTCCTCCCTTGACGTGGAGGCCGTTGCTGGTCGCACTGGGAGTGGAACTGTTGCCGCTGGTGCGTTGGAGTTTGACATCACCAAGGGAGACAGTGCCGGCGGAAGCTCCGATGGTGAGGTTGCCGGAATCAGCGGAGCCGTTGGTGGAGTAAGAGGTCGTGGTGAGATTGCCGTTGACGGTGCCGGAGATAACGGAATTGGTGCTTCCGGCGGACATTCCGCCGAAGGATGCGGAGGCGCCGTCGGCGATATTGAAGGTGATTTTGCTGGCGTTGCCACCGAAAGCGCCGGTGGAGGTGAGATTGCTGTTGCCGTTCACGTTGAGGCTCACCAGCCCGCTGGTGGAGACGCCTGCGGTGGAAACGGTCGCATCGTTGACGTTGAAGGTGACGGAGCCGGTGGTGCAGCTTGTGGCGTTGAGGACGATGCTGCCCGTGGTGGCGAGCGTGGCATTGGCGTTGAAGGTGAGGGTGTCACTGGATGCGGCGCCCGTGCCGCCCTTGATGGTCAGGGTGGAGATGGAAGCGGCATTCATGCCGGTGTAGTTGACGGTGTAGGCGCCGTAGCCAGCGGCGGAGGGGTTGATGGTGGCGGAGTCGTCGAGGACGGCGGGGTCACTGCCGGGGTAGGCGGTGCCGTCAGAGGGGGTCCATTGGGTGCCGTCGTTCCAGGTGCCGGAGCCGCCGGCGGGGAAGGTGTTCCAGTTGTAGGCGACGCCGGCCGAGGCCGAGGAGGCAAGCATGGCGGCGGCCGCGAGGGCGGCGGTGTGGACGAGGGCGCGCGACGACAGGGTGGGCTTCATTTTTTCTCCAACTCCGCAAACAAGAAAGATGCACCAAGAACGGAACAGTGTTCCGCGGTTCAAAAAAGAGTTGGAAAAACTTAGTTCAGAAATGAACGGTGGGCAATTGGATTCCCTCTATATTTTATAGAATGGCTCTTAAGGTACTCTCATTAAGTATTGGTAAAAAGCGAGTTTCAGGGTGTTTGGCCCTGTAATATGTGTGGAATAAATGGGATTCTCACCTATCTACTTGCGCTGGGATGTGAATGTGGCATCAATGGATTCTCGAGGGGCGAAGGCGGCGGTGGGTAGATAGGGAAAATGGAAAGAATGGAGCAATGAGCGAGGGCGGGGGCCTGGCGTGAGCTCGTGAGATCGGCCGCCATTCGGGGGAGGCGACGGGCGCCTCCCCCGGGGCGCTTTCATGCATCAGCGTGCTTCGGCGGGGGTGATCTCCAGTTCGAGGCGGTCGTAGCGACGGAGGAGGGTGATGGGCGTGGGGGTGGCGATGCGGTCGGCGGTGAGGAGGCGGTGGAGTTCGTCGATGTCTTTGACGACGGTGTTGCCGAAGGTGAGGAGGATGTCGCCTTCTTCGAGGCCGGCGCGGGCGGCGGGGGAGCCTTCTTCGATTCCGGCGACGAGTGAGCCGGTTTTCTGTTCGAGTTTCCAGAAGCGGGTGAGGCGGCGTGGGATGGGGACGGTCTGGGCCATGACGCCGATGTAGGAGCGGGAGACTTTGCCGGTGGTCATGACCTGGGAGGCGACCCACTTGGCGGTGTTGACGGGGACGGCGAAGCAGAGGCCCTGGGCCATGGCGATGACGGCGGTGTTGATGCCGACGACGCGGCCGGAGGAGTCGACGAGGGGACCGCCGGAGTTTCCGGGGTTGAGGGCGGCGTCGGTTTGGATGACGTTGTCGATCATGCGGCCGCTGACGCCGCGCAAGGTGCGGCCGACGGCGGAGACGACGCCGGCGGTGACGGTGGCCTGGAAGCCGAGGGGGTTTCCGATGGCGATGACGAGCTGGCCGGGCTGGAGTGCGGCGGAGTCGCCGAGTTCGGCGCAGGCGAGGTCGGGGGCGTCGATGCGGATGACGGCGAGGTCGGTGTGGGGGTCTTCGCCGATAAGGCGTGCGCCGACTTCGCGGCCGTCTTGTAATGCGACGCGGATTTGCCAAGCGTTGTGGACGACGTGGGAGTTGGTGAGGATGAAGCCATCGGGGGTGAAGATGACGCCGGAGCCGGAGCCGCCCCTGTTGCGGCCGCCTTCGCCGGTGCGGACGAAGATATGGACGACGGCGGGGCCGACTTTTTTCACGGCGCCGGTGACGGCGCGGGAGTAGGCGTCCATGAGTTCGGCGTCGGGGATGATGGGGGTTGGGGATTGGGGGGAATGGTCTTCGGGGTCGTTAAGAAAGGTCGCGTTCATGCGGGCCTCCTGTATTTATGTTGATCAATAATAGGCGCGCAGCGCAAAATGTCGAATGGGGCCTTTGGGGCAATCCGGGAGGATCGCGCCCAAAGGCCCCGGTTTGCAGGGGGGAGCGTTACTTTCCCGCGCCGAGGAGTCCGACGGGCTCGCCGCCGGCGGGGGGATTCTTCTGATCGTGGACGGCGCCGTCGGCATCGATGACGCGCCACGTTTCAGAACCTGCCGGGCGGTACCAGAGCACGGCGACGCCCTTCTCACCGACGCTTGCGCCACCGGCGTAATGCCAGTCGGCGCCGTTCTTCACGTTCCCCATGAAAGTCCATCCGCGGGCGATGGGCTCGGACATCTTCATGGCATCGGCGGTCACCTGCTGCTGAACCTTCTGGCGTTCCGCGGCAGGGAGCGATTTGACGTTGGGGGGCAACTTGGACTGCATCTTCCTCGCGATGACCTCGCCGAGCTCGCGGGCGCCCAGTTCCGCCGGCAGCACACCGTCGTTCATGTCGCCGAAGGTCTTGAGCATGATGACGACATCCTGCTGCGTGGGGTTCTGCAGGTTCATGGCGGCATTTGTGACGGCATAGCCGGGCGGGACAACGGTCGTGAGTTCGGCGGGGTCGTAGGCCGGATTCCAGTCGAAGTCGCTGAAGCGGGCGTGCATCCGAACAAAGGCGTTTTCCGACGCACCAGTCGAGAGATCCACCTCGACGGGCAACTGGGTTTTCGCATCGGCCCAGACTTCGAATTGCATGCCCTCCTTGGAGAACGCAAATCCTTCGGTGTGGTGGCCCTCGAGTTCCTTCTCGCCGAGCCGGCGACTGCTTTTTTCGTCGACGCTTTTGAAGGCTTCGAGTAGATTGAACTGCGGGGGGCCGCTCCGGGCATTTTTGACGACATCGACGACGAGGGCCTGCCTGGTCGCCTCGGTGAGCGTGACCATTTTGTGTTTTTCACTGTCGGTGATCATGGTCATTCCGGAGCCCTTTTCGACGATCCATCCCGGTTCGACCATGAGGAGGTCAAAGGTCGACCCGCCTGATCTGCCGTCCACGTTGAGGACCGTCAAGGTGCAGCGTGCCGCTTTCGCTGCCTGCACCTGCTGCACCACGTCGGCAAATCCCACCGTGGCGCCGCGGCCCAGCAGCCCCCAGGTGATGGCGAGCCCGGCCAGCGCCGTCAAACCCGCCGCCACTGAATACTTCCTTACCATTCTCATGGACCACCATCCTTCTCCTGAACATTTCTGAGCCTCCCCGGCACCCGCCCGTCCGATTGTCCGTTGCACGAGCGATTCCGGCAGAGCGGGAATGGATGCCTCCTTCTCCCGCAAGGCACGCACGCCGCGCTCCACCAGATCGCTTTCCATGGTTCCGTTGCCATGTGTCCGTTCATTCATGGGGCACCTCACTGCGTCTACGTCCCGCCTGCTTCTCCATCAAGTCGCGCAAGCGCTCCTTCGTCCGGTGGATCATCACGCCGACGGCGCCGGCGCTCATGCCGAGCTGCCGGCCGATCTCGTCGTAGCTCCAGTCCTCGAGGTGCTTCAGACAGAAGGCCACGGCCTCGGTCTCGCGCACCGCAGCGAGCGCCCAGCGAAGGTCGTCCGCCAACTCTTGCCGCTCCAGCGCCAGGGCCGGTTCTTCGGCATCGCCGGGGATTTCGATGAGTTCCATTTCCTGGAGGCGTCCGCGTGCGCGGATTCGTCTTCGGAGGACGTCGAGGGCCTTGCGGGTGGCGATCCGGCGGAGCATTGCCTCGCTGTTTCGCACGGTTTCCCGCCTGCCGACCTCCATCGCCGCCACAAAGACTTCCTGGAAGCAATCCTCGGCTTCCGACCTGTTGCGGTTGCCCACCAGGCGGCAAATCGTCGTCCACACCACCCCCGCATGGCTGCTGACCATCTCTGCCACGTCCGGCATCGCACAGGCCCTCGTTCGGCTCCTTATGAACAGTCGCCCCAATGGGCGGGGTATTACAGAAAACGTGTCTATGCTTTTAAATTTGGGCGGCGACGCGGGGGGCCGGTTATTCGCTGAACGAGGCGGGGCGGGGGAGGCGGTGCGTTACAGGAAAGTTGTGGGATTTTGCAGATTTTTTCTTCTGCCGGGGGCGGGGTTTGTCAGGGATTTTCTTGACGAAAGGCCGGTTGGGGGTAGGTTGCTGTATGTGGCAGGAGATCTGTATGAAGCGATCGGCGTTGGCGGTGCTGGCGGCGGGGTTATTGGCGGTGGCCGGGGCGAATTGTTTGGGGGCTGCGCCGTCGCTTTCGATGGGGCCGAACGGGCTGGTGTACACGACGGACGCCCTGGGGAACCGGATTCCGGATTACTCGTATGCGGGGTATGGCGGGGGCGGGGTGGCGATTCCGATGGTGCCGATCAAGCGGACGGTGTCGGTGGTGAGCGGGGACAACACGGCGAACATCCAGAATGCGATCAATGCGGTGGCGGCGATGACGCCGGATGCGAACGGGTTTCGCGGGGCGGTGTATTTGAACGCGGGGACGTACACGTGCAGCGGGAGTCTGTCGTGGTCGGCGGGCGGGGTGGTGCTGCGCGGGGCGGGGCCGGGGACGGTGATCCTGGCGACAGGGGCGGCGCGGACGTTTTTATCGGCGAGGGGATCGTCGAACACCTCGACGACGGGGTCGGCGGTATCGATCACGGATTCGTATGTGCCGTGCGGGGGGACGACGTTCAGCGTCACATCGACGTCGGGGTTTGCGGTGGGGAGCACGGTGATCATCAACCGGCCGACGGTGCAGAGCTGGATCGACGACATTCACATGGGCACTTCGCAATACCTGGGGACGGAGGGGTGGACGCCGAACTCGGGGTTGAAGTTTGAGCGGACGATCACGGCGATCAACGGGCTGCAGGTGACGATCGACATTCCGTTGTGCAATTCGATCGAGACGACGGCGTACGGGCTGACGGGGACCATGCAGCGGTACACGGACAACCGGATCAAGTACATCGGGCTGGAGAACCTGACGCTGGCGGCGACGTTCAACGATGTGCCGCCGGCGGTGACGCCGGGGAACGTGCTGAACGCGTCGGCGGCGAATTTCGACAACTGCGAGCAGTCGTGGATGCGGAACGTGAAGCTGACGGGATATGGGAACGGGCTGACGTTCGGGGGCGGGGCGAAGTGGTGCTCGATGCTGGATTGCGATTACGAATTCCCGTGCACGGATGGGAACACGGCGGCGCAACCGGCGGCTTTTACGGTGTCGGGCCGGCAGACGCTGTGCGCGCGGCTGACGAGTTCGAACGGGTTCCATTACCACATGCTGGTGACACAGGCGTACAACGCGGGGCCGGACGTGTTCCTGGACTGCAAGGCGACGACGCACGACTGGCTGGATGCGGGGCCGCACCAGAAGTGGGCGGCGGGGATGCTGTTCGACCGGATCGTGTTTGTGCGGACGTCGGGCTCGAGCAAGTGCGAGCTGGATTTAAACAACCGGAACGATTTCGGGACGGGGCAGGGGTGGTCAATGGGTTTTTCGACGGCGTACAACTGCCAGACGACGAACATCTCGGTGCAGGAGCCGACGTATGCGACGAAGGCTCCGTTTTACAACTGGTGCATCGGGGGGAAGGGTAACAAGCTGACGTCGGGGAATTCGCAGGATCCGAACGGGGAGTTTCAGAATTTCGGGACGCTGGTGCAGCCGTCGTCGCTGTACCTGGAGCAGTTGCAGGAGCGGAAGGGATCGAGCGCGCTGCAGGCGATCGGGTATCCGCGTTTTTCGGGGACGTACAAGTTGTTGAATCAGAACAGCAGCCTGGCGGTGGTGGTGAAGGGCGGGCTGACGGCGGATGGGACGGCGATCGTGCAGAGTGCGTTCGTGAACACGGCGGCGGACAAGTGGCAGTTCATCGACGTGGGGGGCGGGCGGTACGAGATCAAGAACGCGAACTCAGGGAAGGCGCTGGCGGCGAGTTCCTCGGGGAGCGGGGCGGCGATCGTGCAGACGACGTACAAGGGCAATGGGCTGGACCAGTGGGTGGTGACGGACGTGGCGGGGAACGTGACGAAGATCGTGAACCGGGCGAGCGGGATGGTGCTGGAGGTGCCGGGGGCATCGACGGCGGACAACGTGGAACTGGACCAGAACGGCTACACGGGCGCGGCGAGCCAGCGGTTTGCGATTGTGGCGGCGCCGTGACGGGGGCGGGCGGCGGGGATGCCAGCCTTCACCGCGCAAAAGAGACGCTGCGCGGGGCGCAGCGTCTTTTTGAAAGCGAGAAGTATTGCGGGATCAACGGGTGGGGGCGGGCATGCCGGTGAAGAGCTGGTTCATGTCCATGCTGCCGACGAGTTCGAACTCATTGCCGTTGACGCGGTAGGCGAGCATTTTGCCGGTGTTTTTGTCCATGATGATGAGCATTTCATCGCCGCCGCCGGAGACGCCGGTGGTGATCATGCTGAGGGTGGTCTGGTTGGTGATCATGTGGGCCTGGGCGTCGCGGGAGGGAGCAGCGAGGAGGATGACGCCGAGGATGATGGCGGTGAGGGTAAGGACCGCGATCATGACGGAGGAGCTTTTCTGGATTTTCATTTGGATATCTCCAGCACGGATGCGTGCAAAAGGGCCGGGGAAAGAGGGACGATGCCGCGGAAGGATCAGCGAAGGCGGCGGAGGTCTTCGGTGATGTTGCGGCGTGCGAGGACGCTGATGCGGCGGTTGGCCATGTTGGTGGAGATGGCGACGAGCCGGCCGGTGCTGGGCTCGAGGACGTAGACGACGGAGTCGTTGTTGAGGTAACCGGCGACGGAGACGAAGTCGCCACGGCCGATACCGCCGATCTGGGCGTACGCCGACTGTTCGCCGCCGAGATGCATGTAAACGCCGATGCCGAGGATGGCATTGAGCACGAGGAGACCTGCGACGATCCACCTGGCCATGAGAAAGCCTCCAGAATCTGGGTTAAAGGAAAAGCGCCGCGCGGGGCGGCGTGCCGTCATTCTTCGAGGATGTTGTGGTTGCGCCGGGCTGTTTTGAAGGTGATGAGGAGGATGGCGACCACGAGGATGGCGACGATGATCCAGGTGGTGGCGCTGGAGGGGGTGTCGCCGATGCGCGGGGTGGCGGAGTCGAGCGTTTTGACTTGTGCGAGAGCGCCGGCGAGAAGCGTGTGCATGGTTGCGAGCCCCAAAAAAGGTCGACGGACGCGATCATAAGCCTGCGGGCGGAAAAACTCAAAACTCAAATGCGCGGGAGGGGCGTTGAACGTCGCGGTTGCTAGTGAGGGGCGGGGGCGATGCTTGTATGATGAGGCAAAGGGAGGCGCAAAATGGCTCAACCTCAGGTGGTGTTCGTTTTGCCCCTGCTGTGCGTGGGGATGTTGCTGGTGCTGGCGGTGGTGGTGGTCGGGGCGATTGTTGCCGGACTGCGGCGGGGGTCGGGGGGCGTTGGGCGGGCGAGGGGGCCGGGGGAACTCAGCGGGATGACGGATGCGTTGATGCAGACGCCTCCCATGGCCGGGCCGCCGCACGGGATTTCGCCGGCGGAGCAGGCGATGGCGGCGGGGATTGCGGCCGATGCGCTGGCGCACGGGCAGGTCCTGGAGCACGCGGGCGGGCACATTCACGGTCATGAGCAGGGGCACGCGACCCCTCCGGCGGTGCACGATGCGGGGATAGGGATGCCTCCGATGCATCATGGGCATCACGGGCATGAGGTGTCGCCGCCCGTGCACCATGACCCGGGGCCGACGACGATGCCGTCGGATTTTTCGGGGCACCATCACGGGTGAGCGTCGCGGAGTTGGGTTATCATGCGGGACCACGTCCTGACGAGGGTGCCGCATGTCGATCAGTTCAACGATTGTTGTGGGGATTTTGTCGATTTTTGTAACGGGGTGTGCCATGAGTTCCAGCAGTGGAACGGGACGGTCGAGCGACTACTGGGTGTACATTTCGTATTCGCCGAAGGGAAAGGCGAACGGAATTCGCGTGTACCGGATGAACGGCGAGAGCGGTGCGGTGAGCGGGGGCGAGGTGGTCTCCGACGCGGAGGACCCGAACTTTCTCGCGATCTCAAACGACCAGCGTTTCCTGTATGCCTCGACCAACACGCTTAACGCGCAGAAAAAATCGAGCGGCAGCGTGACGGCGTTCGGCATTGACGGGAAGACCGGGAAGCTGCAGTTGCTCAACCGGGAGAGCTCGCACGGCACGCGGGCGGTGCACGTGTCGCTGGATCCGGCGAACACGACGGTGCTGGTGGCGAACTATGTCGGGAACACGGTGGCGGCGCTGGGCATCCACAGCGATGGAACCCTGATGCCCGCGAATGTGGACGGCGTGCGCACCGAAAGCGGCAGCGGCCCGAATCCGACGCGCCAGCAGCATCCCTACCTGCACTCGATTTATCCTGATCCCGCGGGGAGGTTTGTCTACGCCTGCGACCTCGGGACCGACCACATCCACGTGTTCCGGCTCGATGCGGAACGCCACGCCCTTACGCCGGTGACCGACGTTGCAGCGCCGCCGGGGTGCGGGCCGCGGCACCTGTGCTTTTCAGCGGACGGCACGCGTGCTTACCTCGTCACCGAAATGGGCAACATCGTGATTACTTATGAGGTGGATTCGGCGAGCGGCGGCCTGCGGCAGAAGCAGATCGTCTCGAGCCTGCCGCCTGACGGGAAGTTTGACCTGACGAAGCAGACGGCGGCGGAGGTGCATCTGCATCCAAACGGCAGGTTTTTGTATGTCTCGAACCGGGGGCCGCATTCGTCGATAACGGTGTTTGGGGTGGAACAGGACGGGACGCTGCGTTTCATCGAGGACGTGCCGAGCGGGGGGGAGGCGCCGCGGTATTTCGGGCTGGACCCGGCGGGGCGTTTTCTTTTTGCCGGGAACCAGAACTCGGACAATGTGCATATTTTCAGGGTGGACAGGCAGACGGGGAAGGTGTCGGAGACGGGGCAGGTGCTGCAGGTGCCGGCGCCGATGTGCGTGGCGTTTGTCCGTGCGCGGTAGAGCGCATCCGGGCAAGTACGTACTGCAATTTGCTTAACTGGAGGCGATTCGCCCGCTAGGATAAAAGGCAAGGAGACATTTCTTCGAGGCGCGGGAGAATGAGCAATATGTCGATGGGAGACGAGCACACGGCGCTGCTGGCGCGGGCCGCTTCCAACCTGATTACATCTCCGGATCCAGGCCTGGTGCTTCCGAAAGTGCTGCAGTTTTCCCGGGAGCTGATCGCGGCGGACGCTTACGCGGTGTGGCAGCGGGATGAAATTACCGACATCTGGAAAGTCGCTTCGTCTTCGAATCTTTCGGAGGAATTCGTGAGGTCGCAGCTTCCGGGAGGGCAGGGGAACGAGCTGCTCGGGGGGCCGATCATCGTGCACGACGTCCAACAGGATTCGGCGCTCGCATTCCGGCGGAGCGTGTACCAACGGGAGGGGATCCGCTCGATGATGGTGTTTCCGCTTCGCGCGCGGACAAATTACCTGGGCACGCTCGTGCTGTATTACCGCACGCTGCGGCATTTCGAGCCGGGGGAGATTTCCATCGGCGAGGCGCTGTCGTCGCTGGCGTCGGCTGCGATCGACAATGCCCTTTCGCACCGCCGGCAGATGCAACTGCGGGCGGAGGCGGAAGCGAGCGAGCGCCGTCACCGGTTCCTGGCGGACGCCTCGATCGCGCTGGCGTCCTCGCTTGATTACGAAGCGACGCTGACGACGGTGGCGAAGCTGGCGATTCCCGACCTGGCGGACTGGTGCACCGTGGATCTTGCCGACGAGGATGGAAGCATCCGCCGGGTGGCGGTGGCGCACAGCGATCCGGAGAAGGTGAAATGGGCGTGGGAGATCGGGAAGAGATATCCGCCGAACCCCGCCTCGGACCGGGGCGTGCCTGGGGTGATCAAGCGGGGGGCCGCGGAACTCCACGCGAACATCACGGACGAAATGCTGGTGGGGGCGGCGGTGGACGAGGAACACCTGCGCATCCTGCGGGAGGTGGGGCTCAACGACGTGATCATGGCACCGCTCAAGGCGCAGGATCGCACGTACGGGGTGATCACGTTCATCGCGGCGAACTCCATGAAGCGTTACACCTCGAGCGATCTTCTGCTGCTCGAAGACCTCGCCGCGCGGGCGGGGCTTGCGATCGACAACGCCCGCCTTTACCAGGAGGCGAAGCAGGCCAATCAGGCGAAAGACCGCTTTGTGGCGGTGCTGTCGCACGAGCTGCGCACGCCGCTGACCCCGGTGCTCGGCCTGATCAGCACGATGCAGAAGGATGCGAGCCTGCCGGAATCGGTGCAGGCGGACCTGCGGGTGCTGCGGCGGAACGTGGAGCTCGAGGCACGGTTGATCGACGACATGCTGGATCTCACGCGCATTGCCAAGGGCAAGCTGCAGCTCCAGTTGCAGGCCGTGGACGCCCATGCCGCGCTGCGCGACGTATACGAACTATTCAGCGGCGAGGCGCTGGAGAAAAAGCTCAACTGCACGCTGCGGCTCGAAGCGCGCGAGCACATGGTGGAGGCCGATCCTGCGCGGCTGCGGCAGATGTTCTGGAACCTGCTCAAAAACGCGATCAAATTCACGCCTTCGGGCGGCGCGATCACGATCGAATCGCGGAACGTGACGAGCGACGACAAGCGCCTGCTGGTGATTGCCATCAGCGACACGGGCATCGGCATCGAGGAGAAGTTTCTTCCGACTGTCTTCGACGCGTTTGAACAGAGCGAGCGAGGGCGAATGCTGGGGGGGCTGGGGCTGGGGCTGGCGATCACGAAGAACCTGACGGAGCTGCACGGCGGGTCGATCCTGGTCGAGAGCGCCGGCGCAGGCAAGGGGGCGACGTTCGTCATGAGCCTGCCGACGCTGGCGGTCCCGGAGAAAACGAACGGCGACCGCGAGGCAGGGCTGAAGAGCGGCGAGGCGACGCGGTCGCTGCGAATCCTGCTGCTGGAAGATCATCCGGACAGCGCGGCGGTGATGCTGCGGATTTTGAAGCTGCTCGGCCACATGCCGGTGCTGACGACGACGGTGAAGGACGCAGTGCGCCTCACCGGGGAGCAGTCGTTCGACCTGGTGATCTCCGATGTCGGCCTGCCGGACGGATCGGGCATGGACTTCCTGAAAGACGCGAAGTTCGCGAAGCCGACCCCGGCGATTGCGGTTTCCGGCTTCGGGATGGATGACGACGTGCGGCGTTCCATGGTGGCGGGGTTTGCGGCGCATCTCACCAAGCCGGTGAACATCGAAGCGCTGAGCCGGGCCATCGAAGAGGTGGCGGGCTAGGGGAGGCGGGGGCGGCACGTGAATTCGTGCACGCCGCCGCGCCAGTCGTTTTCAAAATCCCGCCGGTCCCACACGCAGCGGCCGTCGAGCGGATCGCCGACGATGACTTTGTTTTTGGAGACATCGAGAACCGCCACGTAATGGCCGCCGACGTGCGGAATCCACATCGTGGCGATGAACGGGGTGCGCACGCCTTCGAGGGAAGTTGCGACGCGGTAGCCGCACCGGACGCTTGTTCCGGCTGCGGAATTGTTGATCGCGCGCTCCAGCAGCAGCGGATCGGTGCCGACGAGAGGACCGGAACGCGCCGCTGCGGCGAGAGGGCCTTCCTCACACGAAATCCCCAGCGTGCGAAGACAGGTGACCGCCGATGCCGGGCCGCAGGTGTAGCCGTGGGATTGCAGGCAAACGCCGTGAGCGTCAAATCGCGTGGGGGTGGACAGCAGAGAGGCGCGGGCAAGGGCGGGGCATGCGACCGGAAGGAGCGAATAAGCGCACCCCATGAACAGCATGAAGACCGTGACCATCGCCTTTTTCCGCGGCTGGCGGAGCCTGACGATCAGCGTGGAGAGCAGCAGCGGAATGGTGAAGGCCATCAGGTATGGGCTGACGTCCGGCGCGATCAACCACGAAAAGGGCGCCACCACCGAAAGGCCCATCGAGCGATGCCCGACCATCACCAGCGACACCACTGCCAGTGAACCGGCGAAGGGAACCCACCACCAGGAACCGCGCCCCATGCGCCGGCTTACGACGAGGCCCAGCAGGAAAAGCACAATGACCGCGATTGCCGGCACCATGCGTCCCTCCATCCACCCCCTGCATTTCAATACGCTGGAACCGGGGCAAGGTTCATTGCAGCGCAAAAACATGCACCCCTGCGGGAGGGTCCGCAGGGGTGCATGTGAGGAGTGAGTGTTTCGGGTGGAGCGCTTAGGCTCGCTTGCGGCGACGGAGGAGAGCAACGGCACCGAGGCCGGCGAGCGCCAGCGAACCGGGCTCCGGCGTTGCGGTGATGGCGCCGCCGCTGGAGGCGAGCGCGGCGGGCAGATCCGAGGCGTTCGCGTTGGTGACGCCGAAGTTATTCAGCACGTTGGAGAGGTCGGTGAGATCGATGGTGGCGCCGCCGTCGAAGTTGCCGGAGGTCCAGGCCGACGTGGCGACGCCGAAGTGGTTGAGGACGGTGGAGAGATCGGTGAGATCGACTTTTCCATCGGCGTTCGAATCGCCGAGCAATTCGGGCGACACCAGGATCGAGCCGGCATCAACCGCCACGCCGCCGAACGTGCTCTTGCCGAGGATGCCGTTGTCCATTACGGCAAGGGCGAAGTTGGCGCCCAAGCCGCTGCTGGTGATGCCGGCGGCGTTCGAGCCGCCGTAAGCAATCTGTTCCTGGAGAGTCGCCATCGCAGTGGCCTTCGACGCGGCTTCGACGATCAGCTTGTTTCCGGAAAGCTCGAGGTGGCCGATCCAGTTGCCGGAGCCGCCCGCGAGGGTCAGCGCGTTGACCTTGGAAGTGCCGGCGGCGGTCGCATTGGGCCGGATCACCTGCGTGCCGTCGACGAGGAGAGTTGCGACCTGCGCCCCATCGGAGGTGAGGGTCGCGCCCGCATCGATCTGCACGGCGCCGGTGCCGGAGAGTGCGGAAACCGCCTTCGCGCCACTGGTGAACCGCACGAGCCCATCGCTGATGACCGCCACGTGGGCGTTCGCGTTGGAAGAATCGGTGAACGGGTCAGAGGCGCCGCCAACGAGGATGGTCGAGCCTGCATTCGCCTGGACGGCGGCACTCCCGGTGACGACGACGCTGCCAGAGCCGCCATTGATGGTGAGGCTGCTGCCGGGCGCGCCGGTGTACTGCAGCGTGCCGCCCCAGTGGTATCCGCCGTTGCCGGAGAGGGTCACCGGTTCGACGAGCGAGACGGTGCTGCTGGAAGCCTGCAGCGTGGCATTGAACGCCGGCGTGAGGATCGTGCCGCCGTTGGAGGTGACGGTGAGCGGTCGATCGGAAGAGAAGGAGACGGTGGATTCGGTGCCGTCGGGCGAGCCGATGAAGAACGGGTTGCGGACGGAGAGGGTGCCGCCGTCCATCGTGAGGTTGCCGGTGGGCGCGCCCAGGGCGCCGTCGAATGCAATTTCCAGGGTGCCGCCGCTGACGGTGGTGCCGCCGCTGTAATTGCTGGTGGTGGTATGGTCGGCATAGACATATTCGCCGAGGACAAGTATGCCGTTGCCGCTCTTGGAAAGGGCGAGGGTGTGGGTGCCCACGGTGCCGTCGGTGTTCTGGCCGCCGTCGTTGAGGAGGCCGACGTACGGATTGAGCGGGGTGTTGTTGCCGGTGATGTAAAGCGTTGCATCGCTCGGGCCGCTGTTCTGGATGATCCACCCCTGGGGGGTGTTGGAGCCGAGCGCGACGGAAATGGACTGCACGTGCTGGCTGTGGCCGTCGAGATCGACCAGCCCCTCCGTCTTGCTGAAGATGGCGCCGAAGACGACGTTGGTGGTGGTGGGGAGGGCGTCATCGATCGCGGTGTAGAGCCCGCCGCCGCCGTCGATCATCGTCGTGCCGGCGTAGGTGTTGTGGGCGTACCAGGTCATGTCGCCGCTGCCGCCGCCCTTGTAGTCGTTGCCGATCTGGATGTCCGAGTTGCCCGAGATGACGCCCTTGATGATCAGGTTGGAAAAGCTGGGGCCGTGCCCTTGCGATCCGATCTTCGTGCCGCCCATGGCGGTGACGAAGGAGTTGGTCGGGTTCGGGTTGTTGTTGGTGAAATCCGCCGTGATGACGTCCACCGGGGTAAAGGGATGGTTGCCCGCATTGAGCACGACGTTCACGTCAATTTCCGCCGCGTAGGTCTTTGACGTGTTCGAGATCACCGTGCCGGTGGTGTCGAGTTGCCACGTCGGCACCGTGGTGTTGCTGACGTTGACCCAGCCGCTGCCGTTCATGACCAGGAGCCGCCCCGTGCCTGTGAACTTCGAATCGCCGTTGTGATCAACACCGAGGGTCGAATCCCCCGGCGAATTGAAGTTGAAACGGGAGCCGACGGGCGTGTTGTCCAGGATGAGATCGCCGTTGAGCACGCCGCCCGCGTACATGTCGATCGCGCTGGAGCGGCCGTTCCCGTGGATCGTGACCGAATTGCCGGCATCGATGGTCAGCGAGCCGTAGGGAGCCTTGCCCGAGGTGGCGAATGCAGGAGCCGCCCCGAGATCGAGATTGCCGCCGCCGGTCACCGTCAGAACGCCGTTGACGCGGGCGATGTTCGCCGAGCTGGCGCCGAACAGTGCGTTGAAGCCGTTGAGATTGATCGTCGCGCCGGCCTCGCTGACCGTGAGCACGCGATTGCTGGAATCGATCGGGCCCGCCAGCTTGAGCGTGCCGCCGTTCAGGGTCACCGTTGCGGTGGAGGCGCCGAGCTGGTTATCGCTGCTGACGACGAGCGTGCCGGCATTCACGTTGGTGGCGAGTCCGTAGGTGTTCGGCGAAGTGAGCTTCACCGTGCCGCTGCCGTTGATGTTGAGCGACGCCGAAGTGCCGCCGATGGAGCCACCGGTGAAGGTGTACGTCGTCGCGCTGTTGTTGGTGATGTTGGCGCTCTGCTGAATGGTGACGCCGGCGGGATCGACGGTGATCGTGGCGTTCGCTGCCAGGTCGCCGAACACGACGTTGTTGTTGTTCGCAAAGGACGTTGACGTGTTCGAGCTGTCTTTCCAGTTCACGTCGGTGGTGTTCCAGTTGCCGTCGCTGGCGTGGCTCCAGGTGAGGGCGGAGAAGACGGTGACGTTGCTGGCACTGAAGGAGAGATTGTCGATCCCCAGCCCCTGCCCGCCGCCCGCGGAACTTGCCGTCCAAGTGAGCCAGAGCGCCTGGTTGGGCGCCCACGCGGTGGCCAGCGGGAGGTTGATGACGCTGAGGTTCTTCGTGGAGGAAGGAGAGTTGGCGACCGCCCCGGGCAGGCCGGTGTCGAAGCCGGTGACGTTCAGGCTGCCGACGGCGGTAAGGTTGCTGCTCGGGATCGAGGCCGTGCCGGTCGGATCGACGGTATACCCGAAGAGGAGCGTCTTGGGCCCTGCATCCTCGTGAAAAAGTTCGCCGGTGTAGGAAAGGGAGATTGCATTGAGCGTGGTGCTGCCGGTGTTCACGAGGCGTACGCCGAAGACCACGTTGCCGCTCGCCGAGCCGGTCAGCGCGCCGATCGCCAGGTTGTTGCCCGCGCTTTGCTGGGCGGGATCAAAATAACCCTTGAGGCCGACGTTCACGCTGCTGCCGTCGTCCACTTCGTAGGTGAGGGCAGAGCTGTTCCCGCCGAAGCTGTCCGCATACCAGCCGGTCAGCCCGGAGATTTGCGGAAGGTTGCCGTCGGCAGACGGGCCGGTGAGATCGATCGGCGCCGAACCGACCGGCGTCGGGCCGATGACGATCGGGTTCAACGAAAGCGACCCGAACGTCACCGGCGGCATGTTGCCCAGGGTGTTGAACGAGTTGAAATCCTGCGTGTAGGTGCCGCCGCTGTAGGAAACGCCGGGATCGGCAAACGCGCTCTGCACCGCCAGGGCGAGGGCCGCAGCGGCCAGGGCGGGGACGATACGGGAAGTCTGGTTCTTCACGGGCAGCCTTTCATGCAACAAGAACAGGAAGCCCGGCGATCTCCAGCGGAAATCGCTGCACCAGGCATTCGTTTCAATCCGGGTTAAGAAATGTTCCGCACAATCGTTGAGGACGCGCATATTTTTGATGAACGTTGCGTAAGCAAAACGCGTCAGTTCATGTTGGAGGGATTCCAGATGACGATGTTCGGCAAGTTGTAGTAATTCAGCTTGAACGCCTTGAACGGGTTGGCAATCACCTTGTTGCTCTGCCACTCCACGTGCCCGTCGGCATACGTGATGTTGCCCCCCTTGTAGTGCCGCGCGGCAAAACGCGTCGCCGTCACCTTGCTTTGCGCCAGCGAATTCTTGTCGTAATTCGCGTCAGTCGGGGGAAGTTCGTCCGGCCGGATGCGCTTTTCCGCCATCAACGCCACCAGCCCGTTCGGGTAGAGGCGCGACATCTTCGAAATGTCCCCCGGCCCAAACGACGGCGCTGGATAAAGCTTGTTCCACTGGCTGTAATCCAGCGAGCGCAACTGCGAGTTCATGCCGTAGCACAGAAGCATCGGACGCGGCTCTGTAAACAACGGCTTGAAACTCACGTAGCCCCACGTGTTGAAAAAGCCGGGATAGGTGCTCACGTCGTCCACGGTGTGCTGGTTCGGCCCCAGGGCTGTGAGAGCGTTACCCGGCCCATCCAGCGCCGAGGGGCACACAAAAAAGCTGTTCGCGCCGATCTTCGCCAGGCGGTCGAGGTTGTACTTTCCCGACGAAATACACGCGTTGTCCTGAAGCTGGGCATACGAGAGGCTGCCCGTCCCCATGTACGCGGTGACACCGTTGAACCAGAGCATGGGGTCGTCCCACTTCCCGATCGGCACGCCCGACGTCCCGTCCCCGCCATCCAGAGGCAGCGCATCGGAGTAGTCCGTCGCATACATATGAAAGCCCTGCCCCCAGGCACGCATGCGTGTCTGGCAGACCGAAAGACGCGCCCGCTCGCGCGCCGCGGCAAGGCTCGGGATGAGAATGGCGATCAGCACGGCAATGATGGAGACCACCACCAGCAACTCAATCAGCGTGAATCCCCTGGATTTGAGTCGCATCAATGACTCCATATAAAAACGCGCGACGTTGGGAAGGCGGGGATGATCGCACGAGGCGCGATTCCCAAGATTTCGATTTGATTAAAAACGCGCTAACCCTGGCCGCAGCCCCCCCGCGGCGGAAACGCAGCGCACGCCTGCAATGGCGCAAAGCCGGACGGGATTGTGTTTTGAAACCATCGAGGAGACGTTTGTGCCGCCTCCTTATTTTCATCGTTTCTTAACAGATGCCGAGCATTTCGGACTTGCCCCGCCGCCCGCTCATGCCCCCTCCCAGAACCGCCGCACCTGCTCGTGGGCGATCTGCCCCGCCCGCATGTTCAACCCTTCGGCCAGCCCCGGATCCGTCGCCGCCGCCTTGTCCCAGCCGAGATCCGCGATCGCCCGCGCATAGGGTGCCGTCGCATTGCAGAGGGCAAACGTGCTCGTCCGCCCCACGGCGCCCGGCATGTTGGTGACGCAGTAATGCACCACCCCTTCCACAATGTAAGTCGGGTCCTTGTGCGTCGTCGGCCTGGCAGTCTCCACGCAGCCGCCCTGGTCGATCGCCACATCCACGATCACGCTGCCATTCTTCATCCGCTTCAAATCTTCGCGCGTCACCAGGCGCGGCGCCCGCGCACCGGGAATCAGCACCGCCCCGATCACCAGGTCCGCATCCTTCAGCGCCTCGCGCACCGTCAGGGGATCGGAATACACCGTCGTCACGTTCGCCGGCATCACGTCATCGAGATACCGCAGCCGGTCCAGGTTCACATCCATCAACGTCACGTTCGCCCCCAGCCCGGAGGCCACCTTCGCCGCGTTGTGCCCCACCACCCCCCCGCCGAGGATCACCACGTTCGCCGGCGCCACGCCCGGCACGCCGCCGAGCAGAATCCCCCGCCCCATCATCGGCTTCTCGAGATACTTCGCCCCCTCCTGGATGCTCATCTTCCCCGCCACTTCGCTCATCGGCGTCAAACACGGCAACCGCCCGCCCCGGTCCTTGATCGTCTCATACGCCACCGCCACGATCCCCGCGTCCAAACAGGCCTGGATCAACTTCCGATCCGCCGCGAAATGAAAATACGTCAGCACAATCTGCCCCGTCTCCATCATCCCCCATTCCTGCGGCATCGGCTCCTTCACCTTCACCACCATCTCCGCCCGCTTCCACACCTCCGCCGCGGAATCGACAATCTGCGCCCCCACCCGCTCATACTCCTCGTCGGTAATCCCCGACCCCACCCCCCCGTTCTTCTCCACCAGCACCGTGTGCCCCGCCCGCACCAGGATCTCCACGCCCCCGGGAATCATCCCAATCCGATACTCATCCGCCTTCACTTCCTTCGGCACGCCAACAATCATGGAGACCTCCATTCCGCGCAGCATTCACGCCACAGAATGATCCTATCCGCCCACTCTGAATTCTGCATTCTGAATTCTGAATTGAACCTAAACCCCGCCCAGCTTGCGGATCGTCTCTTTCACCGAGCCGATCACACTGATCTTGATCCCGAAATTCTCCCCCACCTTCACCGCATGGCCCCGCCCGATCGCCTTGTTGTTCGCCAGCAGGTCCAACTCCTCTTCCGCCGACTTGTTGAACTCAATGATCGCCCCCACCCCGAGCCGCATCACCTCCCCCACCGTCAGCCGCCGCGCCCCGAGCTGCACGATCACCGGCACCTCGATCGCGAGCAGCCGGTGCACTTCCGGCGTGTCCGGCAAGTTGGCAACCGCCTCCGCCGCCGCAGCCTGCGCCGCCGCGCTCGAACCCATGCCGTAGCCGGTGTGACCTGCGACGTCGCCGACCTTCTGCGCCGCCATGCCCACCGCCCCGGCATCCCCGGCGCCCGCATGCGCAGCAACCCCATCCGCTTCCGCCTGCACCTGCGCCAGGAGCGCATCGACCGAACTTTGATCCAAAAACGACATACATCTTCTCTATCGGCGCAAAACCCGCTTGCTCATCACCCCCAAATATTCGCAATCCCGTTATCCCCCAATCCCGCTTCCCGCTTCTCGCTTCTGAATTCTGAACTCTGAATTAAATCACAAACACCGCCGCCGCAATCACCGTCGTCCACAGACCGTTCTTGTCCCCCTCCGCCGTCTGCACGATGTTGCGCGTCCGCACGATGTTTCCCGACATGCGGTAAATCTCTTTCCGCTCGTCGTAGTTCCTCGCCGGGTCGAACTCGATCCCCAGCGTCGTCGCCAGCATCGTCGCCGCCATGTCCTCAACAAAATCCCCGATCCGCTCTTCCGTCATCCCGTACCCGTGATGCTCGGAAATGTATCCATACTGATCCTTCACCGGCATCGCCACCCCCAGCCCCGCACACAGCAGCCGGTTCGGTTCATCCGTCGACGACTCCGACATGTTCCCGAACACAATCTGCCCCGGCGTGAGCCTTCGAATCCCCTGCTGCACCGTGATGATCTTGCACTGCGCCGGCAGAATCCCCGATACCTGCACCAGGTTGTACTTCTCAATCCCCGCGTGCCGCATCGCCAGCTCCAGCGACTGCGGCCGATACTTGTGCTTCCCCACCCCCTTCGTGAAAAACACGGCCGAGGGGATCGGCGTTATCCATTCCTGAGACATTCGTGAGAAACTCCGGCAAAGCGAGGCCGCTATTGTAACGACTGCCTCCCCCGAGAAAAGCGATCCGCAATCCCGCCGCACGGAGTTCCGGCTTCAGGCGGCGTCTCTCGCCGATGCGGAGCGAGGCGGATCCGAACTGCTGCTATTGCCCAATTCGGACACGCGTCTGGCACGTCTATCTAAAAGCCACAGCAGCAAATACGCCCCCGGCGACAGACCCGCGACCGGAAGCGCCGCCGCGTAGGGAATAACAACGTATCGCGACTCCCAACCGCCCGGCACTCGCCATTCCCAAGTAATTTCGAACCCGTTCCATTCCTCTTCCCTGCACTCCCCAATGAAGCAGGGGCCGAGCGGCGACACGCCCACAAGCGCCGTCGGCGAAAAACGCAACGTTTCATACTGCCGCGGATGCAAATACACATCCAGCATCACCCATAGGAGCGCCATCGACAGGGTGCCCAAGCACCCCAGAAGACCTAAATGAGCCGCTGTAATCCGCACACCACTATTACGCCGCCGCGTGGTCACGGTTCACGATTACCCCCGTTCCCCATACGCCTTCGCCATCTCCGGATACGCCAGAATATAAGAATTCGTCTCATACCTCCCCCCGCGCGACCACCGCCGCCGCGTCGCCGGACCCGTCGTCGTCCCCCCCGCAGGCCGCGTCGCACTCCCCGCCGCCGGCTCCTTCGCCGGCCGATACACCGGCTGATCCGGCGCCCCAATCGCAGGCAACGTGCTCGCCGGCAAATGCGCCCGGTTCCCAAAATCATTCCCCGCATTCACCCCCTCATGATCAAAAATCGCCTCCTTCCAACGTGTCGGCTCCCAAATGAAAGACCCCAACCCCTTCCCATTCGGCGCCCCAAACACGGCGTCATTCAAGTACCGCTTGTGATACGAATACTCCATCGCCACCAGCGACAACTCCGGATAACGCACCGCCAGGTCGTTAAAATTCCGCTTCCAATCCCCTGGCCGATGCTCCTCGTAGCACGACAGCCCCAGCACATCGAACGCGGTCTTCCGCTTCAAAAAGTTATCCACCCACCACCGAACCCCGGCATTGTCCCACCCGCGATCATTGTGGAGCGCGACCAGCACCGACTTGTCGAAATCCCGCACCGCCATGCATCCCGCGTTCGTCAGCTCCGCAAACTTGTCAAAATCCGTCGCCCGCCCATCCGGCCACAACATTCCCGGCGTCGTCTCATTCCCCACCGACACCATCTCCGGCGGCGTCCCATTCTCTTTGAGCGCCTTGAGCACCCCCGCCGACCACTCATGCACCGTGCTCACCAGCTTCTCGAACGGCAACTCCGCCCACGCCGCCGGCTTCTTCTGATGCGCCGGATCCGCCCATGTGTCGCTGTAATGAAACGACAGCAGAAAGCTCAATCCCGCTGCCTTAATGCGTTTGGCAAACTTCTTCGTATGCTCCAGGTCACAAAACGCCTGATCCCGCATCGCCGCATACCCGCCCGGCGCGTGCGGATTCACGAAAATTCGGGCGCGAATCCAATTGAACCCATAACTCTTCAAAATCGTGAGCAAATCTTTCGGCTCCCCCCGATCCCAATACGTCGCCCCGGCAGCCTCATCCTCGAGCAACCACGAAACATCCGCCCCCAGAATGTAAGGCATCTTCCGCAGCCCCGCCCCCACACCCGCCTCTTCTCCCTCCGCCAACCGCCCCAAAGTCGCAGCCAAAACCCCGGCCGCCGTCACCTGTAGAAACTCTCGCCGATTCATTTTTCATCCTCGCCAATAACCTCCGCTCACTTTATCCAACGGTTTCCCCTCCGCAAACTTGCCCCTATCATGCTTCCCCATATGGGTTTCATCATCGACCTCTTTTACGCCGTCGCGCTCCTCTTCGCCGCGCCCTTCCTGGTTGTCAAAAGCCTCCGCACCGGCAAATACCGCTCCGGATGGCCCGCCCGCTTCGGCCTGGGCCCCGACCTCTTCCCCCACCGACCCCCCACCGCCCGCCTCCTCCTCCTCCACTGCGTCAGCGTCGGCGAACTCCTCTCCTCCCAGACCCTCGTCCAAAAACTCCTCGCCGCACACCCAAACCTCCTCATCGCCATCTCCACCACCACCGACACCGGCACCGCCCGCGCTGAAACCCTCTACCCCCCCGACCCAACGCACCCCCATCACAACCCCCGCATCGCCACCCTCCGCTTCCCACTCGATTTCACCTTCGCCGTCGAATCGGTCTTCGACCGCCTCCGCCCGGATGCCATCGCCCTCGTCGAACTCGAAACCTGGCCCATGTTCCTTACCATCGCCCACTCCCGCCGCATCCCCACCGTCATTATCAACGGCCGCCTCTCGGAAAAATCGTTCCCCCGCTACCTCCGCATCCGCCCTCTCATGGCGGGCATGCTCGACAAGCTCGACTGGGTCGCCGCCCAAACCCCCACCATCGCCGACCGCTTCCTCGCGTTGGGCGCCTCCCCCGATCAGGTCATTGTCATTCCCACCCTCAAATACGACAACGCCTCCTTCGCTAACACCCTCCCCGGCCAGGACGCCCTCGCCCATGCCATCGGCCTTGCCCCCCCCCACCAACTCCTCGTCGCCGGCTCCACCGGCCCCGGCGAAGAAGTCCCCCTCCTCGACACCTACCTCACCCTCCGTGAAAAATACCCCACCCTCCGCCTCGCCATCGCCCCAAGAAAACCCGAAACCGTCCCCGGCACCATCGAAGCCATCCGCTCCCGCAATCTCACCCCCAAACTCCGCACCGATCATCCCGACACATCCCCCAGACCCCAGTCCCCAGACCCCTCCTCCCTCGCACTAAACGAAATCTTCGTTCTAAATACCCTCGGCGAACTCAAAAAACTCTACGCCCTCGCCCACTTCGTCTTCGTCGGCCGCTCCCTCGTCAATCTCGGCGGCAGCGATATGATCGAAGCCGCCGCCCTCGCCAAGCCCACCTGCTTCGGCCCCCACACCCAGAACTTCGCCGAAGTCGTCGAACTTCTAATAAACGAAAAAGCCGCCCTCGAAGTGAAGGACGGCCCGGAACTCACCAAAATGATCGAAAATTGGCTCAAATCCCCCGATTCCGCCCGCCTTATGGGGCAGAAATCCCGGAAAGTCCTGCAATCCCAGGGCGGCTCCACCGACCTCTACGTCCAGCGCCTCCTCGAATTGCTCTCCCTCTCCACGAGCACTCCGACGCCGCGAGGAAACCTCAGTGAAGAATCCACCCGATCGTCACGAGCCCGAGGCCTACGTATCCGATAATGGTCGCTATTGCTGCTTTGCCCATGGCAGTCTTCCCTGACGGAATGGTTAGACGATTCCATCGGCCAATCGGTCCAGACTGATAAGGAACGTCGGCCAAATTTGTGGCAACTCACTGAACGCCGCGACAACCTGTGGCGTTCTCACCGCACTTATCCACCTGAACAATTGCCATGCCACAGTCGAGGTGCGACATGCAATCCGTTCCTCTCCCTTGGATCCATCTCCTTCCATACCCGTCATCGGTTGTATTTGAGTGCAGTTCTGTTTCAAATATCCCGTCTATGCAGACCCCCATCGACCGCAAATCCCTGCTTGCCGGCGTCAAATCCGTCGTCATCAAGATCGGCACCAACGCCCTCTCCGATGCCACCGGCCGCCTCGACACCGCCCTGATCGCCCACTTCGCCCAGCAGGTGGCCGCCCTCGTCGAAAAGAAAATCCGGGTGACGATGGTCTCCTCCGGCGCGATCGGCGCGGGCATTACTCAGCTCGGCCTTGCCAGCCGCCCCAAAGACCTCCCCATGCTCCAGGCCACCGCCTCCGTCGGCCAGTCCATCCTCATGAACCTCTTCGCAGAAGCGTTCAAACCCCACAACCTCCACGTCGGCCAGATCCTCATCACCCGCGGCGACTTCGAAGCCAAGGGCCGCTACCTCAACCTCCGCAACTGCATCCACGCCCTGCACAAATCCCACTGCATCCCCATCATCAATGAAAACGACTCCGTCGCCGTCGCCGAGATCCGCTTCGGCGACAACGACCTCATCGCCGCCCACGTGACCAACCTCCTCCGCGCCGACCTGCTCATCCTCCTCTCCGTGGTCGATGGCCTCCTCGATTCCACCGGCAAAACCATCCCCGTCGTCCAGGATGTCGATGACGCCTCCGCCAACGTCGATGACAAGAAGAAATCCTCCCGCGGCACCGGCGGCATGGGCTCCAAACTCGTCGCCGCCGGAACCGTCAAAGCCGCCGGTGAACCCGTCCTCATCGCCAACGGCAAACGCCCCAACGTCATCACGGACCTCATGAACGGCATCGATACCGGCACCCTCATCCTCCCCGCCAGTAAGAAACTCTCCTCCCGCTCCCGCTGGATCGGCCTCACCGCCCGACCCAAAGGCACCATCATCGTCGACGACGGCGCCGCCAAGGCCCTCCGCGCCAACAAATCCCTCCTCGCCTCCGGCATCACCGCCACCGAGGGCCAGTTCGAATGCGGCGACCCCGTCCTCATCGTCGCCGCCGACAACACCGTCATCGCCCGCGGCCTCACCAACTACGCCAGGGCCGAAGTCGACCTCATCCGCGGCCACAAATCCTCCGAATTCTCACGCCTCCTGAAAACCGACACCTACTACGACGAAGTCATCCACCGCAACGACCTCGTGCTCGACCACGATTAACGCCCCAACTGGTCGAACTCCGGAGCAGCGCCACTCCACCCATTGCGGAATTCCGCCCCCATCCGCGCGTACTCGTAAAACCCATGCGAGGCCCAACCTCTTTGACCACTCTCCAAAAACTCTCGCTCGCCTTCCTGCTGGCGTTCACCCGCGCCATCCCCGCCCTCGCCCGCGCCGGCGGCGGAAGCCATTTCCACTCCGGCGGCGGCGGCTTCGGCGGCGGCCACTCCTTCGGTGGCGGCGGACACTCCTGGAGCGGTGGTGGCGGTTCCTGGGGCGGTGGCCACAGCGGTGGCGGCTTCTTCATCTTCGATGGCAACGGCAACACCGACTGGATCGGCGTCGCCGTCGTGATCATCGTCATCTGCATTTTCCTTTACCGCGTCTACACCGAATTCCAATCCCTCGATGCCGACACCCTCCGCCCCGACCCCGCCGACGCGCTCAACATCCCCTCCGTCCACCAGGGCGACCTCGAAGCCAACGCCATCCAATCCCTTCGCAACACCGATCCCGCCTTCGACCCCACCCGCTTCTACGCCCGCATCGAAACCGCCTTCCTCGCCATCCAAAACGCCTGGTCCACCCAGAACCTCGACCCCGTCCGCCCCTTCATCTCCGATGCCATCCTCGAACGCTTCTCCATCCAGTTCGACGAACAAAAATTCCTCGGCTACCGCAACCTCATGAAAAACGTCTCCGTCGAATCCGTTCGCCTCGCCTCCGTCGAATCCGACCACCTCTACGACACCGCCACCGTCCGCATCCGCGCCTCCGCCATCGACATGGAACTCACCCCCGACGGCACACTTCGCGGCGGCTCCCCCACCACTGAACCCTTCACCGAATACTGGTCCTTCCTCCGCAAGCGCGGGGCCCAGACCGTCAACCAAGGCCTCATCGAAGGCCACTGCCCCAACTGCGGCGCCCAGGTCGACATCAACCAGAACGCCAACTGCCCCCACTGCAACGCCCTCCTCAAAAGCCCGCAATACGACTGGATCCTCACCGAAATCACCCAGGCCGACGAATGGCAACCCACCGCCGCCCGCCCCACCGGCCTGCAGGACCTCCTCCAGCGCGACCCCCACTTCACCACCGCCGATCTCGAAGACCGCACCTCGGTCATGTTCTGGCGACTCCGCCTCTCCGACCGCCTCCCCAGCCCCGACCCCTTGCGCAAAATCGCCATCCCCGCCTTCATCCAACGCTTCGCCGCCAGGTTCCCCGCCGACGCCGCCGGCAACCGCCAGGTCTATCTCGACTGCGGCGTCGGCTCCGTCACCACCCTCGCCCTCGCTCCGGGCAACCCGCAATCCAACGAATCCGACCACGCCCTCGTCGAAGTCCGCTGGTCCGGCATCCTCTATCGCCTCCACCCCCACGCCGCCCCGCAGAAAACGGCCGCCGACAACCTCTTCTACTCCTGGTACATCCTCAAACGCAGCCCCTCCGCCCGCACCGACCCCGAAAAAACCATCTCCTCCGCGCATTGCCCCAACTGCGGCGCCCCTCTCTCCAACACCGCCTCCAACGCCTGCGACTACTGCAACACGGTGCTCACCGACGGCACCCACGGCTGGCTCCTCGACCACGTCACGCCGCGCAACGACCCCGAAGTCAAAGCCTTCTTCCATCGCCACGCCACCGGCATTTGACCTGCAACACGCAGCGACGCCCGTCGCCCGCAGGCGACGCGGGCACCGCTCCACCTGCACACAGCACACAAGCACAATTCCCCTGCTACAATCAAACCGTCGAGATTACGCAGAGGCCTCCATGCAGAAACGCACACCCTTCCTCCTCGCCGCGCTCGCCCTCGTTCCTTTCGCCCGCGCCGCCGACACCCCCGCCCAATATTCCCCGCAACTCGCCCTCTCCCTCTACCACCAGGGCAAATACGCGGAAGACGAATCCCTCTGCAACTCCGCCATCGCGGCCATCGAAAAAACCGGCGGCCCCACCTCTCCGAAGCTCGCCCGCCCCCTCGACGACCTCGCCTCCATTGCCCTCCGCCGCGGACGATTCGCCGACGCAAAACCGCTCCTCGATCGCGCCGAATCCCTCCTCGACAAATCGTCCCGCGACGGCGCCCTCGCGTACGCTCACCTTTGCATCAACAAAGGGTGGTACTGGTACTCGCTCGGCGACACCTCCCGCGCCGAGGCCATCTTCAAAGAGGGTCGCGACCTCGAGCAGAAATACGAGAAATCCCCGACCGTCGATCTGGCCGAACTGATCAACAATCTCGCCCTCACGTACGCGGACAACGAGGAAGGCAACGAATCCAAAGTCGATGAGGGGCGTGCCATGCTCTTCAAGTCGTGGGAAATGCGAAAAAAACTCACCGGCGAACAGTCTCCTGAAACCGCCGAATCGCTCAACAACATCGGCATGCACCTCCTCTTCCACCCCGATGGAGACGCCGACATCCCCACCGCCATGAACACCCTTGTCAAAGCTGCCGACGCCGCCGAAAAAGCCTACGGCAAAGACAACCCCGAAACCGCGATGTCCTACACCAACCTCGCCACCGCCTACCACCTCCTGCAGAACGACCACGTCGCACTGCTCAACATCCAGAAAGCCATCCCCATCACCGAAAAATACCTCGGCAAGGAAAACCCGGACCGCGCCTACGAACTCCAGGTGCTCGGCCAGATCCAGCAGAAAATGGGCAAAACCGCCGACGCCGAAGCGAACTTCACCGAAGCCCTCGCGATCACCAAGAAATGCTTCGGCCCCACCAACATCGCCGTCGCCGCCGCCCTCGACTACCTCGCCACCCTCTACGAAGCCACCGGCGACACCGAAAAACAAACCGCCATCCAAAAACAGATCACCACACTCCGCGGCCGCGACATCTGACCGTCGACCTTCCGTGGCGGAAATTGGAGCCTTTTGGTGCTTACCAGAGGCGAAGCGGGAGGAGTTTGATTTTGGAATGTAGACGGAAGGCGAGATAGAGCCTGTGCGGGGATTTGGCCAGTCTCAAAGGAAATCTGGCAACGCGGGTGCGGAGGAGGAGGAACTCGAGGGTGCATTGTGGGGGGAGTTGGTGGGTTCGTTTCAGCCAGCAGGTGAAATTGGCGGCGTCGCGGAGGGGACCGCCGCGGGCGGGGTAGGGGGTTTCTTGGGCGAACTGGTTGAAAAGGGCGGGGAATTTCTCGGGCAAGGCTCTTTTCGGTTTTTCGAGATGGCGAAGGGGGCGGGACGGCTCGATCTACCCATTGAAGATTCGGAGAGCGTGCATTGGGTTTGTGGTTGTCCAAGATCGATGCTTCCGGCCGCGACCGTCCTCCCTGCGGCCAGAAGCACTGACTCTGTTGTGAGGATGCGCGTCGGTTAGTGTTCGCTGGGATTGAGGAGTTCCTGGGCGAGCACGCCGTAGTCGGCGGCGCCGGCGCTGGTGGGGGCGTATTGAAAGATGGAGTGGCCGAAGGAGGGAGCTTCGGCGAGCTTGATGTTGCGGCGGATCTTGGTGCGGAAGATGACGGCGTTGGCGACGGGGTGGGTGGTGCCCTTGGCCTGGGTGAGGAAGTTTTCGACCTCTTCGGCGACTTCGCCCGTGAGTTTGGCGGCGGGTTCGTACTGGCAGAAGAGGATGCCGGAGATGTGGAGCTGCGGGTTGAGGGATTGGCGGACCATGGCGATGGTGTCGAAGAGTTTTTCCATGCCCTGGAGTGCAAGAAACTGGGCCTGGAGGGGGACGATGACTTCGGTGGCGTAGACGAGGGCGTTGAGGGAGAGCAGGCCGAGCGAGGGGGGGCAGTCGATGAGGATGTAGTCGGCGTCGATTTTGGTCGCCTGTGCCATTTTGCGGAGGAGGGTTTCGCGGCCCACGACGGAGACGAGTTCGACTTCCGCGGCGGCGAGCTCGGTCGTGGCGGGGGCGATGCGGAGGGAGCCTGAATCGGTTTTGACATCCACGAGTGCTTCGGCGAGGGGAATGCCATCCGTGAGCACGCGGTAGGTGGAGATGTTGACCGAATCCGGGTCGACGCCCATGTGGGTGGTGAGATTGGCCTGGGGGTCGAGGTCGATGAGGACGACTTTTTGGCCGGCGTCGGCGAGGGCGGCGCCGAGGTTGGCGGTGGTGGTGGTTTTGCCGACGCCGCCTTTCTGGTTGAAGAGGGCGATGATGCGCATGAGGGGGTTCCGAGTGAGGGGTCGCGGTTTACGAAGGGGGTAGTTTGGCGGAATGGGGGCGGGGAATCCAGTGAGGGAAGAGATTTTCGATTTTTGATTTTTGATTTGGGTGGCGGGTGCGCTGCGGGAGGGAGAGGTGAGGGGAGCGTGCCGACGGCCGCGAACGGTTTGCCCGCGCCGTCGGAGACGGCGGGCTTTTGGCGGCGGTTGGTGAGGGGAAACGAAAAACCCGCGGTGGGGTTAGCACCGCGGGTTTGTGTTTCGGTCGCGAGGGGATCGCAACGGAAAGGTTACTTCTTCTTCTTGGCGGCCTTCTTGGCGGGCTTCTTCGCTGCTTTCTTTGCTTTTGCCATTGCTATCACCCCCTTTCGAATGGGTTGAGTGACGTGAGAAATCAGTTGTGAGCTCATTGTGAGTGGAAGAATAAATTTGTCAATGGAAATTATCGGATTGTGCGCGCGATCTGCAAAAATTTTTTGCGAGAGAAGTGCGCGGCGATGTGCGATCGGCGCGCGCGTGCGCGGAATTTTTCGCGCGAACAGCGTTCAAAAACACAGAGGGCGCCGAGAACACGGCGACGATGCCGACGTGAACCGGAGCCTCCGTGCGCTCCGTGTCCTCCGTGGTTTTATTCGGTTTTTTACGTGTTTTCATCGCGCAAGGCCGAGTGCGCGGAATTGTTTGAGGACGAGGTCTTCAAAGCTGGCGGCGGTGTTGGCAAGGACGTAGGAACAGCCATGCTTGCGCGAAAATGTCTGAACGTCACCTAGAAAGGCGTTCAGGCGTTTGTTGTAGGCGTTGAGGACGGCGCGGTTGGCGGAGATGTCGATGCCGGCGTCGGTCTCCATGTCGACGAGGCGGACATCGCCGAGCAACTCGGGCTTGAGTTCCTGGGGTGCGAGGGTTTGAACGAGGACCACGTCGTGTTTTCCGTAACGCAGGCGTTTCACGCCTTCCTCGTAGCCGTTGTCGGAGAGGAAGTCGGAGATGAGGATGACCATCCCGGCGCGCTGGGTGCGGAGCGCGAAGCGGGCGAGGGAGGTGTTGAGGTCGGTTTTGCCGTTGGGTTTGAGATTCGAAAGGAGGTCCATGAAGCGGAGGATGCCCGGTTTGCCGCGCATGGTGCCGGAGGGCGGCCCGAGGAAGGATTCGGTTTCGGTATCGACGGAGACGGGGGTGAAGGAGACCTTGTCGGTGTTGGCGAGCGCGATATAGGCGAGGGCGGCGGCGAGGCGGCGGGCGTAGTCGAACTTGAGCGGGTCGCCGTAGTTCATCGAGAGGGAGGTGTCGAGGAGGATGTGAACGGCGAGTTCCTGCTCTTCGACAAAGAGCCGGAGCATGAGGGATTCGAATTTGGCGTAGGCATTCCAGTCGATGCGGCGGAAGTCGTCCCCCTGGACATAGGGGCGGAAGTCGGCAAACTCGACGGAGGCGCCGTGGACCGTCGACCGGCGCTCCCCGCGCGTGTCGGCGCGGAAGAGCTGGCGCGCGACGAGCGTGAGCATTTCGAGTTTTTTGAGGAAGGAGGGGTCGAAGAGCTGGTCGGGCATGAGGGGGCTCAGTAAGGACGGATGACTTTGAGGCCGGGGAAGAGTCGGAAGTCTCGGACGTTGAGGGTAGCAACAGGCAGATCCAGCCGAAGGGCGGTGGAACCGATCAGGCAATCGCCGAATCCGAGGTCGTGGGAAAGGTGAAACTTAAGGAGGAACTGCAGGGCGGCTGCCGAATCGGCCTCATTGGGGTGAATGAAAGTGAATTGCCGGAGGAAGCGAACGAGGCGGCGCTGCTCTTTGGCATCGCGCGTCCCGGAGAGCAATTCGGCAGCGGCTTGTGCGTGGACCAATGCTTCGGCGCGAAGGACGAGTGATCTGATGTACGCGACGGCCTTGGGGTGAGCGTTCGTGGCGTCGATGAGAATGGTGGTGTCGACGATGGTATCAGCCACGGTTGCCGCGAGACCTCATGCGGGTGCGGAGGACTTTGACGGCCTGGACAGGATCTTTGGGGAGATCGGTACGATCTTTCCACATGCCGGCGATTCCACGGATGGCGGCATCTGCTTCTGACCTGGCGGGACGACGCTTTTTTGCTATCCGGGTTTTTGCAGGGTGCTGGGCATCGAAGGTTTCGAGAAACTTCAGGAGGGCGGACTGCTGGGCGGGGTCCAGCTCTTCCACGCGTAATTTGATTTGTTCGAGGACCGTCATTCGGGGCTCCTTTCGGTGCTGGTGATTTTAGCACAGGGAGGAGGGATTTGCTGCCGCATTCGGGGCAGAGTGAGGCGGGGTTGTGGGCGCGGAGGTCGTAATGCAGTTCACGCATCTGCCGACGCGGTGGCGCGTGTATTGTTCGTGAAGAGGCAGCCAACGTCCGAGGAAAACAGAACCGGGAACGAGCAACACGCCCGCATACAAATACTCGAGAAGGGTGGTGGCAAGCGGTCCGAGTTGATGTTCCCATTGTTTGTCCCAACCGAACAAATCGGGCAGCACGAGGGGCAGGGCGGCGGGAAATGCGAGGGCGAAATAGAGCAGGAGTCGAAGCCATTTGTTGAGGGGTTTTTTCATTTCACCTGCCGGCACCTACCCAGGCGGATCTCGCGACGGAATCGTCAGGTCGGGCGCGGAGAATCACTCGATGGGCGACCAGAGTTGGGCGAGGGGGATTTTGCAGGTGGGGAAGGGCGGGGCTTTGACGCTTTGTTTTTCGCGGGCGGAGGCGGCTTTGACGTATTTTTTTCCGGAGAGTTTGTAGGCGTCGAAGGTGTGGCCTTTGGGGTCGATGATCCAGTAGTGGGGAACGCCGGTGCGGGCGTAGAGGTCGAATTTTTCGGTTTGGTCGAGTGTGGCACTGGAGGGGGAGAGGATTTCGACGCAGAGGTCGGGGATGATGGAGATGCCGTGGCCTTTTTTGAGGAGGCGGAGGCGGGGTTTGGCGAGGAAGAGGATGTCGGGGCGGCGGACGTTGAGGTCGTCGAAGATGGTGTCGACGTCGCCGAGGAGCATGCCGAGGTCGTTCTCGTTGATGTACGTGCCGAGGATGATCCGGAGTTGTGTATCGGCGAAGGAGTGTTCCTGAGAGGGGCTGGGGCTCACGGCGATTTCTCCGTTGACGAGTTCGAGGCGCAGGCCGGGGGGATCTTCGCCGAGCATGAAGAACTGGCTGGCGGTCATTTTGGTGGTGCTGAGGGTGGTCATGGCGGACTCCAGAACGCGTCTGATTATAACAGCGCGGGGGTCGGAGGTGCCCTGGCGGGAGAAGCGTCCGGTATACTTGGCGGCATGAACATCACATTGATCGGTTATCGCGGCAGCGGGAAGAGTTCGGTGGGGCGGCGGTTGGCGGAGATGCTGGGGATGGGCTTTGTCGACACCGATGTTTTGATCGTGGAGCGGGCGGGGTGCACGATCAAGGAAATCTTTGAGCGCGAGGGAGAGGCGGGCTTTCGGGAACGGGAGGCGGTGGCCATGCGCGAGGCCGCTTCGCTCGCGAATACGGTGATTGCTGCCGGGGGTGGGGCGGTGTTGCGACAGGAAAATGTTGCGGCGATGAAGGGGTGCGGCAAGGTCGTGTGGCTGCAGGGCGATGTGCAGACCTTATATAGGAGGATTCAGGGCGACGGGGCGACGTCGGCCAACCGCCCGAACCTGACGAGCACCGGGGGGATCGAGGAAGTGCGATTGCTGCTGGCGAAGCGGGAACCGCTGTATCGTGCGGCGGCCGATCATGTTGTGGACATTTCGAAAATCTCAGTCGAACAGGTTGCGGATACCCTAAGAAGGTTGCTCAACTGAACCGACTTTTTAAACTAGGGAAGCTGGAGATTATAGGACGATACTAATGAACGATCGTAAGAGCTCATGAATGCAGGGCTTATCGGTCGATATCTCTACACAGCAAGCTGAACCATGTCTTGCAGCATTGACGCTGCAAATTGGCCACCGCGCCGCCCATATGTTTTCGTTCATGGAAGGAACGTCGATGGTTGCCCAGGCTGCTCCCTTCACGTCGGATGACTTTGAGTCCAACAGTGCCATCAAACTGCTCGATCTGCTGACGAATCGCTACCACGTTGGCATCGTGCGCGACAGCTCCGATCACGGCCTGCAAGTGGAGCTGCCCGCATCCGCCCATCTGCACGCCGGCCAACGCGTGCGGTTTATTGTCGCAGGAAAGCAGGCATTGGTCGCCAAGCAGGCCATGCAGCGGGGGTTTATCGCAGAAGTGTCCCCCTCCTCGTCGGAGCTCTCCACACGAATGAACGTGCGGCTCGCCCGCCTGCCGGAGTTGGCGCTGGCGTAAGCGAATGGGGAAACGAAACGGCCGCCAGTTTCGCGGTCGTCTTGAACGGGATCGAGTGTTTTGCTAGAGTAAGACTCCCCACGGGGATATAGCTCAGTTGGGAGAGCGTCTCGATGGCATCGAGAAGGTCAGGGGTTCGAGCCCCCTTATCTCCACTAGGCAGCTGGAGGAATCCGGTTGCAACGGCAGGAAAGGACCGGTGTTGAAAACATCGGTCCTTTTTCATTATGCCGCATACGACGGCCGACCAGCGCCATGCCGCCAGCATCACCAACACCCACGAGAATCCCCCGGGACGCACGTCCCCGCTTCCGCTCCGCCGGTCTCGTCAGGCCACTTTCTTGTAAACAAACAATCCAAGCACGAACAGGATCACGCAGATCGCCAGGAACAGGAAGAACAGGATCTTCGCGATCGATGCAAATGCCGACGCGATGCCCATAAAGCCGAAGATCGCCGCGGCCCCTGCCAGCACGAGGAAAATAATCGCCCACTTCAACATGACTGCCTCCTTCTTTGAAAACGAGTTACTCGTCTGCAAGTAAAGAGCATGCCATCGGGACAGGAGTTCGCCACTTGTGCAAAAAATCCCCGCCTTTTCTGCATCCTGGTGCCCGCTTCGCGGCCCGCAGCGAGGGCCGGCACCAGGTCGCGGGACAGTTTGGCGAGGTCACTGGTTCGGGGCGCGGCTGGGGGCGGTAGTCGGCGCCCCCCTACCGCTTGCGGCGGGACGGGTTGGGGAGCGGGCGGGATCGGTGTAGTGTTCGGCGTTGTCGAGGCCTTCGCCGGTGGCGTCGTCGGTTGCGAGCAATGGGCCGCTGGCGATGGTGGCGGAAATGGCTTTCAGGACTGCGTTGTCCACGTGGCGGAGGGTGATTCCCTTGGCGGCGGTGCCGGTGATGTTCTGGAGAGTGAGACCTTCGACGGGTTTTTCGGGGGCGATCTGGGTGACCTGGGCGATGGCTTTGGCGTCGTGAAGGCGGATGTTGGAGAAGCGGAGGTTTCGGGCGGAGGGGTAGCCGATGAGACCTTCGACGGGATCGTCGGCGGTGTTGGTGTTGCCGGCGGAAATGAGGTTGATGCGGAGAAAGCCGCCGTTGGAGATGTCGAGGTCGTCGGCGGAGATGTCGTTGTTGAAGCCGGCGCGGCCGATGCGGGTCTTGATGTAGATGGCGTCGGTGCGGGCCGCCATCTTGCAGTGCTCGATACGGATATTCTTCACCCCACCGGAGGTTTCGCTCCCGATGCCGACGCAGGCGAAATACCGGCCGGTCAGTGCGCAGCCGGTGATCAGCACGTCTTCCGTCGGGCGCCCGATGCGGGCCCCGTCCATGCCGCGGCCGGACTTGATGCTGATGGAATCGTCGCCGGTGTCGATCGTGCAGTTTTCGATGCGGACGTTTTTACAGGAGTCGACATCGATGCCGTCGCGGTTGCCGCGGATGTGGATGTTCTTGATGACCACGTCCGTGCAGTACGTGGGGTGCGTGGCCCAGTTGCCGCCCTGCTGGATCGAAAAATCTTCCCAGCGGACGTCGTTGCAGGAGATCGGTTCGAGCACGACGACACCGCGGGGATTCTGCGGGCGGGCCACTTCGGCGTTGCCTTCGATGCGGCCCGGGCCAACGATGCCGATGTGATCAACGTTGGCCGCGTAGATCAGCGCACGCCGGCCGGGCTGCCACCGGCCTTCCCAGCGGATGTCGATCATCGGGTAATCGGCGGCATCGGGGCTGCCGGTGATGACCGCGTCCTTGTCGAGGCGGAGAAGCGTGCGGGTCCCGATCTGGATGCTGCCGATCAGGAAATTTCCGGCGGGGACGACGACCACCCCCCCACCGTTGACCGCGCAGGTATCGAGGGCCTTCTGAAAGGCGGCGGTGTCCTTCGTTTTGCCATCTCCCACGGCGCCGAAGGCTTTCACGTCATATTCCGCAGCCGGGTTCGTCGCCGCCGCCGGCGCTGCGCCGCGCGCCACGGCGCCGGCAAGCGTTGTCAGCCCCATGGCGGAAACAATGATGGCCAAGCGAATCAGGCTCATGCCCGTCTCCCGAGTTGTCGCCGGTGCAGCGTGGGCGTCCGTGACGCGATTCGTGGGATCATACCCTCGGAAAGGGTGGAAGGGTGTGAAATCGGTTATGCTCAGAGCCATGGCCAAGCGTGAATACCATCGCGCAAAGACGCGCCGCTTTCCGAACAACAAGACGTTCCGCCGGATCGTGCAGGACGAGGTCGTCGCGGAGACCGGGCGCAGGGCGGCGGAAGTGCGCCGCAGCGCTGCGGAGGAGGACCGCATTGCGGCGGAGGAACAGCGTGTCGCAGCGGAGGAGATGCGGACCACCGCCGAGAAGATCCGCTCGGTCGCGGAGCAATTGAGGAAGACGGCCGAAAGTATGCGTGATCAGCAGGAGCACACCCGGTCGATCAGCGAGCAGTTGCGTAAATATGCCGAAGCGAGCCGGAGAGATGCCGAAGCCGCACGGGATGCCGCCGAAGCGCTGCGCCTGGCCGCGTTGCAGTTTGCCGAAAAGAACCGGATCGGGAAGAGAATGGGCCGCAAGAGGTCGCGATCTGCCGGCAGCAAGAAGATCGGCCGGTGACTGCTCCCGAAGGAGGCTCACCCTTTTGGAGAATTGTCTCGACATGCGGATGGGGCACGCGTAGGGTGGGGACTGGGACGAGTTTTTCGCTCGACACGCAAGCCCGCCTTTTCATCACTTTCGATGATCCGGTCCGTTTGTCTGCCGCGCTTTGTGCAGAAGGGAACCGAATCATGTACGACGACGAGCAGTTGCAGCTGCGCGCGATTGAATTGCGCCGGCGGATGGAGCAGACGCAGGAAATCTGTTCCCTTGCCATCCGTGAAACGACCAGGCTCGTGGCGCATTGTCGGGAATTCCGGAAAACAGCGAGCACCCATCTGCGCACGAGCGAACAACATATTCGCATGACCCGCGCCACGCTGGCGCGCCTCGAAGACGGCTTCTTCCCGCGCTATCTCCAGTTGCGAAAAGGCGACCACGCCGAAGGAGCGTGCCCGGATTCCCCTTTTTTATGCTGCAGAAGTGGGGTTGCAGAGGCGATTCGCCTATGATGAGGCGGCTCATCGCGAGTGAATGCAACCCTTGAGCGGCGGGCGCGTCCAGTCCACGAAAGCCCCCGCCCGGCGGGACTGCGCCCCACGAGAGGAGAATGATCAATGACTGGCACCGGCGAGCAGAAGAAGGGGCGGCGGGGACGGGGATGGCGGTGGGGAATCGTGATCGCCACGGTCGTGGTGGCTGCGCTCCTGGGACGCGGATTTTTGAAGCACCTGAACGGGGCGTCGGCCGGGCCGGCGGTGAGTGCCGCCGAGACCGCCGTGGTCACCCGCGGCGATGTGGAAAAAAGCGTCGAGTCCTCCGGCAAGGTGGTCGCGAACCTCGAGGTGGACATCAAGTGCCGGGCGAGCGGGGAGGTGACCACCCTGCCGTTTGATATCAGCCAGAAGGTGAAAAAAGGGGACGTGTTGTGCCAGTTGGATCCGACCGACGTGGAACTGGCCGTCAAGTCGGCGGAGGTGGCCGTATCCACCGCGCAGGCAAAGCTGGCGCAGGCGAAATACACCCTCGAGGAGGCGAAGGAGAACCTGCAGACCACGCGGGAGCGGGATGAAGCGACGCTGGACTCCGCCAAGGTGCGGGCGGCGAACATGGCGCTCAAGGCGCAGCGCCAGCAGCAGCTCTTCGATCAGAAGCTGGCGTCGCAGGAGGACCTCGAAACCGTGCAGACAGATCTCGCCACCGCGCAGGCGGACCAGCGCGCGGCCCAGGTCGCGATCGAGGAACTCAAACAGCAGGAGATCCAGCTCAAGTACAAGGAGCAGGATGTGAAGATGGCCGAAGCGCAGCTGCAATCGAGCCAGATCAACCTGGACACACAGCAGACGCAGTTGAAATACACCACCGTGACCGCGCCGATGGACGCCACCGTGTCCGCGCTGAGCGTCCAGAAGGGAACCATCGTGGCCTCGGGGATGAGCGGCTTCAGCGGCGGAACGACGATCATGACGTTGAGCGACCTCTCGCACGTGTTCATGACGGCGACCGTGGATGAAAGCGACATCGGGGGTGTGAAGGTCGGCCAGGCGGCGCGCATCCGCGTGGCGAGTTTTCCGGGACGCGCGTTCGCCGGCAAGGTGGTCCGGAAGGCGACAAAAGGCGTGAATTCGTCAAACGTCGTGACGTTCGAGGTCAAGGTGGAGGTGCTCGACGATCACAAGGATCTCCTGCAGCCCGAAATGACGGGCACCGTGACGATTGTGGAGGAGGAGCGCAAAGGCGTGTTGACGTTGCCGCAGATGGCGGTCGATCGGGAGGGAAAGAAGAGTTTCGTCACGACGAGCGCGGGCGTTAAAAAGGAAGTGGAACTGGGCCTGGAGGGAGCCGACACGGTCGAGGTCATGTCCGGGGTCAGCGAGGGGGAGCGGGTCGTGCTGACGACGGCGGAGTTGCCGACGCGGTGGAAGAGCACGAATCAGGGGCCGCCGCCCCGGTAATTGGTAATGAGTCAGTGGTCATTGGCTGGTGGGTAGTGAGAGCGGGATATGGTGTTCTGGACGACTGTGACTTTGTCGCTGCGGAGCTTGATGGCCAGCAAGCTGCGGTCGGTGCTCGCGATGCTGGGCATCATTATCGGCGTGTGGTCGGTGATTTCCGCCTTGTCCCTCGCCGCCGGGGCGCAAAAGAAGATCGTCGACCAGATGTCCTCGCTCGGAACGAACGTCGTGATGGTCACGCCGGGCCAGCGCGGAAGCGGCGGGGTGATCTCCGGCAGCCAGCAGAACCTGAAGGTGGCCGATGCGATGGCGATGCTTGCCATTCCGGAGGTGAGCCGCGTCGCGCCGGTGGTGCGCGGGTCCGTGCAGGCAAAGTATGGGAACAAGAACACGCGGCCCAGCCTGCTCGGAACGTCCACTACCTACTTCATGATCCGGGATTTTGAGATCGAGCGGGGGCGGACGATCAGCGACGCCGATTGCGATTCGTCGGCACGCGTCGCTGTGATCGGCCCGGTGACGGCCAAAAATCTCTTCGGCGATTCGTACCTCGATTGCGTCGGCGAAGCGATCGAGGTCAAGGGCGTGCATTACCGCGTCATTGGCATCCTCAAGGCCAAGGGCGACCAGGGCTGGTTCAACCCCGATGACCAGATCATCATCCCCTTCACCACCGCCATGACGCAGGTCCTCGGCGTCGAGTACCTCGCCGAAGTCGATCTGAGCGCCCATGACGAATCCAAGCTGCAGACCGTGCAGAACAAGGTGACGCTGCTTTTGCGCAAGCGCCACCGGCTCGCCCCCGATGCGGACAATGACTTCAACGTCCGCAACATGGCCGACCTCCTCAATGCCACAGGCACGATCAACACGGTCCTCTCGCTGCTGCTCGGCGGAATTGCTGGGATTTCGCTCCTCGTCGGCGGGATCGGCGTCATGAACATCATGCTCGTGACCGTGGCGGAGCGAACGCGGGAAATCGGCATCCGCAAGGCCATCGGGGCGAAGCAGCGCGACATCCTGCGGCAGTTCTTGATCGAGGCGGTCATCATGAGCTCGATCGGCGGAATGATCGGCGTGAGCTCGGGGTGGGTGACCGCACGCGGGATTTCGATGGCGCAATCGAGCCTGACCCTCGTCGTGCGGCCCGGCAGCGTGCTCCTGGCCCTCGGATTCTCCGTCGCCGTGGGAATTTTCTTCGGGTGGTACCCCGCGCGGCGGGCGGCGAAGCTCGATCCGATCGAGGCCCTTCGCTACGAATAGTCCCCTCTCCGTTTTCGCAATTGACCAGTTGAGCATCCCGCCATCGCGAACGCCGGAAGGCGGCGCGCCGGTTGCACCTCCTCCACGCGTGGAGGATGAATCATGGCGAAGAAACATGGTAAGCCCCTGCAAACCCCCCTCTCCGAATTGCCGCTGCACCACCCGCAGACCAGGGAACTCCTGGCCGTGATCGAGACGCCGCAGGGGTCGCGCTCGAAGTTGAAATTCGATGAAGACCTCAACGTCTTCACCCTGCACGCCATCCTCCCGGCCGGGGCGTCGTTCCCGTTTGACTTCGGCTACATCCCCCGGACACTCGGGCCCGACGGCGACCCCCTCGACGTGCTCGTCTTGTGCGAGTCGCCGATCCCCGCCGGCTTCGTGATCCCGATCCGGCTGATCGGCGTCATGGAGGCGGAGCAGCGGGAACAGGATGGCAAAAAGGAGCGCAACGACCGGCTGATCGCCGTGTTCAACCGGTCGCGCGAACACGAGAAGATCAAAAACATTCACGACCTGAGCGAGCATTTGATCAAGGAGATCGAACATTTTTTTATCTCCTACAACCAGATCAAGGGAAAGAAGTTCAAGGTGCGCGGATGCCTCGGGCCGAAGGCCGCGGAGGGAATTCTGGAGGAGGCGGTGAAGGCGTATCGGAAGAAGAAATAGAGGATTCGGCGCGGGAAAGAGGGCGGGAAAACGGGCGGCGGCGGGGGTATTTACCTATCTCACCGGTGGGAAAAGCGTTCTGACGCAAATTGGAGTTGGGTTGACGTAAAACACCGTTGTTGGAAGGGTGTGGAAGGGGATAGGTTTCTTCTAAGCGACGCACTCACGTCTTGTCAGTCGCCATGGCACACGGAAAAAGGTTGGAACCAGCGGCAGGCGTGCGTCGCGTGAAAAGCCAATCGCGTCCGGAAATGGACGGCCGGAATTTGCCGGAAACTTTGAGGAGATCGAGCATGGATACCCTGAAGAGCGGACGGAAGCGAACGATGAGCGGTTTCACCCTCATTGAACTGCTGGTGGTGGTGGCGATCATCGCGCTGCTGATTGCGATCCTGCTGCCGTCGCTTGGCAAGGCACGCGAAAACGCGCGGACAGCCGTCTGTGCGACGCACATGCGGCAGATTGCGATTGGAAACCTGCTGTACATCGATCAGAACAACCAGACGATGATCACGGTTGGTATCTCGACGAGCGTGCCGTTCCCGGGCGGGCAGATTCCGCACGAGCAATTCTGGGCAACCGATTTGGCGGCGCAGGGATACCTCCCTTCGAAAAACAACATCTCCCCCGCGGGAACGACCCCGATCCCCTCCCTGAGCTCCGTCTTCGCTTGTCCCGACGGTCTGCTGCAAGAGAACCCGGTGAGCCCGAGCAGCGGCGGGGCACAGTACACGGGGGGCTTCCCGCGGTCGGATTACAACCGTTACTATTTGCGTCAGACCGCGACGACACCTGCGTCCGGCGATTTCACCGTGTTTACTTGGTATGCGTTGAACGGGCACAACATCAGCACACAGAGCAACCTTAAAAGTCCGGGGGGTGCTGGTTCCGGCCAAGGCGGATCATGTCCCTTCGTTCAGTGGAACAAGAGTGGATCAAGTGGAGAGACGCCTTGGGCGCCGGGTGGGTATGCACGGCGGCTCCAGATGATCACAGCCCAGTCTCGCATGGTCCTGCTGGTGGAAGCCTCGGCGGTGAGCTGGGATGCGAATGGGAATATTCCGCCGAGCAGCCCCGACCAATTGCCGCCGACGACTGGGCATCCACAACGTCTTTCTGGTCGGCATGGCGATGCGGTTAACACCTACGACGGTTATACAAACTTCGCATTCTTCGACGGACACGTCGGCAAATACTCCACGGCGCCATATTCGAATACGCAGTGGGCGTATGAAATTGCACACAACGGCACCATCGCGAGCCCCGTGCAGGACACGCTCTTCTACATCCAGCAGCAATAACCGCTCCGCTCAATTCGTGAGGGGACGCCGCGACTGGGAGGTCGCGGCGTTCTTTTTTTCTGCAGCTCCGCCTGCCCCGGCCTCGCAACACCCCAGGCCCTCCCAGCCAACATCACTCGTCCTTGATCCACACGATCGAACGCCCCCCGCGATTCAGCCGCGCATAATTCGGAATCGCCACCATCGGCGAGCCATTGGTGAACTGCCCCTTGATCACCATCACGCCCCCGAGCAGATTCGGATCCCACTCCGCGTGGAGCGGCGCGTCGTCCGCCAGGACGTTGTCCACGTTCTGGTCCACGCTCTCAATGTTGTACACCAGCGGGCCGTACATCAGCGCGACGCGCCCGCGGTCCGCCGCGACCTTCTCAATCGCCTTCACCCGCTGCACCTTCATGGGCAGCACGAGATCGATCCGGTCGCCCGCCTTCCACTCGCGCGTGATCAGCGCATAGCCCTTCTCAATCTTCGGCGTGATCGTTTCGCCATTCAGCGCGATGCTGGTGATCCCGTCCGCATTCGGCGTCACCTGGTAAAGCGTGCTGACATCCCGCTGCGGCACCCGGACCTTCACCGTGAACATCCTCGGCGTGGCCGGATTGAGCGTGATCCCCACGTCCCCGTTCCACGGGTAATCCGTCTTCTGGATGATCTGCAAATCAGTCCCGGCCACACCCTTCACCGTGAATGTGCTGCCGACGAAGAGGTTGATCGCGACGCTGTCCGCCGTCGTGTTGTACATCCACGTCGGAAGCTGCAGCAGCGTCCGCGGAATGTTGCCGACGCAGCACGGACAGTCGTGCCACGGATAACGGGCAGGATGCTGCGGGGAATCGGTCGTGTCCAGGGCGTTGGTGTAGCAGAAGTTATTCCCGGCCAAATCGGTGTCGCCGAGAATGGCGTTGTACAGCGTGCCCTCGTAAAGATCCGCGTACTTGGCGTCGCGGTACTGCAGGTTGAGCGAATACTGGAAGAAAAGCTCGCCGCAGTTGGAGCACGACTCGCAGTAAGAGTTGTTGCGCAGCGAATAATTGGGCCCGAAGCCTTCCGAAGTCTCGCCCGACCCGATGCCGCCGGTGATGTAATACTTGCGGTTGACGATCGAATCCCACAACGATTGAACCGCCGACTGGTAATCCAGGTCCCCCGTCTCCTCCGAAACCGCCGCCATCCCCGAGTACGTGTACGAAGCGCGCACGGCATGCCCCAACGCTTCATATTGCTGCGTCACCGGCAGATGCGACTGGTCGTACGAAGTCCCCCCGCGACGATTGTCCAGCAGCGTCTTCGCCAGGCGCACATACTTGTCCCCCGTGTGCGGCCCTTCCACCTGGTCCACAAGCCGGGCAAACCGCACCAGCGCCTGCTCAATCTCCTGGTGCCCGTCAAACCACTTGTTCGACGACTCCGGACCCACATTCTTGTACCAGCAGTCCGCGAGCTTCTTGGCGGCGTTGTACATCCGCATGTCCTTGCCGTCGGTCGCGACGTAATCAGCAATCGCCGATTCGATGAAGTACCCCGCCGTGTACCCTTCGTGTTCCCCGCGCGTCCGCGGATCCCAGTGGTTCCCCCCGTTCAGCGTGAACCGCGTCTGCAGGTACCCATCCGGCTCCTGCGCCGCAAGAATGATCGGAATCCACCGGTCCAGCGTTTCCTTGATCTGCTTCTGCGCCGCGATCATCTCCGGGTCCCCCTTCGCGTCGATCGTCAGCGCCACGCACATCGCTTCCACCGTGTTGTGCGTGTACGCGTCCGACCACGGCGGCCCAAGGTGCTTCGCGTCGGTGGGCTCCCCGTGAATCTTTTTCCCCGCCTCGATGAAGTTGTCGATGCCGCCCGCCCCAAAGATGACCGGCTTCCCGTCCTTGCCGATTTTCCCGGTGAGATGCTTCTCCGGATGCTCAAGGTAGTCGATAAGATGCGGAATCCAGTGCGTCACCAGCGCCTTCGCCCGCGCGTTCCACAGCGGGCTGTCGAGCGAGTAGCTGCGGGTGAAGACGGAGTCCGCGTGAATCTCCGGCGCCGCCGGCTTCACATGCACGAGCACCTGGCTGCTCGCAGATTCGTGGTCCGCCGTGGCAGTCAGGGTGACCGTGTAATCGCCCAGCGCCGTAAAGGTCGCGGAAGTGTCCGCATTCTTCGGATCTTCAAAGTTCGCCTGCCCGGGGCCCTGCGCGCTCCACTCGTACGAGACGTTCTGCTGGTCGGCCGCGCGGAGCGTCCTCGCCGTGCCCTGCAGGAACGTGCGGCCGCCAAGAACGACGTCCCGCTCAATCCCGGCGTTCACCGTCGGCGGGAAGGCTGGTGAACGCCCCGAATCAAACACGCGGAACTCCGTGATGCCCGTCGAAATCTGCGGCGGCCCTTCCGCATCCATCTCCAGGCGAATCCGGTCGGTCTTGACTTCATCAAAAGTCGTGCTGTTGAACTCCCGCCCGGAAAGTCCCAGCCCCTTCGCGTTCTGCACTTCCACAAACGCCGATCCGTTCCAATATTTGATGCGGCACGCCTTCGGCAGGTGCAGTCCCCGCCCATCGTCATACCAGAGCACAGAAACCTTGTTCGTGGAAATCGGCTTCGCCCACGTGTATTCCACCCACTGCGTCCCCCCCGTGGGCCAGTTGCCGTAGTGCAGGATCGGCGAATGGTCGCCGCGGACGCGCAAGCCGGCCCCATCGTTGATGGCGGAAATGGTCTGGTCAGGCGAGCAATAGGAGGTCGACGCCGTGGCGATGAGCGCCAGGTTCGTCAGACCGGCGTCCGGGTCCTGCGGCTGGGGAGGCCGGCTCTGGGCGCGGGCCGTGGAGAGGCATGCGAGGGTGAGCAATCCGGCCGTGATCAGGGGATGAATCGTTTTCATGGAACCTCCTCAAGTTGGGCGGAGCGGCGCTTGCCGGGCGGCGCTTGGATGACAGGTGCACAGCATATGATGCCGCGGCGGGGATTTTGAAACAAGGTTTAGGAATTCTTCGGAGCTGAACCGCCTGTAAGACCCGCCACCATGCGTGTCCTCAGCAATGTGGCGCGGGCGTTGCTGTTGAGGAAGACGCAGCCGGTGTGGGCCGGCTGAGCTTCACACGCAACGCGGGGCTCTATGGTCGCCACCAACGATCCGAGGGGTGAACGAGCGCTTCCACCAGGCGAGGAGGAACTGCAGCTGCCGCGGCCGCTGCTCAACGGCACGAGTGAGCCGCAGATCAACCCTGATGCGCCCGAAGCTTTCGGCAGCGGGCGCGGGCTGGCGGCAGAATACGAAGCCTTCGGCCGCCTCGCCCCGGAGACGCAAAAAGAGAAGAAAAACGACAATCAAAAAAAGGTCGACCGGCCCGCAGAAAAGGAAAAGGGCAAAACGTCGGAGGAAAAAGAGGAAAAAAACGAAGAAAAGAAGGGGGAGGAGGAGGGGAACGACAAAAAGGATCAGGACGACAAACCCAAAAAGCCCACCCTGTATAAGCGCCCACTCGCGATGACCATCCTCATTGCCGTCGTGCTCCTGCTCGGCATTGCAGCGCTGATCTGGTGGCTCTACGCCCGGCAGTATGTCTCGACCGACGACGCCTACATCGACGGCCACGTCGTGCAGGTCGCCCCGCAGGTGGCCGCCCCCGTGAAGGCGCTCCACGTGGACGACAACATCTTCGTCCACAAGGGCGACCTGATGGTGGAGCTCGATCCGACCGATTACCAGGTCGCGCTGCAGCAGGCCCAGGGAGCCGAGAGCGCCGCGCGCGGTAAGCTGACGCAGGCACAGGCCCAGGTCGGGGCGGCCCACGCCGGCGTAACCCAGAGCGACGCCGAAATCGCCGCTGCACAGGCCCGGCTGGAGAACGCCCAGGCCGATCTGAAACGCTATGAAAGCGTGGACCCCCGCGCCCGCTCCCAGCAGCAGCTCGACAACGCGCGCACCGCCGAAAAAGATGCCGAAGCCCAACTCGAACAGGCAAAGGCAAAACGGGCCTCCGCGCAGGCCAACGTCGGGACCGCCGAGGCCTCCGTCAAGGCGGCGCAGGGCGACCTCGACAAGGCTCTCGCCGACGAACACCGCGCCCAGGTGAACCTCGGCTACTGCAAACTCTACGCGCCGCAGGACGGCCGCGTCACCTCCCGCACCGTCGAGGTGGGGAATTACGTCACCGCCGGGCAGGCAATATTCTCGCTCGTCTCCCCCGACGTCTGGGTCACCGCCAATTTCAAGGAAACCCAGTTGAAGAACATGCGCCTCGGCCAGCCCGTGACCCTCACGGTGGATGCCTACCCCGGCAAGAAATGGAACGGCCACGTCGATTCCATCCAGGCCGGCAGCGGCTCACGCTTCAGCGTGCTGCCCGCGGAAAACGCCACCGGCAATTTCGTGAAGATCGTCCAGCGCGTCCCGGTCAAAATCGTCTTTGATTACGGCAAAAACACCAACGATTCACACCTCCTCTCCCCGGGAATGAGCGTCGAACCGAAGGTCAAGGTGCGGTGAAAACCGGGTAAGGGCCGCATGCCGATGAAGCGTCCATCTCATGTCACCGTGAACCCCTGGCTGATCGCCCTCACCGTCTCGCTGGCGACCTTCATGGAAGTCATGGATACCTCCATCGCAAACGTCTCCCTCCGGCACATCGCCGGGTCCATGGCCGCGTCCCAGGATGAATCCACCTGGGTCCTCACCAGCTACCTCGTCAGCAACGCGATCATCCTCCCCATCAGCGGCTGGCTCTCCTCCGTCTTCGGCCGTAAACGCTTCTACATGGCCTGCGTGGCCCTCTTCACGGTCAGCTCTTTCTTGTGCGGCATCGCGCCCACGCTCGGCCTCCTCCTCTTCTTCCGCGTGCTCCAGGGAATGGGCGGCGGCGGACTGGCCCCCTCCGAACAGGCCATCCTCGCCGATACCTTTTCGCCCGAACAACGCGGAATGGCCTTCGCCATCTACGGCGTCGCCGTCGTCGTGGCCCCCGCCGTCGGGCCCACGCTCGGCGGATGGATCACCGACACCTACTCCTGGCGATGGATCTTCTTCATCAACCTCCCCGTGGGCGCCCTGTCGCTGTTGCTCACCGGATTGCTCGTCCAGGATTCCGACGGCGCCAAAGCCGAATCGGAGGCGGTCCGCAAAAAAGGACTCAAAATCGATTACGTCGGCTTCGGCCTGGTCGCCATGGGCCTCGGCTGCCTCCAGGTCGTGCTCGACAAGGGACAGGAAGACGACTGGTTCGGCAGCACCTTCATCACCCTCTTCGCGATCCTCTCCGCCGCCGGCATCATCGGCGGCATCCTCTGGGAAACCCTCGTCGAGGACGACCCCATCGTCGATCTCACCCTCTTCAAAAACCCCGCCTTCTTCTTTACCAACGTGATGATGTTCGCCGTGATGTTCGTCCTCCTCTCCACCACCCAGCTTCTGCCCCAGTTCGTGCAGGAGCTCGCCGGGTACGACGCCACCAAGGCCGGTCTCATCCTCATGCCCGGTGGATTCGTCATCATGGCCCTCATGCCCGTCGCCGGGTTCGCCGTCAAAAAGATTCAGCCCAAGTACCTCATCATGGGCGGCCTGCTGGCCACCGCCCTCGCCATGTACCACATGACCGGCTTCACCACCTACGTCTCCTTCAAGGCCATCAGCATCGCCCGCGTCTATCAGGCCATCGGCCTCGCCTTCCTCTTCGTCCCCATCAACACCCTCGCCTACTCCGGCTTGCCCCCGGGAAAATCCAACAACGCCTCCGCCATGATCAACCTCATGCGCAATCTCGGCGGCAGCGTCGGCATCTCTGTCGCCACCACCCTCCTCGCCCGGCGCAGCCAGGTCCACCAGGGTTACCTCGTCCGCCACCTCACCCCGAGCAACCTGCAATACAACAGCACACTCCACCGCCTCGCCCACATGTTCGCCACCAGGGGCGCCGGCCCCGTCGAGGCCATGAAGCAGGCCACCGCCGCCTTCTTCATGCAGATCCAGCGGCAGGCGGCGATGCTTTCCTACATCGACGTCTTCCAGGTCCTCATCATCGGCTGCCTCGTGGCGCTCACCATGACCTTCTTCCTCAAGCGGATCGATCTCGCGAAGGCAGAGGCGGCAGCATGAAGAAAATCGCTCGGCGTTCGACATTCTCGTTGATCCTCGCCGGCGCGGCCGCCCTCGCCGGATGCAAGGTCGGACCGAACTACCGACCCCCGAACATCCACACCGAAAATGGATTCGTCGAGCTCGGCAACACCAGCGGCACCGACCCCGCCACCCAGCCGAGCCGCACCACCAACGGCAACGTCGCCGTCGAATGGTGGCATGCCTTCCACGACAAGGAACTCGACCACCTCATCGACGTCGCCCTCCAGCAGAACCTCGATCTGCAGATCGCCACCGCGCGAATCCGCGAAGCCCGCGCCCAGCGCGGCATTGCCGCCGGCGACCTCTGGCCCGAAATCGACGCCGACGCCGGCTACAACCACGCCCGCGGCAGCAAAAACGTCCTCCTCCCCCTGGGCGGTTCCAGCGGTAGCGGCGGTGGATCTTCCGGCGCCAGCGGCGGATCCGGCGGATCCGGCGGCAGCAAAATCCGCCCCCTCGCCGCCCGCGCCAACAACGCCTCCAGCGGTGCCGGCGACCAGGGTACCAGCCCCTTCTCCAACCAGATGTCCCCCTTCGGCAAGGGCGGACTCCCCGGCGTCAGCACCGACCTCTACCAGGTCGGCTTCGACGCCACCTGGGAACTCGACCTCTTCGGAGGCCAGCGGCGCAACCTCGAAGCCGCCGGCGCCGACCTCGCCGCCTCCGTCGAAGCCCGCCGCGATGTCCTCGTCACCCTCCTTGCCGAAGTCGCACGCAACTACGTCGAACTTCGCGGCGCCCAGCAGCGCCTCGGCGTCGCCCGCGAAAATCTCCGCGCTGGCAACGAAATCCTCGACCTCACCCGCTCCATCCAGAAGTCCGGCCTCACCACCGACCTCGACGTCGCCCGCTCCGCCGGACAGGTCGCCACCGTCGCCGCCACCGTCCCGCCGCTCGAAGCCCAGGTGCGCCGCTCCATGCACGCCCTCGCCACGCTCCTGGACAAAAACCCCGACGCCCTCACCAGGGAACTCGCGAACGCCCAACCCGTGCCCCCGCTCCCGCCCGAGGTCCCCGTCGGTCTCCCCTCCGCGCTCCTCGAACGCCGCCCCGACATCCGCCGCGCCCAGCGCCAGATCGCCGCCGCCACCGCCCGCGTCGGCGTCGCCGAGGCCGACCTCTTCCCCAAGTTCGGCCTCACCGGCTCCGTCGGCCTCGACGCCACTGAGTTCACCAACCTCTTCAACTGGGGATCCCGCTACTTCCTCCTCTCCCCTACCATCACCTGGCCCGTCTTCGACGCCGGCCGCATCGTCTCCAACATCTCCCTCCAGAAATCCATCGCCGCCGAGACGAAGCTGCAATACCGCAAGGCCGTCCTCACCGCCCTGCAGGATGTCGAGGACGCCCTCGTGAATTACGCGACCGAACAGGCCCGCAACAAGGCCCTGCACGATGCCCTCAAGCAAAACCGCGACGCCCTCGACATCGCCCGCGAACAGTACAAGCAGGGCCTCAACCCCTTCCTCAACGTCCTCGATGCCGAGCGAAACCTCTTCACCGCCCAGGACGCCGTCGCTCAATCCGATGCCCAGATGTCCATCAACCTCGTCGCCGTCTACAAGGCCCTCGGCGGCGGATGGCAGATCGACCGCACCCGCCCCGTCGGCACCGGCAAATCCACCGCCGACGCCCGCCCATGACCCCGCCAATGCTCCGCCGCCTCCCCCGTTCCGCCTGAAAGATTCTTCCCCCGCCGGCGTTACTCTTAATCACCGCCTCTCACCGTTCCAAACCAAAAACGGAGAACTCATGAATCGTTCGCTCACCCTCCCGGCACTCCTGACCGCTTCCGCGCTCCTGGCCATCCACGCCACGGCACCCGCCGCCGACGTCACGCCCCCTTCGCCTTCCCAGATCGGAGCGCCCCCCGTGACCATCGATTACCACAAGGACGAAACCCCCGAACAGAAAAATGAACGCATGAAATGGTGGCGCGAGGCCCGCTTCGGCATGTTCATCCACTGGGGCATCTACTCCGTCCCCGCCGGCATCTACAAGGGCAAGAAAATCCAGCACATCGGCGAATGGATCATGAACGATGCCAAAATCCCCGTCGCCGAATACGCCGAGTACGCCAAGCAGTTCAACCCCACCAAGTTCGACGCCAACAAGTTCGTCGAAATCGCCCAGAACGCCGGCATGAAATACATGGTCATCACCACCAAGCACCACGACGGCTTCGCCATGTTCCACTCCCACGTCTCCCCCTACAACATCTACGATGCCACCCCCTTCCACCGCGACCCCATCGCCGAACTCGCACAGGCCGCGAAAGCCCACGGCATGAAGCTCGGCTTCTACTACTCCCAGGCCCAGGACTGGCACCACCCCGGCGGCGCCGCCGCCCACGGCGGACACTGGGACCCCGCGCAGGATGGCAGCTTCGACCAGTACTTCCACACCATCGCCATCCCCCAGGTGAAGGAAATCCTCTCCAACTACGGCCCCGTCGCCGAACTCTGGTTCGATACCCCCATGGATGTCACCCCCCAGGAAGCCGCCGACATGGTCGACGTCGTCACCAAGCTCCAGCCCAACATCATCATGAACAACCGCCTCGTCCGCATCGGCGGTGAACAGCCCGTCGGCGATTTCTCCACCCCCGAACAATACATCCCCGCCACCGGCATCCCCGGCAAGGACTGGGAAACCTGCATGACCATGAACAACACCTGGGGCTACAAATCCTGGGACGACAACTGGAAATCCTCCGAAACCCTCATCCACAACCTCATCGACGCTTCCAGCAAGGGCGGCAATTACCTCCTCAACGTCGGCCCCACCGCCGAGGGCGAAATCCCCGAACCCTCCGTCGAACGCCTCGCCGCCATCGGCAAGTGGATGAAAACCAACGGCGACGCCATCTACGCCACCAAGGCCAGCCCCTTCCGCCTCCAATCCTGGGGCCGCTGCACCACCAAGTACCTCCCCGGCGGCGCCACCCTCTACCTCAGCATCTTCAACTGGCCCAAGGACGGCAAACTCGTCGTCCCCGTCAGCAACAAGGTCACCAGCGTCCACCTCCTCGCCGACCCCTCCCGCACCTTCACCACCACCGCCAACCCCGACGAAGGCACCGTCGTCAACCTCACCGGCGACGCCCCCGACCCCATCGCCTCCGTCGTCGTCATGCAGATCGAAGGCAAGCCCGACGTCGTCGCCCACTACGTCAAACCCGCCGACGGCGGCGAAACCACCCTCACCCCGCAGGATGCCAACGTCCAAGGCGCACGCTTCAACGACATCTCCAACCTCGGCAAAACCCCCGCCAACCTCTCTAACTGGAACCGCAACGCCGCCGCCACCTGGGACGTCAAACTCCCCACCGGCACCTACGACGTCGCCGTCAACTACTCCGCTTCCGCCGATGCCAACCTCCAGTTCGCCATCTCCGATGACACCACCGCCCTCAATCTCAAATCCACCGGCGCCGAGGCGAAAGAACCCAAGTTCGAAACCCGGAAGTTCGGCCAGATCTCCGTCACAAAAGACGGCGCCCAAACCGTCACCCTCCACGCCGAAACCAGCTACTCCAAATCCAACCTCGAAATCCACGAAATCACCCTCACCCCCGCGAAGTAAATTTCTATCCCCGGCACGAACAGCACGGGTCTGACGCACCTCCCGCGTCAGACCCGTGCTTGATTTCCGCACAACACAATCAGGTGCACCACCGCCTCACCGCCCCCCCAGATCCCCCTCGCGCACAAGCAACTTCGGCCGCCCCCCCGTCGAAAGAATCGTCAACGCCCCCTGAATCTGCGCCGCCTCCCGATGCAGCCACCCGCGCGTCGCCACCCCATGCCCCCGATGCAGCGCCCCCACCGCCTCCCGCACATTCCCGCCCCGAAACTTCTCCCGCGCCTCCGCCAGCAACCCGCGCAACTCCTCCCGCACCCGCTCCTCCCCGCCCTCACCTGTCGAAAACAGCGAACCCATGCAGCCTCATCTTCCGTGCATCGTGCAACGTCCCATCACCGCCGCCGATCCCCAAAACGCTTCCCACCATGCCCGCCACGCCGCTCATCCCGCCGAAACTCCCGCCGCTGCCCGCCACCCCCGCCACCTGCGCCGCCCAATATCGACTTCAACCGCGGCCCCTGCACCCCAATCGACTCCGGCCCCCTCACCTTCCGCTTCGCAATCGTCATCGCCAAAAGCCGGCACGCAATCTGCGGCAAATCCAACTGCTCCTCCAGCACCGCCAGCAACCCCACCACGCTGTCCGGCACCTTCTGCGCGCAAATCTTCGCGATCAGCTTCTCATCCTCCTTCCGATGAATCTCCGCCGCCGTCGGCACCTCGCGATGAATGAACGACGCCTTGATCGCATGCTGCAGCCGCTTCAACTGCCGAAATTCATACGGATTCACCAGCGTGATCGCCTTCCCCTTCTGCCCCGCACGACCCGTCCGCCCGATCCGATGCACATACCCCTGCTGATCGAACGGCATGTGGTAATTGAACACGTGCGTCACCCCCGTCACATCCAGCCCCCGCGCCGCCACGTCCGTCGCCACCAGCATCTCGACCTTCCCCTCCCTGAACGCCCGGATCGTCTCCTGCCGCTGGTCCTGCTCAATATCCCCATGCAGCGGCCGCGCCATGCACCCGCGCGACATCAGCACCTCGCACAATTCATCCGTCTCCCGCTTCGTCCGGCAAAACACGATCGACTTCTTCGGCTCCTCCGCATCAATGATCCGCACCACCGCATCCAGCCGCTCCGCCTCATCGACAATGTAGAACGACTGCTCCACATCCGTGTTCGTCGCATCCTGCCGCACCAGGTTGATCGTCACCGGATCCTTCAGGATCTTCTCCGCCAGCTTCCGAATCGGCGGCGCCATCGTCGCCGAAAACAAAAGCGTCTGCCGCTCCTCCGGCAAATGATCGAAGATCCTCTGGATGTCCTCCATGAACCCCATGTCCAGCATCTCGTCCGCTTCATCGAGAATCACCACCGACGGCCGAAACTCCCCCAGCCGCCCCGACTCCAGCAAATCCACCAGCCGCCCCGGCGTCGCCACCACGATCTGCGCGCCGCGCCGAATCAACTCCACCTGCCGCCCGCTCGACTGCCCCCCATACACCGCCACCGACCGCACCTTCGCCACCCGCCCCAGCTTGAAAAGCTCATCGCTCACCTGCCCCGCCAGCTCCCGCGTCGGCGTAATCACAAGAACCTCCACCCCGCCCGTAAACTGCAGCCGACTCATCGCCGGCAACCCAAACGCCGCCGTCTTCCCCGTCCCCGTCCGCGCCTGCCCGATCAAATCCTTCCCCGCCAGCACCACCGGAATCGCCGCCGCCTGAATCGGCGTCGCCGCCTTATACCCCGCCGCCGCCACCCCCGCCTTCACCGCTTCACTCAACCCAAACGACTCAAACAACACCTGCTCCACCGGCTCCGCCGCCTCATCCAACGTCGGCTTCATCTCAATCTCCAAAAGAAAAACGCCGGCACTCTCACCGACGTTCAACAAAATCCGAATCGCCCACTATACCACAAACGCCCCCACGCTTATTGCTCTTCACCTGAATAATGTCTCGCACAACACTCCTCGCCAACGCTTGCGTCGTCGCGAACCGTGCATACAACAGATTGCATCCCCAAACAGACCTCCCTAAACACGAACATGGAATTCGCCCTCAAGCTATTGTATACTTTTTCCGACAGATGGTGTGAAATGAATGCGAATTTCAAAAGCTTCGGCCAATCAAGCCATTCGAGCAGCTCTGGCCGCCTTGGGAAGCGAGTTGGGGCGGGGGCATCCGACCGAGCTGCTCATCGTCGGCGGAGCTGCCGGCCTGCTGACCGGCCTTCTTTCGGGTTCCGTGACCACCAGCGATGTCGATGCCGTCAATTTTCGCCCCCCGAAAGATGTCGAGGAAATCTTGTCCGCAGCGCAGCTCGTGGCAGAACATCTGGGCCTCTCCAAGGGCTGGTTGAGCATTGATGCCGGCCTCTATTTCAACGCTATTCCCGACGACTGGGAACCACGCCGCGTCGCTATCGGATCTTTCGGCCGCCTTCGCGTCTATGCAATCGGCCGACTCGACTTCATCGCCATGAAGTTCTTCGCCCATCGCACCGTCGACCTGGAACACCTGTCCCGTATTGTCATTCAATCTCACGAACTGGCGTTCGCCGCACAACACTTGAAAAAACTGCCCCATAAGCTGCCGAACGACATAAACAAGATCGAGATGGCACTCCACATTCTCCAAAACTGGGAAAAGTCGTCATGACTCCCGCCAACACGCTTTCTGAAGAACAAATCGCGGCCCAATGGACTCGCCTGGGCGCATCCTTCAATGTTGCACCCGCACGTAAAACGCCGGACATCGAGCGCCTTCTTCTCGACACCGTCCGCTTCGCCCACCGCAACGGCCGCTTCTTCATCATGGCCGCCACGTGGCTGGTCCAATATTCCGACTACGTTGCCAAACGACGCCTGGCCGTCCTGATCAACGATGAACTCGAACCTCGGTACCGTCCTGTCATGGGGCTGCTGCTGGAATGGGCCGAATCGCGAAGCAGCGCCAAAAACGCTCCCTTCCGCGAAGCCATCGCCAAGTGCCGTCCCGCAGAGAATCCCGCGCCGCTTCTGGACGTGAGCCGCCGCAACCACCTGTTGATCCAACTCGCAAAACAACAGGCCTCCGCCCTCTCCCGAAAATGGGGCTGCTGGTTCGAAGATTTTGCGCCCAAGACCGACGCAATTCGGCCCCCCGAGTGGATCGGACAATCCAACCCTTCCCTCGCCCTCCGCGCGATCACGGGCGGTGACCTCGTGGCGACAATCGCCGCCGATGCCGCGGCCGGCCAAAGCAAATTCCCCAGCGAATCCAGCCTCGCACGCCGCTACGGCGCATCCCGCGCTTCCGTACGCGCAGCACTTCGCAAGTTGACACTCGCCGGATTCGTCCAGCAACCTTTCCGCGGCAAATCAAAAACCGTCGTCGTTGCCATCGAAAAACGCCGCGCGCGGTGACGCGCCCGTCACCCCCCTTCAGAGCTCTCCCCGCCGCGCCCACCTCAGCTTCGCCGACCGCGACCGCGGATTCCCCTCGATCTCCTCCCCCGACGCCGTCACCGCCTCTTCCGAAATCTCCCCATACACCCCGCTCCGCTCCCCCTCCTTGAACGCCTTCTTCACCCGCCGGTCCTCCCCCGAATGAAACGAAATGATCACCCCCACCCCGCCCGGCTTCAACACCGCCGGCAGCACGCGCAGCAGGTTCTCCAGGTTCGCCAGCTCCCGGTTCACCAGGATCCGCAACGCCTGGAACGTCCGCGCCGCCGGATGCAATTTCGCCCCCGCCGCCCGCACCAGCGTGAAATCCCGCGCCTCGCAAACAATCGCCATCAACTCCTCCGTCGTCGTGATCGGCGCCTCCGCCCGCCGCTCCACGATCAGCCGCGCAATCGCCGGCCCATCCGTCTCATCCCCCAGCTCCACCAGCGCCTCCGCCAGCTCCTTCTCCCCCATCCGCGCAATCAACGCCGACGCCGGCTGCCCGCGCGTCGGATCCATCCGCATATCCAGCGGCCCAGCCTTCTTGTACGAAAACCCCCGCCCCGGATCATCAATCTGCGTCGACGCCACCCCCACATCCGCCAGCACCCCATCCACCCGCTCAATCCCCTCCGCCGCCAGCACCTTCTGAATCCCCGCAAAATTCCCGTGATGCAGCGAAAAATTCCGCGCAATCCGCCCCAGCCGCTCCCGCGCCACCGCCAGGTTCGCCGGATCAAAATCAATCCCGATCAGCCGCCCATCCGTCCCGATCCGCTTCAAAATCTCCCCCGAATGCCCCCCCAGCCCCACCGTGCAATCCACCACCACCGTCCCTTCCCGCAGGCGCAGCGCCCCCAGCACCTCCTCCAGCATCACCGGCACATGTCGCGTCTCACGCTTCTTCATCCCCCAAGTGTAAACCCTCTCACCCCACCCTTGAAGCCAAACCCAAACCCCATGTCCCCCACCGCCGCAAAACTCAAAACCCGGGCCCCCACAGACCCCAGCCCCTAGACCCCAGACCCCGCCCCCCGTCCTCTCACCCCCCCAGCGGCAGCGCCACCCCAATCTGCCCCAACCGCCCCATCGCCTCCTCCCCCAAATCCGGCTTCCCGTTCATATGCGCGTCCCACCACTCATCCACCGCCCCCGAAGCCGTCGCCGGATTCAGCACGCGCAGCACATCCGCCCGCAGCCCGATGCACGGAACCTGCCGGTATACGCCCGCTAGCCGCGACGCTTCCCCCTTGTCCAGATTCCGGAGCAACGCCCACTCGTACACCGAGCTCGATTCCGGAAACCGCCGCGAATCCTCCTCATTCATCGTCGCCGCCCGCTGCACATCCCCATTCTCGATCGCCAGCCGCTGAACCGCCCCGCCCCCGTCCGTCGCGATCGCCACGCCGTAAGCGCTCCCCAGCACCCGCTCATACTTCGCCATCATCGCCCGGTACCCCGCATCCTTCTCCTTGAGCGCCGTGCTCGCCCGGTACAGCAACGCCCCCTCCAGCGTGTTCCGCGTCCCCCACGACGAACTCGTCCGATCCGCCTCCTCCGCCAGCGCCACGATCGCATCCGCATCCTCCGGCATCCCCAGCGCCGCCGCCGACATCAGCGACTCCGCATGCATCCCCATCGCCATCGCCGCAGTCACGCCCCCCTTCTTCCGCGCCTCCGCCATCACCGCTTCGCTGCGCTTCAACTCCGATTCCGTGCTCTTTCGCAAGTCCCCGTCCCGCTCCCCCGCCATGTACTTCCGCATCTCCGAAAGCTGGTCCGAATGGTCGATGTTCGCCGCCGTCTCAAGCTGCAGCAGCCGCCGCAGTCCCTCCTCATTCCGCGTAAACCAGTAAATATCGAACAGCGGCTCATAGCACCGCGGCGCCTTCGGCGAAAGCACGATCGCCTTCTCCAGGTACCCGCACGCCCGCACAATCGCCGGATGCGCCGCCACCTTCGCCGCCATCTCCTTCCGCCCCGCTTCATCCTGGTATAGGTAACCCAGGAGATGCGTGCTCCCCCCGCACCGCAGCACTTTCAAATCCGCCCGTTCCCCAGCAATGTCCGTCAACCCGCCCATGATCAGTGATGTCGCCGCGTTGTACAGCAAAACCGTGTCCTTCGGGTTCAGCTCCACCGCCTGCTCAAAATAATCCATGCTCCGGTCAAACGCCGCCCGGTCCCCGTTCGCCGCAAAGATCCCCGAATACGCCAGCGCAATCTCGTTCGTCGTGTACTGCGACCGCGGCACCGCCGAATACCCCTCAATCGATTCCTGGTACGCCTTCACCGCGTCCGCCTCCCGCCCCTCCTCCATCGCCTTGTTCCCCATCGCCTTCGACAGCGCCGCCTTTTGCGACGGGTCCGCAAGGTCCGATCGCTTCAACCACAAGATCTCGTCATCCGCATCGATCCGCATCGACGACCGGAACATCGCCGCCGCATGCTGCTCGTTCGCCACCGATGTCTTCCCATACGCCTCCTCCACCAGCGCCCGCGCCTCCGTATCCGCCCCCAGCTCCCGCAACTGGATCCCCACCTGCATCAGCGATTTGAAATCCCGCCCCTTCGACTTCAAATACTCGTCAAACAACGCCTTCCCCTCCGCCTGCTTCCCCAGCCAGTAATCCACTTCCCCCAGCGAAATCCGGTACTCATCGCTCTCCCCCGCAATCCCCCCGATCGCCAGAAACACCTTCTCCGTCGCTTCCATCTGCTTCTGCTTCTCCGCCCCCTGCGGCAACCCCTGCGCCCGCTGCAGCATGATCATCCCCAAATCCAGCGCCACCGGCACCACCCGCGACACGTCCCGCAGCTTCTCCTCCGCCGCAATGCTCCGCCCATCCCCACGCACCCGCTTGTTGATGTACTCGTGCACCAGCGTCTTCTTCTGCTCCTCCGTCGCCCCCTCGTACTCCTTGTAAAACGATGGCGGCGCCTTGTTCCCCCGTAAATCCGCCACCTGCTCATCCCACACCTGCTTCATCACCCGGTCATATTCCTTCTCCGCCCCATCCAGCGCCCCCAGCCGCTTCTGCACGTACGGCCACAACTGCCCGTACGCCCCCTCCAAATCCCCCTCCCGCGCCAATATCAACCCCAGCACCCGCGCCCCCTCCCCATCCCCCAGCTTCTCCTTCACCGGCATCAGCATCTTCTTCGCCTCCCCCGTCTCCCCCTTCTCCTCCATCAACCCCGCCAGCGGCACGATCACCTCCAGGTTCCCCGGCTCCGCCGCCGCCCACTTCTGCAAAAGCACCAGCCGCTCCTCATTGAGCGACCGCGGATCCAGCACCAGCGGCTTAATCGCATCCAGCACCCCCACAAACGCCTTCGGATTCTCCCCCCCGCGCGCCGTCGCCAGCTTCATCCCCACCTCCGTGATCTGCCCCGCCTCAATCTTCCCCGTCTGCCGCGCAATCGCCACCGCCGCCGAAAACACCCCCGCCTCCTCCGCCGGCGCCGCCGTCTGGCATCCCCCCGTCAACAGCCCCTTCACCGCCCCCGCCGCCGCATCCGCCTGCGGCGTCCCGCGCAGCACCAGCCCCTCATAAATCTTCGCCCCCTGCGCCAAATGCCCCCCCTTCACCAGCCCCTCCGCCGTCGCCATCTGCTGCTTCGCCTGGTACTCCGGCGACGCCATGTACGCCGTCATCTGCACAATCCCAATCCCCCCCAGTATCCCCACCACCACCAGCACGTTCCACGCCTTCGCCACCATCGACATGCTGTCCCGCCCCAGGAACCACCACCGCTGCCCGTCCCGCGCCACCCGGTAAGCCCGCAGGCACAACACCGGCACAAACAGCACGCACACGCACCACGTCGATATGAACGTCCCCGTCTCCGCATCCTCCTCCCGCTTCCCCCGCATCGCCAGCCCGCACCCGTTCACCAGGAACATCTTCGGCGCCGACTTCACCGGCGTCATCGTCGGAAATTTCGTGCGCAAATCCACCTGGCTCATACCCTTCTCCATTCAATCCACTGCAATGCTCAAAATGGCGTGCATGAATCCTCTCCCCGCCCCTCCCCTTTTGCAATAAAAATCCCGCCCTCGGACACGCCCAATAATCCCCGCCCCTACCATCCCCCGCCGCCAATCTCGTATCATCGACGCATGCACCGCCTCACTGCCGCCGCCACCCTCCTCTTCCTCGCGCTCGCCGCCCGCGCCGACATCGTCCTCCGCACCGACTCCACCGCCAACGAAGGCAAAATCCTCCAATCCACCCCCACCGACCTCATCCTCCAATCCCCCAACGCACTCCCCATCACCATCCCCAAATCCCAGATCGCCCGCATCATCCCCACCGACGACCACGGCAAAGTCCTCACCCCCTCCCCGCGACCCCTCCCCTCCCCGCCACCCGAACCCGCCGCCCCGCCTCTCCCCGCCTCACCGCCCGCCGGCAACACCTACTACCTCATCCCCCTCCACGGCGAAGTCGGCGTCACCATCCTCGCCTCCGCTCTCGACAAATCCCTCGCCGACGCCGAACAACGTCACCCCACCGTCGTCCTCCTCGACATCCGCTCCCCCGGCGGCCTCGTCGAAGAAGCCACCAAAATCCTCAAGGTCCTCCACGCCTACAATCCCCGCCTCCGCATCGTCGCCCTCACCGACCAGGACCTCTCCGCCGCCGCCGTCATCACCCTCTCCGTCAAGGAAATCTACGTCCGCCCCGGCAGCACCATCGGCGCCGCCGTCCCCTACGCCCCCTCCAACCTCTTCCTCCCCCCAAAGCTCGAGGAAAAATTCACCTCCGCCTGGCGCGCCGTCGCTCGCAACAGCGCCGAAGAGGGCGGCCACGAACCCCTCCTCGCCGACGCCATGATCGATAACTCCTTCGACCTCCACATCGAAACCCTCGACAACAAACCCGTCGTCAAAGAAGGCCCCGAGCGCCCCAACTCCTCCGACATCCCCCTCCTCCGCAAAGGCAAAATCCTCACCCTCTCCGCCAAGGAAGCCGTCGCCTCCGGTCTCGCCGCCGGTGAAGCCGAAAACCTCGACGACCTCGCCAGACAACTCCACCTCGCCCCCTGGACCGAATGCCCCGGCCTCGCCGTCCCCCTCGCCAACTACATCCCCCAGCGCGCCGCCCTCTTCAAAACCGAACTCGACAAAATCGCCGCCGACCTCGCCATCAACCTCAACCAGGCCCAGCAAACCGACCCCACCCACTCCATCCACTTCACCATCACCGCCCCCAAAGGCGCTCCGCAACCTCCCAAGCCCCCCGCCCCGCCGCCCCCCGAAGACCCCATCACCGAACGCCTCCACTGGAAGCAGCACACCCTCGCCTGCGTCCTCGCACTCCAGTCCGCCGAGCAAAACCTCCACGACGCCATCACCCTCTCCACCACCTTCGGACACGAATCCGCCGCCGAACCCCTCACCCGCCTCCTCGCCAAAGTCTCCCAGGTCCGCGCCGCACTCTTCGACATCCGCAACCGCTTCGGCGAAGGCGCCCCGCCCACCACCCCCGCCACCGCCAAGCCCCTCCCCTCCCCCGATCTCCCCATCACCACCGCCGCCCAGGCCCAATCCGCCCTCACCTCCCCCAACCCCGACGACCAGTCCCGCGCCGCCCGCTTCCTCGCCACCGCCCCCGTCGATCCCGCCCGGCGCGAAGCCATCGAAAACCTCCTCCTCCCCTTCCTCCAGGGCACCGACTCCATCAAAAACTACGTCTTCATGGAAGCCTTCGCCCACTGGGCCGGCAAAGACGACAGCCGCGTCCTCGCCGCCATCCTCGCCTCTCCCCCCGCCACCCCCGCCAACCCCAACCCCCAAAACCGCTACTGGCCCGCCGCCATCACCGCACTCGTCCGCGTCGACCCCGCCGCCGCGGAACCCATCCTCCAGCAACGCCGCGCCGAATTCTACTTCCGCAGCAAAGTCACCTACGCCCTCCAATCCCTCATCGACGCCAACGCCCCCGAAAAACCCGCCGCCCAGCACCTCCTCACTCTCCTCCGCCCCAAATCAATCCCCCCGCACCCACCGGGGGCATGAACGTTTTGGGGAACAAGCCCACCCCTTCCATGGGGTGGGGATTATGGACTCTCCCACCGGCAAGTCGCCCGTCGACTTTTCCCCAAAACGTTTATGCACCCCCACCCGCCCCTTTTCTTGTCCGCACCCCCATCCACCCGATACAGTGGAAGTCACGCAAATTCCCCCTCCCCCCATCAGGCGAAAGGACTCGCAGTGCCCCGCGTGTTGCCCGGGCCCCCCCCCCCCC
>JBQCGD010000156.1:0-6043 GCA_051955985.1 Phycisphaerae bacterium | reverse complement strand
GCAACGCCCGCAAACCCCCCGGCCGCCCCCATCGCGGCCGCCCCCACCCCCGCGCCCGCCACTCCTGCCCCGGCCACCAGCGCTAAGGAAGAACGCACCAGCTACAAACTCTCCTTCGGCAAAAACGTCACCGCCACCCTCGGCCCGCGCGTCCTCACCAGCGACCAGCTCTTCGTCAGCTTCTCCCCGCCCACCCCCGGCGAAAGCAAGGGCGAAAACAACCCCGCTTCCTCCACCCCGACCCCCGCCACCAACGCCGGCGCTCCCACTGCGGCAGCGTTGCCGCCCGCCCCCGCCACTCCCAGCACCGCTCCCGCCGCCGTGCCGCCCGCTCCGCCCATCGCCGCCGCCAAAGGGGATGACCTCGAAGTCCGCTGGACCGGCCCCATGGAAATGCGCCCAGCCGCCGAAAGCGATCTCAAGCTCGTCGATCGCCACGACATCGCCCTCGAAGCCGACGGCACTCCGGAGCGCCCCGTCATCATCAAGGATCCCACCTATTCCGCCACCGCCGGCCGCCTCTGGTACCACCGCGCCGAGCAACGCTTCGAACTCGAGCCCAACGGACTCCCCAGCGTCATCGCCACTGATGCCGATCCCGCCCATCCCGCCTTCGGCGCCGGCAAGCTCGTCTGCGCGGGCCTCAGCTACTTCCGCCCCTCCAACCACGTCACGCTCAAAGGCCCCGGCAGGGTCGCCATCCCGCCCGCCCTCATCGGCCGCAATCCCCAGCCCAACGAAAAGCCCCTCATCGCCACCTGGCAGCAGCAACTGGACATCGACCTCGCCAACGCCCCGAAAAGCGCCAATCTTGCAAGCACCCACCGCACCCTCCGCCACCTCTCCTTCACCGGCCCGTTCGACATCACCAGCAGCGATTTCCACATTGATGCCGGCTCGCTCGATGTCCTCATGGCTGCCGCCGGCGTCGATGCCAAAGGCGCCGCCAAGAGCGTCGTCGAGCACGTCCTCGCCACCGGCAACGTCCACCTGAAATACCCCCACCAGTCCGGGGCCACCATCGATGACGCCGCCAAGCCCGACGGCCTCAACGCCGATCGCCTCGAACTCAACACCGCCCGCCCCGCCGAAGGCGCAGCCCCTCTCCCCAGCGCCCTGCTCGCCACCGGAAATGTCGAAGCCTGGTCCTACTCGCCCCACCGCGACAACGGCAAAGACACCGGCCGCCTCGATAAACAAACGATCTACACCCCGACGCTCGACGTCCAGCTTGAACCGAAAAAATCCACCGGCGCCGCGACGGCCGACAACCACACCGCCCTCGGCCGCAACGTCCAGGCCAAATCCCTCCTCGCCAGCGACGGCGTCATCGTCGAACTACAGGGCTTCCAGCCCGACGTCGTCAACGTCAGCGGCCGCAAGCTTTCCGTCACCACCAACGCCGCCCAGGGACGCGACCTCGCCACCGCCGTCATCGACGGCGAAGCCAACCCCGAAGGCTCCATCAAATTCGCGCAACTCACCGAAGGTCAGGACAAAATCGGCGGCGAACAGATCCTCCTCGACCAGCACTCCCGCACCATCTCCATCCCCGGCAAGGGCCAGTTTGATTTCACGCAGCCCGCCGAAAAGGGCAAACCCGCCACCCCCGTCCAGGTCACCTGGGACAAAAAGATGGATTTCGACGGCCGCACCATGATGGCCCGGTTCTTCGGCAACATCGATGCCCACATCCACGACCGTCCCGATGAACAAAGCCAGCTCAAATGCTCCGATGAACTCGACGTGCAGTTGAACCGCTCCGGCAAGGACCCCGTCACCGGCGCCTCCGGCAAGGGCGGCCTCCGCAGCCTCCGCGCTGCCGGCCACGTCTTCGCCTACGGCGCGTCGCTCGACCCCAACGATACCCGCCCCGATCGCAAGCCCCTCACCGGCTTCCTCATCCAGGACGTCGATCTTCTCACCTACGACGATGCGACCAAGCGCCTCGACATCCCCGGCTCCGGCAAACTCGCTATCTCCGACCACCGCCCCGAAAAGCCCGGCGAAAGCCAGAGCAACCGCGGCGACACCCGCTTCGACTGGGGCTCCGGCCTCACCTTCGACGGCGCCAAAAACCTCATCACCTTCACCGGCGGCGTCTACATGCGACACCAGCCTGACAAACCCCTCAAGGGCCTCCCCGGCGCCCCCGGCGCCGCGCCCAAGCCCGGCACCGCCCAGGCCAATCTCCCCATCGAACTCTCCGCCGACCAGCTCACCGCCAAGCTCCTCGCCCGCGACACCGGCCGCACCAGCGCCGCCAACCCGCTCGAAATCGGCTCCGGCACCGAGCAGAAACTCGAATGGGTCGAAGCCGTCGGCAACGCGCAAAAAGACGCCCAGCTCAAAATGGGCGACAGCGCCATCATGGTCCACACCCTCACCTTTGATGCCGTCCACAACCTCGCACGCGGCATCGCTCCCCCCGGCGGCATCGGCCAGTTGATCCGGCCCCCCGAGGCCATGGGCACCTTCCAGAAAATCGAGTGGGACCTCACCAAGGACAAAAACGCCTTCACCATCGTCGGCGGCACCGGCAACATTCAGCAGTAACCGCCAGCCCTCACCGGCAGCGCCCGCAACGCTGGCCGCGCGCACCGGCTCTCGGCTACACTCGCGGCATGTTTTCGTCGGGTGAGCGATGAACTCTTCCCTCCGCGCCATCGCCTTTCTGGTGATCGGACTCCTCGCCTTCCTCGTGGGCCGGAGCGCCGCCGACATGCGCGCCGATGTCGATGCGATAGGGGGGGTCGGTAGCCGCTCCGTCGGCACCGAGTCCGCAGCCCGCGCCGCCGATTACCTCGCCCAGCGGCTCGAAGCGGCGAGCAACCAGCCCGTCCACCGCCAGACCTTCCTCATCACCGTCCCCGTCGTCGAGCAATGCACCGCCGCCGAAGCCTTCCAAAAAGACGGCAAGTGGACCGAATCGGATTGCCCCCTCCCGATCACCCCGCTCCTCCCCGCCGGCGGCCAGGCCGCGGCCCTCCCGCCCGCGCTCTCCTCCCTTCCCCTCGTCTACGCCGGCGCCGGCACCCTCGAAGACTTCCGCGGCCATGATCTCCGCCACCGCATCGTCGCCCTCGACGCCTCCTCCCCCGCCACCGCCTGGCAAACCGCCGCTTCCCTCGGCGCCTCCGCACTCCTCTTCCTCGGCAATCCCGACACCCCCAACACCGACCTCCTGAACAAAACCACCGACATTCCCATCGGCATCCCCCGCTTCTACTGCGACGATTCCGCCGAAGTGCAACGCATCCGCGCCGCCCAGGTCGCCGGCGTCACCCTGCATCTCCGCGTCCGCTGGCAGGAACGCGCTGCCGACAACCTCCTCTGCATCGTCCCCGGAAAACAGCTTCCCGCCAGCCGCGGCAACTCTCCGGAGGCCGCCTGGTCCACTCAAACGATCGTCGTGCAGGCCCGCTACGATGCCGCCTCCCTTGTGATGGACCGCGCCCCGGGCGCCACCGACGCCGCCAACGCCGCTCTTCTCATCGACCTCGCCGAAAAGCTCGCCGCCGTCCCCGCCCACCGCACCGTTATCTTCGCCCTCACCGCCGGCGACGAATGGGACCTCCGCGGTTCGCGCGAGCTGGTCAACCTCATCAATCGCGATGCACCCACCAGCGCCGCCGCGATCGCAGAATGGTCAGCAAAAGCGCAGCAAGCCGCAGGGCGCGCCCAGGAAGCCGACGACACCCTCGCCGCCCTCCAGCAGGTCCAGGAAGGCAAACTCGCCGCCCTCACCCGCGGCCGCGCGCACGCCGCCGTCGAAGAGGAACTCCTGCGCAATTCCTCCGCCGTCGAAGTCGAGTTGCAGAATTCCCGGACCGCCCGAGCCCCCGCCGCAAAAACCGCCGCGCTCGAAGCCCGCAAGGATGCACTCCTCGCCGCCGGCGCCGCACTCCGCACCCGCAACCCGCCCGATCCCGCCGCCCTCGCCATCCTCCAGCAGGCCGCCCGCGACGCCGCCGCCCGATGGACCCGCCAATTCGCGCACGCCCGCCACCTCCGCGATGCCCTCCGCGATTACCCCGCGCTTCGCTCCCTCATCGGCGAACACCCCCCGCTCGTCTGGCTCTCCCTCGCCTTCTCCTCCGGCAACGACCACTTCGGCTTCTTCGCCCGCAGCTTCCTCAACCCCGATGCCGATGCCACCGGCCCCATGTCCTCCTTCGGCCAGGCCCTCCGCCGCTACGCCGCCGGCGATGACCTCTTCCGATCCGATTCCCTCGAAAACCGCTTCACCCTCGAAACCTACTTCCCCAGCCCGCGCGCCGTATCTGCCGACGCCCCCCTCGCCCGTGCCCAGCCCGCCGGCGCCTTCGCCACCACCGGCGACGCCCAGCCCTTCTTCGACACCCCCAACGACACCCCCGCCCGCCTCGACTGGTCCAACCTCGCCGCCCAGGCCGACAGCCTCCAAAAACTCCTCCTCGGCGGCGCCGGCGCCCCCGGCCTCCTCACCGACCCCCGCTTCTACGCCCGCGCCGAACTCTCCCCCACCGCCGACAACCAGCAGGTTACCCTCTTCGAACACACCCTCGGCGAATCCCTCCCGCGCCTCCATGCCGAAGACGCCCTCGTCGGCGGACGTATGGAAGCCACAGGCCGCACCCTCCCGCAACTCGCCGGCACACGCCGCACCGACTGGCACCTCGCCGATGTCGATGGCAGCGTCACATTCCTCGCCGCCGCCCGCGCTCCTAGGCTCCACACCCGCCTCCAGGCCTTCGAGTTCGATCCCCACGGCCTCCCCCTCCGCGCCCTCGCCGGAAACCTCGCCGAAGCCCGCGGCCTCGTCGCCGATTTCGAAGGCAACCCCAATCAACCCGCCCGCGCAATGCTCTTCGACTGCAAACGCCTCGACGCCTTCGGCCTCTTCGACCCCCGCTACCTCGACACCCTCGACCGCATCGACCTCCTCGACGCCCGCCGCCTCGATGCCCCCGAATTCTCCAACATCTACATCGCCCCCGACGCCGGCGCCTTCGCCGCCGTCTTCATGCCCGCCGATCTCCGCTGGCAGCTCCTCGCCTCCCGCGGAAACGTCAGCAACCGCATGATCCTCATCAACGCCGATGACAAACACCCCACCGGCGCCGGCTTCACCTCCACCGACCTCGCCGACCTCGGTCCCCTCGCCGCACGCAGCGCCATCGACTTCGCCGCCCTCAACAACCAGCGCCAACGCCAGCTCGAACGCTTCGGCGTCTCCAACGATGTCGTCACCGAACTCCAGAAACTCTCCGCCGGCAAACGCGAAGAAATTCTCCACGCCGCCCAATCCCACGACTACCCCCAGCTCTTCGCCGCCGCACAGTCCCTCCTCTCCCTCCAGTCCCAGGTCTATCAAAACCTCATCGACACCTCCAACGGCATCATCAAGGCCGTTATTTTCCTCCTCGTCGGCCTCATCCCTTTCTCCTACTTCGTCGAACGCCTCGCCATCGGCGCCAGCACCATCTACCGCCAGATCGCCTGGTTCGCCGCCATCTTCGCCGGCATGACCGCCGCCCTCTGGTTCCACCCCGCCTTCCGCATCTCCTCCGCACCCCTCATGATCCTCCTCGCCTTCCTCATCCTCATCCTCTCCTCCACCGTCGTCTACATCCTCTGGGGAAAGTTCGAAGAGGAAATTGCCCGACTGCGCGGCGCCGAGCTCAGCGCCCACATGACCAGCCTCAAACGCGGCGCCGTCTTCGGCGCCGCCGTCCGCCTCGGCCTCTCCAACATGCGCCGCCGCGGCGCACGCACCACGCTCACCCTCCTCACCCTCATTCTCCTCACCTTCACTCTCCTCTGCTTCACCAGCGTCCGCGAAGCCGTCCACCTCGCCCCCCAGATCATCCGCTACCCCGGCAAGACCCCGGCCGCGCGGGGGCGGCGGGGCGGGGGCGGGGGGGGGGGGGGGGGGGGCGCGGGGGGCGGGCGGGCGGGGGAGCCGGGGCCGGGGGGGCCGGGCGGGGCGGGGCGGAGCGCCGGGCCGGGAGCGCCCGCGCGGCGCCGGCGGCGGGGGCCGGGCGCGCCGGATGGCGCGGCC
>JBQCGD010000155.1:0-32139 GCA_051955985.1 Phycisphaerae bacterium | reverse complement strand
CAACACCCCCCATCCCCACCCCCCTCACCACGACCAAAACTAATATTACTAATACCACTAAGACCACCAATACACCCCTCCCCCCTCCTCTCACACCCCCACCCGCCCCCCTCCCCATCCCCACCATCCTCCTCCTCACGTGGTTCCTCGGCACCCTCCTCACCTTCGCGCCCCTCGTCGCCGCCCTCCTCTGGACCCACCGCCTCCGCCACGCCGCCCACCCCCTCACCACCCCCGAATGGTCCCAACTCCTGCACACCACCCGCACGCAACTGCACCTCTCCCGCCCCATCCCCCTCCTCCTCTCCCCCCGAATCACCACGCCACTCACCCTCGGCCTCCTCCGCCCCTGCATCCTCCTCCCCGAGGATGCCCCCACTTGGCCCCCCGAAAAACGCCGCCTCGTCCTCCTCCACGAGCTCGCCCACATCCAGCGCCGCGACCTCCTCTCCCTCACCCTCGCCTCCCTCGCCCGCGCCCTCCACTGGCCCAACCCCTTGGCCTGGCTCGCTTTCCACGCCATGACCCTCGACCGCGAACGCGCCTGCGACGACCTCGTCATCTCCGCCACCCGCGACCCCCACCATTACGCCGAAATCCTCATCGCCATCGCCCGCAAATCCCCTGCCCAAACCCAGATACCCTTACCGGGAGGTCTCCCCATGGCACGAATCTCCACCCTCGAAACCCGCATCCGCTCCCTCCTCAACCCTACCCGCAACCGCACCCCCCTCCGCCCCGCCACCACCGCCGCCACCCTCCTCGCCGCCCTCATCCTCACCCTCCCCCTCGCCATGCTCCGCACCACCACCGCCGACACCGCCCCCGCTGCCGCCCCCAGCCCAGCCTCCTCCGCCGGCCCCTTCACTCAAAAACTCCCCGACGGCCCCACCGTCGAACTCCTCGCCATCTGCCAACGCCCCGAATCCGGTCCCTGGTGGTCCCCCGACGGCTCACCAACCGTCCCACCGATCACCACTAATTTCCCCGGCACGGGCAGCGGAAATCACTTCCTCCTCAAATTCACCGGCCTTCCCCCCGACGCCCCCACCCCCGTCGCCGACATCAACGGCGCCCGCGACATCACCGAACTCTCCTCCCTCACCCCTGCCCAGAAAATCCAGTACTTCCTCCTCACCCAGCCGCCCGAAAACACCTCCCTCCGCATCGCCTGCGGCCAGGGTCCCTGGAACAAAGAAATCGAAACCACCTGGAATGCCTCCGCCAAATCCGCCTCCGGCCAGATCGCCATCGGCGAGCCCGCCAGCTCCGAAAATCCACCACCCCTCGTCGACTCCCCCACGGGTCTCCCGGGTATGCCGGCCGGCGCCGGCGAGCCGCAGTTGCCGCGCGTAGACGTCACCGTCGCCTCCACCTTCGACCCCCGCCAGATCGAATGGCGCCTCCTCGCCGTCGATGCCGACGGCAAAGAATACCCCGCCGCATCCATCATCAAACGCGGCTTCCTCCCCCCGCTTCGCCAGTTCACCGTCTCCTGGTCCGCCCTCCCCCTCGACAAAATCAAATCCCTCCGCGTCGAAACCCGCCCCCTCCACTGGATCGAATTCACCAACTTCGTCACCAACCCCGCCGGCAACCCACCCGCCGACGGCGACATCGTCAAACGCCTCCGCGAACGCCGCGCTTCCGAAAATGCTCCCGCCCCTGCCGCCCCCTCCGCAACGCCAGCCCCCTCCGAATCCGTCGTCTACCTCCTCGGCGACGTCAACCGCCCCGGCGGCTACTCCCTCAATCCCACCAACCACACCCTCCTCCAGGCCATCGCCACCGCCGGCATGTCCAAGTCCGACACCTCCACCATCACCGTCACCCTCCTCCGCCGCAAAGGCAACGAAAGCCATCGCATCATCCGAGTCACACTCGCCGACCTCCTCCGGGGCAACAACGACAACTTCGACCTCCACCCCGGCGACATCATCACCGTCGCCGGCGAATCCGACCGCATCACCGCCCTCCGAACCCGCATCCAGTCCCTCCAGGAACAACTGGACATGACCTCCGCCACCAAATCCCCCGAAGACCAGTCCGTCCAAACCCTCCAGGCGCAGATCAAACGCCTCCAAATGCAACTCGAAGACCTCCGAAACCAGGAATAACCCCCCGTCTTTCGTGTCTTTAGTGCCTTTCGTGGCCAATTTATTGTGGAGGTGGGGGGGGGCTTGCTTCTGCCATCCGTTAGGATAAAATACGGGTATCAAAAGGGAGGGGATCCATGCCCAATCTCACCCCCAAGTGGAGCCGACGCCCCCGTCGGCTATTCCTTTGCGCCAACACCCAGGTCCCCCAAGTCCCCGCCAATGTCCCCCTCCCGCCCCAATCCGCTCTCCCCCCGAACTTGATCACCTTCGGCTGGCGCTATCAAAAACGCGGTTCCAAAACACCCGAACATGATCATCTTCGGCTGGCGCTGGCAAAAAGGCGGTTCCCCACCCGGCCCCCGAATCCCGGACCCCAAACCCCGAACAATTCCGCCCGCGCAGCCATCCACTTCCCCACAACCCTTGACTTTACCCCTCAAAAACGTACACTACCCAATTCCCCGCCGCGAACCGGGTTCCACCCCACTCCGCGCGCGTGAGCAGTGACAAAACAAACGACCGAAAGACAGGTAGCCATGACCACCCAAACCCTCTCTGGACCCGCCAAGCCGATCCGTCGAATCGCCAAGTCCGCTGGACGCACCACCCTCGCCAAGGTCGGACACGTCGATGCACGCTGGTACGTCGTCGATGCCGCCGGCAAGACCCTCGGCCGCCTCGCCTCCGAAGTCGCCATGCGCCTCATGGGCAAGCACAAACCCATCTACACCCCCAACGTCGACACCGGCGACTACATCGTCGTCATCAACACCGCCCAGATCAAAGTCTCCGGCCGCAAGCTCGAACAACGCCAGTACGACTACTACACCTACTACCCCGGCGGTCACGGCGTCGCCACCATGAAAGACCTCCTCGCCAAGAAGCCCAACACCGTCTTCGAAATGGCTGTCCGCCGCATGCTCCCCAAGAGCAACATGGGCGAAAAAATGCTCAAAAAACTCAAGTGCTACAAGGACGACAAGCACAACCACACCGCCCAACGCCCCGAAAAACTCGAACTGTAATTCTGTCTACTGACTTCTGACTTCTGACTTCTGGAAAGAAATCATGGCCGAAACACCCGCAACCCCGACCCCCGCAACCCCCGCCGCCCCCAAGGCCCCCACCACCCGTGGCAAGGTCGTCGTCGGCGGTAAAACCTTCTTCATCGGCACCGGCCGCCGCAAGAAGTCCATCGCCCGTGTCCGCATCACCGCCGGTGATGGCAAGTTCACCGTCAACAACCGCGAAGTCGATGACTACTTCAAGGAAACCAAGGATCGCCACTACGTCCGCTCCCCCCTCATCGCTGCCAACATCGCCGGCAACCTCAATATCACCTGCAACGTCTCCGGCGGCGGCTACACCGGCCAGGCCGGCGCTCTCGTCCAGGGCCTCGGTCGCGCCCTCTCCCTCTTCGACCCGACCCTCCGCCCCGCCCAGAAAGACGGCGGCTTCCTCACCCGTGACAGCCGCATGAAGGAACGTAAGAAGTACGGCCAGCGCGGTGCACGCCGTCGCTTCCAGTTCTCCAAGCGTTAATCCGGAACGCACACATTCATGTCCCCCCCGCAACGGCGTTCCGCACAGAACGCCGTTGCTCTTTTATGGGGACCTTTCTGACCTCTTGATTTGGTTGGTAACTTCAATGAAGTCCAAGATTTACGTCGACGGCCAGGAAGGCACCACCGGCCTCCGGATCAACGAATACCTCGCCGCCAGAAGCGACATTGAGCTCCTCAAGATCGACCCCGACAAGCGCAAAGACCCCGCCGAGCGCAAGCGCCTCCTCAACGCCGCCGACGTCGCCTTCCTCTGCCTCCCCGACGCCGCCTCCCGCGAAGCCGTGGCCATGATCGACAACCCCCGCACCAAGGTCATCGACGCCAGCACCGCCTTCCGCACCGACCCTGCCTGGGCCTACGGCCTCCCCGAACTCTCCCCCGCCCACCGGCAGAAGATCAAATCCTCCACGCGCATCGCCAACCCCGGCTGCCACGCCACCGCCTTCCTCCTCGCCGTCTACCCCCTCGTCTCCGCCGGCATCCTCCCCGCCGACGCCCTCCTGACCTGCTTCTCCCTCACCGGCTACTCCGGCGGCGGCAAAAAAATGATCGCCCAATACGAAGACCCCGACGCGCCCGAAAAACTCAAAGCCCCCCGCCCCTACGCCCTCGGCCTCACCCATAAACACCTCCCCGAAATGCAGAAAATCGCCGGCCTCACCCACGCCCCGCTCCTCACCCCCATCGTCTGCAACGTCCATAGCGGCCTCGCCGTCGAAGTCTTCCTCCCCGCCCAGCTCCTCAAAACCAAGGCTTCCCCCAAAGAAATCCACGCCCACCTCGCCGCCCACTACGTCAACGAACAGTTCGTCCAGGTCCTCCCCTTCGACCCCGCCCAGTCTCTCGACGACGGCTTCTTCGACATCACCGCCTGCAACAACACCAACCGCGCCGACCTCGCCGTCTTCGGCCACGACACCCAAATCGTCGTTATCGGCCGTCTGGACAATCTCGGCAAAGGTGCCGCCGGCGCTGCCGTCCAGTCCCTCAATCTCTTGCTCAGCTCAGCAGAGTCCACTGGGCTCGCCTGCAAGTAAGCAGCGGCGCGCAAAATTTGGCACAGAACGGCTAAGCTCTATCAGATCATGAGTTGCGCTCGTGGCGGCTACGCACTGCCCACTTAAAGTATTTGCCATTTGTGAATCTTTATTGTATTCTCACAATCTCTACGTTACCTTAACCGAACTCAAGAGTAATGCTCTTTATGACTCAGTCGCGGCACATACCGCAGGGTTGGCAGGCCCCGGCGCTTTCCTCGCCGCCACAGACGCACGCCGAATTGTTGAAGGCAGGTGGGCCCGTGGATACCCCTGGCAGACCGGACATCCTCGGTCCTGCGGCCTTCGGCGGAGGCGCGGCAGCGCGCCGCCTCCGAATCACGCATGTTCTGGCTTCCATCAATCCAAACACCGGCGGGCCCGCCACAGTCGCCGCCCGCATCGCTGCGGCGCAGGCCGCCCACGGACACCGCGTCACCATCATTTCCAGCCTCCCTGCCGCCGAACAGCGCGCGTTTCGTCAGGCGACGGCCAAAATCCCCGGCTTTGATCGCGTCCAACTTCTCATCTGCCCCTGGGTCACCGCCCTGTCTCGCTGGTTCGGGATGCGCCTTTACCCCGTGTACGAAATGGCCTTCCCGTTCTCTGACGTGGTGCACCTGCACGGCGTTTGGGAACCGATGCTGGTGTTCGCCGCCGCTGCCGCCCGCCGCCACAATATTCCTTATATTGTCCGTCCTTGCGGCATGCTCGAGCCCTGGAATCTCCGCCAGCGCCGCCTGAAAAAAAGCCTCGCGCTGTCTCTCACCCACCGTAAGATGCTCAACGGCGCCTCGTTCCTGCACATGCTCAACCAGGACGAATACCGTCTCATCAGCCCCCTTCGCCTGACCGCCCCGCAAGTGGTCATCCCCAACGCGGTTTTCCTGGATGAAGTGGACGACGCCAGCGGCGAATCCGAATTCCAGATGCGCTTCGGCCATCTGCGCGACAAGCCCTTCATCCTCTTCCTTGGCCGGGCGCATTACAAAAAAGGCCTCGACATCCTCGCAGAATCCTTTGCGCAAATCGCCCCTAAACACCCGACCGCCCAGCTTATGGTGGTCGGCCCCGATGGCGGTGCCATGGACGATTTCTCCCAACGCATCCGGAACCACAACCTTTCCGAGCGCGTGCATACGCCCGGCTCGCTGCATGGCTCCGTCAAATTCGCCGCTTATCGCAACGCCGCCTGCTTCGCGCTGCCCAGCCGGCAGGAGGGGTTCAGTCTCGCGATCACCGAGGCGCTCGCGTCGGCAACTCCCGTCGTCATTTCCGAGAACTGCCATTTTCCGGAGGTCGGCCCGGCCGGCGCCGGTGAGGTGACGCCGCTGACGATTGAAGCCACTGCGGCCGCACTTGACCGGATTCTCTCCGAGAGTCCCGACGAGCGCCGCCGCATGGGCGATGCCGGCCGCAAACTCGTCGAGGAAAACTTCACCTGGGACAAGGTTGCCGAACTTACCATCAGCGCATACGCTTCGATCATGCCAAGCGCGGCACGTGCCGCCCGGTGAAACGCTGCAGCCTCCTGCCGCGTTTTCCTTCCGCGCAGGAGATCGAGATGCAGTATTCCCGTTCCTTCCCTTTCTTGATCGCAATCGCAACCACTGTCGTTTCCGCCATTCCGGCCGCATTCGCCGATGATGGGCACAAGCCCCTGGCGCACGTGCAAGACGACGCCGCTGCTCGGGAAAACTCGTCCCTGCAGGTGGTCGCCACGTTCGACAAGGCAATGCCGACCGGCATCACGATGTCCCAGGACAACCGCATTTTTTTTTCCTTTCCCCGCTGGGGCGACCCGGTGGACGCGACGGTCGTGGAGCTCAAGGACGGAAAGGCCACGCCCTATCCGGACGCCGCGATCAACAAGCTCAACGAAAACGCCCCGGCCAACTGCTTCGTTTCGGTGCAATCGGTCGTGGTCGATTCCGCCAATCACCTCTGGGCGCTCGACAGCGGAAACCTGAAGATGGGGAAGAACTTTCCAAAAGGTCCGAAACTCATCGAGATCGACCTCGCGACCAACAAAATCATCAAGAAGATCATTTTCCCTGCCGACGTAGCGCTGCCGACGACTTACTTGAACGATGTGCGATTCGACATGACCCGCGGCGATGGCATGGCCTACATCACGGACTCGGCGAGCCAGGGAGAGGCGGGGATCATCGTCGTGGACCTGGGCACGGGAGAATCATGGCGACGTTTGAGCGGCGAGCCGAGCGTCTCGGCCGATCCGCAGTTTGTCCCCACTGTTGAAGGCCAGCCCCTGCACGTCGAAGAGCCGGGCAAGCCTCCGGAACCGCTGAAGATCGGCGCCGACTCCATTGCACTTTCCCCCGACGGCCAGACGCTTTACTGGCGGCCGCTCGCGTCCCACCATCTCTACTCGGTTCCCACCAGCCTGCTCATTGACCGCACCGCGGAGGTCGAGCAGGTGAGCGAAGGAGTGAAAGATCTCGGGGACCTTGGGTTTGCTTCGGACGGAATGATGTTCGGCAAGGACGGAACTCTCTACCTGACCAATTATGAGCAGCACGCGATCATGCGGGGCGACCCGACCGAAACACCGCTGAAGCTGGAGAAGTTTCTCGACGACCCGCGCCTGATCTGGCCCGATACGTTGACCTTTTCCACATCAGGCGAACTGTACCTGACGGTGAACCAGATCGATCGGCAGGCCCGCTTTCATGCCGGCAAGGATCTCCGCCAGCCGCCGTATGCGGTGATGAAGATTCCCACGAAGTGACGCGGTGGGGGGGATCAGTGCCATTCTCGGCCGGTGACCGGCTTTCCGCCGGGCGCGTCGAGGCCGCGACGGTACAGCAACGAGCCTTCCAATCGATAGAGATCGACCAGGGACTTGAGGTGCGTGGTGACGGCCTGCACTTCGGCGAGCTGCGATGAAAGCAGCAGTTGCTGCGCCTGCGCGACAAGGAGCGAGGTGCTCCGGCCGGCTTTGAATTTGGCCGTTTCGACCTGCAGGCTGATTTCGTTGGCTTCGCGTGTGGCGCGCGTCGCGTCGATCTGCTGCCGCGTGCGCTCGACTTCGATGTACTGGGTCCGCACGTCGATCTGCACCGTCTGTTCCAGGTTTCGCAGCGATTCCTCCGTCTGCTCGCGGGTGAGGACCGACGGGCGGTACCGAGCCCGCTCGGCCCGGTTCTCGAGATCGTAGCTTCCGCGGATCCCCGCGATGGCCGAGTAATCATGCCCGTTCAAGTTGGTGAACGAAGGCCCAAAGCTGGTGGAAAACGCCGTCTTGTCGAGGTTCACGAAGAAATCGAGCTGGGGCAGCAGGCCGTTGCGCGTCTGAACAATCGCAAGATCGTTCTGCTGAATTTCCAGCTTTGTCTCGTTGATCTCCGGCCGCAGTCGCATGGCCACTCCGACGTGCGTGTCCACCGGATCCATCTGGCCCGTGGGGATGAACGGCTGCGTCTGCAGCGTGACGGTGCGATTCCAGAACGGCTCGCCGGCGGGCGTGATCAACTGCAGGAACTGGATCCGCGTGGTTTCGAGGGCGCTCTTGGCGTTGATGAGCTGTTCTTTTTCAAGCTCCACCTGGGCCTGGGCCGCGGCCCGCTCCGTGGGGGCCACGCGGCCGACCTGGATGGAGGCATTGGTCGAATCGAGCTGCTCCTGCGCCACGGCGAGCGCGTTCTGCACGATGACCACCTGGCGTTCGGCAAGCGCGACGTCCCAGTAAGTTTTCTCAATATTGGCGACAAGCGCCTCGGCGAACCCGCGCAACTGGAATTGCGTGATTTTCGTGGAAAGCTCGGCGCTGCGCAAACTCGCGAGATTTACATCAAGCCCGAACCCGCGGAGAAGCGCCTGCGTCACGCTGATCCCGGCGTCGGTGCTTCCGGCGCCGTCGCTGTAAAAGGTGTTGTTCGTGTTCAGGTGGGCGCTCAGCGTGGTGCCCGTCGGCAGGAACTCGGAGATCGCGGCATTGGCGTTCAGGGTGTCGGCCGTGTTGGCTCGTCCTTTGCTCGTGGCGCCGCTGGAACCGACCGTCCGCCCTCCGGAAACCTCCCCGCTCACCGTCGGGTCAAACGCGGACCTCGCCACCTCTTCCCCGGTGCGGCGGATCGGCACGTTGTAACGGTCGACGCGCAGCGACACGTTATTCTGCAGCCCCACGAGGATCGCATTTTGCAGATCAAGCTGCGTCGGAACATCAACGTGCCCAAGTGCATTGCGCGTGGGCGTTGGCTGCGATGCAGCGCCGCTGCCGAGCCCCGCGTGCTGCGTCGGGTTGGTGCTGGCGCTTGGTTGGGTCGTCACCGGTTGTGTGGCCGCGGGCATGGTCGCCGGCGTGGTCCCCTGGCCGGGCATGGAAGTGGGGGGATAGGCCATGATTCCCGCGGAGGGGCTGGTAGATGCCATCGGGGTGACCGCATTGAGGTTCGGGTCCGTGAGAGCGATCGGCGCCCGATTGCTTCTGCCGACGTAATCACTCGGTTCAGGCCCAAGATCGAGAGAGGAACAACCGGCTACCACGGCAGTCACTGCCGCCACCATTGCCGTCACCACGCACCGCTTAGTCATTCTTACCTTCCAATCAATCCCCCTCCAGACGCGAACTGTTGCTGGACTGCTGCCGTCATTCGTACCGAAGCGCTTCGATGGGGTCGAGGCGGCTGGCGCGGAATGCCGGGTAAAGCCCGAAGAAAATGCCCACGAACGCCGCGACGGAGATGGACACCACGACCACCTCCGGCTGCACGATCGTCATGAACCTGTCGAACAGCTTGATCATCGGAATTCCCTTGGCGAGCCCGATGCCCATGAGCGCGCCGAGGCTCCCGCCGACGCCCGACATCACGACCGATTCGACGAGGAACTGCAGCAGGATATCGCGGTTCTTCGCGCCGATCGCCTTGCGGGTGCCGATCTCACGCGTCCGTTCCGTCACGGTCACGAGCATGATGTTCATGATGCCGATGCCGCCGACAAGGAGCGAAATCAGGGCGATGGACGCGAGGAGAATGCGGAACGTCATGATGTTGTCGCTGGCCATGGCGATGATGTCGGCCTGGTTCTGCACGCGGAAATCATCCGCCGCGTCCGGCGCCAGCTTGTGCCGCAGCCGCAGAAGCCCGGCGATCGAAGTCAGCGGCGGCGGCACATCATGCTTGAAGCCTTCGCGGTGCCAGGGATCCTGCGTCGGCGGTTCGCCGGACACCGCGTTGAGGTCAGCCCCTTGCGTACATTTAACGTCGATTTCCTTAAGAACCGTCTGCCCGAAGAGAATCTTCATCGCGGTGGTGTAGGGAACGAAGACCTGGTCGTCGGGGTTCGACCACCCCTGGTCGCCCTTGGCCTTGGTGATGCCGACGACGTTGAACTGGATGCCGTTGATCCGCACCTTGTCACCGATGGGGGATTTGTCGCCGAACAGATTACTGGCCGTGACCGGGCCGAGCACCGCAACACGCGCCAGGCCTTCCGCTTCCTCTTCTGTAAAGGAGCGGCCCTGTTCGATCTCAAAGTTCCGGATCTGGAAGAACGTTACCGCACCACCGGCGACGGTCGTGCGGCTGTTCCGATTGCCGTACTGTACCTGCGCAGTTCCCTGCACCGCCGGGGTGACGGCTTCAACGCCCGGCAGCTGGCTGATGGCCATCGCGTCGCCGACATCCATCGTCTGGGCCCAGCCGCCGTAGACGCCGTTGGATGCCGCCTGTGCGGGACGCACCATGAGAAGGTCGGTGCCCATCGCCTGGATGTTGTTGAGGATTTTCTGCTGCGCGCCGGCGCCCATGGCGAGCATCGCGATGACTGCGCCCACGCCGATGATGATGCCGAGCATTGCCAGGAGCGAGCGCGTCTTGTTCGCCATCAGGCTTTGCAGGGAGCTGCGAATGATGATCCAGAACAGCATGCGCTACGCCCCCTTGGCGGGCTCTGCAACGCGATGCCCTTCCGTCATGGCGTGCGGCTCCGGAACGGTGCGTCGCGCCACGGAGCGTTCGCTCGGCACGATCTTGCCGTCACGAATGTAGATTTCGCGCTGGCAGTGTTCGGCCACTTTGAGGTCGTGCGTGACGATGATGATGGTGCGGCCGTGCTCTCTGTTGAGGTTCTTGAACAGGTTCAGAATGTCTTCGCCGGTCTTGGTGTCGAGGGCCCCGGTCGGTTCGTCGGCGAGGATGATCGCGGGATCGGTCACCATGGCGCGGGCAATCGCGACGCGCTGCTTCTGGCCGCCGGAAAGCTGGTTCGGCAGGTGGTGGTAACGTTCCGCAAGGCCCACCGCTTCGAGGGCGCTCATCGCTTTTTTCTTGGCGTTTAGAGCGCCGGAGTAAAGCAGCGGCAACTCCACGTTTTCGATGGCGCGCATGCGCGGCAGCAGGTTGAACGTCTGGAAAACGAAGCCGATCTTGCGGTTCCGCGCCGTGGCCTGGGCGTTGTCGTCCATCTGGCTGACGTCTTCGCCTGCCAGGATATACTGGCCGGAGGTCGGACGATCGAGGCACCCGAGGATGTTCATGAGCGTGCTTTTGCCGGACCCGGAGGGCCCGCGAATCGCGACCATTTCCCCGGCCTCGATTCGGAGGCTGACCCCGTTGAGCGCGTGGACGATGTTTTCGCCCATCACGTAGGTCTTCACCAGGTCGGTCGCCTCGAGCATTACGTCCTTCACGGGGAGTCCTCTCGGTGTGAAGCAGCCGCGGTGGGGGGGCGCGGCTGCGGTGTTCGTTAGTGTCCCATTCCGCGCATCATGCCGCCGCCGCGTTCGTGGTTGCCGCGCCATTTCGAGTCGGCGCCGATTCTATTGAGCGCGACGGTTTCGCCTTCCTTCAGGCCGGAGAGCACTTCGTAGCTCGCCCCGTCGGTGATTCCGACGGTGACGTCGCGCTGTTCCTGTTCGCCCGAGGGGCCGATCACGGTCACGGTGCCTTCCACGGGCTGGTCCAGCTTGGCGAATGCATCGGCTGCTGCCTCGCGGTTGCCGCGCTGGTGGTTGCCGCGGCGGCCATGGCGCGGGGCCCCGGTCTCACTGGCAGTGGCATCGGCTTCAACGACAGTCGGCGCCTTGGCGGTGTCCTGGGTCGCGCTCTCCGTCGCCGCGTCTGGGCGCTTTTTGCTGAACGCCTGCACCGGGATCAATAGCGCATCCGGACGTTCCGCACTGATGATGTCCACGTCCGCCGTCATCAGCGGCCGAAGCAGCGAGCGATTGGCGCTCGTCACTTCAATTTTCACTTCAAAGGTGACAACATTGCTCGTGCTCACGCCCGTTTCCGCAATGCGGACCACCTTGCCTCTGAACTTCACCCCGGGATAGGCGTCCGCGGTGATTTCCACCGGCAATTCCTGTCCGGCTTCAAAGCGCTGGAGCAGCCCGCCGATGTCGCTTTCGGCAACCGTCGCCAGCACGAACACGTGGCTCATGTCCGCCAGCGTCATGATGGTCGTGCCGCCGGAACTGCCGGAGCTGCCCGACTGCACCAGGTAACCCAGCGCCACGCCGGCGGTCAGCTTGGAAATGCGCCAGTTGGGTGGATCCGCGGGGTTGTCGGCCGGCGGCGAAGTGACCGTGCAGTAATCCTTGTTGGTTTGAGCGGTATCCGCCTTGGCCTGGTCCTGCTTGAGCTGCGCCTGCATCTCCTTGATCTGTTCCACGCGTGTGTCGATCTGGATCTTCTGCTGCTGCAGTTCGGCGATGGCCGCCTCCGCGGTCGCCACGTCAGCGTCGGCCTGGGCGGCTGCGGTTTCGGCGGTTTCCAGGTCTTCCTTGCTGGCGAGTTTGTCGTTGAAAAGCTGCTCGGTGCGAAGGGCCTTCTGGTGTGCATCGTTTGCCCGCGCCTTTGCCGACGCGAGGTCCGCTTCGTTCTTCTGCCGTGTGGTCTCCAAGCTCAATTCCGCGATCTGCTTGGTGTACTCCGCTTCCCGGAGCTTGGCTTTGTCCGCGTCAACGACGGCGTTCGCCGAATCGATCGCCCGGTCCTGGTCCTTGGTGTCGAGCCGCAGAAGCAGGGCGCCCGGGGCTACCGCCGCGGCGACGTCCTTGTACGGCAGTTCGACGATGTTCCCGCTCGCCTTGCACTTGATGTCCACGTCGCGGTTGCTAGCCACAGCCCCCTGGCTCTGCACCGAGACGCGGAAACTCTTCCGCTCCACCTTGACCGTGGGTATCACTTCCTTGGAATTGGCTGCGGTCGCTTCCGCGTGGGCGTACCACATGTATCCGCTGCCGACCAGCACGACGGCGGCAATGACCAGAATGACAACAAACTTCTTCATGGTTTCCTCGATGCATGTGATCCGGTGACTGCAGGTCCCGCCGCGGGCATTTCCGGGAATGATCGCTGCAGCAGCCTGAGCGTGTCATGCAGCGTCGCCAGTTCTGCGCCGCTGAGCCCCTTGAGGACTTCCGCAAGCTGCGCTCGAACGGCACGATGAGCATCCTTCAGCAAAGCGTTGCCGCGGGCGGTGAGCCTTAACACCATTCGTCGACGATCTTCTGGATCGTTCTCACGATCGAGGAATCGCCGCTTCACCAATTGGTCAACTAGTTTGGAAGCCGACGGGAGCGTCAACCCCAGGAACTCCGAGGCCTCCGACAGGCCGGTTCCCTTATGTCTCTGAACGAACAGAAGCGCGCGAAATTGCGGGACGGTCAAATCCAGGGACTGGTCAATGTGGATGCTGAGGACAGCGCGCATGATCAACGGCATGATTTCCAGCAGCAGGCCGGCGCAGCCGTCGGCCGAGCGTGTAAACTCCTCTTGCTCCCCCATTTGAAGGAACCCGGCGAGGGTGCCGCCGGGATCGACCGTGGAAGACCCCGCCATCGCCGCCGGCAGGGGCGATATTCGCTTAGTTGTGATCTCTAATGGTTTCACGCTCTAACTATACGTTGCCAAGCGGATTTTATTGCCGAGCGGATTCTGAAAAAATGATAAAAAGGCGCCAACCCCCCTGTGCGGCCGATTTTTGCGCCTCCGTCTCGCCAAGCCGCCCCCGTTCGCCTATCATAAGACTGGCTTGAGATCGTTTATGAGACGTATGCGTGCGGCGGGACTGCTTAACACCAGCGGGAGATCTGGCGCAGCGGGCATTTCCACTTGAATTTTTGCTTTCGCGGCACTTGCTTTGCGAGAGTGTTCGGACTATATTGCGGGACTATGAAATGTTTTGCCCGTACTTTTTTGCCCTCCCCGTTCGTACCCATACATTTTAAAGATTCGTTGACCAACGCAAGCCCGGCGGTGGCGTAACTCCATCGGAACCACTAGGCAGAGGTGTCATAATGCGTGTAACGCAGGTGCGTGATTATTCGAAACGTGGGGATGCCCTTCCAATCCCGAACCTAATTGATGTCCAGACAGCGGCTTACAAACGCTTCCTCCAGAGCGACGCTCCGGTCGAGAAGCGCAAGTCCGAAGGTCTGGAAGCGCTTTTGCGCGAAGTCTTCCCGATCGAGTCCTATGACGGGAACATGAAGCTGGAGTACCTCAGCTACGACCTCGGCAAGCCCCGCTACACGCAGGACGAATGCCGGGCGCTCCGCCTGACGTACGGCATGCCGTTCCGCGTCCGCGTCCGCCTCTCCCGCAAGGACAAGCCGGACATCCTCGAAGAAGCCATCTACCTCGGCGAAATCCCCATCATGACCGGTGGCGGCGAGTTCATCATCAATGGTGCCGAACGCGTCATCGTCTCGCAGCTCCACCGCTCCCCCGGCGTCGACTTCGTCATCGACTCCCAGGAAGGCGACCGCCCGCTGCACGCCTGCCGCGTCATTCCGGAACGCGGAAGCTGGATCGAAATGAACGTCACCAAGAAAGACGTCATGGCGGTTCGCATCGACCAATCCGCCAAGATTCCCGCGACGACCTTCCTCCGTGCGATGGACGAAAAGTTCTCCACGAACGAAGCACTCCTCCGGGCCTTCTACGAAACCAAGACCATCCCCGTCGGCCAGCTCAAGGCGGATTACTACTCCGTCGGCGCGATCGTCGATACCGAGACCGGCGAAGAAATCGTCAAGTCCGGCGCCATGATCGGCGACTCCGTCGCCAAGATTCAGGGCTCGTCCATCAAGAAGGTCGAAGTCATCGAGCGGGTCAACGACCCGATCATCCTCAACACCATCCAGGAAGACGGCACCACCTCCTATAAGGATGCCCTCCTGAAGATCTACAGCCGCCTTCGCCCCGGCAACCCGCCGCACGAGGAAAAGGCCAAGACGCTCTTCGCTGAGAAGTTCTTCGACGCGAACCGTTACCGTCTCGGCAAGGTCGGCCGCTTCCGCATCAACCGCAAGTTCGAACAGAACGTGCCGGAAGATGTGATGACCCTTCGCGCCGAAGACATCCTCGGCTCCCTCAAGTACATCATGGACCTGCGTGCCGGCAAGGGTTACGTCGATGACATCGACCACCTCGGCAACCGCCGTCTCCGCACGATCGACGAACTCGCTTCGGAAGAACTCCGCAAGGGCTTCCTGAAGCTGCGTCGCACCGTGCAGGAACGCATGTCCCTCAAGGACCCGAACGAACTCACCAAGATCGTCGAGCTCGTCAACTCCAAGTCGATCAGCAGCTCCATCGAGTTCTTCTTCGGTCGCAGCGAACTCTCGCAGGTCGTCGACCAGACGAACCCGCTCTCGCAGCTTACGCACGAACGCCGCCTCTCGGCCCTTGGACCTGGCGGTTTGAACCGCAAGCGTGCAGGCTTCGAAGTGCGTGACGTGCACATTTCGCACTATGGCCGCGTCTGCCCGATTGAAACCCCTGAAGGCACCAACATCGGTCTGATCGCGTCGCTCGCGATCTACGCCGGTATCGACGCCTACGGCTTCCTCATCACCCCGTACCGCGTGGTCGAAAACGGCAAAACCGCCGGCGCCACCAAGTACCTCCGTGCGGACGAAGAAATGAAGTCCGTCGTCGCGCCGCCGGAAGTCGTCAATCCTGAAAACAGCAAGGTCAAGCAGGACATGGTCCTCGCCCGCGTGAACGGCGAACTGAACCAGATCAAGGGTTCGGAAGTTCAGTACGTCGATATCTCGCCGAAGCAGACCGTCGCCATCTCGGCCGCTCTGATCCCGTTCTTGGAACACGACGACGCAAACCGCGCGTTGATGGGATCGAACATGCAACGCCAGGCAGTGCCGCTGCTCCTGACCGATCCGCCCGTCGTGGCGACCGGCATGGAGAAGCATGTCCCGGGCAACTCCGGCATGGTCATCAAGGCCGAACGCTCCGGCGTGGTCACCTTCTGCGATGCCAAGCGCATCGTGGTCGACAACTCCGACGAATACGTCCTCCGCAAAAACGCGGGCCTCAACGACAAGACCTGCCTCACGCAGAAGCCGCTGGTCACCCTCGGCCAGCGCGTGAAGAAAGGCCAGATCATCGCCGATGGCCCGGCGTGTAAAAACGGCGAGCTCGCCCTCGGGAAGAACGTGCTTGTCGCGTTCATGACCTACGACGGCTACAACTTCGAAGACGCTATCGTCATCAGCGAAAAGCTGGTCAAGGCCGACACCTTCACCTCGATCCACATCGAAGAGTTCGACATCGAAATCCGCGAGACCAAGCTCGGCCGCGAGGAATTCACCCGCGACATCCCGAACGTCTCCGAGAAGGCCCTCAAGAATCTCGATGACGCCGGCATCGTCCGCATCGGCACCCGCGTCGGCCCCGGCGACATCCTCGTCGGCAAGGTGGCGCCGAAGTCGAAGACGGAACTCTCCCCCGAAGAAAAACTGCTCCACGCGATCTTCGGTCGCGCGGGCGAAGACGTGAAGAACGACTCGCTCGAAGTACCCGCCGGCACCGAAGGCGTCGTCATCGGCGCCCAGCGTTTCAGCCGCCGCATGCACATGAACGACGAGCAGAAGAAGCAGCTCCAGAAGGACATGAAGAAGTACGGTGAAGAAATGAATCACCGCGCTGTCGTGCTCTTCCGCCAGATGGCTGATGAAATCAACGAAGTCACCGGCCAGATGATGATCGACCCCTCGACCCGTCAGAAGGTCGGCAAGAGCGACCTCGACGAAGTCATCCTCGAACAGATTCAGAACTTCCAGCTCTCCTGGGTCAAGGGTTCTGAAGAAGCCCGCAAGCAGGCCGAAAGCACCTACAAGCGCTACGACGCCCGCATCAAGGCGATCTTCGAGGAAAAGGAACGCAAGCTCGAGCACATGAAGCGCGGCGACGAGCTCCCCTCCGGCGTGCTTGAAATGGTCAAGATCTACCTCGCCACGAAGCGTCAGCTCTCCGTCGGCGACAAGATGGCGGGCCGCCACGGGAACAAGGGTGTCATCGCCCGCATCGTTCCCGAGGAAGACATGCCGTTCCTGGATGACGGCACTCCGGTCGACATCCTCTTGAACCCGCTGGGCGTGCCTTCGCGTATGAACGTCGGCCAGATTCTCGAAACCCACCTCGGTTGGGCCGCGGCGATCCTGGGCTTCCAGGCCGTGACGCCCGTCTTCGATGGTGCGGCGGAAGAGGAAATCTCCAAGGCCGTCGAAGAAGCCAACAAGCACGTTCGGGCCCGCAAAAAAGAACTCGAAGAGAAGAAGCTTGTTCCGCCCGCGGAAGAAATGTTCGTCGAGATGCCGCCCAGCTTCAAAGTCCAGTTGTTCGATGGCCGCACCGGCGAGCCGTTCGAGCAGCGCACCACCGTCGGCTACATCTACATGTTGAAGTTGCACCACCTGGTGGACGACAAGATCCACGCCCGTTCAACCGGTCCGTACTCCCTCATCACCCAGCAGCCGCTCGGTGGCAAGGCCCGTACGGGTGGTCAGCGCTTCGGCGAGATGGAAGTGTGGGGCCTCGAAGCCTACGGCGCTTCCTACATCCTGCAGGAGCTGCTCACCGTGAAGTCCGACGACGTCGAAGGCCGCACCAAAATCTACGAGAGCATGGTCAAAGGCACCAACACCCTCGAGGCGGGCACGCCGGTTTCGTTCGACGTGCTCTGCAACGAGATTCGTGGCTTGGGCCTGAACATTACGCTCGAAAAAAAGAAAGTGGTCTGAACACCGGGAGATTGCAATGGACGAACGGAAACCGCAAAGCTACGACGACGTGATTGACGAACTTCGTCATCGCGATCCCTTTGCCCCGTTCTACATTGTGATGTCCAGCGGGGATCGATACCTGATCGATGATCCCTTCATGATGGTCGTGACTGCTAACGAAATCATTTATGTCGTTCCTCGGTCGGAGCGGATCGCGCGGCTCCGCAAGAGTCAGATCGCTGCGATCGAGGAACTGGAACGAAGGCCCGCTGCGTAAGCAGCGGGCTACGTCGACCTGAATTATCCGCGGCGAAAGCCGCAAGCCTGATACGAAAGGCGAATACACAATGGCTGAAACGATTTACGATCGCATCAACGACTACGGCGCAGTCAAGATCGCCCTCGCCTCCCCGAACGACATCCGTTCGTGGTCCTTCGGCGAAGTCAAAAAACCCGAAACCATCAACTACCGCACGTACCGCCCCGAACGTGACGGCCTCTTCTGCGAACGCATCTTCGGTCCCGAACGCGACTGGGAATGCGCCTGCGGCAAGTACAAGGGTACCAAGTACAAGGGCATCATCTGCGACCGCTGCGGCGTCAAGGTGACCCACTCGCGCGTCCGCCGGAAGCGCATGGGCCACATCAACCTCGCCGCCCCCGTCGTCCACATCTGGTTCTTCAAGGCCATGCCGAGCCGCCTCGGCAACCTCTTGGACATGAAGACCAGCGACCTCGAAAAAGTGGTCTACTACCAGGACTACATGGTCGTTGATCCCGGCACCTCCACCCTCAAGAAGAAGCAGCTGCTGACGGAAGAGGAATACCGCGAAGCCCGCGAGAAGTTCGGCGACGGCTTCAAGGCCGACATGGGCGCCGAAGCCGTCCGCACCCTCCTCACCGCCATGGATCTCGCCCAGGAATCCAACAACATCCGCGAAGGCATCCTCAAGACCAACTCCAAGCAGAAGATCAAGGATTACACCAAGCGCCTCAAGATCGTCGAAGCGATCCGCAATTCCGAGAACAAGTCCGAATGGATGATCTACGACGTGATCCCCGTGATCCCGCCCGATCTCCGTCCGCTCGTCCTCCTCGAGTCCGGCAACTTCGCGACCTCCGACCTCAACGACCTCTACCGTCGTATCATCAACCGCAACAACCGTCTCAAGAAGCTTGTCGACTTGAACGCGCCCGAAGTCATCATCCGCAACGAAAAGCGCATGCTGCAGCAGGCCGTCGACGCCCTCTTCGACAACGGCCGTTGCCGCCGCCCCGTCCTCGGCTCCTCCAACCGCCCCCTCAAGTCGCTCACCGACATGATCAAGGGCAAGCAGGGCCGCTTCCGTGAAAACCTCCTCGGCAAGCGCGTCGACTACTCCGCCCGTTCCGTCATCGTCGTCGGCCCCGAACTCAAGATCCACCAGTGCGGTCTGCCCAAGAAGATCGCCCTCGAACTCTACCAGCCGTTCATCATCCGCAAGCTCAAGGAGCACGGCCTGGCCGACACCATCAAGTCTGCCAAGAAGATGATCGAACGCCGCGACAAGGAAATCTGGGACATCCTCGAAGAAGTCATCAAGGGCCACCCGGTGCTCCTCAACCGCGCACCGACCCTGCACCGAATGGGTATCCAGGCGTTTGAGCCGGTGCTCATCGAAGGCAACGCCATCAAGATCCACCCGCTCGTCTGTAAGGGCTTCAACGCCGACTTCGACGGCGACCAGATGGCCGTCCACCTTCCGCTCTCCGTGGAAGCCCAGGCCGAAGCCCACATCCTCATGCTCTCGACGCACAACATCTTCTCGCCCGCGTCCGGCAGCCCCATCATCGGGCCGTCGCAGGACATCGTGCTTGGTATCTACTACCTCACGGTCGCTCACAAGGGCGAAGCCGGTCACCGCGAACAGGGCAAGGAACTCGCCTTCCGCGATATCCACGAAGCCCTGCTCGCCTACCACCGCAAGCAGATCGGCATGCACACCCTGATCAAGGTCCGCATCGACCGCGACCAGGTCGTCAACAGCGACTCGAAGCCCGAAGAACCCACGCCGGCCAACAAGGTCATCACGACCACCATCGGCCGCCTGATCTTCAATGACATCCTCCCGCCGGGCATGCCGTTCTACAACACGGCCCTCTCCGCCAAGGGCGGCAGCCGCGTCATCGCCGACGCCTACAAGTTCCTCGGCCGTCCGGCCACCATCGACCTGCTCGACAACATGAAGGAACTCGGCTTCAAGAACTCGACCCTCGCCGGTCTTTCGTTCGCGATCACCGACCTCCGCATCCCCGCCAAGAAGCAGGAAATCATCGACGCCCAGCAGAAAAAGGCTGACCGCGTCGAGAAGAACCTCGCCATCGGCGCCATCACCGAACGTGAACGTTACAACGCGCTGCTCGACATCTGGTCCCACGCCCGAAACCAGGTCACCGACGAGATGATGGTCGAATTGAAGGAAGACACCCGTGACGAGGGCGGCCGCCCGCTCCCGCCGCGCGATCCTTCCGGTCGCCCCTACCTCAACCCGGTCGCCCTCATGGCCGACTCCAAGGCTCGTGGTAGCGTCGACAACTTCCGTCAGCTCTCCGGTATGCGTGGTCTGATGTCCCGCCCCTCCGGCGAAATCATGGAAACCCCCATCAAGACCAACTTCCGTGAAGGCCTCTCCGTGCTCGAGTACTTCACCTCCACCCACGGCGCCCGTAAGGGTCTCGCCGACACGGCTCTCAAGACCGCCGACTCCGGCTACCTCACCCGTAAGCTCGCCGACGTGGCCCAGAACGTCATCGTCAGCAAGCACGATTGCGGCACCCAGAACGGCATCCGCAAGAGCGCCATCTACAAGGGTGAACAGATCGACGTGCCGCTCCGCGAAGCCATCCTCGGCCGCTGCTCCAGCGACACCATCATCAACCCCATCACCGACGAAGTGATCGTCCGTGAAGGCCAGATCATCACCGAGCAGATCGCCAACAAGATCGAAAACCTCAACATCGAAACCGTTCGCGTCCGCTCCCCGCTGACCTGCGAATCCCCCACCGGCGTCTGCGCCAAGTGCTACGGCATCGACCTTTCGACCGGCAAGCTCGTCGAAGAAGGCCTCGCCACCGGCATCATCGCCGCACAGTCCATCGGTGAACCCGGCACGCAGCTCACGATGCGTACGTTCCACACCGGTGGCGTCGGCAACGTCGCCCAGCAGAAGAACGACATCCGCGCGGGTGCCGCCGGTATCATCGAATACCGCGACCTCAACGCCGTCGAAGTCGCTGACCACGAAGGCAACAAGCACCTCGTCGTGCTGAAGCGCAACGGCTTCATCGCCCTCGTCGATTCCAAGGGCCGCGAACTCGAACGCCAGCAGGTCCCGTACGGTGCCACGCTGCTCACCAAGGAAAGGGAACAGGTCAAGGCCGGACAGCAGATCGCCGTCTGGGACCCGCACCGTATCCCGATCCTTGCTGAAAAGGCCGGCCGCATCGAGTTCCAGGACATCGAGGAAGGCGAAACCGTTCGTGCCGAATCTGAAGGCAAGGGCGGCGTGAAACGCCTCGTCGTCGTCGAACACAAGGGCGAACGCCACCCCCAGATCAAGATCGTCGATCCCGCCGACGGCAAGATTCTCGACTTCCACTTCCTGCCGGCAAAGGCCCGCATCGACGTGGACTCGGGCCAGCTCGTCGTCCCCGGCCATCTGCTCGCTCGTCAGCCCAAGGAATCCAAGGGCACGTCCGACATCACCTCCGGTCTCCCCCGCGTCACCGAAATCTTCGAGGCCCGCAAGCCCAAGGATCCCGCGATCATGGCCGAGATCTCCGGTGTCGTCGAAATCCAGGGCGACAAGCGGCGCGGCAAGCAGACGATCATCGTCCGCGGCGAAGGCGGCATCGAAAAGGAACACCACGTTCCCCAGGCCTCCACGCTCCGCGTGCACACCGGCGACACCGTCGATGCCGGCGATCCCCTCATCGAAGGTCCCCACGTCCCGCACGACATCCTGCGAATCAAGGGTGAAGACGCCCTGCAGAACTACCTGCTCGCGGAAGTCCAGAACGTCTACCGCACGCAGAACCAGAAGATTTCTGACAAGCACATCGAGATCATCATCTCCCAGATGCTCCGCAAGGTGAAAGTCGAGAACCCCGGCGACACCAAGTTCCTCCCCGGCGAAGTCGTCGACAAGTTCCGCTTCCGTTACGGCAACGAAGCGCTCGCCAAGATGCTCAAGATCGACGAGCCCGGCGACACCGGCCTCTCCATCGGCCAGGTCGTCTCCCGCGATGAGCTCAAGGAAATCAACGCCAAGGTTGAGGAAAAGGGCGGCACCATCGCCAAGGGCAAACGCCCCAAGATGGCCACCGCCAAGACCCTCCTCCTCGGCATCACCAAGGCCTCGCTGCAGTCCGAATCCTTCGTCTCCGCGGCCAGCTTCCAGGAAACCACCAAGGTCCTCACCGAAGCCGCCATCGCCGGCAAGGAAGACACCCTCGTCGGCCTCAAGGAAAACGTCATCCTCGGCCACCTGATCCCCGCCGGCACCGCCTTCAAGCCCTACCTCGACATGACCGTCTCCCACAACGGCACCCCTGTCGAAGAGCCTGAAGCCGAAATCGCCGCACCGGCTCCCGAAGCCGTCCCCACCGTCGTCGCCCCCATCGGCGCCGGCAACGGGGCAGCTCACGAGTCGGCCGCCAACTCCCAGGGTAACCAGGTCGCTGGCGCCGAAGCCTCTTCGGTCTAAACTTCACCCCACCCGAAAACACCAAGGGGCGGACGTCGCAAGACGCCCGCCCTTTTTCTTTGTACGGAGTTCCGCCTTTCAGGCGGCCGTCGAACGCCGATGCGGAGCGTGGCGTAATTATTTCCGCACATGCTCCGGCTGAAACCCCACCCCCACCACCCGCGCCGGCACCCGCCGCACCAGCGGCACCTTCAACAACGCCCGCATGTACCACGGCATCCGCACCTCCTTCCCTTCCACCACCCGGCTCAAAAACCTCCGGTGCACAAACACCTGCACCCGCTGCGTCCGCACCGCCGCCTTCTCCCGCCGCTCCTGTACCGCCGCCAATTCCCCGTCCGTCACCGCTCCCTCCTTCAACGGCTTCATCAATAGATTCGCCGCCGCCACCGCGTCTTGAATCGCCAGGTTGATCCCCACCCCGCCCACCGGCGACATCGCATGCGCCGCATCCCCGATGCACAACAGCCCCGGCCGGTGCCACTGGATCAGTCGATCCACCGCCACCGTCAGCAGCTTGATCTGCTCCCAGTCCTTCAACTCCTCCACCCGTTTCCCAAGGAACGGCGCCAGCTTCAAAACATCCGCCCGAAACGCCTCCAACCCGCGCTCCCGCACCTCCCCATACCCGCCCTTCGGAATCACAAACGCGCACTGCCAGTATTCCCCCCGGTCGATCATCACCAGCATCCGCCCCTTGTCGATAATCCCGTTCAAATCCCCCGGATCGCTCGGCACACGCGAAACCCGCATCCACAAAACGTCGATCGGCGCCCCGAGATCCTCCACCTTCAAATTCGCCGCCTCGCGCATCGTCGAATGCCGCCCGTCCGCCCCGATCACCAGTTTCGCTCGAAACTCCAATTCCCCCTGCTCGTTCAGCCCCCGCACCCCGCGCACCGCCCCGCCCTCCTCAATCAACCCCACCCCCTTCGTGTTCATATGCAGCGAAAACGTCGGCAGCCTCTTCGCATGTTCCGCCACAAAACTCAGAAAATCCCACTGCGGCATCAACGCCACAAACTTGCAATGCGTCGGCACATGCCGGAAGTCCGCAAACCGAAACTCCTCCCCCGCTATCTCAAACCGCACCTCCTCAATTTCCTGGTGCGGCCGCTTCAAAAACTCCTCCAGCAACCCCAGCTCCCACATCAGCTCCAGCGTCGACGGATGAATCGTATCCCCCCGAAAATCCCGCAAAAAATCCCCATGCTTCTCCAGCACCGCCACCCGAACCCCCGCCCGTGCCAACAGAAAACCCGCCATCATCCCCGCCGGCCCGCCCCCGACAACGCAGCAATCCACCACCTGTGGCTCTCGTTTCTTCAGATCTTCGCCCACGTCAAACCTCCGCTCCCGCAACTCGAGATTCTCGCAGCCATCCCTCAAACAACCCCAGGCCGGCACGAATCGCCTGTGACCGCTGCAGAACGACCGCTAGGGGATCGTTCTGATTTAATCCTACAGAATTGACCTACTTCGACAACGCCTGTGGCCACTCCCGCTTTTCTCCTCGATCGAAGATCCTGCGCAGATTGAGCTTAGCAAATCCGCCCGCTCCCCTTCCCACCCGCCTCTCAATTCTGAGAACGCGCCTCCTCATCCCCCTCAAATCAACCGCCGCACACCGGCCGCCGAAAAGGATTTCTGCCGGCTCGCCGCGATGTGCAACGGCCAGGCCGCAGCTTTATCCAAGGAGGTCCCCATGAAACTCACAATCGGCAAACGTGTCGTCGGCGGCCTCGCCGCTACCGTCGCCCTCACCCTCGCCACCGGTGCCTACTTCGCCGCCCGCATGGCAGCCATTGAATCCGAAGCCGCAACCATCGCCAATGATTCAATTCCCGGCTTCGAACGCACCACCAAAATTGGCTTCCTCACCCGCGAAAACATGACCACCTTCCTGCAGCGGCTCATCGAAACAGATAAACGCACGCAGGCCCGGTACGACGAACAAATCAAGGCCGCCTCAGACGAAGCCACCTCCCTCTTCGATCAATACGCCAAGGCCCTTACCAACGAGCAGGATCGGCAGCTCTGCAAAAAGGTGACCGATGCCCTCGCTGAGTACCGCCGCGCCCGCGCCGACGTGTTGAAACTCGATGTGGAAGGAAAACATGATGCCGCGCTCGCCATGTTCAACCACGACCTGATGCCCAGGTTCCTCGCCTATTCCTCGGCCCTCGACGAAAGCGTCAAAATGAACCGCGATGATTGCGACACTTCCTCGCACAACATCCTCCAGACCATCGCCTCCGCACGGCACGGAACCTACGTCGCCATCGCCCTGAGCCTCGGCCTCGGCGGCATCCTCTCCTTCTTCATCACCCGCAGCATCACCAAACCGGTCAATCGCATCTCCTCGATGCTCTCGGCCAGCTCCTCTGAAACACGCAACGCCGCCGGTGAAGTCGCCGGCGCCAGCCAGAGCCTCGCCCAGGGCGCCTCCGAGCAGGCCGCCGCACTCGAGGAAACCTCCTCCTCCCTCGAGGAAATGGCCACCATGACCCGCAAGAGCGCCGACACCGCCGTCCAGGCCGCCGCGCTTTCCGAAGAAGCGCAAAAAGCCGCCGCCCAGGGAAACGAAGCCATGAACCGCATGTCCACGGCCATCGCCGCCATCGAAAAATCTGCAGCCGAAACCGCCAAGATCATCAAGGTGATTGACGAAATCGCATTCCAGACCAACCTCCTCGCCCTCAACGCCGCTGTCGAAGCTGCACGCGCCGGAGAGGCCGGCAAAGGATTCGCCGTCGTCTCCGAAGAGGTGCGCAATCTCGCGATGCGCTCCGCCGAAGCCGCCAAAAACACCGCCTCCATGATCGAGGAAAGCGTCACCAATGCCCGCAACGGCGTCGCCATCACCTGCGAAGTCGGGGACAGCCTCAAAGCCATTACCGCCGCTGCCACCAGGGTCGCCGGCCTCGTCGGCGAAATCGCCGCCGCCTCGAAGGAACAGGCCCAGGGCATCGGTCAGGTCAACACCGCCGTCACTGAAATGGACAAGGTCACACAATCCAACGCCGCCGCCGCCGAACAATCCGCCTCCGCCGCAGAGGAACTCTCCGCCCAGTCTGAGCAGCTCGCGGCCATCGTCGGCGAACTCGCTTCCCTCAGCGGCCGGCAGACGCCCCGGGCCCGGCAACCGCTCACAGCCCTATCGCTGCGCGAAGTCCCGGCGAAAACCGCCAGCCCCGGTCGCCCCCACGCCAGGGTCCACGCATCCTCCGGAAAAGCCGACGATCTCCTTCCGTTGGAGACCCCCCCCGCTCCGCCTGAAAAATCGTAGAAAACGCCGGTCCTTCACGAAGTTCACTGCGGCTCGATAAACCCGCCCGGTTCCTCCAGTCGCCGGTGCGCTCCACCGCCCTCCGGATTGTTCCGCGTGCCGCCGTCGCCGCGGGAAATTCCGAAAAACAAAAGTGACACACGAAAGAATTGATGTCAAAATAATGACATGAATTTGGCGCGTCCCTACAAAAGTCCGCTTCGGCAAAAACAGGCCGAAGCCACTCGCAACGCCATCGTGGAGGCCGCGATCCAGCTCCTCACCGACTCGCCCCATCAGGAACTCTCTCACGACCGCGTCGCCCGCCACGCCCGCATCGCCACACGCACCGTTTATCGCTACTTCCCCTCCCCCGGAGAACTTCTCGACGCCGCCTGGAACGAAATCGATCGCCAGCTCGGCCTCTCCGAATATCCCAGCTCGGAATCCGACCTCCTCTCCGCCGCGCCCCGCGTCTTCCGAAGGCTCGATGAACGCGGCCCCCTCATTGCCGCACTCCTTTCCTCGAACGCCGGCAAAGAAATGCGCCGTCGTAACAACGAACGCCGCCGCGCCGCCATCCGCCAGGCCCTCCGCAACGCCACCACCAACCTGCCGCCGCGAAAGGCCGCGCAGGTCGCCGGCATCTTCCAGGTCCTCTTCAGTGCGCCCGCCTGGCAGATCCTCCGCGAACGCGCCCGCCTCCCCGGTGATGATGCCGCCGAAGCCGTCCATTGGGCCATGCGCGCCCTGCTCGCTTCGCTCTACGAAAACCAAATGTCTCCGCCCATGCCCGTTCCGAAAAAAGGAGCCGCCAGATGACCCCTCTTTCCGCCGCTTCCGCCGCTTCCCCCGCCTCTCCGCCCTTTCCTCTCTCCATTCCCCTCGTGCCCGCCAGCCGCTTCAGTGTCCTCGGCGACCAGGTCGAGTTGCTCGTCACCGCCGCCCAGTCCAATGGTTCCTGCGTCGTCCTTGCCCAATCCAGTGAGCCCGGCAGCGGGCCCCCGCCGCACGTCCACGCCAACGAAGACGAATTCTTCCAGGTCCTCGAAGGCGAGTTCGAGCTCTTCTCCAATGGTCAGTGGAAGCCCCTCAAAAATGGAGAATTCGCCTTCTGCCCGCGCAACATCCCGCACACCTTCCGCAACGCCGGCACCTCCTGTGGAAAAATCCTCTGCGTCGCCGTCCCCGGCCGCTTCCAATACTTCCTCGAGGAACTCAGCCGGCTCTCCGCACCCGCCGACATGCCCAGGATCATCGCCCTCGCCGAAAGCTACGGCATCAAATTCCTCCTCTGAATTCATCCCCTCCAAAACACGGAGTCTCGCCATGCAACCCCTTTCCCAGGCCACCATCATCTCCCGCGACCACGCGCCGGTTCGCTATCTCCTCGGCATAGAAATCCGTTGCCTCGTGGCCGCCGACCAGACACAAAACACCTTCTCGCTCTTCCACGTCGCCGTTCCACCAGGCGCATTCGTTCCCCTCCACACCCACGCGCCCGCCGAGGCCTTCCACGTGCTCGACGGCCAGTTCGAATTCGCCCGCGCTCTCAATCCCGCCGACCGGCCCGAGTGTCTCCCCACTCCTCCCGGCGCCACCATCTTCATCCCCCCGAACGCCATCCACTCCTTCAAAAACATCGGAGCCGCTCCGGGTCACATGCTCGTCATCTGCGATGCCCGCCTCCAGTCCTTCTTCGACGACGCCGCAACCTCCGCCTCCACGCCCCCCGGACCTCCTCCCCCCGCCGAAATCGAACGCGTCCTCCGCGTCATGACCAGCCACCACCAGGCCCTCCTCGGCCCGCACCCGCAACCCGCCACCCAGGCCTGAAAACGCGGCAGCCGCCGCCGGCTTCGACCTCCCGCCGCCTGCAGTCCCCCCGGAAACAACCTGCCGGGATTTCAGTTGACGACAGGTGTCGTCAGTTGCTACTCTGGACGACATGAGTCGTCAAAAGAAACAATCCCGCGGAAAACCCCCCATCGGCAAGGCCGAGCTCGAACTCCTCTCCTACCTCCACGACCGTCACCCCGCCACGGTCCGCGATGTCGCCGACCACCTCGCCTCCACCCGCGGCGTCGTCCGCACCACCGTCCTCAACATGATGTCCCGCCTCGTCGCCAAGGGCTATCTCACCCGCAAACGCATCGACGGCATCTACCGCTACTCCCCCTCAACCCCCAGATCCTCCCTCCTCAAAAACCTCGTCCGCGACTTCATCCACACCGCTCTCGGCGGCTCCGTCTCCCCCTTCGTCGCCTACCTATCCTCCGACGCCACCCTCTCCGACGAAGAACTCGCCGAACTCAAACAACTCCTCCTCGAACTCGAACGACGAAAGGAGAACGCCGCATGACCCTCGACGCGCTCGCCTCCCCGGTTCTCCACCTCCTCGCCCGCGCCTCGATCGCAGGCGCTATCGCCCTCGCCGCCGCCTGTCTCCTTGCCGCCCTCTCCCGCTCCGGCCGCATCAAATCCTGGTGGCTCCGCCTCGCCCACCTCAAACTCGCCCTCGCCCTCCTCGCCATCACGCCGCTCGCCCTCCCCCTTCTCCCTGCAAAAAGTATCACACAATCTCGTCTACCCGCGCCACTCACAACCCCCGCCGAATCTCATTCGCCCCAATACGTTCAACCGACGACGCCCGCCGCCTCGGGCGGCGTGGGGCAAACCGTTCCATCTGCAACGCCTCTCGAACCCGGAACGCCTGATATCCTTGCGACAACGTCCGCCCCATTCCCCGCAACAGCCCTCCTCCTCACCGTCTGGCTCCTCGGCGCCACCCTCACCACCGCCCACCTCACCCGCGCCTGGCGCAAAACCCGCACCCTCCGCCAGACCGCCACACCGCTGAATAACACCCCCCTCACCACCTATGCCCAATCCCTCGCCCACACCCTCCACCTCCGCACCGCCCCGCAACTCCTCCTCTCGAATGAAGCAAAATCCCCCTTCCTTACCGGCCTCCTCCGCCCCGCCATCATTCTTCCCGCAACCCTCGCCACCACCGCTACCCCGCGAACCCTCGAACTCATCCTCGCCCACGAACTCGCACACCTCGCCCGCCGCGACCTCTGGTGGAACCTCCTCCCCGCCGCACTCTCCATCCCCTTCTTCTTCCACCCCCTCCTCTGGCTGGCCCGCCGAGAATGGCTCGCCGCACAGGAAATCGCCTGCGACCAGCTCACCCTCGCCGCCACCAACGCGCCGCCCGCCGACTACGCCCGCACCCTCCTCGAAGTGATCACCCGCATATCCGCCCCCGGCCCCTTCGCCGCCGGCATGGGGACCTTCGCCACCACCAAACGGAGGATCAACGCCATGCGTCACCCACCCTCGAAATCCCTTCTCGCCATCGCCGCCCTCGCCATCGTCGCAGCCGTCGGCCTCACTCCATGGCGGCTCGCGGCTCAATCCCCAGGCGCCGCGCCGCACCTGTCGTCGGACGTTCACTCCGCGCCATCTCCCGTCACAACGGAGGTTCCGTCGACCACCCCTCCGGCCCCGACGGTTCCCGCACAAAATCCGCCGCTTAAAGTCGCCGGCAACATCACTGCCGATACCTTCGTGGTCACGGCCTCAGTACAAGGCAATGCAATTGAGATCAATGTGACTGAGGGCCAGCACGTCAAACGACTCGACCACCTCTTGCGTCTCGACGACAGCGAAGTGACATCCGCCCACGACGTTGCACTTATCGAGTTTGAACGTGCCCAAGCCAAGTTCAATGATCTTTCCAAATCCGGTGCGGCCTCTCAATACGATATCCAGGAAGCCAAATCCACCATGACTCTCTCACAAATTGCACTCTTCAAGGCGACACAGAATCTCGATCGCACCCAGGTGGTTGCGCCCGTCGACGGCGTCGTCAGCCGCTGCGATGCCAAGCTGGGGCAATTCGTCAGCAAGGGCGCCCCGCTCGTCACGATCGTGGATACCAGCAAGCTCGGCGTTGCTGGCGTTATTTCCCAAGACATGCTGGACCACATCCACGTCGGGCAGAAATTGAAAGTAGCCGCCACGCCATACGGCAACACCGCTTTCTCGGGGAAGGTGACATTCATTTCGCCTGTTATGGATCCGACCAGCGGAGGCTGCCAGTTTAAAGGTCTCCTCGACCCCGACGACCGCCTCAAGCCCGGCATGTACGTCACGATTGAGCTCGCATCCAACTGAACGACGTACCGCCGCTGTCCCCGATTTCATCATCGCACGCCCCCGCCTCAGCCGATAGAAGGACAAGCGTCTTCTCTTGGAACGGAGTCCACCGGATGACCATGCTCATCGACAATGTCCCCTCTGCCCACACCCTCCCCGACAACCACACCCTCGCCCAAGCCATCGCCTGGGCACAATCCCAGCTCCCCGAAGGCAAAATCATCACCAAAATCGAACTCGACGGCCTCCCCCTCGAAGGGGAATCGCTCGCCAACGCCCGCCCGCACCCGGTAGGGGGGCGAAAACTCTCCCTCGGCACCGCCGACCGCAAGGAACTCTCCCTCTCCATGCTCGGCCGCCTCTACGCCATGGTCGAATGGCTCACCCCCCAGCACAAGGAAGTCGCCGCCCTCCTCGAACAGGGCAACCAGGCCGCCGCCTTTGAAAAACTCGCCCGCGTCTTCTCCATGTGGCAGCAGGTCCAGGCCGCCTACGCCGGCCTCGCCAAGTTGAACAACATCACCCTCGGCCAGCTCTCCGTCCGCGAACTCACCGGCGAAGCCGTCCTCAACGAATTCTGCCACCAGCTCGGGGAAATGCAGTCCGCCCTCCGGAACCGCGACCTCGTCCTCCTCGCCGACATTCTCCAATACGAAATGGACGGCGCCGCCGCCAACTGGGTCTCCCTCCTCGAATCCACCCTCGCCGTCGTCGAACCCGCAGCCGCCACCGTTGCCTGAAAACCAGGAATTCCTACTATTCCTATAGGAATAGGGAGGAGACCGCCACTGACGTACCCACGCTTGGCGGTCTGGTCGGCGGTCGAAAGGATGACCCTCAAGTCCCCCCAACGCCCTGTCCGATAAGACCTGAGAGGTCACTGTTCCCAGATAGCGAATTATGCCCGACGTTCTCGATCAGTCCGAAGTAGATGCCCTCCTCGCCGCCGTCGATTCCGGCGCGGTCAAGGAGGAAACCACCGCCAAGGTGTTCTCCCGCAACAAGCGCCTCGCCGACGTCGAAATCCGCACCTACGACTTCAAACGCCCCGAACGCGTCTCCAAAGACCAGATGCGCGCCCTCGAAGCCCTCCACGAAGGCTTCTCCCGGAATTTCGGCGCTGCCCTCTCCGGCTATCTCCGCACCATCGTCGAAGTCTCCGTCGCCAACATCGAGCAGCTCACCTTCTCCGAATTCATCCACGCCCTCCCCAACCCCACCTGCTTCAACCTCCTCTCCGCCAAACCCCTCGACGGCCAGATGTGCCTCGAAATCTCCCCCCTCATCATCTACCCCATCATCGACCGCCTCCTCGGCGGCTCCTCCGCCGACCTTTTCATCCCACAACGCCCCCTCACCCAGATCGAATGGCGCCTCGTCAAACGCCTTACCGACCGCGCCCTCTCCAACCTCTCCGAAGCCTGGTCGAACATCACCAAGATCAACTTCGAACTCACCGAAACCGAATCCAACCCCCAGCTCGTCCAGATCGTCCCGCCCAACGAAGTCGTCGTCGTCATCGGCTTCGAAATCAAGATGGGCAACCGCGCCGGCACGATGTCCCTTTGCATCCCCTACAACGTCATCGAACCGGTCATGAGCAAACTCTCCCAGCAGAACTGGTTCACCTACGCCAAAAAATCCACCAGCGACGGCCACATGAAAGCCATCCAGAAAAACCTCGAAGGCGCCCCGCTCCTCGTCAAATGCCTCCTCGGCAACACCACGATCAAGGTCGATGAACTCCTCAACCTCGCCCCCGGCGACATCATCCAGTTGGAAAAACCCGCCAACAGCGAAATGATCGTCCAGGTGGAAGGAAAGAACAAATTCACCGGCCTTATCGGCCAGTTCAAAGGCAAGCGCGCCATCCGCATCAAACGCGCAGTCCAATCCAACGATCGTCTCACGTGAATTCCCAGCCGGCAGAGCGGTGGGGGGGGGCTGGCACATCAAAAAAATCAAAAACAATTTGCATTTCCTCAGGGGCGGTGTAAATCTGATTTGACGCCGTTACATGTCGGGCGTCTTGCTGGGATCGACAATTAGCATCGGGACCCCTCGGCGACGGAAGTCGTTGCCACACCGTGCCGCGATTTGTTCGCGCAGCGGAGACGCAGAGTCCCTGCGCACTCGGGCACCGGACCTTCGCGCGCCTTCGCACCAAAGCGGTTCGCCATGCGCAGCGCATGGAGCACGAGAAATACTCCAGGATTTACGAGCTCTGAGAGGAGCGGAAAGGAAGTAGCATGCACTCGACGCACCTT
>JBQCGD010000154.1:0-39049 GCA_051955985.1 Phycisphaerae bacterium | reverse complement strand
GGGGGGGGTGGGGGGGGGGGGGGGGGGGGGGGGGGGTGTGGGCGTCGCGGTTTTTTTTGGTGGGGGGGGGTGGGGGGGGGGTAATTGGTAATTCGTAATTGGTATTGGTAATTCGTCGGGCGGCTTTAAATGGAGGGAGAGTGATGGAGGGGATTGCGCAGCGGATTGAGGAGATTGAGATTTCGAAGTTGGTGCCGCATCCGAGGAATGCGAATGTGATGTCGGCGGCGGTGATGGCGAAGGTGCGGCGGCATATTGAGAAGACGGGGCGGTATGAGCCGCTGGTGGTGCGGCGGCATCCTTCGCGGGCGGGGTTTTATGAGTTGATCAATGGGCATCATCGGAAGGAGATTCTGGAATCGCTGGGGCATGCGCGGGCGGCGTGCGTGGTGTGGGAGCTGGATGATGCCGAGACGCTGATGCTGCTGGCGACGGTGAATCGGCTCGGCGGGGAGGATGCGCCGGGGAAGCGGCTTGCGCTGCTGGAGGCGATGGCGGCGGAGATGGAGGTGGCGGAGATGGCGAAGTGGGTGCCGGAGGATGCGGCGATGCTCAGCGCGCTCCTGAAGAAGCAGGAGGCGCCGGCGCTCGTGGCGGAGGCGCCGCCGATGGGGGAGATGATGGAGGCGTTTACGGTGTTTTTGAAGCATGAGGAGAAGGAGCGGCTGGTGAAGGCGCTCAAGGCGGAGGGGAAGGATGTGGCGGGGGTGTTGATGCGGTGGGTGGAGGAGAGGGGCGGGGGGAAGACGATTTGAACCACGGAGATCACGGAGCTGGGATTTTGTTCTTTTTTCAGGAGGTGGATCATGGTTGGGCGGAACAAGGTGACGGTGATCGATGGGATTGTGCGGGAACTGGGGGATGGGGCGGACCTGGATCGGCTGATGGAGTCGCACGATGTGTCGCCGATCCGGATGGTGCAGCTGATGGATTCGACGCGCGGGAAGCGGCTGCTGAAGGCGCGGCAGCGGCTGGGGAGGATTCACCGGGAACTGCTGGCGAATCGATTCTCGGCGTTTGCGGTGCAGAAACTGCTGGCGTTGTTGCAGGGGGACAAGCCGGAACTGTGGCTGCGAGCGGCGACGCAGGTGCTGGAGTTTGCCGGGGGGGCGGGGAAGCGGGAATCGCGGAAGATGCCGAAATCGGAAAGAGATCTTCGGCTGCTGGAGATGGACAAGGCGGAGGGCGCGCGGATGCTGCGGCTGATGGCACTGGGTCTGGAGTACGAGAAGCTTCGCGCGATGCAGGAGGACGCGGCGGTTGAAACGGCGGGCTGACCTGCGGTGTGGAGGGTTTCGTGTGGGAAAGGATTTTTTTTTGAAGGGGGTGCGATCATGCAGAAGAAAAAAGGCGTATGCGAGTGGACGACGGTTGTGGAATTTCGGATCTGGCGGCCGGAGGATCGCGCGTCGTTGCGGGACTGGCTGTGGTTGTGTCTCGGCCTGGAGATGCCGGAGACGCCGGTGTGCGATGGGCACAACACGCCGCTGGATTACCTGTGTCACTCGTTTTTTGAGCAGGAGGGAGACGCGGTGGTGTGGGCGTGCCGCGGGGGCGGGAAGACGATGGTGGGGGCGGCGGCGACGCTGCTGGATTTGCTGTTCAAGCCGGGGATCGAGGTGCGGATCCTTGGCGGGAGTTTTGAGCAATCGGAGAAGATGTTCCGGTATCTGCGGGGATTGGTGGGAAGGGGTTTTGAGCATCTGTTGAAGGAAACGCCGACGCAGCGGCGGCTCGAGCTGATCAACGGCTCGCGCGTGGAGGTGCTGGCGCAATCGGACCGGAGCGTGCGCGGGCAGCGGGTGCAGAAGCTGCGGTGCGACGAGGTGGAGTTGTTTGATGAGGGGGTGTGGCAGGCGGCGCAGTTGACGACGCGCGGGGAGAAGGGCGTCCGCGGGGCGGTGGAGGCGTTTTCGACGATGCATCGGCCGGCGGGGTTGATGAGCGAGGTGCTGGAGAAAAGTGCAGCCAGCGGGCGGAAGGTGTTTTCGTGGTGCGTGTGGGACGTGCTGGAGAAATGCCCGGAGCGGCGGAAGTGCGAGGGGTGTCCGCTGTGGGAGGAATGCCAGGGGCGGGCGAAGGTGGAGCGGGCGGGCGGCAACGGCTTTGTGCGGATCGCGGATGTGATCGCGATGAAGAAGCGGGTGTCGCGCGCGACGTGGGAGCACGAGATGCTGTGCCATCGGCCGCGGGTGGAGCGGGCGGTGTTTCCGGCGTTTCGGCGGGAGACGCACGTGCGGAGCGCGGCGGGCGTGTCGTTTGTGCGGGGAGCGACGGTGGTGGTCGATGGGCGCAGTTTCCGCGTGGAGGGGATTTTTGCGGGCGTCGATTTCGGCTACCGCGGGGCGTTTGTCTGTCTGTGGATGGCGATGATGCGCGCGGCGGATGCGGCGGATGCGCCGCCGGCGGTGTGGGTGGTCGAGGAGATGGTGGTGCGTGAGGAGACGTTGCCGCGGAATGCGAAGGCGATGCGCGACAGGCCGTGGGACGTGGAAAAGGTGTATTGCGATGTGGCGGGGCGCGGCGTCAATGCGCAGACGGGGCACACGGATGAGCGCGTGCTGAAGGAGGAGGGTTTCGTGGTGAAGTCGCGGAAGCTGGGGATTCTGGAGGGGGTCAGCTTGGTAGCGGACCTGGTGCATCCGGCGATCGGCGCCGCGCGGTTGTTCGTCGATCCGCGCTGCGTGCAGCTCATCTCCGCGATGGAAGGGTACGAGCGCGGCAAAAACGGCGAGCCGCTGAAGGACGGCACGCACGATCACCTCGTCGATGCGCTGCGCTATGCCGTGGCGAATCACCTGGGAGTGAGTTCGAAGCTGGAATTGCGGGTATATTGAGTGGGGGGGCGACGTTCGCCGGAGGCGTTTATGAATCCTCTTCCGCGCTGGCGCGGTTTCAACCTGCTGGACATGTACATTTACGAGCCGGGGCGGGAGAGGATTCGCGCCGGCGACACGGAGCCGGTCGGCGGCAACACGTTCGGCGGGGGGGAGGGAGATTTTCGCGAGCAGGAGTTCGCGTGGATCCGCGACTGGGGCTTCGATTTCGTGCGCATCCCGATGGACTATCGCTATTGGACGGAGGGCACGCCGGACGACTGGCGGCTGCGCGAGAACGTGATGGAGCGCATCGACCGCCTCGTGACGCTGGGCGAACAATATGGGCTGCACGTCAGCCTGAGCTTTCACCGTGCGCCGGGATACTGCGTGAACGCCCCGCCGGAGCCGCGGAGTTTGTGGACGGATCGCGGCATGCAGCAGATGTTCGCCGGGCAGTGGGCGGCGTTTGCGGAGCGTTACAAGGGGGTGGATTCCAAGCGCCTCAGCTTCGACCTGGTGAATGAACCGCCGGCCGCGGGCCTCACCGGCTTTGTCACCGGCAGCGGCATGACGCGCAGCACGCACGAGCGCGCCCTCCGCTCGGCGATCGACGCCATCCGCAAAATCGATCCGCGCCGCCTCCTCATGGCCAACGGGTTGAACTACGGCACCGAGCCGATCGAGGAACTCACGGATGTGCCCAACCTCGGGCAGTCGTGCCGGATGTACGCCCCGTTCGGCATCTCGCATTACCAGGCCCCGTGGGTGAGCTATGGCGGGTGGAAAACGCCCGCGTGGCCCGGAGCGGATCATTTCGGGCGGACCTGGAGCCACGAGCACCTCGTCGCCTACTTCGAGCCATGGGCGGCGCTGGTGAAGCGCGGGATCGGTGTGCACTGCGGGGAAGGGGGCGCGTTCAGCAAAACGCCGCACGAGATCGTCCTGCGATGGATGGCCGACGCACTGGCGATCCTCCGCGTCCACGGCATCGGCTGGGCGCTCTGGAATCTGCGCGGCAGCTTCGGCATCCTCGACTCGGAACGGGCGGACGTCGCCTACACCGAATGGCACGGCCACCAGCTTGATGCCCGCATGCTGGAACTGCTCCAGCAAATGTGAAACTGAGCAACCGCGCCGCCCCCGCTCCCCCCCCGCTCCACCCCGCGTCCCCGAATAACGGCGAAAAGTGACAAGAAGCGTGCGCATATTCCTATTGTGCCGCCGAATAATCGCTTTAACTTACCATGAAGAGATCTCCTGCCTCGGCCATCCGCGGCGGCGGCGGGCGGTTTCCATCTCTTTTTTGTGCAATTTGGCAATTTGCAGTTCGAAGGCGCACGCATCCGGCGGAGACGTTCCGCCGCTCGGTGCATCCGCATCTTCCGTCCGAACCGCGCATCCCGGCGCGATGCAGCGCCGCCGGTGAAGTGCGCCTCGGCCGAACGCGCAACTATGTTGTGGAAGGGTCCCTTCGCCAACGCGGCGACTGTGGAAGAGCGTTTTTCAATCAACCTGGAGGCATCATGAGAAAGTCCTGGTATGTCCACGGTGCAATCATCGCCGTGGCCGCCGCGTGCGCAGGCACCGCGCTGGCCAACACGACGCAGATGGTGTTGACCGTCAACCCCGGGCTGCCGGCGGGCGGCACCAACTTCACCACGATCCAGTCCGCGATCAATTCCATCCCCGCGGGGAACATCCAGCCGTACCGCATCGACATCTCCCCCGGCACCTACGATGAGGCCGTCCTCGTCCCCGCCGGCAAGGAGTACATCACCCTCAACGGCACCGGCGGCGACAACAGCCAGGTCATCATGACCCGCTACGACTGGGACGGCGGACCCAACGGCTGGGAAGGGTCGCAGCCGCTGCGCGCCTACGCCAACAACTTCACTGTCCTGAACCTCACCCTGCAGAACACCTGGGGCGACAACGGCCAGGCGATGGCGCTCAAGACCGGCGGCGACAAGCAGATTTACAACAACGTGCAGATCCTCGGCTGGCAGGACACGCTCTACATCGGGCCCGGCCGGCAGTATTTTGAAAACTGCACCATCAAGGGACGCGTCGATTTCCTCTGGGGCCCCGGCACGGCGGTCATCGACAACAGCAACCTCATCAGCCGCGTGACCTCCAACAACGGCGGGTACATCACCGCCGCGAACACGCCGGCGTCGCAGACCTACGGTTACGTGATCCGCAACTCGCACCTGTCGGCGGAAACGACGGATGGCTCCTCGCTGACCGCGGTGACCGATCTCGGCCGGCCCTGGGCAGCGGGCGCGCCTTCGTCCTACGCGCAGGTGTCGTACATCAACAACGTGATGGATGCGGAAATCCGCCCCGAAGGGTGGTATGACTGGGGCAATCCGCTGAACCAGACGACCGCGCGGTATTCGGAATACGGCAACACCGGCCCCGGCGCCGACACCACCAACCGCGTTCCCTGGGCGACGCAGTTGACCGCGGCGCAGGCCGACTTCTACAGCACGACGAATGTCTTCGCCGGCTGGAATCCGCTCACGACCGCCCTCGTGCCGGTGAGCTGGACCGGCGGCGGCGGCGATCAGAAATGGACCACCGCCGGGAACTGGGACACCAACGCCGCGCCGATGGTCGGGCAAAACCTCTACGTGCAGCCGGACGGCGGCGTGACGGTGACCGTCGATTCCACCGCGGTCGGCGACCAGCTTTCCCTCGGCAAAACCGGCGTGCCCAGCGCCGTCAACATCACCTCGACCGGCAACATGACCATCTCCGGCGGCCTCTTCCTCAACGGCGGATCCAGCGTCGTCGTCGATGGCGGCATCCTCACCGTCCCCACCGTCCAGGTCGATGCCACCGGCACCGGCAACTCGATCACCATCAAGAACAACGGGCAGTTGAACATCGGCAACTGGACCGGGCCCTGGGGACCCGCCGGCCTGCTCGTCATCAACAGCGGCACCTTCGCCACCAAGGGCATGGATGGCGCGCAGATCAACATGGCTCCGAACGTCGGTGATGTGGCCGTCGTCAATGTCCGCGACGGCGACAACTGGAGCAAAACCCGCTTCATCGCCACCGGCGACGGCACCTCCACCATCAACCAGACCGGCGGCACCATCAACGGCACCTACGGGCCCTACATGGGCTACCTCGGCACCGGCCAGGGAACCGCCACCTACAACATGTCCGGCGGAACCGCCTTCTGGCTCGACCCCGACATGGGCAAAAGCGTCGGCGGCACGTTCACCGTCAACCAGTCCGCAGGCACCATCAACGCCCTCGGCGCCACCGGCACGCAGTACAGCTACAACGACGGCATCATCAAGGTCGGCGACCGCGCCAACGCCAACGCCACCTGGAACCTCTCCGGCACCGGCGTGCTCAACCACCGCGGCATGATGGTCGGCGTCTCCGGCACCGGCACCTTCCACCAGACCGGCGGCGCGGTCACCCTCAACCAGCCGATCACCACCTCCACCAAGGGCATGGGCCTCCTCATCGGCACCGGCGGCTCCTCTGGCAAGGGGTTGTATGAAATCTCCGGCGGGTCGCTCACCGTCCAGAACGGCGGACTCTCCCTCGGTTACAACTACGTCAGCGGCGGCGGCATCACCCCCGCCACCGCCACCGGCACGTTCAAGGTCGATGGCGGTTCCCCCACCATCGCCATCACCGGCAATTTCAGCGAGAACGGCGGATCCACCCTCGCGGCGCAACTCGACAGCACCGGCCTGGCCACCATCGCAATCACCGGCAACGTCAGCTTCGCCAGCGGGGCGCTCCTCGATCTCTCCTACCTCCCCGGCGCCCTCCCCGGCACCTACACCCTCATGACCTGGACCGGCACAGAGACCGGCACGCCGACGTTCTCCGCCGGCACCGATGCGACGAACTGGTCCTACAACCTCGATACGACCAACCACCAGTTGACCGTCACGGTGCTCTCCACGCCGGAGCCCGCGAGCCTCGGCGTCCTGGGCGCGGCCGCAGCGGGGCTGCTCCTGCGACGCAAACGCAGCGGAAGATGAGTGAGAAGGAAGGGGCATGGACCGTGCCGTGCCTGCTTTACCTGGTCCATCAAAAAAAAGAACGATGAGGCGCTGGCGCCTCATCGTTCTTTTTATTTTCTGAAACCGACTTCGCGGACTTCTCAGTGGTGATGTCCGCCGGGCCCATGCACGTGCCCGTGCGCGACCTCTTCCTGCGACGCCTTCCGCACATCCTTCACCGTCACATCAAAGGTCAGCGGCACGCCGGCGAGCGCGTGGTTCGCGTCCACCGTCACCGTGTCCCCCTCCACCTTCGTCACCGTCACCACCGTCTGCACCCCCTGCTGCGACTGCGACCGGAACTGCATCCCCGGCTTCACGTCCGGCACCCCCTGGAACGCCGCCTTCGGCACCGACTGGATCAGCGATTCATCCCGCGCCCCGTACGCCTCCTCCGGCGGAATCGTCACCTTGAGCTGGTCCCCAGCCTGCTTCCCTTCCAGCGCCTTTTCCAGCCCCGGGATCAAGTTGCCCGCGCCGTGCAGGTACGGCAGCGGCTGCTTGCCGACCGAGGAATCAATCATCGCTCCATCCGGACCGGTAAGCGTGTAATCAATCGTGACGACGGCATTTTTTTCGATTTGCATGGCGAGGCTCCGGCGACAACAGAAATGGGCACAGGATCGTGCCGCGAACGAATCATGGTATCGCCGACGCCGGAAAAAGTCCCGCGGTTGGGGAAATCGCCTGCATAAACTTTTGCGCGACAAGCCCACCCCTTCCATGGCGCGGGCACAGGGGATTCTCCACCGGCAAACCATCCCGGAACGGCAATGCAGTACGCCCGCCTGAAACGCCCGACGCCTCCTTCGCTTCCTCTGCTGCCGCGTGCGAAACGCTTGAGCTGCTGGCCGCGCAAAGCGTCCCCCGCCCCGCAGTGGTATGATTCCCCCCATGAGCACCCTCCCGCCCGTCATCCGTCTCGGCACCCGCGGTTCGCTGCTGGCACGCACTCAGTCCCAGATGGTCGCCGACACCCTCACCCCCTTGCTCCCGCCCGGCGTCGCTATCGAACTCGTCACCATCACCACCTCCGGCGACAAGCAGCAGGACAAGCCCCTGCAGGATTCCGGCGGCAAAGGGCTCTTCGTCAAGGAACTCGATGAAGCCATCCTCGCCGGCAGGGTCGATTTCACCGTCCACTCCGCCAAGGACCTCCCCGCCGAGCGCGACGAACGCCTCATCATCGCCGCCACCCCCACGCGCGAAGACCCACGCGACATGTGGATCGGCCGTGACGGCGCCTTCATCCAGCAACTCCCCGCCGGCGCCGTCGTCGGCACCGCCTCCCTCCGTCGCCAGGCGCAACTCCTCGCCCGCCGCCCCGACCTCCGCACCATCCCCCTCCGCGGCAACATCGACACCCGCCTCCGCAAAGTCCGCGAAGGGTTCGAAGGCATCTCCGGCACCTTCCTCGCCGCCGCCGGACTCCGCCGCACCGGGCTCGTTCCCCCCGAAGCTCTCTACCTCGCAACCGACCAGTTCATCCCCGCCGCCGGCCAGGGGACGCTGGCGATCGAGGCCCGCCGCGCCGATTCCCCGCTGCTTGAACTGCTCGGAAAAATCCACGACCCCGTTGCCGCGGCCTGCCTGGAATTGGAGCGTCGAACCATCGCCGCCCTCGCCGGCAACTGCCTCGCCCCGATCGGTGTTTGCGCGCAGCCCCGGGAAAAAGACCCCGGGTGGATTGTCCGTGCCATTGTGGCCAGCCCCGACGGGAAGCGCATCGCCCGGGCGGCGCTGATGGAGCGGAAACCGGGCGTGGACGCCCTCCTCGGGCTCGAACCGCTCCTGCTGCAGACCCTCAAAGGCCGGGGAGCCATCGAGATACTCTCCCTTTCCGGACTTTCATAAGTTTTTAATGATTCGGCCAGGCAAAGCTCTTCTGATCATCTTAGCTGGCGTGCCATTTGCATATTACGGAAAGATGTCTCATCCCTGGCGTCATGGCTCGGAATGATCAGCGTGTGCGGCGGAGTACTGCACGTGTCTACCTTTATTGGATGGCGCATGAAACTGGATGCGCCACGCAGCACGTCGTGCGAGCGGTGAACTGCAGTCCCGGTGTTGGAAAGACCGGTGGCGGTTAAACAACGCAGACGGTGCCGTACAACCAAACCGGGGCTACTACAATGGATACAGGCGAAATCCGGAAGTACCTGCATGATCTCAGCAACGCCTTAAACGCTGCCAAGATCAATGCTTACCTCCTGCGCCGCATGCACGGCGATATGCTCGACAAGGAGACCGCCGACGGCCTCGATTCCTCCCTCTACGATGCCGAGAAGCTCGTCAGCGAATTCCACCGCCGCGTTCATGAAGAAATGGTTGAACCGGCCAAAACGACCACTTAATAGACATTTTGTCGTTGCCAAGGTGCGTGGCGTTGTGCCATAGTGCCGTAGATGGCGGACGACAATGCCCTGCCTATCGGACTTTCAGGACCGTTGAACAAGGGCTCGGACAAAATGTGGGATGGTACGGGACTTGCCCTTGGTCAGCCGTTCCAGGGCCGGGGAACTGCAGACGAGCTGCGAAACACCGGCGGGCCTCAACTCGCAATTTGCACACTGGACTTCTCGGCTGAACGCCTGCGGGCGCCTTGGTCGTTCGTTCATGGAAGGTGAATATGACAGCCTCGAATCACGCGAATGGGTACAAGATCCTCGTCGTCGAAGATGACCCCAACGAACGACAGGGCCTCCAACGACTCCTCACCGAGGCCGGCTACCAGGTCTCCGCCGCCGACTCCGCCGACAAGGCCCTCTCCTTCCTCGATGAAGCCGTCGACTTCGTCCTCACCGACCTCCAGATGGGCGATGTCTCCGGCATGGACCTCCTCAAACACTGGAAGCTCAAACAGCCCGACACCATGTTCCTCATGATCACCGGCCACGGCAGCACCCAGACGGCCATCGAGGCCATCCGCGCCGGCGCCTACGATTACATGACCAAGCCCCTCGACATCAACAAGCTCATCGTCACCCTCCAGAACATGGTCCGCCAGCGCGAGGAATCGCGCAAGGTCCGCGAACTCCAGAACCGCCTCGACGAAAAATTCTCCCTCTCCAACATCATCGGCCGCTCCCCTCAGATGCAGCGCGTCTTCGAACTCATCCGCCGCTCCGCACAGGCCTTCTCCACGGTCCTCATCCTCGGCGAATCCGGCACCGGTAAGGAACTCGTCGCCCAGGCGATTCACCAGAATTCTCCGCGGCGTGACGGGCCCTTCGTGGCGGTGAACTGCGCCGCCATGCCCGCAACCCTCGTCGAAAGCGAGCTCTTCGGGCATGAAAAAGGCGCATTCACAGGGGCCGACCAGCGACGCATGGGCCGCTTCGAACAGGCCAACGGCGGCACCCTCTTCATCGACGAAATCGGCGAGTTCGAAGTCGCCCTCCAGGTCAAACTCCTCCGCGTCATGGAAAACCGCGTCATCACCCCGGTCGGAGGAAACAAGGACATCAAGGTGGACACCCGCGTCCTCGCCGCCACCTCCCGCGACATCCGCGAGATGATGACCAAGGGCACCTTCCGCGAGGACCTCTACTACCGCCTCAACGTCATCACCATCGAATTGCCCCCGCTCCGCCAGCGCCTCGATGACATCCCCCTCCTCGTCAAACGCTTCATGGACCGCGTGAACGAGCAGAACGGCACCAAGATCACCAGCATCGCCCCCAACGTCATCGACGCCATGCAGCAATACAACTGGCCCGGCAACGTCCGCGAACTCCTCAACATCATCGAACGCATGATGGTCCTCGCCGACAAGCCGGCGCTCGAGATCGACGACCTCCCCGCCTTCATCCGCCAGCCGGGAAACCGGACCTCCGTCCCCGGCGGCAGCGCGCCGGCAGGCCAGGCGGCCGCAGGTGCAATCCCCGCCGCAACAGCCGGCGCCGGTGCAGCCCCCGCGACAGCCGGAGCAGCCGCCGGCGGCGCATCGCTCGACCAGGCCCTCGCCACCATGACGCTGGCGGACCTCGAAGAACGCGCCATCGCCGCCGCCCTCCAGCGCTTCAACAACAACCGCACCCGCGCCGCCCGCGCGCTGGGCATCAGCGTTCGCACACTGCAGCGCAAGCTCGGCGCGAAAAACGCCGCCGAAGGGGGCGAGGCCGAAGCTGCCGGCGGCGAGGCAGCCGAATCCATCGAAGAGCCCGGCAACGCCGCCCCCGCGGGAAATTCCGCGCCCGATCACCTGGTGGGCAGCGCCTGACCCGGCCACCGCTGCGGACGACGCTTCACGCAGCCCCCCACCTGCTCAAAACCGCGAACGATACAGTACGGGCGAACGCGATCACCGCGTTCGCCCGCTTCCTTTTTGCGCGGCTTGGACACCGATCAGGATGGCGGATCAAAGCGGTACCCGATTTCACGCAGCGTGTGGATGAACGTCGGAGCCGCAGGGGCCGGCTCGATCTTGCTGCGCAGCGTGGTGATGCACCGGTCGACGCTGCGGGTGGTGATGAAAACATCAAAGCCCCAGACATGCTTCAGGATTTCATCCCGGGTAAACGCCCGGCCCGGCCGCCGCGCGAGCAAGGCCAGCAGCGAGAACTCCTTGGGTGTGAGTTCGATCTCTTCCGACCGATGCTGCGCCGCAATGTGTTTCAGAAGCTTGTGCGCCGCGAGATCCAGCGTGAAGGGCCCGAATTGCAATGACTTTTCCGGCGGCGTGCGGCGCCGGCGGAGAAACGCGTTGATGCGCGCCAGCAGCGGTTTGAGCGCGAACGGCTTGGTGATGTAGTCATCCGCCCCCAGGTTAAGCCCGAGAACGATGTCCGGTTCCTGCCCCTTCGCCGTGAGCATCAGGATCGGCATGTCGAGGTTCTGCGCCCGCAGCCGGCGGCAGATTTCGTAGCCGTTCACCTTCGGAAGCATGATGTCGAGAAGAATCAAATCCGGGCGCTTGTCGGTCGCGAGTTGCAGCCCGAGCTCGCCGTCGCCCGCCGTGAGCGTCGCGTACCCTTCAAAACGAAGGTTGTCCGCCAGCCCGCGAAGGAGGCTGGGATCGTCTTCGATGATGAGGACCGTTTCCGCCATGGAGATTCCTTGAGAAGCCGAAACCGGGAATCAAGAATCAAGAATCAAGAATCAAGAAGAGGAATCGACATCCGGACTTCTTGCTTCTTGCTTCTTGATTCTTGCTTCTCCGGAAACGCCACCGTGAACGTCGATCCCTTCCCCTGCGTGCTTTCGACCGAAACGCTCGCATGGTGCGCAGCCGCGATGAACTGCACGATCGAGAGCCCCAGCCCCGTGCCGCCGACTTTTCGCGAGAGGGATTGGTCGATCTGGAAAAACCGCTTGAAGATTTTCTTCTGATACCGCCGCGGGATCCCGATGCCGTTGTCCGATACGGAAAGCACGATCTGCGAGTTCCGGCGGCACGCATGAATGCCGATCTTCCGGCCCTCCCCCGTGGAATTCGAGTACTTCCACGCATTGTCCAGCAGGTTGGAAAGAAGCGTGATGAGCGCTTCCGGATCCGCGCGCAGCAGCAGGGGATCGTCAGGCCCCGCATCGATGCGCGTGGTGATCGCTGCGGCACGCTCAGGCAGCGCCGCCAGCGTGTGATCAATGATCTCCGCCAGGTTGACGGTGGAAAACTCGAAACGCCGCTTGTTCCGCTCCATGCGGGAGAACGTGAGAAAGTTGTCGATCAGCCGCGAAAGCCGCCCGTTTTCGCGGGAAATCAGCGCGAGGTACTCGTCCGATTGCTGCGGCGAAGTGGTGCGGTGCTCCAGGAGCGTCTCCACCAGAAGCCGCATCGAAGCCAGCGGCGTCTTGAGTTCATGCGACACCGTGGCGATCAGGTCATTCTTCAGCCGGGCGAGGCGAAGCTGCCGCGACGTGTAGTACGCAAGCAGGAGCCCAAGAGCGAGCGTCGCCGCGATCGTCAGAGCGGCCGTCCAAAGATAGAGCGAACGCTGGCGCGAAGCGGTGGCGGCGAACAGGTCCGGCGCGTCGGAGACGATCGAGAGGCGGAAATCCGGGAAGAGATCGTCGCTGACTTCTGCAAGCCGATTGGGCGGCGCGGACAGAGAGTTGGGCAGGAGCCGGATGTGGATGCCCGGTGCGAGCGACGCTTTGGCAGCCGCGGCGGCGAGGAGGGCGTCCATCGTCTGCGGCCGAAACAGGGCGAGCGCCGTGCGTTCGTCGCCCGCAGAGGCAAGCACGTAGCATTCCCCCAGGCGGTATAGCCCCGCCTTTTGAAACGCCGGAAGCGGGCGCCGGCCGGGGTCCTCGACAAACGGCGCGGCGAGTTGTTCGGCGCTGAGAAAGAGAGAAGTATTGCCAGTGACCTGCTGGAATTGCTGGAGAAGGAAGAGGCGCTGCGGACTGGAGATGAGGGGCGTGTCGTAGCGCTCGAGCCAGTCGAGCGCTTCGCCGGCGATCTGGTCTGATGAGATTTCGGTGCGGACGCCGGGATTCTCGGTTTTGAGCTGAAGTGCCCGCACCAGGGCGGCGGGGGCAAGGAGGTTCCGGGATGTGGACGTCGGATCGATCTCTCCCCGCGAATCCTGCAACTGGACCGAAAAAATGTCGATCGCGGCGGCGACCTGATGCGAACTGGCAAGCGCTCGCGCCTCGTTGCGGAGAGCCGTCGCCCTCCAGTTCGGATCATTCAACTCCGCGGCGAGGGACTTCCACTCGTCGGCGGCCGCGGCCGGGTCGCTGTATTCGAGCTGCTGAACGTCGTCCCACTTCGCCGGATGCGGAACGTCGGCCGCAGCAACCGGCGCCGCCGTCGGATAGGCGACCGTACCATCGGCATTCAGCACAAGAAGGCTGTCAGCGACCCGCGGACGCACGACCAGCGCAAAAAGAATCGGGGCGGAGTGGTGGCGCGGATCGGCCAGAACGTCGAGCCGTGCGCGCAGATCGCCCGTGAAGTTGCGGCGCACCGCCGCGAGTTGCTGCGTGTAGATGTCGATCAGCCGCTGCCGCACCGCGAGTTGTTCGTTCTGCACCGCGACATTCGCCAGCCACAGCAGGCACGCCGTCGGCACCAGAATTGCCGTCACGATCAAAACCAGCACGAGCCAGCCCCCCCTGGACTGGCCCGTGCGTGCGAGGATCTCATTCCGGAAAAACACGGCCCCGGCTTCTCCTTCTGTGCGTCGCGCATCTCGCGAAAGCCCCGGCGATTCTCAACGCCGGCGAATCCGCGAAAGTATGCCCTTCACTTCTTGTCGGCCTTCGCTTTCATCGCCTTCTCCAGCCCGGCCTTCGCGTCTTCACTGGCGGGCTCCGCTTTCAGCCACCGGTTGTACCAGACGATCGCCCGGTCGTAGTCACCCTTTTCGGCGTACGTCGAAGCAAGGCCCGAGATCGCGGCCGTGGCATTCGGCGAAGCGTCGTAAGCCTTCGTCCAGTTCGCGATCGCTTCCTCCTCGTTCCCGCCGTTTTTCGCGATCCACCCAAGGCCGTTCCACGAGGCCGCCGCTTTGGCATCCAGGACGACCGCCTTCTCGAACGCAACCTTCGCCGTTTCCACTTTCCCCTGGTTGAACTGCGACCAGCCCAGCCCGTTCCACGCGTTCGCGCTCCTCGGGTCCTTGGCCACCGATTTCTGGAACAGGTCTTCCGCCGCGGCGTAGTCGCGTGCGAACCACCGCTTCCAGCCCAATGCCGCGAGGTCCGCCGCAGGCCGCTTATCGACGTCTCCGGAAGCACCGCCGCCGATCGCAATCATCGTGATCGCCGCGCGCGCATTGCCCGCCACGAATTGGTCCTTGTCCCGGGCCGCCTGCTCGAGCACCGGCTTCGCTTTCGGATCCCCAAGCAGACCCAGGGCATACGCCGCGCACCGTCGGGCGAACGGGCTCTCGTCGTGAAGGGTCATTTCCGCCAGTGCACCGTACGTCTCGCTGGCTTTCCGTTGCCCCAGCGCCAGGGCCGCCATGCCGCGCGTAAGGTCTTCCCCATTCTTCAGCAGTTGCGCCAGCCCCGGGATCGCCCCCGCGACCTCTTCATTCGACATCGGGCCGCGCCAGAGAATGTAAATGGCCGCGCGCCTTTCTTCCGGCGTCCCCGTGCTGAACCAGCCCGCGAGGTCCGCCGAGACGCGCTTCCCGTCCAGTCCATTGAGCGTCGCGAGCGTCGGCGGAAGCTGCGGGTCCGTCTCCGCCATCGTCGAAACTTTCTCCACCGCGGCATCAACCACCGCCTTCAGATCGTTGTCCGACATGTTGCTGCGCGCACTGGCGAGCGCGCCGCCCGCCTTGGCGACGAGGTCCGACTGCTCCGGGTAATCCGTCGTGAGCTTCGTCAGCGTCGCGATCGCCTCCTGCGTCTTCTTTTGCTTGAACTGGATCATCCCCAGCCGGTACGCCGCCTGCGCGGCAAACGCGCGATTGCTTTGCGCGTCGGCGAGGATCTGCTGGTAAATCCGCGCAGCCGCGTCCAAATTCCCAACAGTTTCCTCCTGGTAAATGCCCGATTGGAGCATCGCACCGACCGAGGGTGCGGTCGCCGGCGGTGCCTCGCCGCCCAGCACGCCTGGCGTCACGGCAAGCAGAACAAGCAGCCCAATGCGGAGTCTTGCGCTCTTCATGGCAGATCCTTTGTGTAAGCGTAATGGTCGTCGATCTGCCTGAATCATGGGAGAGAATTGTTACCGGAATGTCACCGCCACAAGATTTCTCCGCGACGCCCAAACCCCTCCCCCCGCTCCCGTCGCCGCCCCTAGGAAACCCACCTATAATCCCGAAATGGCTAACTACCTCAACGATGATGCAATCTGCCTCCGCGTGACCGATTTCTCCGAAACCTCGCAGATCGTCGCCCTCCTCACCCGCGCCCACGGCCTCCTCCCCCTCATCGCCAAAGGCTCCAAACGCCAAACCAAAAAAGGCGCCATGTCCGGACCCCTCGACCTCCTCACCCGCGGCGAGGTCGTCTTCATCCCCGCCAAGGGCGCCGCCGAACTCGGAACCCTCACCGCCTGGGAGCTCGTCAATCACCGCACCCCCCTCCGCGCCGACTTCGCCGCCCTCAACGCCGCCATGCTCGCCGCCGAAGTCACTCTCCACCTCCTCCACCCCCACGATCCCCACCCCGGCGTCTTTGACCAGCTCGATGCCGCCCTCGAACTCTTCCCCACCCCGCAGCGCCCCCGCGCCCTCGTCGCCTACGCCAAGGCCATCCTCGAAGAAACCGGCTACGGCCCCCAGTTCGATGCCTGCGTCGCCTGCGGAAAAGCCGTCACCGCCGACATCCCCCTCAAATTCAACGACCAGGCCGGTGGCATTACCTGCGCCGATTGCCACACCCAGGGAAAATCCATCGCCACCACCGGCAAAATCGCCATCGCCCTCGCCCGCCTCCCCCGCCCCACCCTCCTCCTCCAACAAGCCCACGAAATGGCCAAACGCCCCGCCGACGCCGCCGCCCTCCTCACCGCCCTCCAACTCCTCCTCGGCCAGGTCGAATCCGTCACCAACAAAGCCCTCAAAACCCGCTACCTCCTCCCCTCCATCTTCGGCCTCCGCCCCGCAGCCCCTCCGGCATGACAAGACGCGCGAAGCCTGAGGCTCACCCGCCCCACAACGGCCGGAAAAAGGGAATCGGATATGAATTGGACAATGCTCAACCGGATGAATTTGGAACGCTTGTCGATCGACGGTCAGCCCGCTTTGCCGCCCGATTCGACGGCGGTGATCTGGTTCAAGCGAATCAGCACCCAGCGATCAGATCGCGGAAAGAAATAGCTAAGCTGCGATTGTCCAATGGCGACGAGTTCGGGGGAATCGATTTCGTACTTGTCGCCGCTCGCGGTCACAATTTTGAAAGCTTTGAACGGTGTCTTGCGGAGAAGTTCTCGGATCGCTTCTAACATGTTTTCTCCTGCATCGATTCCCTCATTATAGCGGATCGCTCGCAGTCAAAACGAAAAAAGGCCGCCCTCTCCAGGCGGCCTTTCTCACAACTTCTCTTCGACAAATGTCCCAGGTGCTCGCAAGCGAAACTCTCTTCTCCGTCGCTTGCCCCACTGCGTACTGCGCTTACTGCATCACTACATCACTGCGGTGCTGCTCTCTGCGTACGACTTAAAACGAGTTCAACGCCTCCATCAACCGATCCACGGTTCCGTTAATGCGCTCCGGCGTCTCGTACGTGCCCGCCGCAATCGCATCCTTCGCGGCCTGCACCTTGTCGGTGCGGTCCGGAAGATTCTTCAATTCACTCAGGTAGCGGGCAGAATCACTGATCTCCACTGTATCAGTTCCTGCCACGCCGCGGCCCGCATCCTGCGTGCCCTGGGTGATACCGTTCGCCTTGCTTCCTTGCAGGCGCGTGATCGGGGAATTCGACCCAATCGGGGAAATGCTCATGCAAGTCCTCTCACGCTGCCCATAATACGCGGGATCCCAGTTCTGCCCTGTTCGTCTGATCCGTCCAAGGACCTGCAGAACCATCGTCCACACCCTATATATCGTGCCCCGCCCCCTTCTCTCATGAGGAAATTGCAGGTTCCGAGAAAAAAAACGGAACCTCTGTCAACATCGCACTTTCCGACTGTTTTCCTGCCCCATCTCTACCCCTTTTTCGCACTTGCAAATCCAGTTGCGCGGAGCTTCCTTACCCATTTTGCCCACCCCTCCCCTCATCTGGGCTTCGCGATATTCTCGGACGATCTCCCCCCAAAAATCCCCTGCCACCACCCCCGCATTCCCTCTCACGGCGACAACACCACACGAAAGCCGCCACTTCACAGCCCCCAGTCCCCCAGCCCCCACCCAATTTCCGCCACCCACCCCTTCTGCTACACTCCTCGGAATCGCCTTACCGGAGCCCCCATGACCCCCGATTCCCCCGATGACCTCTCCGCCCCGCCCGCCCCCCTCAAATCCCGCGGCACCTTCACCGCCACCATCAAGGAAAACCGCCGCCTCTGCACCGACCACTACCTCCTCGTCATGTCCATCCGCCGCTTCCCCTCCAGCACCCCCGGCCAGTTCGTCCAGGTCGATTGCACCGACCCCCACATCAGCGCCGATCACGAAGCCCCCCGCGCCTTCGAATGGCCCCCCAAGCCCGCCACCACCCCCTCCCTCGTCCTCGGCGCCCCTCGCACCACCGACCCCGACTTCAACGCCCCCCTCCCTTACCTCCGCCGCCCCTTCTCCATCGCCCGACACCGCACCTGGCCCGATGGCTACACCGAAATCGAAATCCTCCACCGCGTCGTCGGCAAAGGCACCCTCCAACTCGCTCAACTCCGCCCAGGCCAGAAAATCTCCCTCCTCGGCCCACTCGGCAAAGGCTTCATCATCCCGCCCACCCTCGAACACGCCTGCCTCGTCGGCGGCGGCGTCGGCATCCCCCCCATGTTCTACCTCGCCGACGCACTCTCCCGCTCCATGATGCCCAACGTCACCGCTTTCGTCGGCGCTCAACGCCACGACCTCCTCCCACTCACCTTCACCCCCGACGGACTCCCCTCCAGCCCCGAAGGAGACCCCGTCAAAAACGTCGAAGAATTCTCCGAGTTCGACTACCCCACCGCCGTCACCACCGACGACGGCTCCCTCGGCATGAAAGGCTTCGTCACCGACGCCCTCCGCCGATTCCTCCAGAAACGCCTCGAAAAAAATAACCACCTCAAAAACGTCGTCGTCTACTGCTGCGGACCCACCCCCATGATGAAAGCCACCGCCCGCGTCGCCGCCGCCTTCAACGTCCCCTGCCAGGTCTCCCTCGAACAACCCATGGCCTGCGGCATGGGCACCTGCCAGTCCTGCATCATCCGCTTCCGCCCCCACACCGCCGACGACACCACCAAGGGCGAATGGAAATACAAACTCACCTGCACCGACGGCCCCGTCTTCGACGCCCGCGACGTCGTCTGGTGACGCAACACAATTCCGTCTGGTGACGCAAGCAAATCCGTCTGGTGACGCAAGCAAATCGTCTCTGGTGACGCCCTCATGATTCAATCCCCGCTCCTCCCCGCCCCGCGGCCTCAATGCGTGTCCGCGTTCACCGGTCTGGCCCTGAAACGAGATTTCAATTTCAAAAACCGCTTCTCGAAACAGTGGAAGGAAACAATAGCCAACCCCGCGGTCAACGACAGGCTGATCGCGATCATTCCGAGAGACAGCGGCCAGCTCCCCCTCGCCAGGTCGTAGAAGCCAACGCGGCCGGCGGCGTACTCTGTAAGGTACATCAGCGGGAGGTGGAGAATGTACATGCCGTAACTGTAGTTGCCGATGCTCCGGAGGAGCGGATTCTCATAGAAGCGTTTGGGCATACCCCACAGGAAACCCGAGTCGAGAGCGAACAACACAAGCGCGGCGAAGAACAGCGCAAGCGGAGTATAGAAAAAACTGCGCAGCCACGGATGATGAACCGGATCGAGGCCCGGAGACAGAAGCACGAGTAGAAGAAAGGCACTCGCGCCGGCGACGCTCCCCCACCTCCTGGCGAGCGCTTGTCCATTGGGGAGACGCAGCAGCAGCGCAACCAGCGCCCCGGCGGCCAGCGAGTCAGCGCGGGTTGCGGTGAAAGTGTAGAGGATGAACCAGTGGATTCCAGCGGCATTGAGCGCGAGACGCGCAACGAGCGCGCCCGCCAATACGCCCAGGCATATCCTGATCAGCGCGCGCTGGGAACAGAAGCACACGACCAGCGGCCAGACAAGGTAGAACTGCTCTTCAACCGAGAGCGACCACAGAGGCATGATGATGTCGGTCCACGGAGACCACCTGCTTTGCACGCCCACCCAGATGTTCGCGGTGTAGGTCCAAAGCCACGGCTGCGCGCGCCACAGAAGGGAAACGCCCTCGCCTGAACCCGGCGCAGCAGGACCCATGAACAGCCCGGCCATGAATCTGAAGAACAGAATCACCACCAGGCTGAAAAGGAAGGCGTAGTACAACGGAAAAATCCGAAGGATCCTGCGGGCATAGAAGTTCCGAAAAAAGTGGCCCGTTCCTTTGGCATCGAAGAGAACGCCGGTGATCAGAAACCCCGACAAAACGAAGAACTGGTCCACACCTACCCACCCGATCTGGAGGACGCCGGCCAGCCGCGACGTTCGTGGCCGGAACGCCGCATGGTGGCACAGGAGGACGAGCAGTATGGCACTTCCTCTGATGCCATCCAGTCCCGGAAACATTCGCCTGCCAGATCCCCTGGCAGAAAATAGGACCTCTGCAAACGCCGAGCGAACGATCCGCGGCGGCAAGGTTTCGACGCCGGAACAGTGTTCAATTTTCGGCTGTTCTTTCATTCAGAGGCCGTTTCAAAAATCTCACCCTCGGCGCCCATTTGTCGCCATCAGTGCTCATTTGTGGACAATTCCCACCCCCACCGCCCCCCGTAGCTTTTGAAACAGCCCCTCAATGAAAAATCAAAAATCAAAAATCACTTCCCCACCACCCCCTCCGCCTTCTCTATCCGCTTCTGCAACTCCCCCTTCTCCTTGAACCACTCCACATGCCCATCCATGAACGCAACCGCCATCCCCTCCCCCTCCACCGCCGGATCCTCATACGCAATCGGCGCCTCCGCCGCATGCCGCTTCATCAACTCCTGCACCTGCGCCTGCGTCCACCCCTGCAGCACAAACTTCCGATGCCCCGCATCCCGCGGATCCACCAACAACGCATCGTTCTTCAGGTACCGCTTCAAATCCTCCAGTGACGTCGGCCACGCCCCCTTGTTGTCCTGCGAATACAAAATGCACCCCAACGCAATCTGCCGCAGGTAATTCATCGCCTGTGCACGCTGTGCCCGCGCCTTCGCCTCGTCCATCGCCGGCATCACGCTCTTCACCAGCTCCCCGATCGCCCCCGAATCCAGCCTCACCGTTACCCGCGTCGGCGGCGACAACGGCGACCCCAGTTCCCCCATCACATCCTCCTCCAGCTTCTTCAACGCACCTCCCTGCGGCGACGCCACCGCCGCCGCATGTTCCGGACTCCCCATCCACGCCTCCAGCGCCCGCTTCACCATCGCTCGCCCCGCCTCCGCGTCTTCCGCCGTCTTGAAATTCCCCTCCACCGTCAACGACGGCGACGGCGGAAACTCCACCTTCACCACCACGTTCCGAAACCCCTTCGTCGCCCACTCCGTCGACATCCCCCCAACCCCCGGCAACCCCTCCGGCAACCGCGGCATCATCTCCTCGATCACCCGCCGCGCGTCCGCCGTCTCCCCCACCACCACCTCAATCGCCGCACCATCCTCCGGCAACTCAAGCTCCGGCCGCGACACCGCATGAATCCCCCGCAACCGCTTCAACGGCGCCGCCTGCCCCACAAACACCACCCCGTTCCCCAGATCCACCACCTTCAAATCCCCCAGCCCCGGAAAATGCGACAGAAAATCCACCACCCCCTTCGCGTCCTTCCCACCCTCCACCGGCAACAACACCGCCCTCGGCTCCCGCCCCGGCCACGCATCCGACTGATCCATCACCCAGTACGCCTCCGTCACCCCACGCGACTTCACCCCATTCAAAAACGCATCCCACGCCGCCCGCGCCGCCACCATCCCCGCCGCCACCATCTCATCCTTCGGCATCGCATCCGCCACATACTTCTCAATCGCCCCCGTATCCACCTTCCCCAACGCCACCCGACCCACCACCACCGTCCCCTCATCCACATAATCCCCCACCCGAAACGCCCCCCGCGCCCGCACCGCCAGCCCCGCCACACACACCACCCCCATCAACCCAACCCGAACCATCTTCATCACCAAATCCTCCAAAGTGGGGCCGACGCCCCCGCCGGCCAGTCTTCCGCAATCACCCAACCATCCCAAACCAAAATCCTCTCCGTGCCCTGCGTGTCCTCCGTATTTCAAGTCCCCTTCGTGGTCCTTCGTCCCTTCATCCCTTCGTGTTTCCGTCGTCGGTGGGGGGGGGGAACCATTTCGTCATTCCCCCATTCGTCATTCGAATTTGTTTCGTCATTCGTCATTCCAAAGTAATCTCCCACCGCCCCCCCTCCGCAGCCCCCATCCCCGCCGGCGCTCCCCCCGTCACCACCACCGTCTTCCCCTCGCGCGAATACCCAAACCCCTCCCCCGTCATCACATCCTTCCCCACCGGCAACCCAAGCTCCTCCAGCGACCCCGGCAACTTCCCCTCCCGCGCTGCATAATCCCGCACCCCCTCCACAATCCGCAAAATCCCCACCTGCCGGTCCGGCTTCGCACAGTTGATCGCCGCCCGCCCCAACGCCGGCAGAAACACCCGCACCAGCACGTGCGGCACGCTGTCCTCCGGCACCCCCGCCACCGCCTGGTTCGCCTTCGCCAACCCCTGCAGCCCCTCCTCCGGCGGCAACAACGCCCACTTGTACATGTCATCCGCCGGCTCGTCGTACGCCCGCGTAAAATATTCCCCCACCACCGACGCCACCGACCGCTTCTCCACCTCCTCCCTGCTCGCCCCGCGCTCCATCAAAAATCCCTTCGCCTGCGGATACTCCAAAATCGCCAGCCCCGTCGCCACCAGCCGCGGATCCTCAAACGCCCCGCGCTTCCCCGGCTCCTCCGCGCCGCTCCTCCCAAAACCCGCCACCGCCAGCCCCATGAAATGCTCCGCCATCCCCGACAACAACTCCGGCGTCCCCTCCCCCCGCTCCAGCGCCTTCCACGCCGGCAAATCAAAATAAATGAACGACCGCTCGTGCCCCACCCCCGAAACCGCCGGCGTCAACGGCGTCGGCAGCGTCGCCAGCGGCCAGAACAAATTCGGCGACCCCGGCTCCTGCACCCAGTCCTCCACACACTTGTTCATCTGCCCCGCAATCGCCGCACCCACCAGCGCCTCGATCAGCGTCTGCCCCTGCGCCAGGTGCCGCGCCATCGCATACCCCGTCTTCAACTTGTCCTGTGCCCCCGCCCAGTCATGCCTCTTGATGTCCACCCGCGCCGCCAACGCCAGGCGCCGCGCCAACCCGCGCATCGGGCTCAGGTACGGCAGCAGCGTGAACATCGCATCCTTCCGGAGGTTCAACTCCCACGTGCACGTCTCCCGCCGCGCCCCGTCATGCAGAATCCGGAACGCCCCCGTCAGCGGCTGCAGGAGCTTCTCCGCCGCCGCCACATCCATCTCCCCCAGCGGCGCCTCCAACAGCTTCTCCACCGCCTCATCCTGGTCTCCCAGCGATTTCCCGTTCACCCGATCCTGCGCATACATCGTCGTCGCCATCCCATACTTCATCGCCGCATTCCCCTCATAAATCTCCTCCGGCTCCGGCAACAACGCCCACGCCAGATCCGGCTTCTTCATCGCCGACCCACTCACCCGCAACTTCACCACCGTCGGCCCCGCCTGCGCCCCCGGGGTCCCCTGCCCCCAAGCACTCCCCGCACTCACCGCCGCCGCCGCCATCATCACCGCCACCATCACCCGCGCAACACGTCTCATCGCCAACTCCTGTTTCAATGCCCGCCCGCCACCCTCCACACCACCAGGACGACACCCCGAGCCCCTTTTCTAAAAAAATCCCAACTTTCTCCCATCCCCATCGGAGGTGGAGGTGGCACAATTCCTCAGCTTGTTGCAGTTGCGAAGGCAGCGGATCGCACCATGAGTGACATTCCCGCCGCGCTTCGTCAATTGGTGGCCGAGCGGGCGGCAGCCCGCTGCGAGTATTGCCCTTCTCTTAAATCCTGTCGTCACTGTCTACCGCCCCGCACGGGTTGCTCTGTGCATCCTCGGCGCCCTCTACAACTCCGTTTCTAACCTCCCCTTCCAGAGCCACCGTTCCACGCGCGTCTCCCTCTCCCCCACCCGGCATTCTTCGTGGTGCTTCGTCCCTTCATCTCTTCGTGTTTACGTCGTCGGGGCGGGGGGGTGTGGTAAACAGTCACACACCATCGCGGTTGTCGCCGCCGCAGAATACCCCTTGAGCGCGAAACCACAACCGGGACGCAGCGCACTTAAAAGCTGTTCAACACTCTCTGCATCCGTTCGTGCCCTCTCAACCGAAGTGCCCTCACGAACGCCCCCCTCCGGAAAGCCCCGCCGCACGCCACTGCCACGCCGGCACTCCCTCCGGCATCTCCACCGATTTCTTCTCCCGCTTCTCCCCCGCCGCCCCCTCCGGCATCGACGGCAACCCGTTCATCCCCAGCAACAGCACCCGGTCCCGCAACTCCATGTAACTCCCCGGCGCTCCCGCCCGGCCGAACGGCACCGCCGCCAGGTCGACCGTCAACCCCCCCTCTGCCCCCGCGCGCGCCCCCGCGCTCCCCCCGCCAGCCCCTTGCCGAACCTCCGCAACCGGCGCACTTTTTTCTGCCGAACCCCCCGCGCGAACGTATCCGTGCCCCTCCTTTTCCCGTCCATCGATGGACAAAACCCGTCCCTGAATCGACCAAAACGAGACCAATAGCGCACCAAACACCGCCAAAACCGCGACCACACGCCACCGCCACACCCCCGCCAGCGCCCCCGCGCGCCCCTCCAACCGCCCCTCTGCCCGACCCACAGCTCGCCCCGCCTCAAACAGCACCGATTCCCGAGTAAGCCCCGTCGCCGCCGGACGATACGCGCCCAGCACCTGCTCAAATTCCTTCATTTCTTCCGACATGGCAACTCCCATCTGCTCCGCAACGCCTCCAGCCCGGAGCGATACTGCTGATAAACCGTTGAAAGCGGCATACTTACAACCGCCGCAATCTCCTCGAACGTCCCCTCCCCCCAGATCCTCAGCACCACGATCTCCCGCTGCACCCGCGGCAATCCCTCCAGAGCCCGCTGCAATTCCTCCCCGCTAACCCCAGTCGCAACCGTGTGTTGCGCAAACATCGCCACCCGCTCCTCACCCGCTCTGAGATCCCGCGCCGCCCGCCGCCTCGCCATCTTCACCGCATCCAACGCCAAATTCCGCACCGCCCTCACCAGCCACCCCTTCACATTCCCCGGCATTGCCGCCTGCCCGGCAAGATTAATAAATGCTTCCTGCACAAGATCTTCCGCGCTGGAGGAAACGAACTGCCGGGCATACAGCGTCAGCGCCGCCGCATGCGCATCGAACACTTCCGCAAGTTGTTCCGCCGTAATCGCAGCCATGACACCTGCCAGCCATCACCCCATTGACGACACCATTCAGACCCTTTTTGCAAATCCATCAGAATTGCTTAAATCACGTCTCTGACGTGAGTAACAGATGCCTCGATTGCCGGGAAAACATCCGCCAACCGCTTTTTGCTTCGCAGAATTGCTGAGATCGATGATAACTGCCACGCACAACATTTCGGGAGGGTTCGATGCAAAACAAAAATCCTCGCGGACAAACCCGCCGCAAGTTCTTGAAACAAACAGGACTTACAGCAGGACTCGCCGTCGCCGGCCTCGCCGGACTCGATGCCTGCGCCACGCGCAAGACCTCCCAAACCCAAGCCCGCCACGACCCCCCGCCAGTCGCCATCGCCGCCGACCCTCACGACTCCGTCATCTCTAAATCCCCATCTCAGTGGGCCTTACGGCATTTGTACAATACCCTGGCCCGCGGCATCCGCGTACGGTTTATCCCCACCCCCGCCGATGCCGCCCCCGACGAATTCTGCATCGTCGCTGCCGGAACCACCTCACCACCCGCCCGCAACCTTGCCAGTGGCAAAGACTTACCAACAGAGCCCGAATCCTTCGCCCTCCTCCCCGCTGCAGACCGCCTCCTCCTTGCCGCCGGCGCCGACCCCATGGGACAAGTCTATGCCCTGACCGAACTTACCGATCGCATCGCCTGCAGCGACGACCCCCTCGCCGCCCTCCGCCTCCCTTCCCCGATCATCGAACGCCCCGCCAACCGCATCCGCAGCATCATCCGCCTCTTCGTCAGCGAGCTCGAAGACAAACCCTGGTTCTACGATAAAGACTTTTGGAATCACTACTTGACGACGCTCGTCACGCACCGCTTCAACCGCTTCAACCTCTCCCTCGGCCTCGGCTACGACTTCTCCAGAAACATCAAGGACTCCTACTTTTTCTTCGCCTACCCCTTCCTCGTGAACCCGCCCGGATACCACGTCCAAGCCGTGAGCCCCAAAGGAGTTGCGCTCCCCGACGAAGAACGCCAACGCAACCTCGACATGCTCCGTTACATCTCCGATGAAGCCGCCGCCCGCGGCCTCCACTTCCAACTCGGCCTCTGGACCCACTCCTACCACTGGACCAACAGCCCCGACGTCAACTACAACATCGCCGGCCTAAACGCCGACAATCAAGCCACTTACAGCCGCGACGCCCTCCACATGCTCCTCGACGCCTGCCCCGGAATCCGCGGCATCACCCTCCGCACCCACGGCGAAAGCGGCATCCCCGAAGGCAGCTACGCCCTCTGGAAAACCATCATGTCCGGCGTCACCGGCCTCAAAAACCCCGACGGCTCCCCCCGCACAATCGAACTCGACCTCCACGCCAAATCCATCACCCCCCAAATGATCGACACCGCCCGCGCCACTGGCATGCAAGTCACGATATCGCCCAAGTTTACCGCCGAGCACATGGGCCTCCCCTACATGCAGGCCTCCATCCGCCCCCAGGAAGCTCCCCGCCCCAATGCCGGCGGCCTCATGTCCCTCTCCAACGGCTCCCGCAACTTTATCCGCTACAGCTTCGGCGACCTCCTCACACAAACCCGCCAGTACCAAGTGATTACACGCGTCTGGCCCGGCACCCAACGCCTCCTCCTCTGGGCCGACCCCCTCTTCGCCGCCGAATACGGCCGCACCTGGTCCTTCTGCGAAATGGACGGCGTCGAATACTTCGACCCCCTCTCCTTCAAAGGCCGCCAAGGCTCCGGCCAACCCCCCGCCGTCCCCGCCGCCGGCCGCAGCGCCTACGCCGACGCGCAACTCGTTGTCCCCATGGGAGATTGGCGAAAATATCTCTACCAGTACCGCCTCCTCGGCCGCCTCTCCTACAACCCCGACGCCCCGCCCGAAACCTGGCAACGCCAGCTCCAACAGGACTTCGGCCCCGCCGCCCCAAACGTCGAAGCCGCCCTCGCCAGCGCCAGCCGCATCCTCCCGCTGATCACCACCGCCCACGTCCCCTCCGCTGCCAACGCCCTCTTTTGGCCCGAAGTCTATGTAAACATGTCACTTGTGGATGCCGCCCACCCCGGCCCGTACCGCGAGGCGCCAAGCCCGAAAGTCTTCGCCAACGTCACCGCCATCGACCCCCAGTTGTTCGCCTCCGTCAGCGAATACGTTGACGCCCTCTTGTCCCAAAAGCCTCTTGGCAAAATCACGCCGCAGGAAGTCGCATCACAACTCCAGCAATGGTCGCAAGATGCGCAAGGATCCCTGAAGGCCGCCACAAAACAGAGCCGCGACATCAACCTGCGGCGCGTGGAAGTGGATGTCACCATTGCCGCCGGAATCGGAACATTCCTCTCGCAAAAGCTCCAGGCCGCCGTCGCTTACGCATTTTTCGAACGAACCGGAAACACCGCCGCCCGCGACCGGGCCATCCATTTCTACAAAAAAGCCCGCGCCGCCTGGGCCGCTTTTATCCCATTGGCCGACGCGAGTTACGCACGCGACCTCGCCTTCGGCGCCGAACGCCAGCTCCGCGGCCACTGGCACGACCGCCTCGCCGACATCGACGCCGACATCGCCGCACTGCAATCGCACAAGCCCCCACCCCTCCCATCGGCTCCCATCCCGCTCCCCGCCCCTCCCCGCCGCCCCTCCCTCGCCGTAAAGCACGCCCCGCCGCGTCATTTCCAGCGCGGCACCCCCATCCCTCTCTCGATCTCGCTGCCGCGGGAGGGACTGACGGCGCGCGTGTGGTATCGGCCCGTGAACCAGGGGGAGACGTATCGCTCGATACAGATGGAAGTTACGCCTCAATCTGGCGTGCGTCTCTTGACCGCCATCATTCCGGCGGAGGAGACGCAGACCGATTTTCCCCTGCAGTATTATTTTGAAATGGCAGACGGAAGCGCTGAACTCGCGGCCCTGGTTCCGGGCTTCGGGAATGATTTCACGGGGCAGCCTTACTTTGTCATCGAGCCCGAAGCGTGAGTGCCAGCGATTCGTGTACAATTGCCGCGTTTGGCTGCGAAACGACGAACGATGTGAAGGAGAGATGGATGGATCGCGCGCAACTGGCGGGGATGATTGATCATACGATTTTGAAGGCGGAAGCGACCGAGGCCGAGGTTCGCAAGGTGGTGCAGGAGGCGATTGAGCATCGGTTTGCATCGGTCTGCGTGAACGGGCGCTGGGTGAACCTTGTGAGTGACATGCTTCACGAAGCCGGCGTGGGCGATCCGGAGAAGACGGACCGGCCGGTGAAGACATGCGCGGTGGTGGGATTTCCGCTGGGGGCCATGCGGTCGACGATAAAAGCAATTGAGGCATCGAGTTGCGTGAAAGACGGGGCCCAGGAAATCGACATGGTGATATCAATTCCGGACCTGTACGCGGGCAACGCCGATTACTGCCGGCAGGATGTGTTTGAGGTGGTGCGCGCGGCCCGGGCGGTTTGGAAACAGACGGTGGTGAAGGTGATCCTGGAAACGGGCGCATTGAACGAAGCGCAAACAGAGCTGGGTTGCCGGGCCGCCGCGGAAGGGGGGGCGGATTTCGTAAAAACATCAACCGGATTCCACCCCAAGGGGGGAGCGACGGCACAAACGGTGGGCTGGCTGAAAAAATACGGGGGCGGGTCCGGCCTGAAAGTAAACGCGTCCGGGGGGATCCGGGACCTGGCGACGGCGCAGCAGATGATTGCCGCGGGAGCCGATCGATTGGGCTGCTCGGCGAGCGTAGCGATCGTGTCGGGGATTCCGGCTGCGGGGGGCGGATACTGAGTTTGGGGGCGGGGCGTAAAACGATCAAAAGAAGAGCGTTGGCTTGACCGGGGGGGCGTGGTTTTTTAGAGTAGTGGATCTGCGACGGGCAGATAGCTCAGCTGGTAGAGCAAAGGACTGAAAATCCTTGTGTCGCCGGTTCGATTCCGGCTCTGCCCACATAAGAAAACCCCTCGAAAAACGTGAGAAATCACGGGAAATTCGAGGGGTTTTTTATTGGGCGGGGTTTCCAATCGATTCGCACGGTTTCCCAAACATTCCACTAATTCGCGTCCCGGTTCATTATGTTTTCATTATGTTTTGCCGCCGAAGGTCCCGCGCGGTAGAACCCTCTTCGGTAGAAGGACGATAGCAGAAGGGGCGCAGCCGGGATGGGAACGGAACTCAACCAGCAACGCGAATGGGAACTTTTGGCGATTTTCCGGGTGGAATGGACTGACCGGGTGCAATGTCAATGCAACGGTTGCGGTCAAACCATTTACGCGGCGATCCACATGATCCGACTGCCGGACGGGGAACTTCAATGTTGGGGCTCGGACTGCTACCGGCGCGAACGTGGACATCGTGCTACACATGACCTCCCCACGTACTCGGCATTGGGCGGCCGGCCGCTAACGCCTGAAGAACGTGAGATGCTTCTTACCAATCGCGACCAACTCATCGCTCGATTCGAGGCTGACCAACAAGCCCGCGTTGCAGCGGAGGAGGAGGCGCACAGACGGTTGGAGGATGCAAGGCGCTCGGCGTTCGAAGCGCACTATCAGTTTCAGAACCATCCGGTTCCATACGCCAGTCTGGTTCCGGAGAAGACGGTGGACGCGCCGCCGGAGGATGATTCCGGGGCACAGCTCTTTTCGTTCGATCAGAAGTTGATATGCGTGTTTTGCGGCCAGACCACGTCGGAATGGTGGTGTAAGTTGGGAACTTCGGGTCAATGCAAATGCAAAGCATGTTTACGAGCAGGTCGATCACGTTGATTTCCTCGAGGCGCCGATCCCCAATTTCCGATCAAAGAATTCTTTGTCTCGTCAACGTTCCAGGGGTTAAAAGCTAATCGGAGTCGCAGATGGCCAGATTGCCCGTTCCAGACGAAGTGCAGAACTCCGTGCTCCTTAGATCGAGGCGCCGATGCTGTCTGTGCTTTTGGTTGAATGGGCTCGATGAGGTTGTGAAGGGTCAAATAGCTCACTTGGATCACAACAACGCGAACTCCGTCGAGGAGAATCTCGCCTTTCTCTGTTACAACCACCATGACGAGTACGACGGAAGAACCAGCACTTCAAAGGGACTCCGTGAAGGAGAAGTGCGAAAATGGCGAGACGAGCTTTATCGAGAGATGGAATACCGGTTTAAATTGGTACGGAAGAAAGGCCTCAGTCTAAAATTCGTGCAATTCACTCTCGTTGGCGTCGACGGCCGGTATACGATCCAGCTTAAGCTAACCAATGTTGGTGAAGTCGAAGTAAAGCGACCGACGGTTTCAATCCGGCTGCCCGCCGGAGTTGAAGGAAGCGTGCCTCGCCGTGAGGATCGCCGTGACGCCTTTCGAATGCCGGACCTGTTCGGAATGACCGAAGAGCGCGAGGATTTTTTCGAGCCCAACGGCAGGGTAGGAATGATATCGCCATTGCCTCCTGCGAATTGCATCTTGCTTACTGGTCACTCAACCAGTTTCGATGCCCTCGGATTGAATCTCAATGCTTTCCCGCTTGGTTCCGAATTATCCCTTGAGTATCGCATTGATGCGGAAGATATGTCTCCGATTCATGGCACGCTACGCCAAGGGGTATTAGCCACGGTTAACTGGTCGGTTCGCGAAGTTTATAGGGGCGAGGCGGAGGCACTAGCCCACGACAAACCGCTCGGGAGAGCGGTTGCGGAGATTTATGGAAATGGGAAACTGACGTTCGAGGAATGAACGCGTCGGCCAATGTTTCTGTGACCTCTCACCGAACGGACCCAGTCCCGTTCCTGTAATCCGTACACCTCAAATTGAATGCACTTCTGGTGCGGTTGCCACCATCCAACATGTACCTGGGCGACTCGCAAGGAATCCAGGCGCAGATAGTGAAAAAAATGTCTCTACATTCGGGCTAGATCGGCGTATATTGTTGGGCTGAGCTTCAGGAGAACTCAGTATGGCTGAACCCACCATTACCTGCCCCAGTTGCAAATCTGAAATCAAACTCACTGATTCGCTTGCCGCACCACTCATCGAGGCGACTCGCAAGGACTACGAGCAACGTCTTGCCGTCAAGGATGCAGACGTAGCCAAGCGCAACCGCGAGATACAAGAGAAGGAAGCTGCGCTTGCGAAAGCGAGTGAAATGCTCGAACAACAGGTACAAGAAAAATTACAGAAGGCAAAGGAGCAGATCGCTGCAGAGGAATCCAAGAAGGCCAAATTGGTTTTCGCCGCCGACATTGAGCAGAAATCCAAGGAACTCGCAGAGATCCAAAATGTACTGAAGGCGCGAGATGCCAAGCTGGCCGAGGCCCAGCGTGCGCAAGTTGATCTTCTTCGCAAGCAGCGAGAATTGGATGACGCCCGTCGCGAACTGGAATTGACCGTGGAAAAACGCGTCAACGATTCGGTGAATGTTGCTCGCGAGCAAACTCGGAAGGAGTTGGAAGAACAAGTTGCTGTGCGAATTCGGGAAAAGGAAGCAACGATCTCGGACATGGAGAAAAGGCTGGGGGAGGCTGCAAAACGCGAACAGGATATCAAGCAGAAGGAGGCCGCGCTCGCTCAAGAGAAGGAATCGCTCGCGCAGAAGGCAGCTGAACTCGTAGCCCAAGAACGGTCCAAGATTGCGGCTGAGGAGGCAAAAAAAGCGAAGCTGGCGCTTTCCTCGGAGCTCGATAACAAATCAAAGGAGTTAGCCGACCTTCAGCAAGTCCTAAAGGAACGCAGTGACAAACTGGCCGAAGCGCAAAAGGCCCAAGCCGACCTCATTCGTAAGGAGCGCGAACTTGACGACGCCAAACGCGAAATGGAACTGACCGTAGAAAAACGCGTGCAGGAGTCTATTGGGAAAACACGCGAGCAAGCTAAAAAGGAGGCGGAGGAACAGCTGGGGCTTAAGGTCATGGAAAGAGAAGAGACAATTCGTTCCATGCAGAAGCAAATCGAGGAGCTCAAACGAAAGGCGGAACAGGGGTCGCAGCAGTTGCAAGGGGAAGTTCAGGAATTGCAGCTCGAACAGATTTTGCAGGCCAAATTTCCTCAGGATCGTATTGAGCCGGTTCCTAAAGGCGAGCATGGCGGCGATTTACTCCAGCGCGTCATCATGCCAACCGGCGCCGTTTGCGGAACAATCCTGTGGGAATCAAAGCGCACAAAGAATTGGAGCGATGGGTGGCTTCCAAAGCTGAGAGAAGACCAACGTCGGGCAAAGGCTGAAGTTGCCATCATTGTGAGTGGAACACTTCCCAAAGGCATTGATACCTTTGATCAGGTTGTTAGCGTTTGGATTACCCATCCCAAAGTGATTCTCCCGGTCGCGCTCTCACTGCGACAGACCTTGATTGAAGTACACTGCGCTCGCCAGGCATCTGAGGGCCAACAGACGAAAATGGAAATGGTCTATCAGTATCTGACTGGGCCGAAATTCAAGCTGCGAGTCCATGCCATTGTCGAAGCGTTCTCCAGCATGGCTTCAGATCTGCAAAAGGAAAAGAAAGCGATCATGAAGCAATGGGCCAAGCGTGAGGGCGAGATCACTCGAGTGGTAGAAGCGACGGTTGGGATGTACGGCGAACTACAGGGCATCGTAGGAAAGACGCTGCAAGAGATCGAAGGTCTTGATTTTAAGACCTTGGGAGACGGAAATGGGACCGGGGATTGAATTGGTTTTAGTGGACATTGCACTCAGAAATGGGATGAAGGAACGATGTATATCTCGGAAATAAAGATCGATGGATTTCGCTGCTTTAAAAATGCACATTTTTATCTTCAGCGAGGCGTTAATGCTGTAATCGGTCGAAACAATACGGGAAAAAGCAATCTCTTCAGCGCAATCCGTCACGCGCTTGGACCATCGGCGGCGCGAGGTGATCCCCTCTGGCTTACAGAGGACGATTTTTGCAGAGATATTGAACAAGACGAGCGCGGCGAGTTTATCAGCATTGAGCTAATCTTCGACGGCTTGACAACAGATGACCGCGCTCGCTTTTTTGAGCTGTTGGACTATGACACGCAAAATCCAGAGAAGACAAAAGCAAAGCTGACCTTTGAGGCCAACTGGCCGAAAGGTAAAAAATATGCGGATTCCAAGCGCTGGGGCGGTGCACCAACCGGCGATCGAGCAGCGCTTCCACAAGAGGTTCTTTCGCAAATTCCGGTCACGTTCTTACCGGCGCTCCGGGACGCAGAAGCCGCCTTGACCCCAGGAAATCGAAGTAGGTTAGCTTTACTCCTTCAGGATCTCGCAAGACGGGACGAATCTGAGCCCGAAAAGGAAATCGTTGAAATCTACAAGGAAGCAAACGCAGCGCTTGAAAAGACGGAACTAGTGCAAGCCGTGCGAAGCACGCTTCGTTCCAGCACCGAAAAGATGGCTGGTACTGACTATTCTTCTTGCTCGATCACGGCGAGTCCAGCAAAGCTCGATCGCATCCTCAAGTCTCTCCGCGTTCAAATGGATGGGACGCCCATTGAAGACATTTCCGCTAATGGGCTAGGCTACAACAATATCCTGTACATCGCGACGATCCTTACCCACCTGGCAAACACGGGAGAAGAGGAATCACCCTTGCTGCTGGTCGAGGAACCCGAGGCCCATCTACATCCCCAACTGACGCTGCTTTTGGCCGAACACTTAAATTCTTTGAGCGATACGAAATCCCCGCCGCAGATTATTGTAAGCACTCACTCGCCGACTCTTGCCTCACACGTTCAGCCGTCGCGAATATCTGTAACGTTCGCTGATCGTGAGTCCGGCGCCTTCCGGTGCAACTCGCTAACGCGCGCGAATCTATCAGGACGTGAGGAACGAGAACTCCGGCGAATGATGGATGTAACACGCGCAACGCTGTACTTCGCCAAGGGTTTGATTCTCGTCGAAGGAATTTCTGAAGCACTCCTCATGCCTGCTATTTCTGTACGACTCGGTTACGACCTATTAAAGAGGCACATATCCGTACTTCCTATATGCGGGGTGTCATTCGGCACCTTCAGCAAGCTGCTTGGTGAGAAAGGGCTGGATATCCCGGCCGCAATTATCACTGATGGCGATCCGCCGAAAACCACTACGGACTGGGCAACGGCCAAGCCGAAGACCGAGGCTGGCAAAATCGTCCGTAGCGGCCGCGCAAACGCTGTGGCGGACACATTCAAAGATCGGGCGAACGTAGGTGTGTTCGTTTCCAAAGTCACGCTCGAATACGATCTAGCTGCGGCCGGAGAGCAGAATCCCACGACAATGACAGAAGAATGGGAGAAATGCTTCGTTGGCACTCCGCAGACACTAAACAGTAGGCGGCTGGCCGATGCAGGCGACGATCTCGATGACCGAACTCTTGCTGTTTGGAGAGGTATCTGTGTCGCGGATCATTCTGGCAGCAAGGCCGAATTCGCCAATCGTTTAGCGGAGAGAATTTTGGAACGAGATAAGCAGAAGAACTGGGCGGTCGACTTCCAGATTCCTGGCTATCTTAGAAAAGCAATAGAGTTTGTTTGGAAGGCGACCGGTGGCGAGTAGTCTATGAACCCGAAGGCCAGACATATACGAACACCAACTCCGGAACAAGCCAAGGTATTAGATGCACCTGATCGTGTTCGGCTGGTCCGGGCTGCACCTGGATGCGGAAAGACATGGCTCGTCGCTGAAGCCATACGCAGAGCGATAGAAGGTTGGTCAGGATCTGGAGGCGTCGCCGCGCTCTCGTTCACAAATGTTGGGGGGGACGAGATTCGCCGGGCCGCGGGCTTTGATTTGGTGCATCCGCATTTTGTCGGCACTTTGGATTCGTTCGCGTATCGCTATATCGTAAAGCCATTTGCCCATGTCCTCGGACCAGACCTTCAAAAGCTCCATCTTTTGGCTGGTGATGGCGCCGTTGTGGTCAAATTCGACCCAAGGGCAGCTCTCGTCCTGCCAGACAGTCAAAAGCGAGTTTCTTTGCTGGACCTCCATTTTATAGGCGGATTTAGAGCCGACGCGAAGCTTGCGTTGCGAGAATATGGCCGCGCTTCACCACTCTCCCCAACGGATTGTGCGACGGTGCGGGTTGCCAAGTTGAAGTTGTGGAAAACATGGGGCTGGATATCGCATTCAGACGTCACCTATATTGCGGGTGCCATCCTCCGGGATGCGAACCATGGAGCGAGGATTTGCAAATGGATAAGTGCTCGTTTCCCTTTCCTCATTGTGGACGAATTGCAGGACACTGGCTGGTACCTAGGCGAAATTGTTCGAGCAATCCTTTCGGCGCCGGCGGCGAGGGGTCTTCTCGTCGGCGATCCAGATCAGGCCATTTATGAATTCAACGGCGCAAGGCCGGAGCTATTCGATACATTTTTAGACATCCCTGGCTGTCGTGAATATCCAGTCAGACAATCTTTGCGTTGTCCATCAAAAGTGACCAACGTCGCGAATCATTTAATTTCGGTGGGTGTGCCGGTGGAGCCGGAACCCGCACGCGGTGAAGGCAGGGCAATCCTGGTGACAATTGATGATCCGACAGTGGAAATGCCTGAGATCCGAAGAAAACTGAGTCAGGCCGATGGGAAACGAAGACAGATTGTAACCCGTTCGAACGAAACGATTTTTGGGCTGGAAGGCGCAAAGCTCAACGAGGTACCAGAGTTTGCGTCCCGTCCGATTACGCTGATTCACTCTGGTGCTCGGAATCTGTACGCAGGCAAGAGCAAATACGCCATAGATAATGCGAAATCCGCGATCCTTTATATCCTGTTCGATCATGTGACAGCCGACGTGGAACAGTTAATGAAGGCGGGCATCACACCGCATGCATTGAGAATGGCGGCAGCAAAACTGATTGAAGCCAGCCGGCCAGCAGGACCAGACGAGGATGCTTACACGTGGTCGCTCCGCATGCGTACCCTTATGCTTTATGAGATAAAGGAACGCGGATGGGAAAGGTCAGACGGTAGCGCTGCGAAAGTAAAAGCTCCGGCAAAGAAGATCAGTTCAGAGAAAATCTTGCCGACACTCGCCCACAAAATGCCGCAAACAAACGAGCCGCAAGCGAAAATCCGAACGGTGCATGCCGTAAAGGGAGAAACGCACGATGTGACTCTATTCTATGTTCCAGCGGCAAAAGGAAGGAGAAGGTGTGTGTCCGATAGCTGGTGGTCCCAAGATTCTGACCTTAGCGAAGAACGCCGTATTGCCTTCGTGGCGGCGACCAGAAGTCGGGGAACTTTCGTGCTCTGCGCCGACGCCACAACCGTAGCAAACTTGAACAAGCTTCAGCCGAAGTTTGTTCGTGCGTTCGACCAAATGAGTGCTGACAGATTCCTTACATTAGATATATGAAGGGACACCATTTAATAAGGGAACGATTATGACTCCCCGATATCCTGTTCGGGAAATGATGCGCCGCACAATGCGAAATCTCCAGTTCCTTCAAGATCGTGCCACGTTGAAGGGTCCATACGCAACGACGCAGCTTATTAATTCGTTTTTGTGCGCCCTCGTGCACATCAAAGAGAAGTATGATCGCCACATTCCACAAACGATATTACCAGTCCCAGGATGGAATGTTATTACCACTTCGCCTTTCATCGCTCCAAAGACAATCCGCGCACTTGTAGTTCTTCTTCGACATGCTGTGGCTCACGGCAATGTCGAAATGCTGCCAGATTCCGGCCAGAGAAATGGAGAAGTCGCATTCATTCGTCTCTGGAACGTCCCGCCATCGACGAATAAAAAGAATTGGGAGGCCACCATTTCCGTGCAAGATCTTGGGACGCTCCTTGATAGTTTCGTGGAGTTAATGACGCCAATTCTCAGACAGCATGAGCAATCGGTGCGATAGTTGGAGAAGGGGTGTGGGGAATGTGTGAAAGGCGCAGCTTGCCTCTTCTGTGACGGACGAGGATATGAATCGGCCAGTAGGATTTTGACATGTCGAAGGCGCATGGATTATGGATAGCCGTAGGAGGGGGGTCGCTTGCCGGTGATATTGAGAACAGCATCGATAGCCGAGAGCAATTCACTTATACAGTGGTCACACGAGATGTGCATCCCAAATACGCGGAAATCGCAATCGTCTCACTGTACGGAACAAGTGCGACCTATCTCGGAATTTGCCAGGCCGGCAGGAAGACCGTCACGGGTCAACGGACCATATTGGTCACCAATTTGATTCGGTTAGGCAACCTAAAAAGCCAGGAGATACGTGAGTCGTTGCCCGATCGATTTCGGCATTCGTTTAATCCTCCTGAAAGTGGTGTATATCGACCTACACCTAGGGTTTGGGAAGAGGTATTGGATGTCGTTGCAATTAAGCGTCCTGAAATCAAATCGAAGCTGATCGATTTAAAAATGATCGTGGCCACCTCGAAGCCGAACGCGGGTCGACTTGACGGTGGGCTAGAGATTTTTGAGCGAGACGCGGTGGCGTGTGCCATTCAAACCTGGGGAGGAACTGGCATGCGAAAGAGAATTCTCCGAACGGCCGTCCCATCCAGGTCACGCGCCGTGGCGCCATTTCTTTCACAGTTGTCGGGGACGAGACTTCGCGAAGATCCCCAAATAAATCATGATCACGTGTCGTTTCCTGGAATGGAGGTTGCGGAGCGGCACATGGTCGGTTCAATCGTCATGGGTAACTGGCTTAGCGGTGAGCAGCTAACAATTCTAAATTGCAATCGTCAGCCTCTGGAGCAGACTCTTGGCGTCGATTTGATTTACTACAACCATCGCTTCGATTCATTTGTCCTAGTGCAGTACAAACGAATGGATGCAGGAGATGGGCGCACCCCGGTATATCGTCCAGATAACGACGCCAGTCACGATAAAGAGCTGCAAAAAATGTCAGATGTCGATGAAATGCTCAAGGGACTACCGCCGGAGGAGCGTGCTGAGCTGGCTTCTTACCGGCTTTCGGAGCGCCCTTTTTATTTGAAACTCTGTGAATCGAAGGTTAAAGCGGCATTGGACGCCGGCATGGTCTCCGGCATGTACATACCTCTGGATCTGTGGCGCAGGCTTCTGAAATCACCTAATATTGTCGGCAACCAAGGAGGAAGGGCGATCTCGTGGCAAAATTGTTCGCGGAAGTTTAACAATGGGGAGTTTACGAATTTACTTCGGCATGGATGGATTGGTTCTGCAACCGGGCAGTCCAAAACACTTTCGAGCATCATCGAGCGTGTTTTGAGTTCCGGACGAATGTTGGTGCTTGCAGCAACTAGCGGTGGATCCTCAAGACTAGATTTGCGTCGCGATAGCTTGGGAAAGTTTGCGACCAGAGACGACCCCGATGGCGTGATTTGACGACCAAGATGGATCTTCGATCGACTAGCGGTTGATAGGTACAATACGCTGCAACGCGTACACCAAAGGGGCGATAGAACTCCGTGAATAAGCAGAACGGATAGACGGCGGTACTTTGGTTATTGGATCTCCTAAACTGCGCGACGCTATGACGCAATCGCATGGGTCAGAAAACGGAAAGGACCGCGGAGGCTCGCGATGAGCAAGTCGCAGAGATCGGTCGCGTTCGCGAAGTATTTTCAGTGGGCAAACGACCTAGTAGGCCGGTTAAACATAAGGAAGCTTGTGCGAAGTGTTGAAACAATCAAAGTGGCTGCCCGTGGGGGCCCTGGTGCCACCGAATGGGACCGTTGGCGTGCGCAATAATTTTCGCGCTTGCGTTTTTATAACCATCGGTTATATTTATAGCCTATGGCTAAGATCCAATCGGCAACGGCTGAAACGATACGTTCTCTTCGCAGCAGTAGGGGTTGGACTCAGCATCAGCTGGCTGAACGACTACGTGTTAGTGCTGTCACCGTTGCTCGCTGGGAAACTGGCCAGCGGCGGTGCGCTGGCGCCAACGCGCAACTGGTTCGCGCACTAATAGCCGACTTCGATGACCATCTTCGTGCCAGAGCTTCTGCCATCACAACATTGAAGCACGAGAATTTACAGCGGCTCGATGCCGTCTCAGCAGTCGATACGTTTCGCGAACTGCTTTTCTGCCAAGCTCGATGGCGTCAAGTTCCTATTACCAACATTCACATTACCTCAGCGATTAAAAAAGACGGTGGAATCGACGCGTCGATTGACGCTGGCGCGATGGTATCTGCGGATGAACTGCTCATCGCCGGGGGCACATACTTTCAAATCAAGACGGGTGAAACCACTAAGCCTTGGAATCGCGCGTGGGTCCAGCGAGAGCTATTTGGAGATGCGAAGAC
>JBQCGD010000153.1:0-9500 GCA_051955985.1 Phycisphaerae bacterium | reverse complement strand
CGCCGCGCCGCTCGTCCCCGACTGGTCCCCCCTCCTCACCGCCTCCCACATCTCCGACAAGGGCCACTTCAATCCCGTCCAACCCACCGCCATCCCGCCGGTCTACGTCGATTACCGCGCCGCCTGGGAAGGCACCTACGACGACGCCCCCGAAGAAAAACTCCACGTCGAGGCCGGCTCCTACCGCGGACGACCCGTCTACTTCGCCATCACCGGCGGCTGGAAGGAAGAATCCCTCCCCGAGGAAAAAGCCACCCTCCTCTCCATCGGCAACTCCGGCATCGTCGTCCAGACCCTCATCCTCATCGTCCTCCTCGTCGCCGGCGGATTCATGGCCCTCCGCGCTTACCGCTCCGGCCGCGGCGACCGCCCCGGCGCCACACGCATGGGACTCGCCTTCTTCGTCTCCGGACTCATCGCCTGGCTCCTCCGCGTCCACCATGTCCCCGACCTCATCATGGAATTCCGACTCTTCACCCACGGCATGGGACCCGTCGTCTTCACCGTCGGTCTCGTCTGGGTCTTCTACATGGCCCTCGAACCCCACGTCCGACGCGTCTGGCCCGAAACCATCATCTCCTGGTCCCGCATGCTCGCCGGACGATGGATCGACCCACTCGTCGGCCGCGACATGCTCATCGGCGCCTCCGCCGGAACCGTCGTCGCCCTTCTCACCATCCTCGACCAGCTCATCCCCGCCTACTTCGGCCTCCGCGCCCCCATGCCCCGCATCTACGGCACCATCCAGATGCTCGAATCCGCCACCACCCTCTCCACACTCTTCTCCGGCGCCATCATCGCCCTCTTCTACGGCCTCCTCATGCTCCTCCTCCTCGTCCTCCTCCGACTCGTCGTCCGACGCAAACCCCTCCTCTCCCTCATCTTCATCCTCGTCTTCGTCGCCGGCACCGCCCGCCTCGGCAGCGGCGAATGGCTCTCCTGGATCGTCCAGATCATCATCGCCATCCTCTTCCTCGCACTCCTTATGCGCCACGGCCTCGTCGCCATGATCTTCTGCATCTACACCTACATCCTCCTCACCTACTTCCCCATCACCTTCGACTTCTCCGTCTGGTACCGCAACGCCTCCCTCGTCGCCATCGCCGCCACCCTCGCCATCCTCATCACCGCCACCTACGCCGCCCTCGGCGGCAAATCCTTCATCACCCTCCGCCTCCCCGACGCATAAGTGCATTTCCGGCCCATCTCTTTCGCTCGATCTTCGCATCTTTGATTCCCTCCTTGCTGACACCCAAATGAATCCCTGAAATTCCCGAGCCGCCGAATACGCCGCTATCGCCGCAAGCCCTAGGCCCTTTCCCTATCACGCCCGCCACTTCTACACTCCAACGCTTCTCATTCTCAGGAAGCAGCGCATATCCGTTAAGTATGACAGCGCCGCGGCCGACGATACGCACATGCATCACGCCTGGACCGTATCAACATAACTTGATCAGTCTTCCGGCGGCTGATGCAATCGGAAACAGACAAGAGAAAAACGCCCCAACCGAAAGGACAACCACATGCACGCGCACGACACCGGGGAAACAGCACTCGCGATCACGGATGGACCCCAGGTCATCGTGACAGCGGGTGCCAACCTTTTCGCAATTCCCGCCTTGTCGGTCCAGGCCATGGTGCGAATGCCCGAAGTCGTCCACACGCCGGGCGCTCCGACCTGCGTCCGCGGCGTCGTGAATCTGCGCGGCCGCGTCCTCCCCGTCATCGATTTGCGGCTCCGCTGCGGCATGCAAAGCCTCCTGACCTATGTTTCCGAGCTGTCGCAGACCCTCGAAAAACGCGAGCAGGACCACGTGAACTGGCTCGCCGAACTGGAGAAATCCGTCACCGATCGCCGCGCTTTCTCCCTCACAACCGATCCCCACCAGTGTGCTTTTGGCAAATGGTACGACGCCTTTCACACCGACGACCTCATCCTCGCCTCCTTGCTAAAGGAATTCGATGCGCCTCACCAGGCCATCCACGCCGCGGCGGACGTGGTCCGCAAGCACGTGGATGCCGGCGACTTCGCTGCCGCCAACGCAGTCATCGAGCAGAGACGCACCTCCGTTCTGGCGAGACTCCGCGAGTTGTTTGCCGCAACGCGCGCCCACCTGTCCGGCTCCACTCGCGAAATCGCCGTCGTCATCGAAGGAAACGGTAATCCCTTCGGACTCGCCGTCGACAGGGTCGAATCCGTCGAGAAACTCGAACCCGCCACGATCGCCCAGCTCCCGGCAATCATGACGCAGATCTCCGCCGAGCTTTTCCAGGGCACCGCCCGACGCCGCAAAGGCAATGACACCGTTCTCTTGCTGAAACCCGGAGCCCTCTCCGCCGCCGGCACGCCAAAAGCCGCCTGAACGAACTTGTCTCAACACCCGCCAAGCCTCCGCCTTCCACGCCGCGGACATTCCCTGCGTTGACGCAAAGCCCTCCTCAGCACCCCACGCGCGCCTGCAATTCCCTCACCCCCCTCTCACAATCTCCACCAACTCCCACCCCGCCCCCACCACCTCCTGCTGCCCACCCGCACCCCCGCGCCCAAACCCGCCGCGCCTTCCCCCGCCAAACATCCCCCCAAACCCACCCGGCCCCCCAAACCCCGGCCCACCCATCCCCGGCGGACCACCCGGTCCCCCCGGCCCGCCCATCGGCCCGCCAAACCGCCGCCCGCCAAACCGCCCCTGCTGCAAAAACTCCACCGGCTCCGTCAAATCACTCCACCGCGCCACCCGCCTCACCCGCCACTTCCCACTCAACCCATCCCGAAAATTCTGCACCTCCGCCGGCGAAGCCACCGCAAACACCCGCCTCCCACCCGCCAGCGCCCCTTCAATCACCTGCCCCTCCGCCCCCGGCAACGCCCGATACGGCTTCCCCGCAGACAACCCGCTTTCATACTCCGCCTGCTCCCGCTGCCGCGGCGTCGGCGCATTCGCATCCCCAGTCATCCCCCTCCGCCCCCCAGGCCCCCCCGGCCCCCCGCGCCCGCCCGGCCCGCCCATAAACCCCCCGCGCCGATTCCCCGTAAACGCCGAAATCTCAAACACCTCCCAATCCCCCACAAACTGTATGTAATTCAAATCCGACCTCGGCCCCCGCCCCATCCCTCCCCCACCCGCAAACAACACCGACCCATTCGGCACATGCTCCGCCAGCACCTTCCCCGTCTCCGCCAAATTCTTCCGCCCCAGGAACTCCTGCACCAACCCCTGCGAATCCCCGCGCCCACCCTCCATCCCCTCCGCCGACCGATACACCCCCACGCACGCCCCGATCGCCGTCACCACCCCCGCCGCCATCACCAGCGACCCCGGCACCCGCCGCACGCCCGCCCCCACCGACCCCGCCATCATCACCCCATCCCGCAAACACACCGCCACCCCCACCAGCGCCGCCGGCAGAAACGTCAGAAAAAACCGCGCATACGCCAGCCCCATCTCCGGCGAAAAATAATACGCCGTGTACAACGCCACCCCCGGCACAAACCACGCCACCATCATCACCCCCACCACCCAATGCCTCCGAAACAACATGCACAACCCCGCAATCCCCAGCGGAAACGTAAAAAACAACCCCGTGTCATAAAACGTCCGCAGCATCAACTCCCACGTCGTCGCCATCTTCGACCACGTAAACGCCTCCCCAAACGCACTCTCGTTCGTCGAGTCATACCCCGTCCACGTCCCCAGCGTCACCTTGTTAAAAATCAACAACGTCCCCACCGGCACCGCCCACATCAGCCCCGGCACCGCGTTCCGCAAGTACGACCCCACCCGCGTCCACCGCAACCGATGCACCGTCGCCACCAACAGCGGCAACACCAGCAGCCCCTCGCTGTACCGGATCAAACACGCATACCCCAGCAAAAACCCCGCCAACGCCCCGCGCCACAAACTCCCCGTCTCCCACCACCGCACCAGCAGAAACATCCCCCACACCACACACGCCACACAACTCGCATGACTGTTCGGATTATCCGCCAACGCCAGCATCAACTGACTGCTTCCCAACAAAATCGCCGCCAGCAACCCCGCAAACGTCCCCGCCACCTCCCGCGCCAAATAAAACATCCCCAGCACCGCCAACACCGCGCTCACCGGACTCACCAAAAACGCCAGCGTCACCCCCTTGCTCATCCCAAAAATCCAAAACACCACCGCATACAACAGCGGCAACCCAAACGGATACTTCGGATAGTACGCCCCGCCCTCCGTCCGGATGAACATCCCCCCCGAGTACGCAAACGGGTGCGGCAAGTCATACCGCGGCGTCCCATGCTCCGCGATCATCCGCCCACCCACCAGGTACGCATTCTGATCAATCCCCCCATCCGCCGGCGCCCAGAACGAGAACACCACCAACGCAAAAAATGCCGCCACACACACCGCCACCATCACCCCCAGCCCCCGCTCCCGCCGCCCCTCTTCCACCAGTCGTGGCAACGCCCGATCCGCCACCCCCTCCACCCGCGCCGTCCCCAACGAAGGCCCCGCCACCCGCTCCCCAACCTCCACCGGCGTCCGAAGCGTCGTCATCCGTTACCCTTTCATTCACCAATTCACATCCATTCCCTTGAATCAGTTGCGAACCCTCTCGCAAAACTTCCGCTCAAAATCCAGAAACTTTGTCCATCCCCTTCCCCCAACCTCCCCCTTTGACCGGTTTTCCTCCCACCCCTGACCAAAATTCAGGCGATGCCCCGTCCCCTCCTGCCAGTTTTTCAGGCCGCCAGAACGTCCGTAAATCCGCCCCCCGCGTCATTCCTCCCCCCGCGCTAACACCTTGTCCGATCGCCAGTTGAGCCCCCCCGCCATCTCACCCTAAGACGCCTTTAAACTTCAGCTACCCCTCCCTTTTCTCCGATTTCAGTGTGCCAACGCCCCACAACCCGGATATGTTTGAAAATTATGCCAGGCAACTGGCACAGTAGTTGCACTCCCGATGAGCTAAGGTCTTCGCCGCTCCCGGGAATTTCTGTAAAGATCGGTAAATCATGAGATTAGACGCATCACAACACATGCGGATGGAACAGCGGATGAAGCTGGCTCCCCGCATGATCCAGTCCATGGAGATCCTCCAGCTCCCCCTCATGGCCCTCGAAGAACGCATCGAACAGGAACTCACCGCCAACCCCGTCCTCGAACGTAAGGAATCCGACTACGAAGCCCCCGACATGACCGCCGTCGCCGGCATGCCCAAGGAAGTCTCCACCCCCGACACTCCGTCCCCCGACGCCGACAACAAACAAACCGAAATCTCCGACCGCGAAATCGAACAATATGTCCAGGATCAGGCCGACTGGTCCCAAATGAACCGCGGCTCCCGCTCCCGCGGCGCCGGCGAACGCGACGCCAAAATGGACGCCATGGCCAACACCGCCGCCCGCTCCGTCTCCCTCCAGGAAGAGCTTACACGCCAGTGGGACCTCATCGACGTCGAAGACCGCCTCCGCCGCGCCGGTTACGTCCTCATCGACTGGATCGGCGACGACGGCTACATCCGCGACCCCCTCGAAACCATCGCCCAACACCTCCCCGCCGGCCTCACCCCCAAAGACCTCGAAGACGCCATCCCCGTCCTACAGCAACGCCTCGAACCCGTCGGCATCGCCGCGCGAAACCTCCAAGAATGCCTCCTCCTCCAGATCGACGCCTGGGAACGCGAAAAACGCACCGACCTCACCGTCCCCCGCGTCCTCGTCAACACCTACCTCCACGACCTCGAAATGAACCGCCTCCCCCAGATCGCCCGCAAGTCCGGCTTCACCATCGACCAGATCAACCAGGGCAAGGAATTCCTCAAACACCTCAACGCCAAGCCCGGCTCACTCCTCGAAGACAACCCCATCCCCAAGGTCACCCCCGACGCCATCGTCGAACGCGATGAAGAGTCCGGCGAATACACCTGCCGCCTCACCGATGAACACGCCCCGCGCCTCTACATCAACGAAATCTACAAAAAGATGGCCAAGACCAAATCCGTCGACGGCAAAACCCGCGAGTTCATCGCCAACAATATCCGCAACGCCCGCTGGCTCATCGAATCCATCGAACAACGCCGCAACACCCTCCTCCGCGTTCTCCGCGTCGTCGTCGAAGCCCAGAAAGAATTCCTCGAGCACGGCCCCCAGTTCATGAAACCCCTCCCCATGATCGGCGTCGCCGACCAGCTCGGCATCCACGTCGGCACCGTCTCCCGCGCCGTCGCCGAAAAATACATCCAAACCCCCCGCGGCATCTTCCCCCTCCGCATGTTCTTCACCGGCGGCACCGAAAACGCCGAAGGCGAAGCCATGTCATGGGACGCCGTCAAAGCCAAGCTCGGCGAAATCATCGACAACGAAGACAAATCCAACCCCCTCTCCGACGACGAAATCGTCGTCAAACTCAAAGAACAAGGCATCGAACTCGCCCGCAGAACCGTCGCCAAATACCGCAAAATCGCCGCCATCCCCCCCGCCCGCCGCCGCAAGGTCTTCTGACCCCCTCCCCAAATTTAGCCGCGGCCCTCGGGGCCGCGCGCCACTCGGACTTCCACCTCCACACATCCCTCAACCGGCGATTCAAAGCAAGCCCCCGAGCCGCGAAGCGGCGCCTTCCAGTAGCCACGGGCGGAAGCCCGTGGGATGCCACCACATTTCCATTCCCGAGGACCGAAGGTCCGTCTCTCCTTATCGATCGAACCTTTCTCCTCCCCGGACGTACCAAACTCATGGACCCGGTCCTTCACTACGCCCGCCCCACCCAGCGACCAAAGCCCGTCACCCCCGCGCCCGCCCTCATCGCAATCCTCGGCGCTCCACTGCTCATCATCGTAACTCACATCCCATTCGTGTCTTTTCCTGACAGCGCAATTCTGATCTACAGCATCTCCTAACTCGTCGCCGCAACCACTCTCCTCTCCACAATTCTCCTCCTCGCCGCCCGCATCCGCCATTCTAAAACGGCAGACGCCGCCTTCTACTACTCCCTCCAACTCGTCTTCACAATCTTCATCTGGTTCCCCACGCTGCTGTCTTTCCTGATCATCCCGGGCAAAGCACGCGAATAACCGACCACCGCCGGGTGCCATGCTTCTCACCACAACCTCGGTGGTTAGAAGCATGCCACACAGACGCCCAAAAACACATTGCACCCCCTCCCAAATCGAAACTCGAAACTCCCTACCCCCGCACCACCCTCCCCCCCCGCCCCGCCTCATAAATCCCCGCCATTAACTTCATATCCCGCAACCCCTCCTCCCCCGGACACTGCACCTCCTTGTTCCCCCGCACGCACGCCGCCAGGTGATCCATCTCCGCCGCAAACTGATCCATCTCCGGAAACGCAAACCCCTCCTCCACACTCGCCGGCGAAGCCGCTTTCACCTTGATCCCGTGATACCCCGTCGCCGGCTCCATGTCGATCATCCCGTTCTCAAAAATCAGCCGGTGATGATTGTTGTTCTTCGCGTTGTACGACGTGATGTTCGTCGCCAGCACCCCCGACGGAAACTTCATCGTCCACACCAGCCCCTCTTCCACCTCCTTGAACCGCGCATCCGTCGAGTTCTCCTGGATCTGCGCCGTAATCTCCGTCGGCTCCTCCCCCGTCAAATACCGCGTCGCGTTCAACCCGTATATCCCCACATCCACCAGCGACCCGCCCCCCGACATCTTCTTGTTCAACCGCCACGCCCCCGCACCGATGTGAAACGTGTGCTCCGTATGAATAAACCGCAGCTTCCCCAGCTCCCCCGGATTCCGGCAGATCTCGATCGCCTTCAAATTGTGCGGCTCAAAATGCACCCGATACGCCACCATCAGCTTCCGCCCCGCCCCCTTCGCCGCTTCAATCATCTGCTGGCATTCCTCCGGCGAATTCGCCATCGGCTTCTCGCACAACACATGCTTCCCCATCTTCAACGCCCGAATCGTGTACTCCGCATGCATCCCGTTCGGCAACACAATGTACACCGCCTCAATCTCCGGATTCTCCGCCATCTTCTCGTACGTCTCGTACGAATACACGCTCGTCTCCGGAATCTTGAACTTCTCCAAAAACGGCTTCGCCTTCTCCGGATGCCCCGTCACAAAACCCGCCAGCCGCGCCCGCTTGCAGTTCGCAAACGCCGGCAATATCTGCCCCAGCGTCAACTTCCCAATCCCCACCACCGCAAACCCCACCTTCTTTTCCCCCCCACCTTCCCCCGCCGGCCCACTCGCCGCCCCCTGCCCCCACGCCCCTCCCACCCCCGTCGCCCCAAAAGCCACCGCCGCCCCCGCCAGCACCTCCCGACGCGTTTGCATAAATCGATCCACATTCAAGCCATTCAAAACCCACCGCAAAAAAAACCACCCTCATATAACGCCCCACCCGCCCCTCTATTCAACAAATCCCCCCACACATTTAACCCCCCATGAAAACATGGGGGGCTTGCGGAACATGCACCCACACACAAACGCGCATAACAAAATAAACTTCCCCACTCTCCCGCCCAATAACTCCGCCGCACATTCCCCAATGTCCCACTTGTCGCCGCCGCCCGCCGCTCGTCACAATACACCACACCGCAACTTCTCAACCGAGCATCCCATGTCCAACCCCGCAGCCCCTGCACAATCCCAAGCCGACCCCTGGCTCAATGACAGACGCTGGCATAACGGCCGCGTCCACGACAGCCTCATCCCCCAGATCATCAGCCTCTGGATTCTCTCCATCCTCACCGCCACCGCCGCCGCCTTTTTCATCAAAACCGCCCTGCACCATCACGCCGCCTGGCTCTCCGTCCCCGTCCTCCTCGCAACCCTCTCTACCGCCGCCACCGCCATCTTCCTCACCTCCGCCACCCTCCGAACCGCCCACTGGCTCCGCTTCGGCACCAGCCTCTTCCAAATGGCCACCTTCCCCGGAATCATCGGCCGCCAACTCGTCGGCATCGTCTACACCAAGGTCAAACTCCACCCCTCCCACGGCTTCGACCTCTCCCTCACCTGCACCAAATCCGTCATCACCGGCTACGGCAAAAACCGATCCACCACACAAACCATCCTCTGGCACGAACACCAGCACCTCGTCCGCGGCGCCCTCGAACAAGACAACACCCTCACCGCCATCCCCGTCGCCTTCCGCATCCCCCACACCTGCCAACCCACCTTCTCCGACCCCACCTACTGGACCATCTCCTGGAAACTCGACGTCCGCGCCGCCCTCCCCGGCCTCAACTACCACACCTCCTTCGAGGTCCCCGTTTTCATCACCCCCGAATCCAACTCCCCCTCCCCCATCGACCTCGCCGCCCCCTACCGCGCCAAAACCTGAACCACATAGCCCCGTGCCGACTACCGGGTCCAATGCTTCTAACCACAACCTCGGTGGTGAGAAGCATGCCTCTTCGACGCGCATCAACACCTTGCATCGAAAAATCGCCTGCCCTGCCCGGCGCCCCAGCCCCCCTGCACGTCCCCATCCAGCTCCCACACCCCCCAAATCGAAACTCGAAAATCAAAAATCGAA
>JBQCGD010000152.1:0-31903 GCA_051955985.1 Phycisphaerae bacterium | reverse complement strand
CCTCGCTCGGAAGTCTCCCCGTCGCTTCTCCTCCCCCTGCCCGCGCTCCCTCTTCCGGACGAACAAACTCCCCCGGAACCTCCGGCAAAGTGAAACCGCACTCCCGGCTCGTCAGCCATTGCTTGGTCAGCACCCGGGCTTCTTCAATCATCCGCTGCAATTTGTTTTCCATTGGCCCCATGCCCGATCCATCGTCCTCCCCGACCCAACTCTTCACCCCCTCCGCACGACTCTTCGCCACCTCTTAGTTTCCGTGAAAAATGCCCATAATGCTGCAGTTTCCACCTTTTCCTCGCCTCCTCCAAACAGGGCCTCCCACGCCCTTTTTCGGTCCCCCTCCTCTCCCCGCGATCCGCCATCCATAGGGCCCTGCCGATTTCGCCCCACCCCTCCTCCCTCCCTTCATCAGGGCGGCGCTACCTCCGATTCGCGGCCCACGCGGGTGGCGCAAGTGCTCTCAATTTCATTTACCTGGATCCCGCTATCTCTGCCCGGACTTCTCCGTCGGCCCCTCCGCCGCCGGCTCATCCAGGTATTTCTGGATCGTCTCTTCCGACGGCAACCCAATCCGCATGCTCCGCAGAATGCCGTTCCGATCAATCAGGATGCTTGTCGGAATCCCATCCACACCGCATTGCTTGGCAAGCGTGTGCCATTGGTTCGCCGCCGCGGGACTGAACGACTGCGGCCAGACAATATCCTTGTTCTGCGCCAGGAACTGCTTGAGATCGACCAGCGAATAGTCGTTCGAAATCCCAACCACCTCCAGCCCCTTCGCGTGATAGTCGTGATAAAGTTGCGCCAAATGCGGCAGCGATTCCCGGCACGGCGGACACCACGTCGCCCAGAAATCAATCAACACCACCTTCCCCTTCCACGAAGCAATCGACAGTGGCTTCCCCCCGACAATCGGCACCGTCACTTTGAACGGCCGCCCGAATTTCACCAACTGATGCTGGTACACGATCGCCGCCTGCCCGTGCAGATCCTTGTCCACCACATCCCGCAGCGCATTGGCATTCGCATCCGAGGTGGCCCGCACCCGCGCCAGAAACAGCGCGCTGTGCACAAGCATGTCCTCCCGCGGATTGGCCTTGGCCAGCTTTTCAAAATCCGCCGCAACCGCCGCCTGTTCCGCATCATCCGTGGCTTCCCACCAGTGCTCCGCCAGCAGCCCCACCTTCCCGAAAAGCGCTGTCGCCGGTTTCGCCGATTGAGACGCATCCTCAAGTGTCTTGAGCGCGTCGGCATCCCCGTCCACGGCCAGCTCGGCGAGAACAAAGCAGTAGCTCACCTGATACTTCGCCGCAATCGCCGGAGACGCCGCCTCCAGTTCCGCATAAAGAGCCGCCATCTCCTTCAGGTGCGGAACCACCTCCTTGACCATCTGGTGGCGATAGCGCGGATCCAGTCGCGCATTCATGTCATAGTTGGGAATAGCCCCGTCCGCAGCCTTGATGTCGGCCAGAACCTTGTCCGGCGCACGCTTCGGCGCATTCCCCGCCCCTGGCGCAATCGCACAAGCACCAGCAACCGCAAAAAGAAAACCCGCGACAGGAAAAGCGCGACGACCCCAGCACGTAAGTTTCACAGTTGCACCTGCATGAAATGGAAATCCCGTGATGTGACCAACGCGGCTGTTATAGCCCCGCCGCCCACCCGCCACCAAGAAAAATATGCCTGTGTGGAAGGGATCCACGCGCCGAATCAGAACGCCCGCTACAAACGCGAGAACACGCACAAACGGAACTTGACCACGCCGAACGGATTAGGTACGTTAATGGACCACCTCTGGCGACCCGATATTCAGGTTGTCAGGCTACCATTCCGCGGTAGCTCAATGGTAGAGCAGCCGGCTGTTAACCGGCTGGTTGTAGGTTCGAATCCTACCCGCGGAGCTTCAAAACCCCTGGACCCAGGTCCGGGGGTTTTTCGTTTTTGCTCCCTTGCGCAGGCGGTGGGGGGGCAACAACTCAAATCAATCGAGATGGAAAACTTCCTCGAGGGGAAGGGCGACCGGAGAATTGTCCGGATTGCTGTCCATGATGTCCTTCATGTAGGCCCACCATTTCTTCACAATCGGCGTCTCCGGGAGCTTGGCCGCGGTGTGGCCCTCGGCGAGCTTCTGCACCGCGAAAAGGTAGCCGGTCCGCGGGTCGAGAAAGATCGAATAATCGGAGATCCCCGCCGCTTTGAGCTCCGCCGCGAGCTCCGGCCAGATCGCATCATGGCGACGCTTGTACTCGGCTTCGAACCCGGGTTTGAGTTTCATGACGAAAGCATTGCGCTGCATGCGGATCTCCTGCCTGCCCGTTGCGACCGTTGCAGCGTACCGGTCGGCGAGTCCATCGCCAAGCGCAGCGGTCAAGCGTCAGCGGAGATAGAGAAACCAGCAGAGAATCAGAATCGGAAGAAGGCACGGCAGCGTGAACTTGTAGATGTAGGTGAAAAACGAAGGCGTCGGAGCGCCGGCGTGATCGGCGATGGACTTGACCATGAAGTTCGGCCCGTTCCCGATGTACGTGCAGGCCCCGAAGAAAACCGCGCCCATGGAAATGGCGATCAGGAACCTGAACATGCCGTGCCCGGAGGTGTCGGTCAGCTTCCCGGAGTCATCGAGGAGGTACCCGAGTTCCGCTTCCGCAGGGTCCAGGCGCCCTGCAACGATTTCGTCGCCGTGCTCGCGGATCAGCGTGGTATGCAGGATGTTGAGCCGCTGCGCAAGGTCGGGGGAGAGGTCGTTGTGGTCTTTGTCCCTGAGAGTGACGACTTTTGCCGCGATGAGGGCCTTTTCCCGGTCAAGAACCAACTGGTCCCCGGTCAGCTTGCCGAGCGAGGTTTCCAGGAAAGTCACGTACGTCGGCGCGTTGTCGAGAACGCTGGAGAGCGCCCCCGACGCGAAATAGAAGTGCCCCGGGGTGTTGAGCGCCCGCTTGAAAGCCGGGTCGTCCGCGTGGGCATGGAGGTAATTCATGGCGGGGACCATGGTGGCGAAGATCCCCACGAAGAGAAACGCCACCTCCTTGATCGGCGAGTAGTTGAAATGGTTTTCCCCGTAAATGCGCCGGGACGTGGTCGCCAGCGACCCGAAAGCCGCGGCCGCCATCAGGATTTCACGCAGCGGCGCCTCCAGGAACACGGCGCCGAGAATCAGGGCGATGAAGAAGAGGTTTGCCGCTCCAAAGATGGAAACAAGTTCACGCGGACGATCCTGCGGAGCCGGCGGCTCCTCATGCACGTCCGTCTTGCGCGTTTGCAGCGTGTCGATCACGAAGAAAACCGCCACAAGGCAGCCGACCGCCGTCAGCCAGATCGGCCAGCAATGCTGCAACACCCACCAGAAGGGGACGCCCCGCAGGTAACCCAGGAACAGCGGCGGATCCCCGATCGGCGTCAACGCCCCGCCTACGTTCGACACGCAGAAGATGAAGAAGACGATGTGATACGGCTTCACCCGGCCCTTGTTGAGGCGGAGGAACGGCCGGATCAGGAGCATCGAGGCGCCCGTCGTGCCGAAAATATTCGCCAGCAGCGCCCCCAGCACCAGGAAGATCACGTTCGCGACGGGCGTCGCCTTGCGGTGCACGCGGATAATCACGCCGCCGGAAACAACGAACAGCGAGCCAAGGAGAAAAATGAACGAGATGTAATCGCCGAAGGTCTCGGCCATCGTTTTCCACGCGTGCAGCTCAAAAAGATAGTACGCGACCACCAGCAGCCCCAGGCCGATCGAAACGTTCTGGTAATTTTTCTCCCAGAAGTGCTTTGCCGCGAACGGCATGATCGCGATCGAGGCCAGCAACGCCACGAACGGCGCGATCCAGACGATGGCAACGTCCGGCGCAGGCGCCCCTTTCCCCACCACATGCAGGAACGCGCCCACACACGCCACCCCCGCAGCCGCAACGAACGCAACGGCGCACGCCTTTCTGGAAGGCGGTCGGGACGCATTCTCCGGAAGCTCATACCCCGGAATGTGGTGATCCGGATGGCTCAGATGGAGCAGCGGCGTTACGGTCGAGGAGGCGGAGGGTTCCGGGGCAATCTGCGTCATGAAAGTCTCAACGGTGCAAAGCACAATCAATATCTAAAGACACCGGGCCTCGCGAATTATTCGCTCTTGGCCGTGCTGGCGACCGCGTCCATCGGATCAGGCACCGCCGTGGTAAACGTCTCCAGCGCCGGAAGCCTGAAGAACTGATTGATTTCCTCGAATCGCTGGTTCCCCGCCTTCGCCATGCTCAGGCCCATCACCCACGAACTGTTGTTCTTGTCGTGGGCAAGAAGCGCCTGGAATCCCGCCTTCGACGGCTGAATTTCCCCCAGCGCCAGGTCGATCCACGCCAGCGCGGACCACGCATCCACACACTTCGGATCGATCGCCACCGCCGCATCCCAGGCCTTCTTCGCATGGTACGGATCGTGCAGGTTCCAGTAACCCCACCCGATGCCGCTCTGCATTTCCGCAAACGTCGGCGCAAGCCTGAGGCCGCTTTTCCACGCCGCAATCGCCTCCCGCGGCTTGTTCGCCAGAAGAAGCGCCCGCCCCAGCCCATTGTAAAGGTCAGGAGACTTCCCATCGATCTTCTCAATCCCCGCCTGGAAGAGATCGGCAGCATTCTGCGCGGCTGCCGGAGTCCGCTGGTTGATCAGCTTCCATCCGGCGTTCATCACATCAAGAACCTGCTGGTGCGTCTGGGCATAGGAGGTCGGCAGCGTCGTGCCCGACTGGACAATCACCGGCTGTGCGGGAGCCACACGTGCATCCCCGCCAGAAACTCCCGGGGCGGCCTGCTGCTCATCGAGCCGCTTCTGCATGTCCGCCAGTTGCTTCTGCGTGTCACTCTGCGAGCGATAATTCTGAACAAGAGCGCCGGCCAGCACAAAACAAATGATGATGCTGAAAACAAGTCCAAGGTTCTTCTTCAAGGGGGATCCTTTGATGATGACAGAATGGGAATGGAGACGGTCGCTCGAATGGCCGCTCCGGTCGTGATGCCTGGCCGCGACGGACGCCCGTTATTTCCCGATCCACGCATCCGAACGAAAAAAGAGCGCCGCCAGCGCAAGGCAGACAAAGCACACAGCAAAGATGCAGGCGATCTCAAAAACGACCACCGCCACGTCCGTGGCCCGCTGCGGCAGTGTCATGAAGTGATTCACCAGAAACGTCCCAATCGCCACCGCCCCCGCGATCATCGCATAGCGAACGAAGTTGGGCAGCAATGCATCCCACTTCTTCTGAATATCTTCATTGGAAAGCGTTCCAATCTGGGAAGTCTTGGTATTACGACCGATAGCTGGCATGAAATGTCTCCGCCTAAAAACGTACAGGACGCCTGAACAAAGAAGCCGCAGGGATGCTTTGATAAGTAGCAACTTCCGGGCCACAACCTTCTGCACCCTCGCCTCCCAGATCGGACCAAAAGCAATCGCGTTCTATAAGCAGCCAATCACCAGTTACTTATGAATGGATCCCCCGGTGGCCCCGCCGCCCCACCCCCGTTTGCTGAGGATTTTGAGGCCTCGTCAACTGCATCGTTAAAATCTCCTACACATGGTTATTGATTAATAAATAGTCATCCCCCCACCGCCAGGTAATTCGCTGCTCCTTTTTTAAGCGGCTAGTAGGTCCAATCTCTCGTCGCCCCGCTCCTGGGGGGACCAACCAGTTTAGGAAATTCTCACGGCAAGGATGCGGTTTTTCAGGCCTTTAGGCCGCACCGCCGCCTCCACGTCCCCTCCCCCCTCGTCATGTGGCATTGCCGTTGCATTAGCAGAGCGTCGTTGCAAATCGAAATGGAGTGGAAGACCGGGCGTTCCGGTTTTCCCCGGCCTCGCTGAAACGTGAAGGGTTCAAACGACCCGGAGCGGTGGGTCGCGCGCATTCCGGTGGGCACTTGCAAAAGGGGTTCGTAGTGAAACGGATTACACCAGACTTAGGGAAGAAGAAGCCCAAGTTCAGCTTGGCTTCTCGTCTCAAAGCAACGTGGATCGCGACGCTCGTCGTCATGCTCCTCACGTTGCTCGTCACTTGGCAAACGTCCCGGGCGGATGACGCGGCAGCTTCGGCGCCCGCCAGCGCTCCCGCCGCGGCCGCGCCCAAGGTGCCCGGCTACTTCAATGGCGTCCTCGATAAGGACGGCAATGCCATTAACGATCCCACCGGCGCCAGCTACGGCGTCTGGGCGACGCCTTCCGCCACCTTCAACGCCGATGGCTCCATCGCCGGCGACGATCCCGCCCACATGGACGTCCAGGGCCTCTACGATCGCCTCATTCACAACCAATATTCCCTGAACATCGTCTGGACCCTCATCGAAGGGTTCCTCGTCATGTTCATGCAGCTTGGTTTCGCGATGGTCGAAACCGGCCTCTGCCGCGCCAAAAACGCCGGCCACACCTTCGCCATGAACATGATGATCTATCCCCTCGGCTGCCTTGCCTTCTACGTCTATGGCTTCGCCATCGGCTGGGGCAACTGGTGGAACGGCCCCGCCGCGCCCGGCTGGTACTCCGCCCTCGGACCCGGCCTCGCCGTCCTCAACTCCGGCTGGGTCCTCCACCTCGGCGGACACGACTGGACCATCCTCGGTACCAAGGGCTTCTTCCTCTGGAACGTCAACGACGTTGGCGTCATGGCCCTCTTCTTCTTCGAAATGGTCTTCATGGACACCACCGCCACCATCCCGACCGGCACCATGGCCGAACGCTGGAGTTGGGGCAACTTCACCCTTTTCGGGCTTGTCATCGCGCTCCCCTACTGCATCGAAGCCTGCTGGGTCTGGGGCGGCGGATGGCTCTCCGCACTCGGCACCAACCTGGGTTGGGGCAACGGCGTCTGCGACTTCGCAGGATCCGGCGTCGTGCACATGATGGGCGGCGTCGTCGCCCTCGCCGGCGGTCTCGCCATCGGTCCCCGCATCGGCAAGTACGTCAACGGAAAGCCCCAGGCCATCCCCGGCCACGACCTCCCCATGGTCATGGGCGGCACCTTCGTCCTCGCCTTCGGCTGGTTCGGCTTCAACCCCGGTTCCACCCTCTCGGGCACCGACCTCCGCATCTCCTTCGTCGTTGTCAACACCATGCTCGCCGGCATCACTGCGGCCTTGGCTTCGATGTGCGTCATGTGGATCAAGTTCAAGAAGCCTGACCCCTCCATGATGTGCAACGGCATGCTCGCCGGTCTCGTCGCCATCACCGCGCCCTGTGCCTTCGTCTCCGCTGGTGCCTCCTGCATCATCGGCATCATCGCCGGCGTCGTCGTGGTCTACAGCGTCTTCTTCTGGGACAAGATGGGTGTCGACGATTGCGTCGGCGCCATTTCCGTCCACGGTGTGTGCGGCTGCTTCGGCGTCCTGTGCGTCGGACTCTTCGCCAATGGCGAATACGGCGCCGGTTTCGGTGGCGTCCCCCATCCCGTGACCGGTCTGTTCTACGGCGGCGGCGGTGGCCAGCTCCTTTGCCAGGTTATTGACTGCTGTGCGATCGCCACCGTCGGCTTCGGCATCATGTACCCCTGGTTCAAGATCTCCAACCTCATCGTCCCACTCCGCGTACCTGCGGAAGTCGAACTCGAAGGTCTCGATATGCCCGAAATGGGCGCTCTGGGTTACCCCGATTTCGAACTCAAGACTTCTCCCTCTGTCTCTTCCGTCTCTGAAATGACCAAGGTCTGATGCCAACTCTCTAGTGTGAATATGGGGCTGGCTCACGAGTCCGTGACCAGCCCCTTTTCTAAGACTTACGAACCTTTAACCCGCAGGAGAACTCACAATGAAGTGGATCGTGGCCATCATCCAACCCCACCGCCTCGAATCCGTGAAAACCGCCCTCACCGAAGTCGAAGTCTTCCGCCTCACCGTCAGCGATGTCCAGGGCTACGGCCGCCAGAAGGGGCACACCGAGTATTTCCGCGGCCAGCCCATGCAGGTGAACCTCATCCGCAAGGTCCGCCTCGATATCGCCGTCAATGACAATTTCGTCCAGCCCACCATCAACGCCGTCATCAAGGGCGCACGCTCCGGTGCCACCGGTGCCGTCGGCGACGGCAAGGTCTTTGTGCTTCCTCTCGAACGCGTCATCCGCGTCAGCGACGGTCAGGAAGGCAGCGAGGCGATCTGAACACGCCCGATCGCCCACAGGAAGGAGTACACGGGAACAGACGGGGTTCCTCATGGATTTATCGCAAAAGCCCTTTGGGCAGATCGTCCTGCAGATCGAAGAAGTCGCACGCCTGATCGACGGGATCGCCGCCGTCGCCTCGAGCCGCGTGCCCGCACTGATCATGGGGCCGCGAAGCACCGGCGTCGACCTCGTCGCGCAGGCCATGCACACCTGTTCACCGCGGTCGGCCCGTCCCTTCATGACGGTGCGGTGCAATGCAAATCATGGAACGCTCCTCGATTTCCAGTTTTCGCCCGGCGGGCGCAACTGGAATGACCCCGAGCGGCCGCCGGCGAGGGGTCGCGCAGGAAACCTGGAATCGACCAACGGCGGTACGCTGTTCATCGACCAGGTCCAAAGCGCGACCCCGCCGGTCCAGCTCGAACTCCTCCGGCTCATCGCCGACCAGGAGTACCTCGACCCTGCCCGCGGAGAGGTGCAGCGAACCGACCTCCGCCTCGTCCTCAGCGCCTGGATCGGCCTCGAACGGCGATGCGACCGCGGCGAATTCCGTCGCGACCTCTACGAACGCATCAACATGGTCACCCTCGAGGTGCGCCGCGGATTCAGCACCAAGGAATGGTTCTTCGAGGTCGTCGGGTTGCTCCGCGAAGTCGTGCTCGGACGCGCAGCCCATTCACAGCTCTCTCCCGCGCTCATTGCAGAAATCAACCGGTACTCGTGGTCCCCGCAGGTCCGCTCCCTCCAGGATGCGATCCGCGCCTTCGTGCGCCAGGGGGACGACTTCACCCAACCCGAAGAGGTCTTTTTCCAGATCCTTCGCACCATCGGCCATCGCCGGGCCGAGGACCTCGCGCAGCACAATCTCCAGGCTGTAAGCTCCGCCGTCGAACGCTGTGTCGATACCTACGAATTCTTCGAAGGACACATGTACGAAACCCTGATCGGGCAGATGCAGCGGGCCCTGATTCGCCGCACCCTCATCCAGTGCAACGGCGTGTTGGCCCGCGCCGCAAGCGTCCTGGGGGTGAGCATCAACCTGCTTGAATCAAAGGTGCAGGAACTGGGGCTCCAGTAGGGGGGGCATCAACGCACCGGAATTCAGCGCACGCGACGCCGCTTGAGCAGCAGCAGGCCCCCCGCGGCCAGGACGCCGAGCGACGCCGGCTCCGGAACCGCCAGCATGTTGCTGTTGGCGAGCGCCGTCTGTGCGATCACCTGGTCCGCGGCCGTGCCGGGAACGACCAGAGTGTTCGCCGTGGCGTCAAACGGGCTGGAATAAGTCGCCCCGAAGTTGTTGAGCACATACGAGAGATCGGTAAGGTCGATGCTGGCCGCGCCGTCGAAATTCCCCGCCGTCCAGCTGCTGTTCGCAGATCCAAAGTGATTCAGCACGGTCGAGAGGTCGGTGAGATCCACCTTGCCGTCGATGTTGCTGTCACCGAGAAGTTCCTGGGCGATCAGGATGGAATTCGCCCCGACGGACACGCCGCCGAAGCTCAAACGTCCCAGGAGCGCGTTGTCGATCACCGCAACCGCCATGTTGCTCCCCGCCGTGGAACTGATGATGCCGGTCGAATGCGTCCGCCCGTAAATCGCCTGGTTCTCAAGCGCCGAGAGAAGCGCCGTGCGGCCGGTGGCCGGCTCGATGATCAGCTTGTCGTCCGTAACGTCCAGCGTGCCCGTCCACGCATTGGTGATGCTGTCGATCGTCACTGAGGAAAGCTTCACGCCCGACGGGAGGCCCGCCTGCAGGCGCGTCGTTCCGCCGGTATGAATCGCGAGTGCGCCGGTGCCAAGCGCTTTGGGATGTGCAACGATGAGGACGCCGCCCGAAACACTTGTCCCCCCGGTGTAGCCGTTCGCTTGCGTAAGCGTGAGACTCCCCGTGCCCAGTTTCAAAAGCGCCGCGCCGCCCAGGATGCCCGCGTTCACATCGCTGCTGAACGTGTAATTGTTCGCCGCACTCACGGTGACGCTGCCCGGGTAGACGTTGGCGTTGATCAGGACGTTGAAGGTGGAGGCCGTATCGTCAAAAGTGACGTTGTCGCCCACCCGGTACACATCCGCGCTCTTGAGAGTCGTGTGATTGTTCCAGTTCGCCGTGTAGGCCGTATCCCACAACCCGGCGCTGTTGTTCCCTTTCCACGCGAGGATGGCGGTGTTGGGCACGTCGTAACCGATCACATCCATCGCGACCATGTCCGACGACGTCAGGTCGTTCTCCTCGCCCGTCGGGGTGGCCGCGTTGAACGAATCGTGGACGCTCGAATCCCAGTCCTGGATGTCGCCCGATCCCGAGTTGTAGCCGTGCAGATTCGTGTTCCCGTTGTCGATCGAAAAGTAAACCCCCGAACCGGACGTCGTGAGATTGCGCGTCCCGGGCGCTGTAAACCGGAACAGGTCGTACGGTATGTAGGCCGGGTTCCCGCTCAGGGTGTTCCCGAGCTCAAATCCCCGCCCCATGATTTCGGAAAATTCGTGCTGCACGACGCCGATGAAATCGAACTTGCCGGCAACCTGCCGGTTCTGCGGGTCGAACGTGTAGCTCGCCGTCGAGTTGAACGTAAACGTGCCGTCATTGTTGTTGTCGTTGGACGAAACGCCCAGCGCCTTCGCCTGCGAAACCACCAGCCAGAAGTTCTTCCCGCCGGTCGGATCAATCAGCGGGAGATTGCTGACCGCCGTCGCGTCATTCAGGCTCTTCGAATCGGTCGTCAGAAACGTCCGGATGTTCGAATATTTCCATGACGGGTTCGCGTCCGTGAGGCTGAACTGGCTTTGCCCAAGCTGGACGTTCCCCGCCGCAATCGTGATGTGAAGAGTGACGTTGTCCGTCATCTCATTCTGGAACTGCGTGATCGCGTAGTTCACGGCCGATTGAACCTGCGCGAAATCCGCGCGCCCCGAAACGCTCACGTCATACGTGGGAACAATCGTCAGGGCGGACGCTGAACCAACTGCGGCGAGCAGCAACAGCGCGGTCGCAATCATGCGATTCTGCATGGAAATCTCCACTCCGTTCAGCCCGAGGCACCCCTATGAAAAAGGTCCGAAAACCTTCCGGACCCATGGTGGCTGTGCTGAGCTGATGGACGCAATTATACCCATCTGTTTCGTCGAAAAAGAAGCACAGCTATTGGGAAAACTGCCCCCAGGAAACCCGGCTCCGGCGCCGCAACGGCCTGCGCCATCCCCATCCCCTGCACAAACGGGGTACTCGACGTCAGCCCGAAGTTGTTCAACACGTCCGATAGGTCCGTCAAATCAATGCTCGGGCCGTAATCAAAATTGCCCGACGTCCAGTTCGGCGTCGATGTGCCGAAGTGATTCAAAACGACCGACAGGTCCGTCAGATCCACCTTCCCGTCGACGTTCGCATCCCCCAGCAGCTCGGGAGACAGCAGGAGGGAATTGCCGTCCACCGGCTGGTTCCCAAACGTGCCAAAGTTGGTGACCGCATTATCGATGACGGCGATCCCCATGTGCGCCGGGAGAGCCGTGCTCCGGATCCCCGCCGGATGCGATGCCCCGAATGCCGCCTGATTCTGCAGCTTCGCCAGCGCCGCCGCCTTCGAGCTCGCCGGCTGGACGATCATCTTGTTCGCCTGGAGATCGAGCGTGCCTGTCCAGTTGTCGGCCGATCCGCCGAAGGCGAGCGCGCCGGTGATCGGCGTCCCCGTGTTGTTCACCGCGGTCCCGTTGCTGATCGTGATCGACGTGTAAGTGCGATTCCCCAGATTCACCGTCCCCCCATTGCTGATCGTCAGGCTGAGGGAAAACGCCGGCGCCGCGAGCGCGCAGAGCGTCGCTGCGGCCATGTAGCGGGGAGCGTCTCTCAAAAACAACGGCATGGGACCTCCGCCGCACCACTTGCGATGCGGACAGGGAAATATACACCGCCGTTTGCGCGAGAAAAGGCATTACTTCGGTAATCTTGCGCCCATCTCCCGACGCACCGGTGCCGGCGGCCCCTATCGGACCCTCAAGGGCCGATAGTGCCGTGCCCATGCCCCGAGTACCGCAATCGGACCCCGCCAGGGACGTTTAGAAGAACAACATTTCGAATATGCGAACGGACGGAGTGAGGAATGATGAGGCAGGTATCAACGGTAACAATTGCAGCGATTCTGGCCGCCGCCGTCGGCGCACGCGCCCAGGACCAACACCCCGGCGACCCCGGGAAACCGCTGCTGGAGGTCGATCGCGCCGCCATCGTCTCCCGCGCCGACCTCACCTACGACCTCCCCGCTGACCGCAGCGAGGCCGGCATGCCCATCGGCAACGGCCGCATGGGATCGCTCCTCTGGACCTCCCCCTCCGCCCTTCAAATGGAAATCAACCGCGATGACGTCTTCGGCGTCGATCGCGACACGACAAGCTTCCCCGAAAAACACACCGATTACTGCGGCGGTTGCGCATTCGTTGATCTCGACGTCGGCGGGGATGTCTTCGCCGGCCCCGCCTTCAAACAGCACCTGTCCGTGGAAAACGGCCGCGTGACGACCAACGGCAGCGGCGTCACCATTCGCGCCATCGCGCTCCACGACCACGACGCATTCGCCCTCCAGGTGACCGACAACCGCGAAATGCCCCAGCCCATCACCCTGAAACTCCGAATGCTCCGCCCCCCCGTCGAAAAACGCTTCCAGCACACCGCAACCTCCACGCTCCTCGGCGGCGGCGCCTACGGCAACCGGATCCTCCTCACCCAGCGCTTCGAAGAACCCGAGCCCGCTTCCGGCGATTTTTACTGCGCCTCCGCCGTCGCCGCCGAAGTCACCGGACGCGACGCGCGTATCCAACCCGCCGGCGATCAGGAAATCCGCCTCGTCACCCCCCCGGAAAACGGAACCTTCCTCGTCCTCATCTCCAGCGCCGCCTCCATGCAGAAAAACAACAACGCCACCGCCCCCGCCCTCCAGATACTCGACGAAGCTCACCGCCGGAACTTCGACCAGATGCAGGACTCCAACGAACAATGGTGGCGCGATTTCTGGACCCGCTCCACCCTCCACCTCCACAGCCCCGACGGCGTCGCCGATCACCTCGAACAGAATTTCACCTATTACCTCTACCTCATGGCCTCCACCTCCCGTGGCAATTACCCCGTCAAGTTCAACGGCATGATGTGGACCACCGGCGGCGACAAACGCCAGTGGGGATCCCAGTTCTGGGGCGCCAACCAAAGCTGCCTCTACAACACCGCACTCCTCGCCTCCAACCACCTCGATCTCTACGACCCCATGTTCAAAATGTACCGCGCCCAACTCCCCTCCCTCGAACAGGCCGCTCGCGAGCAGTGGGGCAGCCAGGGCGCCTTCATCCCCGAAACCGGCGCCTTCAACGGCCTCGCTCCCCTGCCCGACGACATCGCCGCCGAAATGCGCGATCTCTACCTCATGCGAAAGCCCTGGTCCCAACGCTCCCAAAAGTTCATGGACTACGCCACCGCCCGCATGGGTTACTCCAGCCGCTGGAATTTCATCGGCAACGGCGAATGGCATGACGGCAAGTACGAGGTCAAAATCCGCAGCGACAGCCCCTTCGGCCCCGTCACCCACACCTTCGCACGCGGCGCCAAAATCGCCTACGAATACTGGACCCGCTACCAATACACCGGCGACACCGCCTGGCTCCGCGACGTCGCCTACCCCGTCATCCGCGACGCCGCCGAGTTCTACCGCCATTTCCCAAACCTCGTCAAAGAATCCGACGGCCTCTACCACATCCACCACGTCAACGCCAACGAGGCCCTTTGGGATGGCACCGACACCGATGAGGAAATCGCCGGCATCATGGGCATCCTCCCCACCGCCATCCGCGCCTCCGAAATCTTGAACCTCGACGCCCCCGATCGCGCCGCCTGGCAGGAAATCCTCACCCACCTCGCCCCGCTACCCCGCTCCGATACCGCCCAGGTCAAATCCAACCGCACCACCCCCGTCTGGGTCAAAGCCCACGCCAGCGAAGGCTTCCGCCACCCCGTCCTCGCCCTCCCCGACAGCAACACCCTCCCCGAATGGTTCTTCGACCTCTGCAACCTCGATTCGCCCCCCCCCATGAAAGCCATCGCCAACGCCACCTTCGACGCCTATTCCCACCCCAATCCCGATCAACAACGCGAAGACCGACCGCCCGCCGCAACGCGCCCAGCAGCCACCCAACCGCGCCGCCGCCCCCCTGGCATCAGCGTCCTCTCCAAGATGCCCCTCGCCGCCGCAAAACTCGGCCGCCCCGACGACCTCAAACGCCTCCTCCCCATGCAATCCTTCTCCGCCGAAGTCCCCGTCCTCGCCAACCGCATGGATCTCCGCGAAGGTCCCCAGACCACCAGCGCCCAGCGCCTCGGAAACGCCGCCGACGCCCTCCAGTCCGCGCTCTGCCAAAGCCTCCCAGGCACCCCCGCCGGACCCTTCGCCATCCGCCTCTTCCCCGCCTGGCCCAAAGACTGGGATGCAGAATTCACCTTCCTCCAGCGCGGCGGCTTCCTCGTCTCCTCCGCCATGCAGCACGGAACCATCCCCTTCGTCCAGATCCGCTCACAACTCGGAGGCCCCTGCCCACTTCACAACCCCTGGAACCAGCCCCTCGCCGTCTACCGCAATGGCGTGCTGCAGCCCGCCCCCGCCCAGGATGGCGATCTGCTCACCCTCTCCACCCAAAAGGGTGACCTTTTCACCCTCCTGCCCCAGGGAAAAGCCCCGGCCGCCCTGCAGGTTCCCTGATGCCTTTCGACTCTTTTTGACGAATAGATTTAACACAACGCCCCTGTTTTCGCGGTGGAGTGCCAGCCCCTCAGACGTTATGCTGCCTCCATCTCGACGTTTTAAAGATCACGGATGCCGGTCCCGCAGGTGTTGTGCTTGCCGCGGTCGCTGAACAGTTGCAACGGAGTGTTGGGCAATCCCATGTCTACTCACGGTCAAAACGGTTCCGAAGACGAGTCGCTCCCCGTTTCCGGCGACGACACTGCCACCGCCACCGCCAAGCAGGTCATGCTCGGTAAGTTCCGCCTCCTCGCCATCCTCGGCAAAGGGTCGATGGGCAAAGTCGTGCGCGCCGAAGACACCAAGCTTAAACGCCAGGTCGCCCTCAAATGCATGAAGCCCAAAAAAAATGGCGCAAACACTTACCGCGTCGAGCAGTTTGTCCGCGAAGCACGCTCCGCCGCCACCCTCGAGCATCCACACATCGTCCAGATCTACGAAGTCGGCGAGGCCGGCGGATACCACTACATCGCCATGGAACTCATCGAAGGCGGCGATCTCGGGTCGCTGATCAAGGGCGTCGGCGCGCTCGACATGCACCGCGCCTGCCAGCTCGGCGCGGAAGCCGCTGAAGCCCTCGCCCACGCCGCCCAGATGGGTATCGTCCACCGCGACATCAAGCCGCAAAACCTCATGCTCACCCGCTCCGGCCGCTGCAAAATCACCGACTTCGGCCTCGCCCGCATCGATGACCCCGCCGACGGCTTTGCCATGCCCGTCGGCGCCGTCGGCACACCCACCTACATGGCCCCCGAAGTCATCCGCCGCGAACACGCCACCCCCAAGTCCGACGTCTATTCCCTCGGCTGCGTCCTCGTCTACCTCCTCACCGGAAAGCCCCCCTTCGTCGCGCGCGACCGCGAACAACTCCTCAAGGCCCACCTCGAATCCCCGCCACCCAACATCTGCGCCCTCCGCCCCGACCTGCCCGAAAGCCTCGGCAAAGTCGTTTCCCGCGCCCTTGCCAAGGAACCCGAAGAACGCCCCACCGCCGACATGCTCGCCAAGCAACTCCGCGCCCACACCATCCCCATCGGCAGCGGAAGCGTCGTCACCCCGCCCGCCACCAGCCCCTTCGTCTCTCCCGCCTCCATCGCCCCCGCCCCCGCATCTCCCGAATCCCCCAGGAAAAAACGCACCTTCCTCGTCGGCGCGCTGGCGGGAACCGGTGTTGCCCTCGTCGGCATCGCCGCCGTCCTCCTCCTCACCTCCCGCAACAAGATTCAGCCCGCCGAAGCCACGCCGGTCGCGCCCACTCCGCCGGCGCCAATAGTCCAGGCCGCCCCGGCCGCCACCCCCGCCCCCGCACAAACGCCTGCGCCCACGCCCCCCGCACCAGCCCCCGTCCAAGTCGCGGCAGCCCCTTCACCCACGCCGGCCCCCGCAGCCGCCCCATCAACGCCCAACCCCGCCCCGCCCGCCGCTGAACCCGCTCCCGATCTCCGCGAAGCCGTCGCCGCCGTCGCCAAACCCGCTGCTGCCGTGGAGGAAATTCACTCCTGGGAGCAGCCGAAACTCCTCGATGCCGCAAAAGACAATCGCAAAATCGCCATCGTCGGCACCGTCGAAGCAATCCGCATCGACACCGCAAAAAAACTCGCCCGGGTCGTCTTCAAGGACAATTCCGATCTCCACGTCACCTACTACCAGCGCATCTACGGCGCCATGACCAAAAAGTTCGGCGGACATGACGGCAACGGCCTTGCCGGAAAAAAGGTCCGTGTCACCGGCTATGCCGCCATCGTCGAGGGTAAACCCGACATCACCGTCAACAGCACCAACCAGGTGCAGACCCTCGAGCCTTGAGCCCCGCCGCCCCGAACGCCGCCGCGTTCCCGCCCCAGTTCATCCCCGCAGCTTTTGCCGCAAAAACGTGTACGCCAGCGCCCGCAGCGTCGCAACCTCGTCGTTCGTCGCTGCCCCCGCGTGCCCCCCTTCAATGTTCTCGTAATAAAGCACCGGCGCCCCCACCGATTCCATCAACGCCGCCATTTTCCGCGCGTGCCCCGGATGCACCCGGTCGTCCCGCGTCGATGTCGTGAACAGCACCGGCGGGTACTGCACACCCGCACGTACGTTCTGGTACGGCGAAAACTTCCGCAGGTACGCCCACTCCTCCGGCTTCTCCGGGTCCCCGTACTCGTCCACCCAGCTCGCACCCGCTAGCAGCTTGTTGTATCGCCGCATGTCCAGCAGCGGCGCCTGGCACACCACGGCCCCGAACAATTCCGGCCGCTCCGTCACCATCACCCCCATCAGCAAGCCGCCGTTGGAACCTCCCTGGATCCCCAGGTGCGGCGTCGATGTGACTTTCCGCGCTATCAGGTCCCGCGCAACCGCAATGAAATCGTCGTACGCCCGCTGCCGATGCTCCTTCCGCGCCGCCTCGTGCCAGCGCGGACCAAACTCGCCCCCGCCCCGAATGTTCGCGACCACAAACACGCCCCCCGTCTCCAGCCACCCCGCGCCCACCAGCGCGTTGTACGCAGGCGTCAGCGGAATCTCGAACCCGCCATACCCATAGAGCAGCGTGGCATTCTTCCCATCGAGTCGCAGGTCCGCCCGCGAGATCTGGAAGTACGGAACTTTCGTCCCATCCTGCGACGTCGCTTCGAACTGCTGAACCCGCAGCCCCTCCGCATTGAACAGCGCCGGAAGCCCCTTCAGCTTCTCCCGCCGCTCCGTCCCCGCCGTGCCAAGGTACAGCGTCGGCGGCTCAAGAAATCCGTCGGTGTTCATGAAGTAATCGTCCGTCGTTTCCGCATCCACGCCCGCCACGCTGACCGACCCCAGCGCCGGCGCCTCAAAGGCCAGCCGCTCCCACCCCCCATTCGACCGCTTCAGCAGGATCGGCCTGCTGCTCACGTTCTCCAGCGTGTTCAGCACCAGGTAATGCTTCGTCGCGCTGAACGACTGCAGCGACGTCCGCTCCGTCGGCGCATACAGCACCGTCAGCTGGCGCTCCCCGCTCAGATAAGCATCAAAGTTCGCAGCCAGCAGGCTCCCTGCGGCATACGTCCTCCCCCCGACGTTCCACGGCGACCGGATCCGCAGCAGCAGCTCCTCCGCGTACGTGCTCACCTCCGCATCCGCAGGCTTTTCGATCTTCACCCACTCCCTGCCCCGCCGCACAAACGTCTCATCCGAAAAAAACGTCACCCCCCGCGTGATGAATTCGTACACCCGTCCATGATCATGCTCCACCCGCGGCGATACCGAAACATCTTCCTTCGTCCCCTCGAACACCGTCTCCGCCTCCCCCAGCGACGTCCCGCGCGTCCACTCCTTCACGATCCGCGGATACCCCGACGTCGTCGTCGAGCCCGGCCCGAAATCCGACGCCACATACAACCTGTCTCGATCCCGCCATGCAACCTCCTGCTTCGCCTCCGGCAACGCAAAGCCGTCCTTCACAAACTGCTTTTTCTCCAGGTCAAACTCACGCACCACGTCCGCATCCGCACCGCCCCGCGACAACGAGATCAGGCACCGGTCGTACGTCGGCTCCAGCACCTTCTCCCCGTGCCACACCCAGTTCTCCTTTTCAGCCGCCGCCAGTGCATCCACATCGATCACCACCTCCCACGCCGGGTCCTGCTTGCGATACTCCTCCATCGTCGTCCGCCGCCACACCCCCCGGACATGCTGCGCGTCACGCCAGAAGTTGTACCAGTACTTCCCATATTTGCGCACGTGCGGAATGCGATCCTTCGAATTGAGAATCGACAGCAGCCGGGCCCGCGTGGCCGAAAAGCCCCGATCGCTCTCGATCGCCTCGGCCGCCACCGCGTTCTGCTGACGCACCCACGCCATTGCCCGATTCCCCGTCACCTCTTCCAGCCACAGGTACGGATCCGCAGGAGACATCGCCGATGCCATCGTCGTGGTGTGCGTTTCGCCATGTGCCGGGGCATTCATAAGGATCTCCAGTGCCAGCGCCAGTCTGACCGTCCACTTCAAAAGTGGTCGTGCGATCATAGACCTCTCCGAAAAAGAATCACCGCCTGCCGCGCGCTCAGCGATGTTCCGGCGCCAGCGGTATATTGCGCGGATCCAGCTCGTGCGCCCGCTCCAGGTGCTTCCGTGCAACTTCTTTCATTCCCCGTTCCTCCGCCGCAATGCCCGCCAGCAAATGCAGCGTCGCGTTCCCATCATCCCCCTTCAGGTCATGTTCGTACAGCAGCAGCGGATCGCTCCACTGCTGCAGCCGGATCGCCGTGAGAACAAAAAAGAACGCCGCGCCGCACAGCACCATCCCGTTTGCCACCACCCGAAAACGTTTCACCATCCCCAGCAGCCCCAACCCGAACAGGATGCTCAGCCCCAGCGACGGCCAGTACATGAAGCGATCCGCCCGCGACTGCATCCCCGATTGCACCAGCCCGCTCGCCGGTAGCATGCTGATCACAAACCACAGCCACCCCACCACGACCGCCTTCCCCGCATCGCCACGCCACCGCCGCCCGCAGAACCACACCCCGGCGCACACGATGCCCAGCACCCCCGCCGCCCCTGCCACCTGTACCCACGTGTACTGCACCAGCGGATACAAAATGGACCGATGCCCGATCCCCACGAAATCCCGCAAATACAGCGCATACGAAACAATAGCATTCTGCACCCGCGTCGAAAAACGTTCGTGCAGCGTTCCCATAGTGAACTGGAACATCAACGTGTTCACGCTCGCTGCCGCGCTGATCAGGAAAAGCGGTGCCTTCTCCCGAAACAGCGGCCACATCGATCCCCAGGATTGCCACCGCCCCAATGGCCAGAAATCCAGCACCATCAGCAGCACCGGTAGCATCACCACCATCGGCTTCGCCATCATGCTGCACAGAAACAACGCGCACACCCCCACGTACCGCCCCGTCCCTCCCCTCCGGCGCCAGCGTATGTACAAGTGCACCGCGAGCAACCCGAAAAAGCCCGCAAGCACATCCTTCCGCTCCGTCACCCACGCCACCGACTCCACCCGCTCCGGATGAATCGCAAATAGCAGCGCGCCGATAAAGCTCAACCACCGCCGCCGCCCCTCCTCCCCGCCAAACTGCAACAGGAGAAAATACGCCAGAATGACATTCGCCACGTGAAACGCCACGTTCGTTGCGTGAAATCCCCACACCGACTGCGCGCTCCCATGAAACAGCGTCGCATCCAGTTGCAGGCTCAGCCACGTCAACGGCATCCACACCGTCATGTGCGACGTCGTGAACGCCCACGCCACGTCCGTCCCGCTGATCCCGTTCAGCACGTACGCGTTGTCGCGCACGTAAAACGGGTCGTCGTAGTGAATCAACGGAAAGCTCACCGCCATCCACCAGATGCTGCTGATCCCCAGCAGCAACAGGCAGAACCCCGCGTCCGCTTTCGTCCACTCTCCCCGCCCCCGCACGACCCGCGAATCCCCGATTGTCTCAGCGGCAGAAGTCATTCCCTTGAGTATACTCCCCGCAAACAAACCACCGCCACGACCGCACTCGCCCCTCCGCTATTCCGTCGGCAACAGCACGATCTTCCCGAAACTCTCTCCCTCCATCACCTCCCGATGCGCCTTCGCCGCCTCCTCCAGCTTCAGCCGCATCCCGATCACCGGCCGCAATGTCCCATTCTCCAGCCCCGCCGCCACCGCCGCATAAATCCCCCGGTGTTCCTCCGGCAACGCCCCCCCAAGCATCACCCCCCGAATATCGGCATCCCGCTTCATCGTCTCCCGCGGATCAATCTCAATCCTCCCCCGGCTCCCGATCACCATCACCCGCCCACGCTTGTTCAGCACCTTCAAATCCGATTCCAGGTTCACGTTCGCCAGCATCTCCAGGATGATGTCCACCCCTCTTCCCCCCGTCAGCTTCTGCAGCTCCTCCGGCCGCTCCGTGATCTTGTGATCCGCCGCCGCATGCGCCCCCTGCTCCAGCACAAACGCCCGCCCCTTCTCATCCCCCGCCGTCGCAACCACGTAAAAGCCCGCCGCCCGCGCCATCTGAATCGCCGCCGGTCCCACACCCCCCGTCCCGCCATGGATCAACACCGTCTCGCCGGCCCGCCCACCCCCCCGATACATCAGCGCATAGTACGCCACACCCGCCGGCACACCCACCGCGGCCCCCTGCTCAAAGCTCGCCCGCCCTGCCAAAAAATGTACCGTATCCGTACGCGCGACTGTCTTTTCCGCGTACGCACCCGTCACTGTCCCGTCCGTAAACACCCGATCCCCCACCTTAAACCCCTCAACACCCCCCTCAACACCCTCCCCAACCCCCTCCACAACCCCCGCGCAATCCTTCCCCGGCGTGTAAGGAAAGTGCATTTCCCCGTATTTTCCAGACCGAATATACGTCTCCACCGGGTTGATCCCCACCGCCTTTACGCCAATCAGCACCTGCCCCTTCCCCGGCTTCGGCGTCGCAACCTCTTCTACCTTCAGCACTTCCGGCCCGCCGAACTCATGCACCCGAATCGCCCGCATGATCGCCTCCAAAAAATGCGTCCCCCAAAACCTTATTCCGGCCACGCACGCATTGCAAACGCCGCTGCATCCTCAAGTTGCCGCCGAGTCGCCCCGCCCGCCGCCTGCACCGACAGCCCCCACACCATCGTCGTAATATACCCCGCCAGCTTCCCCGCATCCGTTCCCGCCGGCAGATCCCCCTCCGCCACCGCCCGCTCAAACCGTTGCTGCACCGCCCCTTGCGCCTTCCCCCGCCACGCCGCCAGCTCCTTCCGCACCCCCTCCGTCCCCGGCCCCGACACCAGCGCCCCATGCACCAGCAGACACCCATCCGGATGCCGCTGATCCATCGTCATGTTGATCGCCCCCCGAAACAAAGTCTCCGCCGCCCCCCGCGCCGAAGGTTCTGCCAATGCTTTACTTAGGTACGACGCCGGCCCATGCAGATACCGCTCCAGCACCCGCCGAAAGAGCGCCTCCTTATTGCCAAATGCCGCATACAGGCTCGGCATGTTGATCCCCATCGCCTCCGTCAACGCCGCCAGCGACGTCCCCTCATACCCGCGCCGCCAGAACAGCAGCAACGCCGCATCCAGCGCCTCCTCCTCATCAAACTGTCGCGGCCGCCCCTTGGCCATGTGTGAGCTCCATTAATTTAGCCATCACTACAATATTCTCCTTGACGGCTCTTCTCAAGAATAATATTGTAGCAATCACTACATAATCAGTCCCGCAACACAAAGGAGCCCCTCATGAGCCTGTCACCCTATCTCTCGTTCAACGGCCGCTGCGAGGAAGCCATCGAGTATTACCGCAAAGCCCTCGGCGCCGAAGTCGTCATGAAAATGCGATTCTCCGACAGCCCACAGCCCCATGACCCCAAAATGGTCCCCCCAGGCACCGAAAACAACATCATGCACGCCGAACTCCGCATCGGCGACGCCTCCCTCATGTGCTCCGACGGCTGCCACTCCGAAAAACCCGCCATCTTCCAGGGCATCTCCCTCAGCCTCTCCCTCCCAGACGCTGCCCGCTCCCAAAAGTTCTTCAACGCCCTCGCCGCCGATGGCCAGGTCCAGATGCCCTTCGGCAAAACCTTCTTCTCCCCCGGCTTCGGCATGGTCGTCGACCGCTTCGGCGTCAGCTGGATGCTCTACACCCTCCCCGCAGAGAAATAATGAAACAGAAGAGCCGCCGGAGGCAATCGGCGGCTCTTCCTTACCCCGAAAAAATCCGCGCACTTACCCGCCCTGCACAATCTCCCCACCCATCACCGGCAATACCACCCCGTTGATGTACGAACTATCTGCATCGGATGCCAAAAACACATACGCCGGCGCCAATTCCTCCGGCTGCGCCGGCCGCCCCATCGGATTCTTCTGCCCGAACTCCGCCACCTTCTCCGGCGTCCGTCCCGGATCCGACGGATTCAACGGCGTCCACACCGGCCCCGGCGCCACCGCATTCACCCGTATTCCCTTCTTCTGCAATTGCTGCGCAAGCACCTTCGTGTACCCGTTGATTGCGAACTTCGTTGTCGCATAGTCCGGCAACTGTTGCGATGGATCGAACGAATTCTCCGACGTCGTCGCCAGGATCACCGACCCCGGCTTCAGATGCGGTATCGCCGCCTTCGTCAGCCAGAAGTACGCATAAATATTCGTCTTGAACGTCTTGTCCCACTCCTCCGTGGTCACCTCCTCCACGCTCTGCTTCGCCGCCTGGTGCGCCGCATTCGACACCAGGATGTCCAGCCCTCCCAGCTCCTGGATCGCCCGTTCCACCAGGTCCTTGCAGAACTGCTCATTGGTAATGTCCCCCGGAATCAGCACGCAGCGCCGACCCTCCTTCGCCACTGCCTGCTCCGTCTCCTCCGCATCACTCTGCTCCTCCGGCAGATAATTGATCGCGACATCCGCACCCTCCTTGGCGTAAAACACCGCCACCGCACGGCCAATACCCGAATCCCCGCCGGTGATAAGCGCCCGCTTCCCCTCCAGTTTTCCTGCCGCTTTGTACTTCGATCCCTCGTACCGCGGCCGCGGCTCGATCTTCGACTCCAACCCCGGACTCTTCTGGTGCTGCTTCGGAAATGGCGGCTTCGGTTCCGACTGGCCCAGCGGCTGCTCCTCCCGCGATCCCCGGCCACCCGAACTCTTCTGTTTATTCGACTGCTGGCTTGCCATAATTCTCTCCATTCATTGAGCGCATTGTTTTCAGGGTATTCAACAAACTCCCTGCGTCCTGTCGGCAAGCAGCGTGCCGAAATCAGCAGACCCTTGCAGCGCAGAGCTTCCTCCGCAATAGTTCTCCCCAATGGAACTCACCGCCGCCAACCTCTCCCGCACCGGGCCCGTCCGGCACAACAATGAGGACTTCGTCACCTTCTGGCAGCCGGACAACGTCGAGGAAATGCGCCAGCGCGGCGCCATCGCCATCATTGCCGATGGTGTTGGCGGCCACGACAAGGGCGAAGTCGCCTCGCGCCTCGCCGCCGAAACCGCACTTGCCACCTTCCGCCGCCTCAATCCTGCCATCACCTTCAGCTCTGCACTCTGGCAAACCGCCAACGAGGCCAACCTCGCCGTTTACGACGCAGGCCAGGCCCAGGGCGTCGCCGATACCATGCAAACCACCCTGACGGTCGTCGCCTTTCGCAACGACCAGGTTGGGATCGCCCACGTTGGCGACTGCCGCGTCTATCACATTCACCAGACGGCGATCAAATGTCTCACGAAGGACCACATCTTCGTCAAAATCGGTCCGGGCGGCGCCGCACTTCCCTCGGCCGGCGCGGTCCGCGGGGGCCTCACCCGTTCCATCGGGCAGGACCCCATCGTCGCCATCGACTTCGCCTACGCCCCCGTTCATGATGGCGATTGCATTCTCCAATGCACCGATGGCGTCTACACCTGCATCAACGAGCGGGAACTCCTCGAGATCGTCACCCACAACCCTCCCGAAAAATCCTGCCAGATTGTGCTCGATCTCTGCGAAGCCCGCGGCGCTGACGACAACATCACCCTCCAGATCATCCGCATCGACCGCATTCAACCCGTCGATTACTACCGCGGCACACCCGTGTATCGCGAGAAAAAGCCCGCAGCCCACGAGGTGGAAGTCGGTGCCCTGCTTGATGAACGCTTCGAAATCACCCGCCTCATTTCCCGCAGCGGCATGGCCTCCATCTTCGAAGCCTCCGATCGGGCCACCGGCGCGAATGTCGCCCTCAAGGTGCCTTTCATGCAGTTCGAATCCGATCCCGCCTTCTACTACCGCTTCCAGCGGGAAGAGCAGATCGGCCGGTCCCTCAACCACCCCAGCATCCTCCGGATCATCGACGTCCCTGCAGAAACGAAGTCGCGCCCTTACATTGCCATGGAACTTCTCGCCGGCGAAACGCTCGATGAAGTGATGCGCCGCGAACACCCGATGAGCGTTTCCAAGGCCTCGAGGATCATCGCCGACCTCTGCGATGCCCTTGCCTACATGCACGAAAAGAACGTTGTGCACCGCGACCTGAAGCCCGCCAACATCATGCTTTGCGATGATGGTTCGCTCCGGATCATGGACTTCGGCATCGCCAAGGCCGAAGGCATGCGGCGCATCACGTTCACCGGTTTCTCCCCTGCGATGGGCACGCCGGACTACATGGCACCGGAGCAGGTCCGCGGCCGCCGCGGCGACCATCGCACCGACATCTATTCCGCCGGCGCCATCCTTTACGAACTCGTCACCGGCCACACGCCGTTTGAGGGGCAGAACCCCTTCCTCCTGATGCAGGCACGTCTCACCGGCGATCCGGAAGCTCCCTCCAATTTCAATCCCGACATCACGCCGGCCCTTGAAGAGATCATCCTCCACGCCATGGAGCGCGAGCCGCGCAACCGCTACAGCTCCGCACGCGAATTTCGCGAAGAACTGTTGAACCAGAACCGCGTGATCATCACCGGGCGCGTCGACCACCTGCAGAAACCGAAAGCCTGGAAATCCCGGTGGCGCTCCATCGGGCTGTACATCGCCCTCGCCATGATCCCAATCCTCCTGACGATTGTCATTTTCCTCCTCGCTCGCCGAAAATGACGTGTGACCGTTCCTTTTCGAAAGGCCCGCCCTTGCCCGAAACGCAACCCAGTCCGCAGCCCTGTCCGCAAGCGGCGTCGAGATCGCTCGCTCTCACCGGGATCACCTCCAACACGCGAACCCTGCTCGCTCCGGCCGCTTCCGCCTGGATCCTTCTTGCCAGCCAGTGCGCCCTGGGCGCTTCCGCCAGCGACATGTTCTGCGGCGTTATGCTCGCCCTGATCATCTCGATCCTCGCCGCGCTCGCGCACGCGCGCCTTGCAGCCGCCTTTCCCGCTGCTGGTCCTGCCTACTTCTACGTCCTCGATGCCTTCCGCAAGAAGGCCGCCCCCTCGCAGCCCTTTCAGCTCCTCCTCTTCTGGGGAAGCCACCTGTATTACTATCTCTTTCCCGCGGTCATCCTCGCCGCCACCAGCATTCTCGGCGGCTACCTTCTGAATCAGTTTTTCCCGACTGTCTCCGCCGGCTCTTTTGCTTTTTGCTGCTGCGTTCCTTATGCCCTCCTCCTCACCTTCATCGCTTCTCGAGGCGTCGCCGGTTCCAGCCCGATGAATGTGGCGATCAACGTCCTGCAGATTTCCGCCCTCCTGATTTTCTGCCTGCTCGCGATCAACTACGGGCTGCACACGAATCCCGATCCGGGCCGGGTAAACCTGGATTACTTTCCCTCCATGACGGATATCCTCCGGCCGCATTCCGGCGGCGGCGTTCTCCTCCAGGCCGCCCTCGCCCTCGTGCTTTTCGCCGGTTTCGAATCCACCGCGACTGCCGGCCGGTCCGCGTCCGGCAGGATCAATCGCGGCATCCTGGCGTTTCTCGTCGTCCAGGGGGTCTTCTGCTACCTGCTGCAGTACTTCGCCATTGAATCCGCCTTCACCTGGAAGTTCGGCATCGAGGATGCCGCCAAGTCGCCGGCACCGCTTGGGGAGATGATGCGAATCATCGGCCTTCACACGTTCGGCACGCTAAACGCCGGGTGGTGGTTCATGTTCCTTGAAGCGGTTCTCGTCTTCCTTGCCCTGATGGGCATCGGTCTTTCCGCCCTCACCAATGCCGCACGGGTCGCCTATGCAAGCCGTTATGCCAAGACGCCGGTGCGTTCCCTGTGGGCGATCGGCGTGATTTCCGCGATCATCGCCTGCCTCCTGGCCGTCTCGCCGACGCTGCTTCTCTACCTGTTTTTCGCCACCAGCGCGGGCCTGTTGCTCCTCTATCTTGCCACTGCGGTCGCCGCACTCCGCAAGAGGTGATGTGCCTCATTCCTTGAGCAGCTTCTCCACGCTCCGCACCTTGTCTTCCATCGTCTGCTCTCGGTCCGTGCGCGTTCCCACTTTGATCGATGTCGTGATCCGGGGAGCGCCCATCGCGTGCACTGCCTCGTGGCATTTCTTGATGGCGGCAAACACCGCGTCCCATTCCCCTTCAATGTTTGTCCCGTATGCGTGCAACTGGATTTTCAAGCCCGCCTCTCGCAGCACGCGCTCGCAGGCGGCCACGTGCTTGCTCACGCTCACACCCACACCCATCGGCACCACGCACAAGTCCGCGATCACCTTCATGACAACCTCCAATGTTGGGAAGCGGGCATTGTAGCGGTGCGGGGGCGCCCGTCGTCACACGCCGCCGTTTTTCCACCAGCTCGCCGTCCAATGATGTTTGCCATAGGCGTCCGGGAAGGCGTCCCACTCGCGCAATTCTTCGGTGTAGTAGTAGGGGTAGAAGAGGCGCCAGTCGAAGCCCCAGACCTGGCGATTTCCGTCGGCGCTGACCTGGCGGAAGCGCCGCCCCATGCCGACGTCCCATTCGGTTTTGCGGCCTTCGCCGAGGAATGCGGCGATTTCGCGTTTCAGGAAGCGCGGGCCGGTCTTGTCGACGATGTCGCCTTCGCCGGCGACGCTTGCGGGGAGGGCTTTGACCAGGTGCTCGAAGAAGGGGTCGCCTTTGGCGCAGCCGAGGATGGCGTTGCAGGGGGTGTCGGGGCGTTCATCGCCGTAGAATGCGTTGACGCCGTCGAGGAGGCGTTCGATGGGTTGAAGGGGTTCCATGTCGGAGTCGAGGTAGATGCCGCCGAAGCGCCAGATCAGTTCGTAGCGCAGAATATCGCTTTTCGCGGCCATCTTGTCCGCCCCGTCGAATTCTTTGCGGTTGACGATTTCCGGCAGGCGGTCGTCGGTCCACCATTCGACTTTCCACCCCGGGTTCAGGATGGCCCACCCCTCCGCCCATTCCTTGAATTTGGCGGGGATTTCTTTTTTTCCGAGCCAGATCTGGTGGAAGACCTTCGGGATGCTTCGTTCGGGCATGCGTTTACCTCCTGCCCATGCATGAGCAAACCTCGCACCCGAAAAAAAGAGGGAGCCCGCAGCGGTGCTGCGGGCTCCCGCAGGTTACATGCCGCGGTTGAGGGCTTCGAGGTGCTTGGCGAAGTGCTCGGTGAGCACTTCGGTGAAGGTGCCGGGGTGGGCGGCGAGGGAGGCGCGGACGGCGGCGCCGAGTTTGGGGTCGGTGAGCGTGCTGCCGAAGGTGCAGTGAAGGATCTGCCGGCCGGGCTGCGTGAAGCCTTTGCCAGGCTTCACATCTTCCCACATCTCGAGGTAGAAGCGTTCGAGGGCCTTGGGGTCCTTGATGTCGCTCGGGGCGGGGACGCCGCCGACGGTGGCGCTGACGTGGTAGGTGGCCTTGTCGGTGTCGTAATGGGCGCGGGCGAAGTCGATGACCTCGCGGAACAGCTTTTCGTCGTGCCGGGCGATGACGCGGAGCATTTCGAGGTAGCTGGTGCCGGCGGTCTTCACGTGCCAGCGGCCCTTGGTGGTGCGGGCGAAGGTTTCGTAGATGGAGAGCTTGTCGGAGCCGGAGTGGAGGCTCAATTTGTACGGTCCAAGCTGCTCCATGACAGCGACGTGATCGGCGAGGCTCTTGGTGAAGGCGTTGACGTCGCCCTTGTAATCGACGCCCTTTTCGAAGTCGCCGATGTAGCGGGGGGCGAGGCTGACGAGTTTCATGCCGCCCTGGAGGACCTGCTCGGCGATGATCCAGTGCTCGGCGAGGGAGGTCGGCTGCGGGGTTTCATCGACGGAGAGCTCGATTTCGTACTTCTTGCCGGACTTGGCGTGGACGGCGTCGATGTGCTTGGCGAGTTTGACGGCGCGGTTGATGGCCCGGCCGTATTTGACGGCGGCGCGCATGACGGCGTCTTCGTTGAGGTCGATGACAGTGCCGGTGGGGAGCGTCACCTTCTTGCCGCGGTATTTGTCGAACCAGGTGACCTGGTCGCGGACGGCGGCGAATTTGCCTTGGAGGTCGCTGTGGGAATAGTTGTCGGCCTGGGGATCGACATCATCGGAGGGGTCGATGGTGAAGAACGTGAAGCCGGCGGCGGCGGTGCGATCGACATCTTCGGGGACCTTGAGGTGGTCGGCGTCGGCGCCGTGCTCGCCGAAGTATTCGGCCTTGGCCATGCCGTTGAGGGCGTCGTTCATGACCTGCTGCGGGGTGCGCTGGGTGCGGGTCATTTCGCGGATGCTCTGCTGGGCGAAGATGGGTTTGATGCCTTTGCCGGCCTGCTTGAGCGCCGCGACGTGGCCGGGGGTGGCCAGGCCGGTGCGATCGCCGAAGCCGAAACTTGCCGCCAATCCCAGAACGCCCGGTGCGGGTACGTTCGCCATGATGGTTCCTCCGAAAGTGTTGTTTACCGCCCAGTGTCGCGCTTCGTGGCTCCTGCGGGAAGCGGAATGGCGGTTTTCATAAACCAATGGTCAGAATTTACACAACGGCGTCGGCTTCGATTTCGATGAGGGCTTCGCCGTCGATGAGTTTAGCGACTTCGACGATGGTGGTGGCGGGGCGGATGTCGCCGAAGACGGAGCCGTGGACGGTGGCGACTTTTTCCCACTGGGAGACGTCGGTGACGTACATGCGGGTGCGGACGACGTCGGTAATTTTACCGCCGAGGGCTTCGATGGCGCCTTTGATGATGTCGAGGGAGCGTTTGGCCTGGGCGCCGACGTCGGGGGTGTAGGTTTTGTCGGCGTTGATGCCGACGGTGCCGGTGACGAAGATCATGTTGCCTTTTCGGACGGCGCGGGAGTAGCCCATTTTGGGTTCCCAGGCGGAGCCGGTGGAGACGGTTTTGGCGCCGTTGCGGTCGGCGATGGAGTAGGAGGGGAGTTGCGACATGTTCGAGTTCCCGAGTGAAAGGGTTGAGGTCAGAAACGAAGCGGTCATCATAAGGGTGCGGGGGGTCTGATGCGAGATGCCGGGTGGGGGGGGGAGGCTTGGGGGCTTGGAGGGCGTCGGGGGTAATTTTGGCGGGGAACTGGGTTTTTGGGGGTGTCCGCCGAAGATGATCAAGTTCGGCGTTTGAAAAACCGCGTTTTTGATAGCGCCAGCCGAAGGTGATCAAGTTCCCTGGGACAGCGGTGCGTGGCGGGACGGGTAGGTTGCCAGGGAGCCCAATGCCAATGTGTGTGCGCGCGGTTGGCATTCTATTCCGATGGGAATAGTGGGGATTCCGAGAGATGGGGCGCCCGCGCGCGAAGGAAAAGCCGACGGGGGCGTCGGCTCCACTTTGGGATGGTCCTGGCATGATTCCCCGCCCTTTTTGTACACCCGTATTTTAACCTAACAGATGGCGAAGTCAAATTTGGACGCGGGGGCGCTCTGGCGGCGGCTTCGAAGCTTGGGCGATTGATCAATTTGGGTGGGGCGAGTACCGTTCGGCGTGCTATGCCGGAGTTTTTGATCGGGATTGTCTGGGCGTTGACGCTGGTGTTGTCGCTCGCGGGGTGGGGGCGGTTGGCGCAGCGCGTGGCGGGTCATCCGGCGACGGTAGCGGATTGGTTGGATGCGCCGTCGGTGGGCCTGGGGGTGCTGGCGTGTTTGGGGGGCGTGTTGAATTTGGCGGGGGTGGCGTTGCCGGAGGTGCTGCTGGGGGTGGCGGTGGTGGGGGTGGCGGTGCTGGTGCCGGATTTGAATCGGCGGCGAGAGAAGAAACGGGCGTTGTTTGAGGGGATGTCGGGGCCGGTGCGGGGGCTGCTGGCGGCGGTGGTGGGGCTGCTGGTGCTGCGGGTGGCGGGGGCGATTGTGCTGAGCGCGCCGGGGGCGCCGGGGGTGACGCTGAACCCGCATGATGACATGCATTCGTATCTCGTGTCGGTGGCGAGGCTTCTGCAGACGGGGACGGTGGGGATCGATCCGTTCAATTCGCGGCAAATGACCAATAGCCTGGGGGCAGCGCATTTTCTCAATGCGCTGGGGGTGGCGGTGCTGCCGTTTGATTCGATTCACCTGATGGATGATGGGGTCGGGCTGGTGGCGCTGGTGCTTTCGAGCGGGGCGATTGCGATGCGGCTGGGGGTGCGGCGGGGGGGCGTGGTGGGGGTGATGCTGGTGCCGCTGGCGTTTGAGTGGGTGGTCGCGAACATTTCGAGCAATCTGACGTCGGCGGCGACGATGGTGGCGTTGGCTTCGGCGGTGCTGGAGGTGATGGGGCGGCGTGGGAAATGGCGAGACCTGCTGCCGGCGGGGTTGTTACTGGCGGCGACGTGCGGGCTTAAGAGCACGATGGTTCCGGCGGCGGGGGTGTTCATGGTGGGGACGGCGTGCCTTGCGGTGGGAGGGCTTCGGTCGTGGCGGCCGTTGAAGAATGCGGTGCAGGTAGGGGTGCTGGCGGGGGTTTTTCTGTTGCCGTGGATGATCTGGCAATATGAATCTTCGGGGACGTTTTTGTATCCGGTGCTGGGGCGTGGGGTGCATGTGGCGGATGGGACGGTGCGGATGCCGCTGTCGGAGGAGGCGAGGGGGGAGTTGGCGCGCAATCTGCCGCTGCCGGGAGTGTGTTTTGTGATTGTAGCGGGGTTGGCGTTTGTGCCGGGGGTGCGGCGGTTGGGGCCGGGGATGATGATTCCTGTAAGTCTTGCATTTATGGCAGTTTGGATTATTCAGTGGCCGCTGTTGGCGAAGTTGACGCAGTATCCGGATTTGTGGCGGTATATTTTGCCGGTGACGGTGCCGGGGGTGGTGGTGGGGATGGCGTTTTTGTGGCGTGCGGCGGAGGGGATGAGGGGTGTGATGGCGCGGTATGTGCCGGTGGGGGGGATGATTGTGTTTCTGGCGGTGACGGCGCCGCAGTGGGTGGATGTGTATGGGAGGGAGTTGCCGCACGATCTGGGGGTGTCGGTGGCGTATGAGGGGCGGCCGTGGGGGGAGGAGCGGGGGGCGCTTGCGGAGTTGCAGGAAGCGGTTCCGGCGCGGGAGGGGATGCTGGTGTACATGAGTGCGCCGGCGCTTTTAAATTTTGAGCGGAACAGGATTTACGTGGTGGATTGGCCGGGGGAATCGAGTCCGGCGCCGCCGGGGGGGGGGTTGCCGATCGAAGAAACCGAGGCGTTGGCGGATTACCAGCAGGTGCATAACATACATTAAGTGGCGTAATAGTAATCGATCCAAGAGAAATTTTAAACGCAACTTTAAAGAG
>JBQCGD010000151.1:0-12197 GCA_051955985.1 Phycisphaerae bacterium | reverse complement strand
TTCGGTGACAGCTTCGCGTCGCGGCTTTGCCATGTCCCAGATCATGCCACATGATCCGCCATCGCGCAAGTTAAGACTTTATTAACCCTGAGCCGGACAACAAACCTTGCTTAGCAATCTTCGAGCCGAACAGAATTGTGTTTGACCCCGTTTCATGGGGGTGCGGCGATGCGGCATCAGGTTTGGATTGGGGGGAGCGCAGAAACGATGTTTGACCCCGTTTTGATTTTGATGCGGCGCCCCGGGCGGAGCCTGGGGGTATGTGGGACGGTGGTGCGGGGGTGTGTGTGGGGGGGTTAGTGGGTGTATTGGGTGAGTTGGGGGGTGAGGAGGGATTGGAAGAGGGTGTAGCCGGCGGGGTTGGGGTGGGTGCCGTCGAGGAAGAGGGAGTGGTTGAGGGAGCCGTCGGGGTTGAGGAAGGGGGTGAAGGTGTGGATGCGGCGGGCGTTGGGGAAATTTTTGAGGACTTCGTCGACGGCGGTGTTGGCGGCGCGGATGGCGTCGAGAGGGACGCTTTTGCTGGGGAGGATTTCGCAGACGAAGACGGGGGTGGCGGGGGTGGTGGTGTGGATGCGGTCGAGGATGGAGCGGATGTTCCGGGCGATGGTTTCGGGGGTGCCTGGGGGTTGCTGGGAGAAGTCGTTGATGCCGCCGAGGAGGATGATGGCTTGGGGGTGGAGGTCGAGGACGGTGTCGTCGAGGCGGCAGAGCATGCCGCGGGTGGTGTCGCCGGAGATGCCGCGGTTGGCGGTTTTGAGGTCGGGGAAGGCGTCGTGGAGGTTCCATTTGCGGGTGATGGAATCGCCGAGGAAGACGATGGAATTCTGGTCGTGGGATTTTTCTTCGGCGAAGGATTTGAGGCGGCCGTGGAGGTTGGGGAGGAACCAGGGGAGGAAGGTGTTGAAGGGGCCGACGCCGGGCTTTTGGGCGTTTTGGAGGAGGTAATTGAGGCAGGCGGGCCACTGAGCGATGTCGCCGGAGAGATTGGGGTTCATGCCGAAGCCGTGGCCGCCGGATTTGAACTGGATGAAGATGGCGTTACCGCCGGCGGCATTCCAAGCGTCGATGTAGTTGTGAGCGCCTTTGAGCCAGTTGGGTTTGTCGTTGGCGGCCATGAAGGCGAAGAGGCGGGGCTTCGGGTTTTCGGGGGGCGCGACGCGCGGGGCGTCGTTGGCGGATTCATCGAGGTAGGCGGGGTAGACGAGGATGGCGTCGTCGGGTTGCTGATCGCGGGGGAGGGTTTGCATGAGCCGGGCGGCGAGGTGACCGCCGGCGGAGTAGCCCATGAGGGCGAGGCGGTGGGTGTGGAGGTGGAGGGGGTTGGCGGGTTGTGTGAGGAGATGCCAGGCGGTGGCGGCGTCTTCGAGGGCGAGGTCGCGGGTTTGGGGGCCGGAGGCGACGTGGTATTCGAGCATGACGACGTCGTAGCCGAAGGCGTTGAGGTTTTCGGCGGTGCGTGCGCCTTCGTTGTGGATGTCGAGGAGTTTGTAGGCGCCGCCGGGGAAGAGGAGGACGGTGCCTTGGGGGTTGGGTTCGGTGGAGCGGGTGATGCAGAAGGCGGGTGCGTCCAACTTGCGGACGAGGCCTTTGGGGTCGGGGGGGTTGGGGGAGGCGGGGAGGGGTTTGGCGTCGAGGGAGAACCATTCGGCGGGGGAGGGGGCGGTGGTGGCGGCGGGGGCGGTGGTTGGGAGAAGAAGGAAGAGGGCGAGAAGCAGGGGGAGGATGCGTTGGGGGCGGATTGGCATTTTTGATTCCCACTTTTTGTGTACGGTGCTGAGACGTTTTTGTACGCGAATGGTGGAGGGGGATCAATGGGACGAGTGGAAGAGTGCATCCTCCGCACTTGAAGGAAGGGTGGGCTTGGTTGACCTTGCGGGGCATTTATTTTACAAAGTTTACAAATTGATGATGAGGAGGAAAGACATTGAAGCGGATGACGATCGGTGGCGCGGCGGCGGTGATGGGGTGGGTGATATTGGGGTTTGTGAGCGGCGCGTGGGGGCAGACGGAGGTGAAACCGGCGGGGACGGCGCCGGTGGGGGGGGCGGGGGTGGATGCGGAGATTGTGGTGCATCTGGATCAGAAGGTGAAGGGGATCAGTCCGGATTTGTTTGGAGTGTTTTTTGAGGATTTGAATTATGCGGCGGATGGGGGGCTGTATGCGGAGATGGTGAGCAATCGGTCGTTTGAGTATTCGGCGGTGGACTCGCCGGAGTGGAATGCGTTGACGGGGTGGACGCTGGTGAAGCGGGGGAATGCGGGGGGGCGGATGGCGGTGCAGGATGCGGCGCCGTTGAATGCGAACAATCCGCAGTACCTGGTGTTGATGGCGACGCCGGGGAGGGGCGGGGCGGTGGGGATTGCGAATGAAGGATTTGATGGGATGGCGGTGAAGGCGGGGGAGACGTACAACTTTTCGGTGTTTGCGCGGTGTCGGCCGCGGGAGAGGGCTGCGTTGACGGTGCACCTGGAATCGATGGAGGGGGCGGTGTATGCGTCGGCGGTGATTCCGGGGGTGACGACGGAGTGGGCGAAGTATTCGGCGGCGCTCAAGTGTGATCGTGATGATGCGCATGCGCGGCTGGTGGTGTTGACATCGGATCGGGCGACGTTGGCGCTGGATATGGTGTCGCTGTTTCCGGCGAAGACGTTTCATGATCGGCCGAACGGGTTGCGTGCGGATTTGGCGCAGGCGATTGCGGATTTGCATCCGCATTTTGTGCGGTTTCCGGGTGGGTGCCTGACGCATGGGGACGGGGTGAAGAATATTTACCGGTGGAAGGATTCGATCGGGCCGGTGGAGGCGCGGAAGGGGCAGAAGAATATCTGGCGGTATCACCAGTCGCTGGGGCTGGGATATTTCGAGTACTTTCAATTTTGCGAGGACATCGGGGCGACGCCGTTGCCGATCGTTGCGGCGGGGGTGTCGTGCCAGAACTCGGATTTTGCGAGCGGGACGGGGCAGCAGTGCGTGCCGATGTTGGAGATGGGGGCGTACGTGCAGGACGTGCTGGATTTGATGGAGTGGGCGAACGGGCCGGCGGATTCGACGTGGGGGGCGAAGAGAGCGGCGGCGGGGCATCCGGCGCCGTTTCATTTGCGGTATTTGGGGTTGGGGAATGAGGATGCGATTACGCCGGGGTTCAAAGAGCGGTTCAAGATGATTTTTGATGCGGTGCGGGCGAAGTATCCGGAGATCACGGTGGTGGGGACGGTGGGGCCATCGCCGGCGGGGAGGGATTTTGAGGAGGGGTGGAAGTTGGCGGAGGGATTGCATGTGCCGGTGGTGGATGAGCATTACTATCAGCAGCCGAAGTGGTTCCTGGAGAACCAGGTGCGGTATGACAAGTATGCGCGCGGGGGAACGAAGGTGTATGTGGGGGAGTATGCGTCGTGGGGGGATCGGATGGAGAATGCGCTGGCGGAGGCGGGGTATATGACGGCGCTGGAGCGGAATGGGGATGTGGTGCAGATGGCGTCGTATGCGCCGCTGTTGTGCAACGTGCATCATGTGCAGTGGTATCCGGACTTGATTTATTTTGATAACGAGCGGGTGTATCCGACGGTGAATTATTATGTGCAGCAGCTTTTCTCGAGCAACGCGGGGGATGGGTACGTGGCGTCGACGTTGAAGCTGGCGAAGGCGCCGGGGGCGGGGGAGAACGTCTCGTTTTCGGCGGTGCGGGATTCGAAGAGCGGGGATTTGATTTTGAAGCTGGTGAATCTGTCGCGGAGGGGGTTGCGGGCGAAGTTCCGGTTGGCGGGTGGTGGGATTGGGGAGGGAGTGGCGCGGGGGTTTGTGCTGGCGGGGGAGGAGGGGGCGAGCAATCCGGGGGATCCGCGGGGGAAGCGCGATGCGGCGGGCGGGGTGATGGCGCCGAAGGGGGTGGAGGTGAAGGTTGGCGGGGCGTTTGAGTATGAGGCGCCGGGGGATTCGTTGACGGTGTTGCGGGTGCGGGGCGGGTGAAGATCAGGCGGGGCGGCGTTTTTTGCGGAGGAGGAGGAGGGCGGGGAGGAGGGCGGTGAGGGAGGCGGGTTCGGGTGCGGAGGTGATGGCGGGGGAAGCGGTGGCGGTGGGGGCGCCGGGGGCGAGGCCGCCGTTGGGGTAGGAGAGGCCCATGTTGTTGAGGACGAAGCTGAGGTCGGTGAGGTCGATGGTGGGGGAGTTGTCGAAGTTGCCGAGGGAGCGGGCGGGGGTGGTTTTGCCGAAGTTGTTGAGGACGATGCTGAGGTCGGTGAGGTCGACCTTGCCGTCGCCGGAGGCGTCGCCGACGGGGGTATCGCCGAAGAGGTTGAACTTGTTGCCGGTGGAGGCGGTGACGGAGAGGCCGGAGAGGTCGAGGTTGGAGGCGTAGTAGATGTCGGCGCCGTAGGAGCCGGAGAGGGAGACGTTTTTGAAGGAGATGGAGTCGATGTTTCGGGGCGGGTCGTTGGGGGAGGCGGCGATGGAGTTGAGGCCGTAGATGATGGCGACGTTCTGGGAGGCGCCGGTGGCGGTGATGTTGGAGAAGGAGATGTTGTCCCAGAAGGGGTCGAGGTTGGTGTTGTTTTGTTGATTGACGTTGTAGGTGGGGTCGCCGGGGTTGGCGAGGGTGTGGAGTGAGCCGCCGGAGAGTTCCCTGGAGCCGTAGTGGTCGCCGCCGTTGTACCAGGAGTTGATGATGATGGGAGTGGCGACGTTGGTCATGGTGATGTTGGAGTAGGTGACGTTTTTGACGGTACCGCCGGCGCCGGTGCCGGCCTTGAGGCGGAGGCCGTCGGTGGTGCCGTTGAAGGTGCAGTTGGAGACGGTCATGTTGTTGAGGCCGATGTTGGATTGGCCGCCGATGGAGATGCCGTGACCGGCGCCGATGGTGTTGTTGGTGATGGTGATGTTGGAGCAGAAGGCGGATCCGGGTTTAGCGACGATGTCGTCGTCGCCGGTGGAGATGTGGCAGTTCTGGATAAGCCAGTTGTTTCCGGAGGCGTCGATGCCGTCGGTGTTGGGGGAGTTGGAGGGGTTGGAGATGGTGATGCCGTTGATGTTGACGTTGTTGTTGTTGCTCATGGCGAGGTTGAACTGGGGGGAGTTCTGGAGGGTGACGCCGGTGAAGTAGAGGGTGTTGGAGTTGGTGATGTTAAAGAGGCGCGGGCGGGAGATGGAGGAGTTGCTGCGGTAGGCGGACCACCAGTCGGCGCCCTGACCGTCGATGATGCCGGTGCCGGTGACCTGGAAGTTGGAGAGGTGGCTGCCGGAGATGAAGTTGGTGGAGCCGGAGCCGTAGGAGGCTTTGGGGAGTGCCTTGAGGGTGCCTGATATCTGGAAGTTGATATTGGATTTGAGGGAGAGGGGGCCGGAGAGGAAGGTGCCGGCGGGGATGAGGACGGTGCCGCCGCCGGCGGCGGAGGCGGCGTTGATGGCGGAGTGAATGGCGGAGGCGTTGTTGGCGTTGGCGGTGGAGGCGCCGTAGGAGGTGACGTTGTAGATGGTGTTGACGTGGGGGATGACGGGAAGGGGGGGATCTGCGAGAGCGGGGGCTGCGGCGAGTGTGAGGGTGAGGAGAGGGGGGAGCATCCGGGATGTGATTTTTGCCATCGTTCCACCGCCGAGAGGTTGATAAGGGGGCCGCCACGCGTTGTTTAGAGCAGAGTGAAGATTACACCGGGGGAGTTGTCGAAAAGGGGGGAAGGATTGGCTTTTTTGCGAAGTGGGGCGGGCGCCGGGGCGGCGGCTAGCTCCACGGGGTTTAGGGGAAAGGGGGGATGGGATTTTGCGGGTTTTTCCTGTGTGGCGGGGCGGGGGAGGGGACGGTAAGTCATTGGATGGAGCATTGTGGATGCGTGTTGGTGGGGTTTTTGAGAGGGAGCGGTTATGGGTACTCGGCGGATGATGGTTGGGGGGTTGCGGGTTTCGGCGGCGGCGATTTTGATGGGAATCGGCGTGCGAGGGGCGTGCGGTGCGGCGGTGGGGATCCAGGGGACGATGTCGAATTTTGATGTGTTTAATGAGACGGGAACGAATGCATATGGGGCGGAGATTGATATTGAGGGGGTGCATTCGGCGGATGTGACGAAGACGTATCCGTGCCATTTCACGGGTTTTTCGGCGACGGATTACACGTCGGGCTCGACGTTTGGGACGAAGATTGTGTTTACGGGGTACAACTTTACGGCGAACGGGTATATCACGCCGACGGTGGGGCAGACGACGAACGGGCATTATTGTGTGAATCTGCCGGGGTGTGAGCATTTTGGGTTTGCGGTGGGGGTGCAGCCAGGGAAGACGTCGTTTTTCTGGCTGGATCAGGGGTCGCAGCGGATCGGGAATGCGCCGTTGACGATGCCGACGTCGACGTGGACATTTGTGCCGGCGGTGGGGGGTGGTGCACCAATGGTGCAGGCAGTGCTGCAGCCACCGAAACCACCGCCGGTTCAGTTGTATCCGGATGCGGTGTGGGTGAAGACGTATGTGACGGAGGTTGCGCGGCAGGTGGACTTGCTGGAGCTGATTTCGTCGCCGCCGGAGGCGAACGGGGTGGCGCCGCAGTTGCCGTCGGAGGTGGAGTCGGAGTGGGATTTGTTGCCGGGGGATATGCCTTTGGCGGAGCCGGATATTGTGCTTGGGGAAGCGGACCAGGCGGTGATTCGGCGGTTTGAGTATTACAAGTACCTGGGGGGGTATGACGAGGTGCATTTGCCGACGTCGGCGTTTACGGGTGGGGCGCCGGATCCGCTGGAGTTGGGGCAGTTCATTGTGGCGAACATGGAGGCGGTGAATTTGGAGGTTGTGCCGGAGCCGGGGATGGGGGTGGTGGTTTTGGCGGGGGTTGCGGGGGTGTTGATGAGGCGGCGGCGGGGGTAACCACGGAGCGCACCAAGGGCATGGAGCGTTTTGAGGTTTGAAATCGGGTAGGGGGAGGGGTTTGGGGGGCAATGTCTTCTATTCCGATAGGAATTGTAGGGATTCTGAGGGGTGGGAGTTTATTCGGGGCGGGGAACCGCTATACTACGGTGCTTGGAAGATACCGGAATTCGTGTGTGCGATGGATCGGGCGGTGAATGGGCCGGCCGGGCGTCGTGCTTGTCTTTGTTTTTAGTGTGGAAAGACCAAAAGTGATCACGCGCCAGCAGACTCAAACGCAGGATTCGGGGGAACTTACGCTTCGGTTCGGGGTGGAATTCGGGGATTTGTATACGCGCGCGGGGTTGGTGCGCCTGGATGGGGCGTTTCTGGAGTATCTGAAGGAGCGTGAGGGGGAGCTGTATGGGCGGCTGGCGGCGGCGCGGGAGAATCCGGGGGTGGTGGAGGGGAAGGCGGAGTCGGAGTTGATCACGGAGATTGCGCCGTACCTGGAAGATTTTATTGGGGAGTTGTTTGGGATTCAGAACGAGCTGCGGGCGTTGCAGGGGCGGCACACGGCGTTGGCGCCACTGTATGCGGTGAAGCGGAAGTTTGTGGCGCGGAAGATCACGGCGTTTAACGCGGAAACGGCGTGCGCGATTGATGCGGGGGAGGTGGTGCAGGAGTTGGAGGCTTTCATCCAGGGGCCGCTGACGGAGGAGAGTTATTCGACGCACGTGGAGCAGTGGCTGCAGGATGAGAAGGGGCACGAGGCGCAGTTGAAGCTGGCGGCGCAGTATGCGGCGTGGGCGACGTACTGCCCGGAGGGGAAGAAGAAGCATGAGAAGGGGGTGCTGTTCAAGCTGCCGAAGAAGCTGGATTTTTATCACCTGGTGCCGATTGAGGCATTGATGGTGAATGGGTCGCCGCAGTTTGTGCTGGGGCATGCGGACGGGGTGCATCATCGGGAGCGGGAAGGGTTTCACTTGACGGATCCGGGGACGGATTTGGTGGGGGCGTTGGACCAGACGAGCTATTGCATCAAGTGCCATCACCAGGGGAAGGATTCGTGCTCGCATGGGCTCAAGGAGAAGACGGGGGGATACAAGAAGAGCGTGTTCGGGGTGACGCTGGCGGGGTGCCCGCTGGAGGAGAAGATTTCGGAGATGAACGAGGTGAAGGGGCAGGGGAATCCGATTGGGGCGTTGGCGATCGTGGTGATCGACAATGCGATGTGCGCGGGGACGGGTCATCGGATTTGCAACGACTGCATGAAGTCGTGCATTTACCAGAAGCAGGATCCGGTGGACATTCCGCAGGCGGAGACGCGGACGCTGAAGGATGTTTTGGAGTTGCCGTGGGGGTTTGAGATTTATTCGCTGCTGACGCGGTGGAACCCGTTGAATTTTGCGCGGCCGCTGCCGAAGGAATCGACGGGGCGGAAGGTGCTGGTGGTGGGGACGGGGCCGGCGGGGTTCACGCTGGCGCATCATTTGATGAATGACGGGCACACGGTGATGGCGGTGGATGGGTTGAAGATTGAGCCGCTGCCGGCGGAGGTGTCGGGGGTGGATGCGTACGGGAAGCGGCAAGCGTTTCGGCCGATTCGGAATATCACGGATATTTATGAGCGTTTGGATGAGCGGGTGATGGCGGGGTTTGGCGGGGTGGCGGAGTATGGGATCACCGTGCGGTGGAACAAGAACTTTTTGAAGGTGATCCGGTTGCTGCTGGAGCGGCGGAGCGAGTTTGCGATGTATGGCGGGGTGCGGTTTGGCGGGACGCTGACGGTGGATTCGGCGTTTGAGATGGGGTTTGATCACATTGCGTTGTGCATGGGTGCCGGGCGGCCGACGGTGATTCCGATGAAGAACGGGCTGGCGCGCGGGGTGCGGCAGGCGTCGGACTTTTTGATGGCATTGCAGTTGACGGGGGCGGCGAAGTTTGAGTCGCTGGCGAACCTGCAGGTGCGGATGCCGATCGTGGTGATTGGCGGGGGGTTGACGGCGATTGATACGGCGACGGAGTCGTTGGCGTATTACATCGTGCAGGTGGAGAAGTTTTTGCGGCGGTATGACGAGCTGGTGCTGCTGAACGGCGAGAAGGCGGTGCAGGAGAAGTGGGTGGGTGAGGAGGCGGAGGTGGCGAGGGAGTTTATTGCGCATGGACGGGCGATTCGGGCGGAGCGTGCGCAGGCGGGGAAAGAGGGGCGTGCACCGAAGCTGATTGATCTGTTGAATTCGTGGGGCGGGGTGACGGTGGCGTATCGGCGGCGGTTGATTGATGCGCCGAGTTATACGTTGAACCATGAGGAAGTGACGAAGGCGCTGGAGGAGGGGATTCGGTTCGGGGAGTGCCTTGTGCCGGAGGAAGTGGTGCTGGATGCGCATGGGGCGGCGCAGGCGCTGGTGTGTGCGCATCAGCGGTTTGATGACAAGGGGGTGGCGGTGGATGCGCAGCAGGTGACGTTGCCGGCGCGGACGATCCTGGTGGCGGCGGGGACGCAGCCGAACACGGTGCTGGCGCGCGAGGATGAGCACAATGTGAAGGTGGATGGGCGGTATTTCCAGGCGTTGGATGAGGAGGGGAACCCGGTGAAGCCGGAGAAGGTTTCGAAGCCGGAGGCGGTGCGGGTGTTGATGTCGCTGCGTGCGGATGGGAAGGCGATATCGTTCTTTGGGGATTTGCATCCGTCGTTTGCGGGGAACGTGGTGAAGGCGATGGGTGGGGCGAAGCAGGGGTATCCGGTGGTTTCGCGGATGCTGGCGAAGCAAGGAAATACGGGGATTGGGGCGAAGGAACTCATGCAGAAGCTGGATGATGAATTGCGGCCGGTGGTGCATGATGTGATTCGGTTGACGCCGAACATTGTGGAGGTGGTGGTGCGAGCGCCGATTGCGGCGCGGGCGTTCCAGCCGGGGCAGTTCTATCGGTTGCAGAACTATGAGACGCAGGCGGCGCGGCTGGGGGATACGACGATGGCGATGGAGGCGCTGGCGTTGACGGGGGCGAGCGTGGATCGGGAGAAGGGGTTGTTGTCGACGATTGTGCTGGAGATGGGCGGGTCGTCGGATTTGTGCGCGCTGCTCAAGAAGGGGGAGCCGGTGATTTTGATGGGGCCGACGGGGACGCCGACGGAGACGCCGAGCCAGGAGACGGTTTTGCTTGTGGGTGGTGGTTTGGGGAATGCGGTGTTGTTCTCGATCGGGCAGAAGCTGCGGGCGTCGGGGTCGCGCGTGATCTATTTTGCCGGGTACAAGAAGATGATCGACCGGTACAAGGTGGAGGAGATTGAGGCGGCGGCGGACGTGGTGACGTGGTGCTGCGATGAGGGGCCGGGGTTCACGCCGGGGCGGGTGCAGGATAAGGCGTTTGTGGGGAACATCGTTGAGGCGATGGCGGCGTATGGGCGCGGGGATCTCGGGGAGGTGACGATTCCGCTGTCGTCGGCGGATCGGCTGATTGTGATTGGGTCGGACGGGATGATGCGCGGGGTGCAGCAGGCGCGGCACACGGTGTTGAAGGAATATTTGAAGCCGGACCATCATGCGATCGGGTCGATCAACTCGCCGATGCAGTGCATGATGAAGGAGATCTGTGCGCAGTGCCTGCAGATGCACAAGGATCCGGTGACGGGGAAGGAGACGGTGGTGTTCTCGTGCTTCAACCAGGACCAGCCGCTGGATCATGTGCGGTTTGATAATCTGCGGTCGCGGTTGTCGCAGAACGGGGTGCAGGAGAAGATGACGAAGATGTGGATTGACCGGTGCCTGCGGAAGATGAAGTTGCGCGGGCAGGAGTGCGGGGTATGCGGGGATTTGCCGGGGGGGAGTGTTGTTGTTGGGGCGGGGATGCAGCGCGCTCAATGACGAAATTCGAATGACGAAAGACGAATCACCCGGCGGAGGCAACGCTCTCAGGGTTTGTAGTTTTCGATGTGTTCGATGTAGTCGAGGAGGGGGGTGAGGTCGGGGAGGGTGGCGCGCGGGGGGAGGTTGGCGTGGAGTTTTTCGAGGGCGGCGGCGGCGAAGGCAGAGATGGGGGGGAAGCCGAAGGAGGCGCCGGAGCCTTTGAGCTGGTGGCAGAGTTTGCGGAGGGATTCGGGGTCGTTCGCGGCGAGGGCGTGGCGGAGGGCGGCGACCTGGGCGGGGAGGCGGTTGATGTAGTCGGAGATGAGGGGTTGCATGAGGGGGTCGTGGGCGAAGAGGCTGCGGTGGGGGGGTGATGAGGGGGTGGGCATTTTTTGAGGGGCTCCGGGGTGTGAGAATTTCAGGCGGTATTTTAAGCTGGATGGGGGAGATTGGTGAGGGGGAAGGGGGGGCCTTTTTGAGGTGCGACGTTTTGCGCGATGGGAGGGGGAGGGTGGTTCGGGAGGGCCGGCGGAACGGCACGTTCATGATCCCCATGGCGTGGAAGGCATGGGCTCGGTGTTTTTTGTGCCAGAGGCTGTTTCAAAAACCTATAAAACAGCCACGAAAGACACAAAAGACACGAAAGGCTTTGATTTTGAAATAGCCTGTCAGCGTTAGAGGCCGAGGTGGTGGTGGCAGATTTTTTGCCAGTTGTGGGCGCGGTCGGTGGAGACCTGGCGTGCGGCGAGGAAGGTGTCGAAGGCGAGGTAGATGCAGGAGAGGCCGGTGGGATCGCGTTGGCATTTGTCGCAGGGGCCGTGGCGGAGGAAGTAGAGGAAGCGGGTGATGATTTTCCAGGCGTCGGGGTTGACGCGGGGGGAGTCCGCGTCGGCGGCGGCGAGGAGGGCGGAGGGGTCGGAATCGTCATCGGGGATTTCGGCGAGGCGTTCGAGTTGTTCTTCGATGTGAAAGCGCATGGATTCGCGGGCGGCGGCGGAATTGAGGATGCGGCGCCACTGGCGCGGGGAGAGGGGGCGGTTGTCGAGGAGTTTTTGCGCGAGGTGGTAGTCGCGGCAGGTGGATTGGGAGAGAAGCATGGAGAGCTTGTCGGTGTCGTTGTCGTCAACGGTGAGGTTGTCCTGTTCGTGGACGAGGGCGAGGAGCTGGCGAGCGGTGCGGGACTGGGGGTTGGGGGGGGTGTAGGCGGGGAAGGTAATGGGTTGTTTGCAGTGGGGGCAGGCGCCGCGTTTGCCGGCCCATCGGACGTTGGCTTTGAGGACCTTCTGGCAACTGGGGCAGGTGAAGCGGAAGATGGCGGAGGTGGGGGGTGGTTCGGACATGCGGCGTAGACTCAAAACGCAAAACTCAAAACGCAAAACGCAAAACGTTGGATAGGGGTGTTGGCGGTCAATGTAGGTTAGCGTGAGGGGGCGGGGGGGACAATGGTGGGGAAGGCGGGGGTGGCTTCGCGGAGGATGCGGAGGGTTTCGTGGGCGGAGGGGAAGTGGACCCAGTTGGGGGCGTCG
>JBQCGD010000150.1:0-49822 GCA_051955985.1 Phycisphaerae bacterium | reverse complement strand
GGCCGAAGTTGTTGAGGACGTCGGAGAGGTCGGTGAGGTTGATGGTGGTGGCGTTGTCGAAGTTGCCGTCGGTCCAGTTGGGGGTGGCTTGGCCGAAGTGGTTGAGGAGGGTGGAGAGGTCGGAGAGGTCGACTTTGCCGTCGATGTTGGCGTCGCCGAGGAGCTCGGGGGCGAGGAGGAGGGAGTTGGGGTCGGCGGGGTTGCTGCCGAAGGAGGGTTTGTTGAGGAGGGCGTTGTCGATGAGGGCGAGGGCGAAGTTGGCGGGGATGTTGGTGGCGGTGAGAGTGTGGGCGGCGATGTTGCTGCGGAGGGAGGCGAGGGTTTGGGACTTGGTGGAGGGAGTGGTTTCGATGATGAAGTGGCTGGTGGTGATGTTGACGGCGCCGGCGGAGATGGTGAGGCCGTAGAGCTTGGCGTCGGCGGAGAAGGTGGCGTTGCCGCTCTGGTTGGTGAAGGTGGCGGCGGGGGTGGTGGAGATGGGGCCGGTCTGGGTGAAGGCGCCGTTGTTGATGGCGGGGGCGGCGAGGGAGAGGTTACCGGCGTTGGAGAAGATGCCGTTGTTGGTGAAGGTGTCGTTGAAGAGGAAGGCGTCGCCGTTGGAGCCGGTCATGGCGCCGCCGGGGGAGATGGTGGCGGTGGACTGGAAGATGTTGGTGGCGGGGTCGGAGAGGTATTGGTTGCCGGTGTAGCTGCCGGTGAAGGTGACGGTGGTGTTGGTGGTTTTGATGGTGCCGTTGTTGGTGACGTTGCCGGTGAAGATGGCGGGCTGGTACTTGATGTTGATGGTTTTGCCGGGGTTGTTGGTGACGTTGCCGTTGATGGTGGAGGTGCCGCCGGTGAAGGTGATGCTGGCGTTGTTGGTGAGGCCCCCCCCACCGGTGGCGAGTGTGCCGTAGCCGGTGATCTGGTTGTTGTTGGTGAGGGGTGCGTTGTTGGTGTCGAGGGTACCGCCGGTGAGGGAAATGAGGCCGGCGTTGGCGGGGAAGTTCTGGAGGAGGAGCTTCGTGTTGGCGGAGGCGCGGAGTGTGCCGGTGTTGGTGAGGGGTCCGGCGAGGATCAAGTTTCCGCCGGTGGCTTCGATGGTGCCGGTGTTGGTGATGGGGTTGTTGATTTTGCCGAAGCCTTCGATGGTGCTGTTGTTGGTGATGGTGTTGCCGTTGAGGGAGGCGGTGATGGCGCCCATTTCGATGGTGCCGGTGTTGGTGAAGGCGGGGAGTGAGAGGAGGCCGCCGGTGGCGGCGATGGTGCCTGAGTTGGTGAAGTTGGCGGTGATGGTGCCGTTGCCGAAGAGGATGCCGGCGGGGGTGTTGGTGAAGTTGCCGTTGGAGAGGATGGCGTTGGAGAGGAGGAACTGGCCGGCGTTGTTGAGGGATGCGCCGTTGAGGTTGAGGGGTGCGGCGAGGGAGAAGGTGCCGCGGTTGATGTTGGTGGCGGAGGGGCCGGCGGGGAGGTTGAGGGTGCCGCCGGTGAGGGAGAAGTTGGCTTCGTTGTCGAGGCCGGCGCCGTTGAGGGTGAGGGTGCGGCCGGGGGCGAGTTGGAAGTTGGCATCGTTTTCGAGGCCGTTGCCGAGGGAGAGGTCGGCGTTGAGGGTGACGGTGCCGGCGTTGAAGAGGCGGCCGGCGAGGGAGCCGCTGTTGTAGATGAAGGCGGCGTTGTTGAAGAGGTTGGCGGGGATGGAGCCGCCGGAGAGGGCGAGGGCGCCGTTGGCGATGGTGAGGTTGCCGGTGAAGGTGTTGGGGGCGGTGAGGATGAGGGTACCCTGGCCGACCTTGGTGAGGGTGAAGTTTCCGGCGATGGGGGCGTTGAGGGTGAGGGAGGCGTTGGGCTGGGAGACGCCGATGGAGGTGTTGGCGGTGAGGAGGATTTTGTTGAGGGTGAGGGAGGCGTCGGCGGGAGCGGAGTTGAGGAGAGCGCCTAAGTTGTTGATGCCGGTGCCCTGGAGGGAGAGGGTGTTGAAGGATTCGGAGCGGCCGTTGGCGTCGAAGGCGCCGGAGTTGAGGGCGACGGTGGCGGAGTCGTAGATTTGATCGCCGCCAGTGCCGCCGAGGGCGAGGGTGCCGCCGTTGATTCTGGAGGCGACGCCGAAGGCGTGGTGGGTGGGGTCGCTGGATTTGGCGAGGAGGAGTGTGCCGGAGGAGACGGTGACGTCGGAGGCGAAGTTGTCGTCGGGGCCGGTGAGGGTGACGGTGGCGTTGGAGTTGGCGATGAGGGAGGTGTATTGGATCTGGCCGGTGAAGGTGATGTTGCCGGCGCCGGTGAGGGTCATGACGTCGTTGCCGTAGATCTGGGCGTTGACGGTGGCGGGGTTGGTGCTGGAGTTGGTGAAGGTGCCGGCGGTGACGAGGATGGAATTGTTGGTAAGGGAATGGCCATTGAGGTCGAGGGTGGCGCCGGAGTAGAGGCCGCCATCGGCAGAGGAGGCGCCGAGGGCGGTGTCGCTGGCGAGTTTGAGGGTTCCGGCGAAGGCTTCCCAACCGCCGGAGAAGGAGTTGTTTCCGCCGAGGGTGAGGGCGGCGGGGCCGTCCTTGATGAAGTGGAGGTTCCAACTGCCTGCGCCGTCCTGGATGGTGCCGTCGAATTCATTGTTGACGGCATTTTTGACGGTGATAATGCCGGAGGTGGTGGCGCAGGCGTTCTGGAGGATGGTGCCGTAGTAGTAGCTGGAGGAGCCCCCGGAGAGGCCGCCGATGACGACGTTCTGGCCGTTGACGTTGAGGGTGGCGCCGTAGTATTGGGCTTCGGAGACGGTGGTATTGGCGGTGAGGGCGGCGGCGTTGCCGAGGGAGACGGTGGCGCCCTGGTTGATGAAGAGGTTGCCGGTGAAGGTGTTGGCGGCTTTGAGGAGGAGGGTGCCGGAGCCGTTGGCGTTGAGGTTGTAGTTGCCGGAGATGGCGCCGTTGATGGCGAGGGTGCTGTTAGCGGCGACGGAGGTGGAGGCGTCGGCGGCGAGGGTGATGTTGGCGGAGAGGGTGGAGGTGGAGTTGGGGGCGGCGTTGTAGAGTGCGCCGCCGTTGAGGGTGAGTGTGGCGAAGGTTTCGGATTGGCCGTTGGTATCGAAGACGCCGCCGGTGTTGGCGGTGACGGAGGCGCCATCCCAGAGTTGATCGCCGCCGGAGCCAGCGAGTTGGACGGTGGCGGCGTTGATGACGATGTTGCCGCCGCCGATGGCGTGGATGTTGGCGGAGCTGGTTTTGGCGAGGATGACGGCGCCGGCGTTGACGACGAGTCCGAGGCCGCTGTTGTCGGCGGCGCCGGAGAGGGTGAGGGTGTTGTTGCCGGATTTGGTGATGATGCTGGAGCCGCCGACGAGTCCGGAGAGGGTGATGTTGCCGATGCCGGAGACGGTGAAGTTGTAGTTATTGAAAGCGTTGTTAATGGGGCCGGAGTAGGTGGCGTTTGCGCCGTCGCTGTTGGTGAGGATGCCGCCGGTGAGGATGGAGGTGGTGCGGCCGTTGACGAGGATGCCGCTGAGGTCGAGGGTGGCGCCGCTGCTGACGGTGACGAAGCTGCTGTTGCCGAGGGCGGAGCTGCTGCCGAGTTTGAGGGTGCCGGCGTTGATGTTGGTGCTGCCGGAGTAGGCGTTGCTGGCGACGAGCCAGGCGACGCCGGTGCCGGTTTTGTTGATGCCGCCGGTGCCGGTGACGGCGCCATTGAGGTAGGTGACGTAGGCGCCGGCGAGGGTGAGCTGGTAGGAGCTGAGGTTGAGGGTGGCGTTGGCGACGAAGATGCTGGCGGAGTTGTTGGTCCAGGTTTGGTTGGCGGAGAGGATGGTGGCGGCGTTGATGTAGTTCACGCTGGCGTTGTCGGCGATGCCGTTGGCGCCGATGGTGAGGGTGTTGGTGCCGGAGCCGGAGTTGAGGGTGACGTTGCCGGTGGAGTTGAAGGTGATGCCGGAGATGGATTGGTTGGCGTCGAGGTTGACGGATTGAGCGGAGGTGATGTTGGAGGTGTTGAAGATGGCGGTATCGGCGGCACCGGGGACGGAGGAGGGGTGGATGGCGGTGCCGGAGGGGGCGGTGTACCAGTCGAGGATGGAGTTCCAGGAGGCGCCGGTGCCGTTCCAGTAGTCGGTGGTTGCGCGGGCGGCGGGGGAGAAGGCGGGGGCGAGGAGGAGGGGGAGTGCGAGGAGGTAGCGGGAACGGGTGGGGGTGATGGGTTTGATCATGAGGGTCCTCTTGTTTTCTTGCAGCAGACGGGGTTCTTGAGGTGTGCAACGGGGTTTTTATGGGTCATCACGTACAGGCAGGACCGCGGAGGAAGTATGACGCGGGAATGGCGTGCGTCCAGTGGAAAGGGAGGTTTTCACGATGGGAAGAGTGGGTTTTGACGAAGTGGAGGGTCAGCGGCGGCGCGTGAGGAGGCGGAGTACGAGTGCGAGGAGGGAGAGGGAGGCGGGTTCGGGGGTGGGCGTGCCGGGTGATTGGTAATTGGTAAGTGGGAATCGGGAGGAGGGGGTGGGGAGGGATTCGCCGAAGTGGTTGAGGACGATGGAGAGGTCGGTGAGGTTGATGGTGGGGCTGCCGTCGAAGTTGCCGGAGGTCCAGTCCTGGGTTTTTTGGCCGAAATAGTTGAGTAGAGTGGACAGGTCAGAGAGGTCGACTTTGGCGTCGGCGTTGGCATCGCCGAGGAGTTCGGGGGCGATGAGGAGAGAGTTGGTATCGACGGATTGGCCGCGGAAAATGGTGAAGTTGGTGATGGCATTGTCGATCACGGCGATGGCTTCGTTGGCTGGGAGGTTCGAACTGACGATGCCGTTGTTGAATCCGTTTTTGACGAGGTTTCGAATTTGACTGAGGGCAGAGAGTTTTGCGGTGGGATCGGTGCACTGGATGACAAGTGCGGAATTGGTGAGGTCGATGAAGGATTGTGTGGTGTAGGCGAACGAGGGGACGGCAGAGATCCGCGAGGCGACGGGGCCGAGGAGCGTGAGAGTGGGAGAGACGCCGACTTGTCTGGAATTGAGTTTCAGTTGGCCGGATTGAATGGAGGAGGTGGTGACATCGCCGGCGACGTAAAGAATGGCGGTGCCGTTGCTGCCGGGGAGGACGGATACGTTTGCGCACGCGATATTGCCGACCAATTGCAGGTAATCGGTGGAGGAGATCGGGCCGCGGGCGGTGAGGGAACCATTGGAGGCATCGATCCAGCCGTCAGCGGCGAAAGTGAGGGGGCGTGCGGTGGTGATGGGGGCTTGGATAGACAGATATGGAGAGGAGGAGTCGAAGTAGAAGGGGGAGGCATCGGAGGGGTCGCCGATGGAGGTGAAGAAGACGACATTGCCGTGGATATTGATCGGGCCGCGGATCTGGTTAAAGGGGCTGGCGAAATGAACGTAACCGCCAGAGAGGGTCAGGCCGTTGCTACAGGTAACGGCACCAGTGAAGGTGATGTTGCCAGCGCGGATGATGGCTTCGGCGGAGCCGAAGGAGAGGTTCGGGTCGATGGTGGTAGACCCGGTGTAGCTGTATTGAGTTGTGTCGGTGAGTCCGCCACTGAGTATGGTGAGAACGAGATCGGGGTTGGCGGCGAAGAGATTGGTACCAGCCTTAAGTGCGTAGATGGTCGTGTTGGATGCGATGGTGACATTGGCGGTCGTCGCGACGATCTCGGTGCCGTGGCCGCCATCGGTGGGCATCGGGACGTAGGCAACGGGAGCGAGGGTGTTGTTGGCGGCCCAAGTGACAAAGTCGCTGGTGTAGTGGGTCCAGTTGTTGGTGTAGAGGATGTATGGGGGGAGCATGTTGTTGGTCATGGGCGGGAGCGTGGCGAGTTGGAGGCCGGCGGATGGGGCGGTGGTATTGTTGTAGATGATGGAAAGGAGTCCGCCCGAGGCGCGGAGGAGGGAGGGGGCGGTGAGGGTGGCGGATGTGGAGTTGCCGGGGAATGTGATGGAGTTGGCGCCACGGATGGAGAGAGAACCTATGGTTTCGAGTTGGTTGGCGTAGAGCTGGACGGAGGTGGAATTGAGATTGAGCGGGAGGTGGTCGGGGTAGAAATCGGTAGCGGCGTACGTGGTTCCGGATTTACCGAGATTCAACTTACTTCCGGGGATGAAGACGGGCGAGGAGGCGGTGGAGGGAATGGAGTTGTTGGAGGCAAGGATCAGCGTGCCGGCGACGGAGAGAGAGGCGGAGGGGGAATAGGCGTTGGGCGCGGCGAGAGTGAGGGATCCGCGGCCGGGTGAAACGGTGATATTGCCGAGGCCAAGGGAACCGGGGGCGGCGGCGATGGTGGCTCCTTCGACGAGAGTGCCGCCAGAATAGGAATTGGGTGCGAGGAGGGTGACATTTTCCAAATCCGCGCTGGAGGGGGTTGCGTTGGCATCGACAAGAACGCTGTTGGCAATGTTGAAATTGCCTCCGAAGAGACCGAGACGGTAGACATGGTCGAGGGATGGATGGAGGGTGGTTGCGGTGTAGGTTGCGTTGGAGTAGGTACCGATGCGCGGGGGCGTGGGGGCGGCAGGGCCGATGGTGGAAAGATCGAGGGGCGTAGAGACGGTGGTAGTGTTGAAGGACACAAGGCCGGCAAAGTTGGGGGCAAGGAGGGTGGCGGGGTCAACATCAAAGTCGATGGAGAGGGTGCCGGCGCCGGAGATGGCGGCGCTGGGGGCGATGTTGGAGGGAGATGTGAGGTGGAGATAGCCGGAGAGGAGGGTGATGTTTCCGGTGCCGAGACGTGAGTTGGGAGCGACGTTGACGGTGCCGAAGCTGACGTACGGATTACCATTGAGGACGGAGGGTGGGAGAGCAAGGGAGGAGGTACCGATGATGGTGCCGTGGGCGTAGGTGTTGTTGGTTCCGGCGATGGTGAGCTGACCGCCGGAGGGGATTAGGGAGAGGGGGTTGTTTGCGAAGTGGGCGGGGTCGTCGACGATGTTACCGGCGATGGTGGTGCCGGCGCCAGAATTGGCGTCTGTGGTGAAGCCGATGGGGGAATTTGCGGGATTGTGGGCTTGGGACTGATCAAGGGTAACGGTGCCGGTGTAGGTGACCGGGCTGTAACGGCTCGGGCCGGGATTTATAACGCCCTCGCCAGTGGAGGTTCCGACGGTGAGCGTACCGGCGAGCGCGATGTTGCCGGTCATGTTGATGGAGGGGAGTGTGGTATTGAAATTGGAAATGTCGGTGAAGAAAGAAGCGGTGAGGCGGCCGCCGTTGGGAGTGATGGAGATGTTGTTGGTAAACGAGAGGGTCTGGTTGGCGGGGATGGACTGGGTGGATCCGGTCAGGAAGAACTCGCCGCGGTCGAGGGTGATTAGCCCTGTGCCGAAGGAAATGGAGGTCGGGGTGGAGATGTTGGAAGCGGAAAAATTCCAGACGACGGGGACGGGGGTGGATTGGTTGGCGGCGGATTGGCCGGGGTCGAAGCCAGAGATCACGGTTCCACCGGAGAAGGTGGGGCTCTGTGAAGTCTGGTAGATGAGGACGGGAGAGGTTGGGGATTTGAGGAGGGCGCCGGGGCCGGAGATGTAAGAGGTGATGGTAAGGGCATTGGTGGTAATGGCCGATGGGGAGGAGGGAGCGAGGCCGGAGAATGCGGTTTTTGCCAGAAGGGTAATGGGGGCGTTGAGGAGCGTGGGGGCGGTTGTGTTTTGAAGGATCGAGGGGTTGGAGCCGTCGAAGGTGATGCCGAAGGTGTTGGAGGAGGAGACGGTGACAGTGGAGGAATTGAAGAAGGCGAGGGAGTTGAAGATCCAGGGGTCGTGCGCAGCGTCGAAATTGACGGTGTAGGGAAAAGCACCGGGGAAGAAGAGGCGATCGGTATTGAGGCCTACAGGCGCGCTGTTCAGATTCCAGTTCAAGGGGTTGGAGGCGTTTCCCGAGTTGCCGGCCCATTGATAATCGGTGGCCTGGGCGACGGAAGCGGCGAGAAGAAGTGATGCAAAAGCGCAGAGTTGAAACTTATAGTGAGCCTTCATGAATTCTCCCGGTGCGAATGCGGGTCCAAGTCAGCGAAGCGCGAGAAATGATCGAGCTTCATTATCCGGGCGAGGCAAGGTTTTGTTAACAGAAAAACGTCGACTTCAGGGGGTTGTGGGAAGGAGGGTTGTTTTGTCTTCGTTGTTGAGGGTGAAGATGGCGGGGTGGTAGTCGATGTTGTTGATGGTGCGGCGTTCGGGGTGGTGGGTGGTGAGGTTGAGGGTGGCGGTGAGTTGGCGGGCGTGGTCGGTGAAGGTGGCGGACCAGCGGTTGTTGGTGGTGGAGTGGGAGAGGGTGGCGGCGTGGAGTTCGGTGTTCCAACTGAGGGGGAAGTCGGGGGTGGGGCAGTCGTGGGCGAGGAGGAGGAGGCCGGCGCGGATGGGGGTGTTGGGGATGGGGGCGGTGTTGTTGGTGCAGTGGTAGGCGACGAGACGGGCGGTGTGGGACGCGGGGTTGTCGTATTTGATGAAGAACTGCGGGGTGTTGGAATTGTCTGGCCCCCCTACCCCCCCCACCGCATCTGCCTGGAAGATGCGGAGGGCGGCGGCGGCTTTGCCTTCGCGGAGGATGAGCCAGGAGTTGTTTGTGATGGGGAGGGTTTGGTTGGGGGCGTGGGTGAGGGGTTTGCCGTCGAGGAAGATTGAGTCGGCGTTGGCGGGGAAGAGGATGTCGGTGGAGAGGGTGGCGGGCGGGGGTTTGAGGAGGTCGGCGTTTTGGGAGGGGGCGAGATCGAGGAGGGCGAGGAGGGTGGCGTTGTCCTGGGTGATGGCGGCGGCGGGTTTGAGGGGGGTGGGTTTTTGGTGGCCGGTGCGGTCGGGGAGTTTTTTGTTGCCGTAGGGGTTGTCGAGGGTTTCGGCGAGTGCGGAGATGTCGCAGAGGGTTTTGCCGGGGGTGAGTTCGGCGAGGGAGATGGAGAGTTGGCGGTCTTGCTGGCCGCGGGAGGCGGAGGCGGAGCCGATGGCGAAGTTGGGGGTGAGGTAGGTGGTGCGGTCCTGGCCAGGTTGATCGCCGAAGGATTCGTGGAGGGTGCGTTCGGGGAGGTGGGGGATCTGGAGGATGGATTGGTCGGGGCGGTAGCCGTGTTCGAGTTCGTTGAGGAGGGGTTCGGCGGAGTCGACGAGGAGGGATTTTGTGGGTGGGGTGTCGCGGAGGGATTCGGCGTAGAGGAAGCGGTCGAAGGGGCCTGAGCCGGAGAGGAAGTCGTAGGTGCGGGAGAAGGGGCCGGCGAGTTGGGCGCCGCCGAGCGTGTTTTTATTGAGGAAGGTGTTGGCGGCGAGGTCGGTCCAGAGGAAGTCGAGGGCGGCGTCGAGTTCTTTTTTGAGGGTTGGGGAGGCGGGGGGCGTGGGGAGGCGTTCGGTTTGGAGGAGGCAGGCGAGTTGGGTGTTGGCGTAGGTGGGGCTGTTGTATTCGGTGAGGCCGTGGGCGCGGGTGAAGGCGAACCATTCGCGGAAGCCTTTGATGCCGGAGAGTTGGAGGGAGCGGTCGTTGAGGATGAGGCCGAGGGAGTAGAGGTTGGCGCACTTCATGAGGAAGATGTTGGTGTAGTCGAGGGGGACTTTGTGGTGGAGGATGGCCTGTGCGGCGGCCTGGAGGTGGCGGGTGGCGTCGTGTTTGAATTGGTCGGAGAGTTTATCGCCGTAGAGGAGGAAGATGGGGGCGAGGGGCTTGGCGGTGAATTCGACGGCGTTGGGGTCTTTGATGGCGGGGTTGTCGAGCTGCCAGGGGAAGGTGCCGAAGTTGGGGGAAAGGGGGTCCATGTTCTGGGAGTCGAAGGCTTTCTGGAGGAGGGGTTCGGCTTCGGCGGCGGGGTGGCCGAGGGCGAGGAGGCAGTGGGCGGTGTAGGTGAGGGCGCGGGGTTCGGGGTGGAAGTCGGGCTTGGCGAGGTTTTGCTGGAAGGAGGTGAGGGCGGATTCGAGGTCGGTGCGGAGGGAGGCGATGCGGGCTTCGTGAGAGGGGGTGGCGGCGCGGGCGAGGGGGGCGGCGAGGGTGAGGAGGAGGAACATATAGAGGATGCGGCGCATGGGGGTTCCTGTGTTTGGGAAAGTGTCGGCTGTTGCAGCAAGGGACGGCGGCCGAGGGCGTTTCTTGCAGGATAATCCGTTTTTGGGAAAAGGTGGCGGGGGTTTGGGAAGTTTTTCGGGGGTGGAGGCAACTAAGGGGGTAGCGCTCGATTGCCGGCGTGGCGGTAGGATGTGCGCGCTTTTGTGGAAATCAACGGAGCAGATTCATGAAGTCACGGCGGGAACGGCAGCGGGGCATGTTGATCGAGGGGTTGGAATCGCGGGTGCTCCTGTCGACGGCGCACGTGGCGGGGGTGGCGGATCATATTGTGTTCAAGTCGCGGCCGGGGAATCAGTCGGCGGGGAGCAAGTTCGGGTTTACGGTGGCGGTGGTGGATTCGAACGGGAACACGGTAACGTCGGACAAGGACATGGTGACGTTGACGTTTGCGGGGCCGACGGGCGGGATGGTGAATGGGACGAAGAAGGTGGCGTTGCACAATGGGGTGGGGACGTTCAGCGGGTTGTCGTTGACGGGGCCGGGGGCGTATCGGTTGCGGGTGACGGACACGGTGGAGAACGTGACGACGCGTTCGCCATTGGCGGTCGGGGTGGCGGGGCTGGTGATCACGACGCAGCCGACGGCGGGCGGGTGGCAGAGCGCGGGGACGCTGACGGTGGGGGATCCGGTGCGGCAGGTCCAGGGGAATGTGACGGTGACGGGGATTTATTTGGGGAACGCGGGGGGGAATTTGACGATCGAGATGAACGGGAATGGGACGTTTGATACGTCGCATGTGATTACGGATACGGCGACGGGCGGGACGATGACGCCAATGTTTCTGGCGCCGGCGAGCGTGAGCACGAGCGCGGCGAACCTGACGATTTTGCCGCCGTCGTCGTGGACGTTCAGCCATGGGACGTTCACCGTAGGGGACACGGTGCAGCAGACGAGCAGCAATGGGACGGTGAGCGGGACGGGGGTGTGGCTGGGGACGCTGAACGGGAATTACACGATCGGCGTGGCGAGCGGGCGGTTCACGAGCCCGGGGACTATTACGGACACGAATTCGAGTGCGGTGCTTTCGGCGAGTGCATCGAATGCGACGTCGGTGTCGGGGATTACGATTTCAGAGTTGCCGACGCTGGTGAATTTTGCGAACGGGACGGCGGGATCGAAAGTGAACGTGGTGGCGACGTTTGTGGGGGCGGATGGGATGACGGTGGTGCGGGGGAATCATTCGAAGGTGTCATTGGCGATCGCGGCGGGGAGCGGGGCGGGATCGACGCTGGCGACGGTGACGGCGTTGAACGGGGTGGCGACGTTCCGGAACGTGGCGTTGACGCGGGCGGGGGTGTATTCGCTGAAGGCGGTGAGCGGGAAGCAGTCGAGCCTGGCGACGGGTGCGCTCACAATTAATGCGGGCGTGCCGGCGCGGTTGAAGATCGTTTCGACATTTCCGCCGGACACGGCGACGAAGCGGCCGACGGGATCGCTGGGGCCGATCGTGGTGGATATTGTGGATTCGTTCGGGAACGTGGTGACGGCGCCTTCGCAGTTGACGCTGACGGCGAGCACGACGAAGGGTTGGACGGCGAACGGGACGCTGTCGGTGAATGACAAGTTGAGCCAGACGAGCAACGGGACGGTGACGGCGACGGGGACTTTCCTGGGGACGGACGCGAGCGGGAATTTCCTGGTGGGCGTGACGACCGGGCAATTCAGCAATACGCTGGTGATCAACGACACGACGAGCGGGGCGACGCTGACGCCGACGAATGCGGCGGCGTTTCCGTCGAGCGATTCGGCGGTGACGGCGGTGTTGAACACGACGCTGCAGACGACGACGACACCGGGGAAGATCACGCAGGCGGCGAACGGGACGGCGACGAGCGTGAATGGGACGGCGACGATTACGCTGACGTCGTCGGGCGGGACGGCGGGGCCGAATCTGGGGTTGAAGCCGGGATATTACACGTTGATTGTTTCGGATGGGACGCTGGTGGGGCAGCGGATGCAGGTGTATGTGCGGTGAGGGGGGGAGCAGGCGTGGGTTGATCAGGCAAGGTCGGTGCGGAGCCAGCGGTGGTAGGCATGCGCGGTGAGGAGGAGGCCGGCGAAGGTGAGGGAGGCGAGGGCGGTGGGGAAGGAGAGCCAGGGTATGGAGAAGGTGGGGTCGGCCACGGTTGCGATGGAAAGGTAGTAGAGGGCGAATGTGACGAGGGCGCCGACGGCATGGGGGCCGCGGCCGCGGAAGACGGTCGTCCAGGAGAAGAGGCCGACGGAAAAGAGGAAGGCGGCGGCGTTGAGCAGACAACATTCGATGGAGGTGGCGAGTTGGATTGTGGGGAGGTGCGGAAGGAGGAAGATGGCGAGGAATGCGGTTGCGGAGGAGATGGTCCAGAAGGAGAGGGAGTCGAGGGCGAAAGCGAGGCCGAGTTCGCGGATGAAGCGGGTGCGCGAGGCGGGGAAGAGGTATTCGGTTGGGAGATAAAGGCGGTGCCAGGAGATGGAGCCGCCGATCAATGCGATCCAGAGGAAGGCGGGGAGGAGGAAGAAAAGGAAGGGGAGGAAGGCGGCATCGGCGGGCTTGGTCGCGCCGCCGCTCAGGATTATAACGAGGGCCAGGATTGCAGTGGCGACGGCGATGAGGAGCGCGACGAGGGCGGGGGAGATGATGGGGAAGGTGGTGCGACGGCGGTGTTGGACGCGGGCGAGGAAGGAGGCGTGCATTAAGGGGGGTGCGGGAGTGTGGGGGCGTTCGAAGAATTTTGCGAGGCGGGTTTGCAGGAAGGTGAGGAACGTTGCGAAGGCGCGGGTGAGGGGGCCGAAGGGGAAGTTGATGTAGATGTCGTGGTTGCCTCGGCGGAGGCGGACAGACGTGAGCTGGGTGGTGCCGGGGAGAGAGGCGTTTTCGCCATTCAGGCGGGAGTAGATGGCGATGAGGGGGGCGAGCAGGGCGAGGGCGAGGACCGTGGCGAGGAGGGAGAATCGGGCGGTCAGTTGTGCGATGCTCATGGTGATTGAATTCGAGGTGCCGAGCATGATGGCGAATGCAAAGAACACCACCGACGTGCCGATGGGTTCGTAGTTCAGCCAGGCGAAGCCGGCGGTGAAGAGGAGGGTGCAGGCGAAGAACGGGGTGAAGGGGAGGCCTACGCCGAGGGAGATGATGAGGGGAGCGATGGCGCTGATTCCGATGAGGACAGCGATGGCGACCACGATGTGCGGGGTGCGGAAGCCGGGGGTGAGGGCGGCGCGCGGGGCATCGAATTGCCGGCGGAGGTAGGAGATTGGCCCGGAAGCGAAAATGGCGTTGATAAAGGCGGCGAAAGTGGCAGCGGCGAATTGCGCGGCGCCGTGGCTGTGGAAGACGAGGTAAAGATGTACTGCCATGTAGAGCGCGACCATGGGGAAGAGGCGGAGGAGGCGGTTGTAGGTTTTGAGGACCTCGAGGTAGCGCGAATTTCTGGGGCGGCGGGGTTGTGCGGGGAGGGCTAGGTCAGGCATGGTCCATCTCCAGGAGGATGTCTTCGAGGTTGAGGTCTTCGACGCGGACGGTGGCGTTGAAGTCGCGTTCGAGCTGGGCGATGGTTTGGGGGACGTTGCCGCGGATGGTGAGGCAGGCTTCGCCCCCCCCACCGAGGGGGCGATTGTCGAGGCGGCCGGGGATGGGGAGGGAGGCGGGGAGAGGATTTGGAGCGGAGACGTGGAGGCGTTTGATGGAGTCTTTGAGATAGTCGAGGGCATCGTGGTAAAGGATGCGGCCGTTTTTGAGGATGGCGACGGAATCGGCGACGCGTTCGAGGTCGGAGGTGATGTGGGTGGAGAAGAGGACGGTGCGTCGGCCGTCGACGGCGATGTCGAGGATGGCGGAGAGGAATTCGCGGCGGGCGATGGGGTCGAGGCTGGCGGCGGGTTCGTCGAGGAGGAGGAGTTCGGGTTCGTGGGCGAGGGCGAGGATGATGGCGAGTTTCTGGGCGGTGCCGACGGAAAGGGTGCCGACCTTGGCATCGGGCTTGAGTTCGAAGCGTTTCATGAGGGCATCGACGAGGTCTGCGTTCCAGCGGGGGTAGAAGGCGGCGGTGTAGTCGAGGAGCTGGCGGATGCGCATCCAGTGGTAAAGGGAGGGGGTCTGGGGGACGTAGCCGAGGCGGGATTTGGCGTCGGCGGAGAGGGAGGCGGGGTTTTCATTGAGGAGGCGGAGGGAGCCGGAGTCGGGGCGGATGAGGCCGAGGAGGCACTTGAGGAGGGTGGTTTTGCCGGCGCCATTTTTGCCGAGGAGGCCGGTGACGGAGCCGGCGGGGATGGCGAGGTGGAGGGCGTTGAGGACGGTGTGGCGGGCGTAGGCCTTGGTGAGGCCGTCGCAGGTGATGGCGGGAGGCGGTGTGTCAATGGCGGTCATGGTGGCGTTCCTCCAGCAGGGGGTTGAGGAGATCGAGAACCTGCTCGCGGGAAAGCGCGAGTTGGTAGGCAGTGGCAGCGACTTGTTGGAGGAGGGGGAGGATGGCTTGCTGGCGTTGTTTGAGTTTGCCGTTGGAGGAGGGCGGGGGGAGGACGCGCATGCCCTGTCCGCGGACGAGTTCGACGGCGCCGGCGCGTTCGAGGAGGGAGTAGGTTTTGGAGACAGTCATGGGGTTGACCTGGAGTTCCTGTGCGACCTGGCGGACGGAGGGGAGGAATTCGCCGGGGGGGAGTTTTCCGGTGGCGATGAGGGTGAGGAACTGGTCGAAAAGCTGGCGGTAGAGGGGGAGGCCGGAGGCGGGGGAGACGGAGAGGAGGAGGAGGGGCTTCATGTGTATCAATGTAGTAATACACCGGTGGGATGCAAGAAAAATCGGGCGGTTTTTGTGGTTGGAAGCGGGATGCTCAGGCGTGTGGGGCGAGGGGGAAAGTGTTGAGGGTGCGTTCGAGCTGGTCGATGTTGACGGGCTTGGTGAGGTGGGCGGCGAAGCCGGCGGCGCGGGAGCGTTGGATGTCGGTTTCTGCGCCGAAACCGGAGAGGGCGATGGCGGGGATGCGGGGGGTTCGGGATTGGAGTTGCTGGGCGAGCTCGGTGCCGTGGCCGTCGGGGAGGCCGAGGTCGGAGATGACGAGGGTCGGGGGGGAGTTGTCGATGGCGTGGAGTGCGGCGGCGATGGAGCCGGCGGTATCGACGGAGTGGCCGAGCATTTCGAGGAGGCGTTTGATGGCGCGGGCGGTGTCGGCGTGGTCTTCGACGAGGAGGATGCGGAGGGGATTGCGCCGGGCGCTGGCGCTGTGGCCGTTGGCGGGGGCGGCGGGCGGGTGTTCCGCGGCGGCGTAGAGGGGGAGGGTGATGGTGAAGCGGGCGCCCTGGTTACGGCCGTCGCTGGCGGCGGTGATGGCGCCCTTGTGGAGATCGATGAGGCGGCGGGCGATGGAGAGGCCGAGGCCGAGGCCGCGGACGGAGCGGTGATTGGGGAATTGCCCCTGTTCGAAGGCGTTGAAGATGCGTGCGAGGAGTTCGGGCTCCATGCCGATGCCGGTGTCGGTGATTTCGATGACGATGGCGCTGTCGGCGTTGCGGGTGGTGGTGGTGATGGTGCCGCCCTCGTGGCTGAATTTGACGGCGTTGGTCATGATGTTCATGAAGACCTGCTGGAGGCGTCCTTCGTCGCCGAAGACGGTGTAGCGTGCGGCGCGGAGGTCGGCCTGGTAATTGAGGTTCTGGCGGGCGGCATCGGGGGGGCAGCAGGTCTGCCAGGCGCGGCGGAGGGCACTGTGCACATCGACGGGGCGGAGGTCGAGGAGAAGCTTTCCCTTGGCGACGCGGGTGAGGTCGAGGAGGTCGTCGATGAGGCGGACCTCGAGCTCGGCGTTGCGGCGGATGAGGGCGATGTCCTCGCGGACGCGCTCGGGGAGATCGGGGAGTTTTTCGAGCATGGAAGCGATGGAGAGAACGGGGGTGAGGGGCGTGCGGAGCTCGTGGGAGAGGACGGCGAGGAATTCGTCCTTGGCGCGGCTGGCCTGCTCGAGCTCCTGGATGATCTGCCGGCGCTCGGTGACGTCTTCGAGGAGGCAATCGGCAACGATCTCGTCGCCCATGGTGGAGAGGGTGGCGTTGACAGTGGCCCAGATGTTTTTCCGGTCGGCGCGATGGAGGGAGACTTCCCAGAGGGCGTGGTGGCCGGCGTCGGGGGGAAGCTGCCGGAGGCGCTGGAGTTCGGCGGGCGGGAGGCGGAGGGGGGCGAGATCGAGCTCGAGTGCTTCGGGGAGGCTCTGGACGGCGAGGATGCGGAGGAGGGCGGGGTTGGATTCGAGGAGCCGGCCGTCGAGGGTGGCGCGGAAGACGCCGATGGAGAGGCGGTTGAGGAGCTGGAGCTGTCGGAGTTCGAGGAGTTGAGCGCGGCGAGCGGCGGCGCGGCGGCGAAGTGCGGCGGCGGAGGCGGCGCGGAGGCGGACAAAATGGGCGGGGGATTTGACGATGTAATCGTCGAGGCCTTCCTTCATGGCTTCGACGGCGATTTCCTGGTTGCCGGTGCCGGTGAACATGATGACGGCGACATCGGGGAAATTGGATTTGATGGCGCGGAGGACGGAGAGGCCTTCGGTCCACTTGAGGGCGTAATCGGTGACGACGAGATCGAAGGCATCGCGGCGGAGGGCCTGGCGGAACTGCTGATCGTCGGTGATTTCGTGGAGGATGGCGTTGGGGAGCGCGCGGCGGATTTCGCGTGCGACGAGGGCGCGGTCGTCGGGGTTGTCATCGATCAGAAGTACATGCGGCGCTTCCATGTGCCACCCGTGCGTTAGGGATCAGGGTTGCGGATCGGGCTGAAGTGCGGGCCTTTCACCCCACACGAACCAGTAGAAGTTGACGGTTTTCATCATTTCGAGGAGGTCGTCGAAGGCGACGGGCTTGACGAGATAACTGTTGGCGCCCAGCGAAAAGGCGCGGGAGATGTCGGGTTCCTGGTTGGAGGAGGTGAGGACGACGATGGGGAGCTTGCGGTACTCCGGGTGCTGGCGGGCCCAGGTAATGACTTCGAAGCCGTTTTTGCGGGGGAGCTTGAGGTCGAGGAGCATGAGGGTGGGGACGGGGTGGGCGGCGCGGTCGGCGTAGGGGCCCGAGCCGGCGAGATAATCGATGGCGGCTTCGCCGTCGGGAACGGTGCGGAACTCGTTGAGGATGCGGGCACGGGCGAAAGCGCGGCGGATGAGGAGGACATCGTCGGCGTTGTCTTCAACGAGGAGGATGGGGTCATTGGGAGAGGGGTTCATGAGTGCCTCACGGGAGAGGTTGCCGGCGGAAGCTCGATCCAGAAGAGGCTTCCCTGGCCCGGGGTGGATTGGACGCCGCAAGATCCATGCATGCGTTCGATTCCTCTCTGGACGATTGCAAGACCAATGCCAGTGCCGGGGTAGGATTCAGTTCCGTGGAGGCGTTCAAAGAGGCGGAAGATGCGTTCGTGGTGCTGGGGGCTGATGCCGATGCCGTTGTCTTCGACGCTTAGGCGAACGCGGCCATTCTCGGGCAGAGCTTTAATGGTAAGCGTGGGTACTTTTTCGGGGGCGACGAATTTGATGCCGTTGCTGATGAGGTTCGCGACAATTTGGACCAGTGTGCGTGGATGGGCTGTGACAGAGGGGAGGGGGCGGTCGATGTGCACCCGGGCTTGGCGCGCGCGGATGTCGGCTTCGAGCTGCTGGAGCGCCTGATCGACGACGGCATCGAGCGGGGTCGGGGAGAGGGGCAGATCGATGCGCTGGAGGCGGCTGAATTCGAGGAGGTCGGAGATGAGCAGGTCCATGCGGGCGGCGGCGGCGGCGATGCGGTTGGCGTAGGAGCGGGCGGTTTCATCGAGGGAGGGGCCGTAATCTTCGAGAAGCGCCTGGGAGAATCCCTGCATGGCGCGCAGGGGCGCGCGGAGGTCGTGGGAGATGGTGTAGGCGAAGGCTTCGAGGTGCTGGTTGACCTGCCGGAGCTCCGCGGTGCGTTCGACGACGCGGTTTTCGAGGTCGCGATTGAGGGAGTGGATCTCGGCTTCGTTCTGTTTGCGCTCGGTGATGTCGCGGAGGTAAATTTCGAGGCGGTCGGTGCGGGGATAGACGTGGGTTTCAAACCAGCGGTCGACGATGGCGGAGTGGGCCTCGAAGTGGACGGGGGTGCGTTGCTGCACGGCGCGGTGGTATTCGGCATAGAAGCGGGTGTTTCTGGCGGCGGGATAGAGCTCCCAGAAATTTTTGCCGAGGAGATCGTGGGCGGGGCGGTCGTGGAAGACCAGCCGGAGTGCGGCGGGATTGACTTCGAGGAAGTTGAAGCGATCGTCGAGGGCGATGTAGGCATCGGTGACGGAGCCGAGGACGTCGGAGAGGCGGGTATAGGCGTCGAGGAGGTTGCGCTGGTCGCGTTTTTCCTGGGAGATATCGCGGGCGATCTTGGAGGCGCCGATGATGCGGCCGTCTTCGCCGCGGATGGGAGAGGAGGTGATGGAGACTTCGATGCGGCGGCCGTCCTTGGTGAGGCGGACGGTTTCGAGGTGGCGAACGGGTTCGCCGGCGGCAAGGGACTGGAGGATGCGCGTTTCTTCGGCGTGGAGCTCGGGGGGGATGATGAGGAGGATGCCCTGGCCGATGGCTTCCTCGGCGGAGTAGCCGAACATGCGGGCGGCGCCGGCGTTCCAGGAGGTGATGATGCCGTCGAGGGTTTTTCCGACGATGGCGTCGTCGGAGGATTCGACGATGGCGGCGAGACGTGCGGTGTTTTCGGCATACCGGCGGCGGCGGCGACGACTGGCGAGGATCAGCACCGCGACGAGGGTGAGGAGCGCGACGTTGCCGCCGGCGACGAGCGCGAGGGTGTAAAACGCGGAGCGGGCGGTGTACTGGGAGGCGGCGGTCTGGCGGCTGAGGACGGATTCCTGGGACTGCTGAAGTTGTGCGATGAGGCTGCGGGCATTGTCCATCGCCTCCTGGCCGGCGTTGGTGGCGACGATGGCGCGGGCGGCGTCGAAGCCTTCGTTGTCGCGGACGCGGATGGTGCGGGCGAGTTCGAGGACCTTGGCGTGAATGGCGTCGCGCAGGGGCGGGAGCAGCTTTTGCTGATCCGGGAGCTGGAGGCGGGCGGCGAGGTCCTGGAGGAGAGGATCGATGTGGTTCAGGGAGCGGTTGTAGGGGTCGAGGTAGGAGGGGTTGCCGGTGAGGAGGTAGCCGCGCTGGCCGGTCTCGGCATTGGTGAGCGTCGAGAGGAGATCCGCGAGGCTGCTGGACGTGCGGGCGGCCTCCTGCTGGAGACGGACGCTGGCGACGAGGCGTCCGATGGCCCAGTAGCAGACCGCGGTGTCGAGGGCGACGAGGGAAACGGCGGCGAGAAGAACGACGAGCAGGAGATGCGGGCGCAGTCGGAACATGGTGCCGTTTGCAGAACTCCAGCCAAACGAAGCAAACACAACCCGGGCTGCAAGAGTGCAATGGGCACACCAGCCGAGGAGCTCCCCCGGAAGAGGCACCCGGAAAAATGATGGTTTAATGATGAAGAATTCTGCAGTTGAGAAGGGGCAGAATCTGTTGAGCAGAGGGCTTTTTCTGGGATACTGGAGCGGGAAGGTTACCTATGCGGTTACTGCTGGTCGAAGATTCGGTGCGTTTGCAGGCGTCGTTGGGCGAAGGCCTGCGGCACGCGGGGTACGCGGTGGACGTGACGGGGGACGGGCGGGAGGGGTTGTGGCTGGCGACGTCGCACGGGTACGACGCGATCGTGCTGGACCTGATGCTGCCGGGGCTGTCGGGGCTGGAGTTGCTGAAGGCGTTGCGGGCGGCGGGGAAGGAGACGCACGTGCTGGTGCTGACGGCGCGGGATGCGGTGGAGGACCGGGTGCTGGGATTGCGGAGCGGGGCGGACGATTACCTGGTGAAGCCGTTTGCTTTCGATGAACTGCTGGCGCGGGTGCAGGCGTTGACGCGGCGGGCGGCGGGGAAGAAGAACCCGGTGCTGGAGTTGGGGCGGCTGCGGATCGACACCGGCGCACGGCGGGTGATGCGCGGCGGCGAGGTGGTGGAGCTGACGGCGCGGGAGTACGCCCTGCTGGAATACCTGGCGCTGCGTGCGGGAGTGGTGGTGTCGCGATCGGAGATCGAGGAGCACCTGTATGATGCGCACGTGGAGCCGATGAGCAATGTGGTAGATGCGGCGGTGTACGCGCTGCGGAAGAAGATCGACCTGCCGGGGGAGGAATCGATGATTGAGACGCGGCGCGGGATGGGGTACGTGGTGAAGGGGGCGGTGCAATGAGATCGATTCGGCACCGGCTGACGTGGCAGCTTCTGATGGTGATCGGGGTGCTATCGCTGATCGGGGGGATCCTGATTTACGCGCATGTGCACCGGGCGTTGCGGCGGCAGTTCGACGATACGCTCAAGTCGAAGGCGATGGCGCTGGGACGGCTGGTGGCGTGGGGGAAGGACGGGAAACTGATCCTGGAGATTCCGCAGGACGCGCTGCTGGAATTCCGGCGGCCGAAGCGGCCGGACTATTTTGAAGTGTGGCGTCCGGACGGGAGCGTGTTTGCGCGATCGGACTCGTTGAAAGGGGGCGATCTTGACCCGCCGGCGCTGCACCGGGGCGCCGAGGCGTGCGAGGACATGACGCTGGCGGATGGAAGGCCGGGCCGGGTGGTGACGTTTCCGTTCGTGCCGCACAGCGAGGCGGACGAGTCGGACGACCAGGACCCGGCGCCGCCGGGCGGGGTGAAAGTGGTGCGGACGCCGGTGGTGCTGGCGTTGGCGGAAGACCGGATGAACCTGGATGCCACGCTGGCGCACATCGGCGAGGGGCTGGTGGTGGTGTGGTGCGCCATGGGACTGATCACGGCGGGGACGCTGGCGTTGACGGTGAAGGGGGGATTGCGCCCGCTGGAACGGTTAAGCGAGGAGGCGGGACGGCTGGATTCAGAGACCCTGCATTCGCGGTTTTCGACCGATGCGCTGCCGGCGGAACTGGCGCCGATCGTGGAGCGGTTGAATCAATCGCTGGGGAGGATCGGGGCGGCGTTTGACCGGGAGCGACGGTTTGCGGCGGATGCAGCGCATGAGTTGCGGACGCCGATCGCGGAGCTGCGGTCGCAGGCCGAAGTCATCATGAAGTGGCCGCGGGAACGGGGCGATGCGGTGAAGGAGTTCCGGGAGGTGCACGCGGTGGCGCGGCAGATGGAGCGGCTGGTGGAATCGCTTCTGGCGATGGGACGGTGTGCGGCGAAGCAGCAGCGGATGGAGCTCCGGAAAGAGCGCCTGGACCTGCTGGCAGAGGAAGCGTGGCGGGGATTTGAGGAGCAGGCGGCGGCGCGGCGGGTGACGGTGCGCTGGGAGCTGCGCGGTGCGGCGGAAGTCACGACCGACCGGGTGCTGCTGATGCCGGTGCTGCGGAACGTGTTTTCCAATGCGGTGGAATATTCGCCCGCAGGGAGCGAGGTGCGATGTACGGTGGAGGGCGGGGCAGATGGGTCGGGGGGCGCGGAGCTCATCGTGGTGAACGCGACAGAGGGGCTGACGAGGGAGGACACGGAGCACTTGTTCGAGCCGTTCTGGCGGAAGGACCGTTCGCGCACGGGGACGGAGCACTCCGGGCTGGGTCTGGCGGTGGCGGCGGAATACGCAGAGCTGCTGGGCATCAAGCTGCAGGCGCGGCTGCTGGAGGACGGGCGTTTTTGCATGCGCGTTCTTTTTGGGCGGGTGCGCGCGGAGGCGCCGGCCGGGACGGGAGCGGCGGCGGTCTGCGGCTGAGCATTTGTGCTCATCCGGGACGGGGTCGGGCCGCATCATCATCATCACATCATGCAAGGGTGGGTACGCTTCGCCGGTCGTAGACGCGGCCGCATCGCGAATGCAGGCACCGATGCGGCCCCGGTTGTTCATGGTGTTGTACATGGGCGTTCAAGAATGGCGAACTCCCTGAGCCGCGGGCGCGACGTACCGATTCACCTGTTGGCGGCGGCGGGGATCGCGCTGCTTCTCCTGGTCGCGGTGATTGCGGGCGTGCAGGCGAAACGGCGTGTGGATCGGAGACTTGCGGCGCACTCGAAATCGGAGGTGAACGATTTCGATCGCTTTCTGTGGATGGTGCCGGAATTCGTGCACGGGGATGCCGATTACGTAAACGACCGGTTTCCGACGCCGCCGATCACGATCGCGATTTTTGAGCCGCTGACGTGGATATCCCCGGCGGACGCGCAGTTTGTGTGGGCGTGCTGCAAGCCGCTGTTTGCGATCCTGATTTTCTGGCTTTGCCTGTCGATGGCGGAGCGGGCGGGGGCGACGCTGGAAATGGGGGCGATGGTGCTGGTGCTGCTGGCGTGGTTCTGGCCATTCATCGGAGATGTGCAGGAAGGGCAGACGAACCTGTTGATGCTGACGCCGCTCGTGCTGGGCCTCTGGCTCGTCCAGCGCGAGGAGCGGGGTGCGGAGTGGCTGGGCGGGATCCTGATCGGGCTGGCGGTCTGCATCAAGGTGACGCCGCTGATTTTCATCGCGTACTTTGCGTGGCGGCGGCGGGGACGGGTGGTGGCGGCAGCGGCCTGCGGGATCGCGCTTTTCCTGGTGATCGTGCCGAGCGTGATCTTCGGGCCAGTCCGCAACACGCAGTGGCTGATCGGGTGGGGCCGGGTGATGATCCTGCCGTATGTGCTCCACGCGGATGTCGTCTACAGTTCGGGTGAATCGATCCCGAGCATGCTGACCCGGTTCCTGCGGCACGTGCCGGCGTTCGGGATAAACCGCGGGGTGGGCGTTCCGCTCTATTTTGCGAACATCACCGACCTGCCGGAGGGAGTCGTGCGCTGGATCATCCGGGGGGTGCTGGGCGGGATCGTGCTGCTGGCGGGCGGGTGGATGCGGCGACGGCTGCCGAAGTTGCGCAGCGTGCGGTACCTCGCGGAGGTGGGGGTGGTGGCGGCGGTGATGCTGTGGGCATCGGAGCGGACGTGGGTGCCTCACTACGTGAGCATGATCCTGCCGCTGATGGCGGTGGCGGCAGTGGGGAGCGGAAGCGGGTGGCCGAGGCGGCGGCTGGGGGCGTACGGGATGCTGGCGGCAGCGGTGGCCCTGATGATGATGACCTCGGATTTATCGAAGATGGTGTTCGGGCCAAACGGGCGGGAACTGGCGTTGATGTACAACGTGCCGCTGTGGGCGACGGCGGGGCTGGTGGGGGTGATTGTGTGGGCGGTGGGATCGTGGTCGGCGCCCGGGCCTGCCCGAGTTGAGGTGGGTGGGCGGGGGGAGGGGGTGGATCTGGACCGGCAGCCCGTATTGGCGGGGCAATTCCTGGCGGAGGCCGTCATGGGGAGGAGGAGGGAAGTCCCATAAAAGTAAAGTTTATAATCACGAATGAACGGTTCACCGCGCTTACAATTTGGTAAGGAAGCGCGTATGATGTTTACCACAAGTGCGTATACGCAGAGAGATTCCGTACATGACGAAGTTGCTTGAGACGATCGATTCACCAGCGGACCTGAAGAAGATACCGCTGGATCAATTGCCCCAGCTTGCCACTGAGATCCGCGAACTCATCATGAACACCGTCGGCACGAACGGCGGTCACTTGGCCCCGAACCTGGGGACGGTGGAAATTTCGCTCGCGATGAACATTGTGTTCGATTTTGCCAAGGATCGGCTGCTGTGGGATGTGGGGCACCAGTGCTATACGCACAAGTTGGTGACGGGGCGGGCGAAAAAGTTCGCAACCTTGCGGAAAAAGGGCGGTATTTCGGGGTTCCCGGAACCGCTGGAATCGTCCTATGACCTCTTTTCGGTGGGGCATGCGGGGACCGGCATTTCGACCGCCGTGGGGATGGCCCGCGGGGATGAACTGCTGAAGCGCGACACCAAGGTGGTCGCCTTGGTGGGTGATGCCTCGGTGGTCAACGGGCTGGCCTTTGAAGGGTTGAACAACGCGGGCACCCTGAAGCGGCAGATGCTGATCATCCTGAACGACAATTCGATGAGCATCTCGGAGCCGCAGGGGGCGTTCGCGAATTACCTGGAACACCTGCGGGTGACGACGACCTACGGAGAAGTGAAGAAGCGGATCCAGCATTTGCTGGAGCAGATTCCGTATGGTCAGCAGATCGGGGATGTGGCTTACCACGTGAAGCAGGGAATCAAGAACACCCTGGCGCCGGGGCACATCTTTGAAGATCTCGGGCTGAAGTATTTTGGTCCGGTGGATGGCCATGACCTGCCGGCCTTGATCGAGAAACTCAATGAGCTCAAGGACTTAAACACGCCGGCCGTGCTGCATATCAAGACGGTGAAGGGGAAGGGGTACGAGTGGGCGTGCGAGGATCCGACGACCTTCCATTCGCCGAAGCCCTACCGGGTCGAAGGATGCCGGGTGGTGCTGGAGAAGGGGAACGGGCGTTCGTGGACGGCGGCGTTTGCCGATGCGATGGTGAACGCGGCGAAGAAGAACGACCGGATCATCGGGATCACGGCGGCGATGCCGGACGGGACCGGGATGATCAAATTGAAGCCGGCGTTCCCGGATCGGTACTTTGACACCGGCATTTGCGAAAGCCACGCGACGGCGATGGCGGCGGGGATGTGCAAGGCGGGGATTCGGCCGGTGGTGGCGATTTACTCGACGTTCCTGCAGCGGGCGTTTGACCAGATTTTCCAGGAAGTCTGCCTCCAGGGGCTGCCGGTGACGTTCTGTGTGGACCGGGCGGGCTTGGTGGGGGATGACGGGGCGGTGCATCACGGGTTCTGCGACCTGGCCTTTTTGAAGAGCCAGCCGGGGATTGTGTTGATGGCGCCTTCCGATGAACGGGAATTGAACCGGGCGATGGATTTGGGGTTGACGCTGGATCAGCCGAACGAGATTCGGTACCCGCGTGACAACTGTCCGCCGGAGCCGCTGGGCGAAGATACGCCGTGGGGCATTTTGAAGACGGGCGGGGTGTCGCGGACGCTGCGGGAAGGGACGGATGCGACGATTATCGCGTACGGTTCGACGGCGTGGCAGTCGATGGAGGCGGCCAAGCTGCTCGAGAATGAAGGGTATTCGGTGGGGGTTGTGGATGCACGGTTCTGCAAGCCGCTGGACGGGGCGATGCTGGCCCGGGTGTTTGCCGAGGGCAAGCCGATCATCACGGTGGAAGACCACGCGGTGATCAACGGGTTCGGGACGGCGGTGATCGAGCATGCCCAGGAGCATCGGTATGATGCGCGGCTGGTGACGCGGCTGGGGCTGCCGGACCGGTTTATCCGGGCGGCGGGTCGTGGCGAGCAGCTCAAGGAAGTGGGGCTGGACCCGGTTGGGATCAGCCGGAGCGTGCGTGCGGCGATCGAGGAAGCCCGCGTGGAGCCGATCATTGAGGCGCCGGTGAAACGGGCGGTGCCGCAGATGCGGTAAGGCTGTACCGACAGTTGAAGCAATTGAACGAGCCGGCGAGAGATCGCCGGCTTTTTTTGTTTTGCTTTGCAGGAACGGGAAGCACGTTGGGGGCCTGGCGGAGAACGTGGCGCAGTACGGAGAGGAAGGCCATTCCTTTTCTGATGGCGACCGGGGCTTGGCGGTCGTGAAGTATGAATCCCGTGATTAGCGTTTCCGCTACCACGAAAATTTAAAATTCTCGCAGGTACACGGGCAAGGATGGCTATCGGTCTTGTGCAAAACAAGGTCTCGGCCGATGGGTTCTTTCACCCCTGCCGGGGTGAACGAACCGATCGGGCGTTGCTATCCTACGGCCGCGCCCGTGCGGGCTTGCCGTGGGCTGAGGGCTTTGGGCCTCTGCCGGGGCAAGCCGGTAGGGACATTGTAACAGTGAAGGTCAACAACCTGCGGTTGTGGGGGTGGCGGTGTGATGGCGGCGGTTGGAGAGGGCGAGGGTGAGGGCGAGGGTGAGCCAGAGGGGGGTCCAGCAGGCAAGGGCGGCGAGGGAGACGAAGCCTTCGGACCAGGTCTCGCCGTCGGCCCGGCCGGTGAGGGCGGAGAGGAGGGATTGCGGGGCATCGCGGAGCATGAAGGGGAAATAGGGGCCGAGGTAGAGGAGGGGAAGGACGACATTGGTGATGAGGGTGATGCGGCGGAGGCGGGCGTTCAGGAGAAAAAGGAGGAGAGTGAGGGTGGCGAGGGGGGCGAAGGTTGAGGATGGTGCACCGAGTGCGTCGGTGAGGTGGGCCGCGTCGTAGCGGAGGACTTCGGTGAGGGTGAAGGTGCGGGTGTAGTCGATGGCGCCGGCGAGTGGGGGGAGGCCGATGAGGAATACGGCGAGGAGGAAGAGGGAGGGGGGGAGAAGTGCGATTTTGAGCCACAGGGGCGCGGAGAGCGGGGGCCTGGCTGTGGGTGGGGTGGCGTAGGGAAGTGGTGAGGGGGGATGTGGCTGGATGGTGGGCACGTGTGCATTCTTGGGGTTTGGGGGTGAGGTGTCAAAAGCAAAATGGGACGCTGCGCGCGGGGCGATGAAATCGCCGGCTTTTGATCTTCACTTCGCGAATGTCTGCATTGGAAACAGGAAAAGGCGTAGAGGGATGCAACGTGTTGGATGCACGGCTCGCGACGATGCAAGCGCTGGCGGGGACACAATTGGCCACGCAATCCGAAGATGTCCATGTTGGCAAGGGGCGCATTGGGAAGGAGAATGCGTCGTCGGGTCGATCACGTTGTGGAACGACGGCATACAGGAACAAGGCTGCTCAAGCAGGTTCGTGGAGAAGGCATGCGGCGTTGCAAGGTGGGCATTGTGGGCCTGGGGGTGGCGGGGGCGACGGCGGGGTTGATGCTGGCGCGGCAGGGGCATCGGGTGACGGTGTTTGAACAGACGCCGGCGCCGGGGGCGGTGGGGGCGGGGGTGCTGCTGCAGCCGTCGGGGCAGATGGTGCTGGCGCGGCTGGGATTGCTGGAGCAGGTCGCGGCGGGGGCGGAGCGGATTGAGCGGCTGACGGCGGGGACGCACCGCGGGCGGACGTTGATCGACATTCCTTATGACGGGCTGGGGGCGGGGGTGTGCGCGTACGGCGTGCACCGGGGGGATTTGTTCATGGCGATTTACTCCGCGATGCGGGCGGCGGGCGTGGCCGTGCGCAGCGGGATTCGGGTGGTGCGCAGCGAGCGACGCGGGGAGCGGGCGGTGCTTCTGAATGAAGCGGGAGAGGGGGTGGAGGAGGTGGACTTTGTGCTGGCATGCGATGGGGCGCGTTCGTCGATGCGCGAGCGGTCGCAGTTGCCGCGGCGGGCGATGGAGTATCCGCATGGGGCGTTGTGGGCGATCGGGCGGAGCGAGCGGGTGCGCGGGCGGCTGTGGCAGGTGACACAGGGGACGCGGCGGATGTGCGGGATGCTGCCGATGGGCGGCGGGCGGTGCTCGCTGTTCTGGTCGCTGGAGAAGCGGGAACTGGAGGCGTTTTATGCGCGGGGATTCGACGCGTGGCGGCGGGAAGCGGTGGCGATCTGCCCGGAGGCGGAGGAGATGCTGGCGGGGTTGAGCGACTTCCGGGAGACGCGGTTTACGACGTATTACCACGTGTCGATGCCGCGGTGGTTCAACGACCACTGCCTGCTGCTGGGGGATGCGGCGCATGCGATGTCGCCGCACCTGGGGCAGGGGATCAACCTGGCGATGATGGATGCGTATTGCTTTGCGGCGGCGCTGGAGCAGGCGAGCACGTTTGCCGAGGCCTGCAGGACGTATGAGCGGGCGAGGCGGCGGCACCTGCAGGTGTATGGGGCGGTGACGTTCCTGCTGTCGCCGTTCTTTCAATCCCGCGGGTGGGTGAAGGGGGCGCTGCGGGATGGCTTTCTGCCGCTGATGCCGCGGGTGGGATGGGTGCGGCAGCAGATGCAATTGACGATGGCGGGGCTGCGGGCGGGGTGGCTGGGCGGGCGGGTGGCGTTGCCGGTATGCGAGGATCTCGTGACGGCTGCGCGGGAGATGGAGTAGACTTGGAGATGTGAGTGAGGCTCGCGATCAACCCGACACACGCAAGGAGCCGCCGCTGCTGGCGTATGAGACGCCGTCGCCGCTGGCGGAGGTGGGGGATTTGTTTCGCGAAGGGAGCGTGCTGGTGGCGCGGAGCGGGATCGAGCTGCCGGTGCAGTGCGTCCTGTGCGGCAGCCCGGGGGCGGGGAAGAGCATTCCGCTGAAATTCTCGTGGGACCGGTCGTTCCAGGTGGTACGGCATCCGTCGACGCTGGAACTGCGGCGCTGGGGAATGGTGCGGGCGTACCTCTGCGCAAAGCACCGGCGGTTGTGGATGCTGGGGCGCGTGCTGGGAATCGCGGGGGTGGCGGCGAGCGCGGTGTTGATCCTGGTCGGAATCGTGCTGGCGGTGATCAGCGACAGCTCGGACGTGCCGCGATGGACGGGGATGGGGATCAGCTTCATGCTGGTGGGTTTCGGGCTGATGATCCTGTTCATGTTCTTTTTCGCCCTGCGGACGCGAACGATGTCGTGCGTGCGGATCGAGGGGGGCTACCTTTACCTGGAGGGGGCGGATGAGGTCTTTTTGAAGGGGCTGCGGGAGGTTCCGGAGGAGTTGCGGGGGTGATGGGCGAATGGGTTCGCTGTTGGCGAGGGTACATTGGCCCGCGGCGTCGGAGACGCCGGGCTTTATGGGGAGAGGCGGGTGTGGGGTTGCGCGGCTGAGCGAGTTCCGGTATTCTTTCCCGCATGAACATTGCGTTGATTCCCAACCTGGAGAAGCCGGACGCGGTGGCGGCGGCGCAGGACCTGCTCGACGAGCTCAACGAGCGCGGGCACGCGAGGATTTTGAGCAATCCCGCCGGGCCGGAACTGGCAGCGTTCAAGCCGGACCTGGTGATCGTGCTGGGGGGCGACGGGTCGATTCTGTCGATCGCGCAGGAGATGGTGGGGATGCGGGTGCCGGTGGCGGGGATCAATTTCGGGAAGCTCGGCTACATGGCGGCGTTTTCGCTGGTGCAGTTCAAGGAGAGCCTGGAGCTGATCCTCGCGGGCAAGGCGCCGCGCACGGAGCGGCTGATGCTGCATGGGGCGATCTATCGCTGCAACGGCGACCCGCAGGGAATCCAGCGGATTTCGGACCTCTCCCGGCTGCAGCTCGTCGCCCAGGGATATGCGCTCAACGATGTGGTGATCAACGCCGGCGATCCGTTCCGCATGATCGAACTCAACGTGCAGATCGACGAATACGAGACGACGACTTTCCGCTCGGACGGCGTGATCGTCGCGACGGCGTCGGGCTCGACGGGGTACAACCTCTCGGCGGGCGGGCCGCTGGTCTCGCCGGCGGTGGAGGCGATGGTGCTGACACCGATCTGCCCGCACTCGCTGTCGTTCCGGCCGGTGGTGCTGGCGTGTTCGAGCACGGTGGTGCTGGTGCCGCGGAAATTGAACGCGGGGAGCAAGGTGAACTTCGACGGTCAGTTGACGATGCCGCTGACGGAACGGGACTGCGTGGTGATTCGCCGCGCGCCGACGCCGCTGGTGCTCGTTGAGAACCCGACGGTATCGCACTGGCAGATGCTGGGGCAGAAGCTGCACTGGGCGCGAAGCCCGCGCTGACGGCGATTCAAGACGGACCGATGAGCCACGAAAAACAAAATAGACACGAAGCTGTTTGAGAAAGTCAGGAAGAGGCGTGCATGTCGCAGATCCCCCCCCCATCGCCGGCGCCCGCGGGCACCGTTGAAAGCTCGATTTCCCCGGCACAACTGGCTGCCCCCGCGCCGACGGCGCCGGGAACGCTGCGCATGGCGAATGTGGCGGCGGTGAACTGGTCGAGCGTGCTGGAATTCACGCAGCTTTTCCGCGGGTTCCGGCTGGCGATCAGTCCGGCGAAGGTGCTGCTGGCGCTGCTGGCGATCCTGGCGATTTACACGGCGGGGCGCGGGTTTGACGCGGTCTGGGGGCCGCAGGTGTACGACGGGGAAATCGAAAACTTCACGATGCAGAGGCCGGAGCAGTACCGGGCGACGCGTACAGACGAACTGGAGCGCCGGCGGAGCTACCTGCGGGGGAGCCTGGTTTCCGAATCCACCTCGCACCTGGAGCTGACCTCGGAGCGAATCCAGTACCTGGTGGACCATCCGGGCGCCGGGTATCGCGCGCTGAAGAAGATCTACGAGCAGAAGTTCCACGAGAGCATCCAGCGGGCGCACGCCGACCGCGTCGATGCGGAGAAGAATCGGCCTGCGGGTCTGGTGTACGAATCTTCCGTTTCGCCCGCCGAGCAGGAAAACCTCGACCGGGCGAATGCCGCGGACAGCCTGTTCACGCAGGTGCAGCACCTGAAGGCGAACGTGGGGCAGAGTATTTTCGAAGCGTTCATGATTTACGAAATCCGTGAATTCGACGCTCTGGTGGAAAACACGCTCACGTTTGTCCGCGTGTCGCCGGTACGTTCCAGCGGGCAGGTGGAGTTCGAAGGCTCGGCGGTTTCCGGCGGGCTGCTCTCAAAGAATCCCGGCCGGCTGTGGCAGTCCGACACCGTGGTCGGGTGCATCGCCAATATGACAATCACCGGGCCGATGTGGCTCTTTTCGGGAACCGCGCCGATGCAGTGGCGGCCGGCAGGCGGGACCGACACCTGGGGCGGGTGGATCAAGATGGTCGCCTATCGCGGGCTCTACCTCGCCTCGCTGCTGGCGTTCACCGTCTTCAGCCTCGTGATCATGGCCTTCGCCGGTGCAACGATCGCCCGGCTCTCCGCACTCGAGATGGCGGGCATCGAGCGGGCGCCGCTGAAGGATGTGATGCTCTTTGCCGTCCGGCGGCTGTGGGTGTTTGTGAAGGCGCCGGTGACGCCGTTTCTGATCCTGCTCGCCATCGGCCTCCTGATGGGAATCGCCGGGCTGGTGGGGGCGATTCCGTTCATCGGCGAGATCCTCCTGGGCGTGCTGTTCATCCTGCTGATCGCGGTGGCCTTCGTGATGATGCTCCTGCTGCTGGGGATTCTCGGCGGGTTTCATCTGCTCTACCCGACAATCGCCGTCGAGGGCTCGGACGCCTTCGACGCGATGAGCCGGGCGTTTGCGTACGTCTACGCGCGGCCGTGGCGGCTGCTGTTTTATTCCGTGGTGTCGCTGATCTACGGCGTGATCACCTTCCTGTTCGTCTCGTTCGCGATTTACCTGGTGCTGCTGCTGACGCACACCTTTGTCGGCTGGGGCACGAGCCTTTTCGGCTACAACCACGGGTGGTACACGGGGCTGCCGAAGCTCGAGACGCTGTGGGCGACGCCGGAACTCTCGCGCCTCGGGGCGCCGGCGAACTGGTATGCGATGAGCTGGACCGAATACATCGGGGCGCTCTTCCTGCATTTCTGGGTGTACATGCTCGTCACCTGCATCGGCGCGTACGTAATTAGCTATTATTTTTCGACGCACACGATCATCTACCTGCTGCTGCGGCGGTCGGTCGACGGCCAATCGACCAACGAAGTCTTCCTGGAGGACGGCGACGCCGCGGCCCTCGCCCCGGCTTCCCTCGCCGCGTCCGTACCGCAGACCGCGCGGTGAGTTTCTTTTCGACCGCCGTTTCGTATAATGAGCGGCTCGCCGGAGTGGCGGAACTGGCAGACGCGCTGGACTCAAAATCCTGTGCCCTCACGGGCGTGTGGGTTCGACTCCCTCCTCCGGCAATCCCCGAAAAAGGACTCGCAATCGCGGGTCCTTTTTTGTTGGCATATCGCGCGGGCGCGCTTCGCCCGATCCCTGCAGCCGAGAATCATGCGAATCCGCGGCCGGCAAGGGGTCTCCCTTGACGCCCCCCGCCGCAGATTCGACAATTCAGCCATGACTCAGACATGCGAAGGGACTGGCATGATGCGATTGAAGCGAGCGGTGACGGCGGCGGTGATCGGACTTGCGACGGCGACGGCCGCGGCGCAGATGTCCATGGATGCACCCGCGCCGGCGCCGGACACGCAACCGGCCCCTTCCGAGGCGGCGGCCCCCGCGCCCGCCCCTGCCGCCCCCGCGCCGGCGCAGACGGCCCCCGCCCAGCCCTCCGCGGCAAACGTGCTCGAAAACCTCCTGAAGGACAAGCCCGGAAGCAGCTCGAACAACGGCACCGCTGTGCCCGCGCCCCAGGGCGGCGCCGATGCCACGGCGGTTCCCGCGCTGCCGAACGTCACGCCCGCGCCGACGACCACCAACCGCATCCGCGAGGGACAGTTCATCTGGCAGCGCACCGGACACCTCGCCAAGGACGAAAAGACGGGCAACTGGTACTTCACCTTCGATTCCGACGGCAAGAACATGCAGGACCCGCCGATGCAGTTGATCCCGTCGAAGTTCCTCATGGCGATGGAAGATGCGACCTCGAACGGGACGCAGCCGCTGCGGTTCCGCGTGAGCGGGCAGGTCACCGAATACCGCGGCAAAAATTATCTCTGGGTACAGCAGATGGAAATCCTGCGGGATGTGAACAAGGGGCTCGGCGGATAAACGGCCGAGCGCTCCACCCCCCCTACCGCCCTCCACAACACCGGCGCAGCTTTTCGTAATCTTCCGGCCTGTCGACATCGATCGCGGCGCACGGCACCTCCACGCGCGCGACGCTCTCCCCCCCTTGCAGAAAGAGCGACTTGGCGCCCGCTTCATCCGGCAGGCTTTTCACGCGGTCGAAACACGATCTCGCGATGAGCGCGGGCACGCCGAGCGTCCCGGAATAGGAGGCGGCGACGAGTGGCTTGCCGGTCTGGACGTGGGTGTGGATCAGGCTGTGGATGTCTTCGGGGGTGACCAGGGGCTGGTCGCAGAGCATGATCACGACCGCGTCGAGCGCCGGCGCGGCGGCGAGGGCACGCTCAAAACCGGTGCGCAGCGAGCTGCCCATGCCGGCTTGCCAGCGGGGATTTTCGGCGATCTCCACGCCGAGGCTCTCAATCGTCGGGCGCACCGCCCCGGCATTCGCCCCCAGGACGACGACCACCGGGCAGAGCGCGGACATGCAGGCGGTATCGACCGCGCGGCGGAGGAGGGGCTGGCCCTGGTAGGCGAGCAGTTGCTTCGGGCCGGTGGCGCCCATGCGGGTGGAATTTCCCGCGGCAAGGACGACGGCTCCGATCAACTTCGGCTCGGTCATAGTGCACATTCGCCCGAGCGCTTCGCCGCGCTGCGGGCTCCCTGGACTCCTTCGGTCGTCCCATGGATCGGTCCGGCGCGCTGGGAGAGCGGGCGTGCATCGCGCTGCGCCGCGGAAGCCTGGATCTCCGCGATGATCGCCAGCGCGATCGTCTCGGGCGAATTGGAGCCGAGGTCGAGGCCGACGGGCGTGCGGATGGCGGCGGAGTGCTTCGGCGTGGGGCGGATGCCGCGGTCGGCGAGTTCGGCGAGCATGCGGTCGGCGCGGCGGCGCGGGCCGAGCAGGCCGATGTAGGGCGGCGGAGGATCGGCGGTCAGAAGCGCGGCGAGGAACTCGACATCGTCCGCGAAGCGGTGCGACATCAGCACGACGGCGCTGTGAGGATGGATGAGCCCGGCGGCGCGGGCAGGCGCGTTGGCGAAGACCTGCGAAGCGGTGGGAAAGCGTCCGGCAGTCGCAAGCCGGGCGCGCGTGTCGAGCAGATCCACCGACCACGCAAGTTCAGCGGCAATGCGGGCGAGCGGCTGGGCATCATCGCCGGCGCCGCAGATCAGCAGGTGCATCGGCGGCTGCAGGTATTCCAGGAACGCGGCGATGTCTTCGTGCTCGACCCAGCGCGTGGTGGCGTTGGCGAGGGTGACAGCTTCTTCGCTTTCCCAGCGCGGATCGGCCGGCCGATCGATCGGCGCCAGTTCGCCATCCGCACCTTTCCGGAAGTAGTGGGGCAGGACGCTCGGGCGGTGCGTTTCGCGCACCCGGGCGAGCATCTGCAATGCGCTGCTCGGTTCCCCGGCGGCGATGCGCTCGGCAAGCAGGTGGAGAATCCCGTGGCACCCGGAGGCCGGGCCCCAGGTGTCATCTTCCGGCGAGGATTCAAAGCTGAAGCAGGCGCAGGGATCGTTGCGTGTGAGCTTCCAGGCTTCCTTTGCGACCGCGGATTCGAGGCACCCGCCGCTGATCGTGCCGACGGTCCGGCAACCGGGGAACACCAGCATCCGTGCCCCGGGCCGGCGATACGTGGAGCCCTGCGTGTGCACCAGGGTGACCAGCACGCCCTCTTCGCGCGCGGTGTGCAGCTTTGCTGCTGCGGCCAGCAATGTCACGACGTCTTTCATGGCTTTGAGCGATTTCTCGCTTCCCGAAAATGCGGCTCCCTGGAGATGAACGAAAAACCGGTGAATTTCATGCAGTCGCCATCAGTTTATCCGAAGTGATCGGCAGTTCCCGCAGCCGTTTTCCAGTGGCGTGAAAGATGGCGTTCGCCACGGCCGCTGCGACACCAACAATTGCGATTTCACCAATGCCCCGGCAGCCGAGGGCGTTGATGTGCGGGTCCGGTTTGTCGAGGAGGTGCACGCCGATCTGCGGGACATCCGCATTCACGCAGACGGCGTAATCGGCGAGGTTGTCATTGATCGGCCGCCCGTCGGCGCCGTATTCCGTCGCTTCCATCAGCGCCATGCCGAGCCCCATCGTGACGCCGCCGATGACCTGGCTCCGGGCCGTCTTGTGGTTGATCACCCGGCCGTTGTCGATGGCGCTGAAGACCCGCGTCACCCGGCAGCGGCCGATCGGCTCATCGATCATCACCTCGACGAAGTGGCAGCCGAAGGAGTGGAAGGAATATTTCTTCTGCTCTTCGCCGGCCCCGTTGGAGGCGACGGCTTCAAGGTCGGCGGGCTGCGCGCGGAGGATCAGCTCGGCGAGCGAGTGGCCGCGGGCCGGATCGTCGCGATCCACAAGGCGCCCGTCCTGGAACACCACGCGATCGGCGGGGACGCCCTTCAGCGGCGAGTTCGCATCCACGAGCGCAATCTTCCGCAGGCGGGCCCGTAGCTTCTCCGCGGCTTTCAGGATGGCCTCGCTTACGCTCGCGGTGGAATTGGAGCCGCCCGCGACCGGCGCCGGCGGCAGCCGGGAATCGCCGAGCTGGAATTTCACCTTCTCCACGGGTAGTCCAAGAGCGGCCGCGGCGACCTGCGTGAAAATGGTCCACGCGCCCGTCCCGAGATCGTGCGTGGCGCTGGCGACAACCGCCCGCCCGTCCGGCAGCAGCCGCACGCGGGCCGACGCCGGAAACATGTAGCCGGGATACGTCGCCGTGGCCATGCCCCACCCGATCAGGCGGCCGTCGGCTCCCCGCATGGAACGCGGTGCGGCCGAGCGTTTCGCCCATCCGAACTGCTGCGCCGCGATTTCGTAGCATTCCTTGAGGTGCTTGCTCGAGTAAGGAAGGCCGGTCTTGGGATCCGTGTCGGCATGGTTGATGATGCGCAGTTGAACCGGATCCATTTTGAGGGCGTAGGCAAGTTCGTCCATGGCGCATTCAAGGGCGAACGAGCCGGGGCATTCACCGGGGGCCCGCATCGGCGTGGGCGTCGGAAGATTGAGCCTCAGCACTTTCTGCGGCAGGTCCACGTTCGGACACGCGTAAAGAAAGCTGCTGGTGGCCAGGGCGCACGCTTCGACAAAATCCGCCACGAACGAGGTGTCGGAGGTGACCTTGTGCCGAATCGCGGTGAGTTTCCCCTCCGCATCCGCGGCGAGCGTGATTTGCTGTTCCGTGCGCGGCCGATGGCCGGTGTTGGTGAACATCTGCCGGCGCGCCAGATAAATTTTCACCGGCCGGTTCACCATCTTTGCCGCCACGGCGGCGATGAATGTGTGGGGCCACTGGAACCCCTTGCAGCCAAACCCGCCGCCGACGAACGGGCAGATCACGCGGACCTTCTCCCGCGGCATTCCGAACGCCTCGGCGAGAGTCGCCTGGGTGCCCATCACCCACTGCGTGGCGTCGTACACGATCAATTCGTCGCCGCTCCAGAGGGCGACGGTCGCCGAAAGCTCCATGGGGTTGTGCGTTTCGATCGGCGTGATGTACGTGCCGTCGATCTTGGCCGCGGCGTTCGCGAGGGCCGCCTCCACATCGCCGCGACGCACCTGCAGCGGCTCGCCGAAGGATTGCTCGGGATAGGTGGCATCCTTTTCCGCGGCCTTCCGATCGAGCACCGGCCGCTCCGCCTCGTAATCGACCGCAATCAGCGCCGCGGCATGACGGGCCTGCTCGATCGTTTCGCCGACCACAAGCGCCACCGCCTGGCCGGCGTACACGACCGAGTCATCCGCAAGCGGCATCTGCATTTCCGCCGGGTAACCGCCGCCGTTGAAATCGATTTTCGGCTGCGTCAGTTTCATGGCGTTGCGGTGTGTGATCACCTTGACGACGCCGGGCGCCGCCTCGGCCCGGGTCGCATCGATGTGCCGAATTCTTCCCTTCGCAACCGTCGCCGACACGATCACCCCGTGCGCCACGCCGGCCATCGAATTGTCCGCCGTGTACGTCGCCCCGCCGGTCACTTTCAACCGGCCATCGGTGCGATCCATGGGCTGGCCGATGATCGAATCAGCATTCCCCGCCGATCGATCCGTAACGACACCGCTGGGAGGCATGCGGTCTCCTCTCTTCCTTCTTCTTCCTTCAGGCCATGCCGGCCACCGTCTGCAGCGTGCGCACGAGCGTCCGCCGCGCGAGTTCCGGCTTGAATGCGTTGTAATGGTACGTTTTGGCGTCCCGCAGCGCTGCGTCTGCGGCCGCGCGGAAGGTCTCGTCCGACGCCGGCTTCCCATTGAGCGCCTGCTCCGCTTCGTGGGACCGCCACGGCTTGGTCGCAATGCCGCCAAGCCCCACCCGCGCTTCCCGGATCGTCCCGCCCTGCACATCCATCGCCACCGCAGCAGACGCCAGGGCAAACTCATACGAAGCGCGATCGCGCACCTTGAGGTATTTCGATCGCCTCGCATACGCAATCGCCGGCAATTCGACCGCCGTGATCAGTTCCCCCGGCGCCAGCACCGTCTCCTTCGCGGGATCTTCCCCATACGCCACATAAAACTGCTCGATCGGAATCCGCCGCTCGCCGCCCTTGCCGCGCACGACGATCGTCGCCTCCAGCGCAACCAGGGCCACCGTCATGTCCGACGGATGCGTCGCGATGCACTTGTCGCTGGTGCCGAGCACCGCGTGCATCCGGTTGAAGCCGTCGATCGCCGAACATCCGCTCCCCGGCTGCCGCTTGTTGCACGGATAACTCACATCGCGGAAATACGTGCAGCGCGTGCGCTGCATCAGATTCCCCCCCGTCGTCGCCATGTTCCGCAACTGTGCCGACGCCCCCGAAAGAAGCGCCTCGGAAAGCACCGGGTAACGCTCGCGAATCAGCGGGTGATACGCCATGTCGCTGTTCCGCACCATCGCCCCCACCCGCACGCCCCCGCCCGCCTCCTCGATCTTCCCCAGCGGCACCCGGTTGATGTCCACCAGTTTCGGCGGCTGCTCCACGCCCAGCTTCATCAGGTCAATCAGCGTCGTCCCGCCCGCAATAAACGCCGCCTCCCCATTGTGCGTCCGCGCCTCAATCGCCTCCCCCTCCCGCGTCACCGTCACAAATGCAAAGCTATTCACACGACTCTCCAGCTACCGTGGCCCCGACTTCCTCTTGTGCCCGCCGCAATGATCACGCAAGCCGCTCACGCCTTGTCCATCGCCTGCCGCACCGCCTTGACGATATTCGGATACGCCCCGCACCGGCAGATGTTGCCCGACATCAGCTCCCGGATGTCGTCATCCGTCTTCGCATGCCCCTCATGAATCAACCCTACGGCCGAGCAAATCTGCCCCGGCGTGCAATAGCCGCACTGAAACGCATCGTGCTCAATGAATGCCTCCTGCACCGGATGCAGCTTCTCCCCGTCCCCGCCGGCGATCCCCTCGATCGTCGTGATCTCATCCCCCTGGTGCATGATCGCCAGCGTAAGGCAACTGTTCACCCGCACCCCATTGATCAGCACGGTGCACGCCCCGCATTGGCCATGGTCACACCCCTTCTTCGTGCCGGGCATGTTCAAATGCTCGCGCAGGGCATCGAGCAGCGTCACCCGCGGCTCCAGCTCCGCCTCATGCTCCCGCCCGTTGATTTTCAGATGAACCCGCTGCTTCTCCGGCCCCGCCGAAATCGCCGCTCCCCCTTTTTCGAATTTGCTCTGCTCGACGTTCTGCGAACAGGCCGCCAGTCCCATCGCCGCCCCCGTGGCAACGGTCGTCGCCAAAAAGTCGCGGCGGCTGAAATGCGGTGACGCTTCATTTCCCATGAGACCCTCTCTGCTGAATCGCTCACACGCTGCGGAATCAGATCCCTGAGTGGAGCGCGATTATGCCAGCAAAGAGCAGTCCCCGCACGGGAAATCTCCCGCACGAGCCCGGGTAATTCTTCCTATGGACCGATCCACGAACCCGGCGCCGGCCGAGTCGCCGCTTGCGGATCATATCCCGGAACCACCGGCACACTTGCCGCCGGATGACGCGCATCCCATCCCCCGCCGAGCGCCTTGATGAGAAACACCGTCGAAATCAACCGATTGTTCCGGATCTGTTCCGCCGTGATCTGGTTGTTCAGCAGCGTGCGCTCCGCATCAATCACCGTCAAATAATTGATGATGCCGTTCTTGTATTGAATGTTCGAAAGCCGCAAATACTCGCTCGACGAATTCACCGCCACATCCACCGAACGCGCTTCGCCCGCATAGTGACGCAAATCACTCAGCGAATCCTCCACGTCCTGGATCGCAATCAGCACCTGCTGCCGGTACGCCGCCACCGCCTGGTTGTAAAGCTGCCGCGACTGCTCCAGCTCGCCGCGCAATCTTCCGCCGGCAAACAGCGGCACCGTCACGTTCGGCCCGATCGACCAGATGTGGCTCTCCCAGTCGAACAGGTGCTGCAGGTCGACGCTCTCAAACCCCGCCGCCCCCGTGAGCGAAAACACCGGATAAAAATTCGCCGTCGCCACGCCGACGTTGGCGTTCGCCGCCATCACGTTCTGCTCCGCCTCCGCCACGTCCGGACGCCGCCGCAGCAGCTCCGAGGGAAGCCCCGCCGGCACCACCGGCGGCGCCAGCGTGAAAGTCGTCGCCGGAACCGAAAGCTCCGACGGCGTCCGCCCCGTCAGGATCGCGATCGCGTGCTCCATCCGGTCGCGCTGCCGCTTCAAATCCTCCTGCGTCGAAACCGCCGTGTCGCGCAGCGCCTGCGCCTGCAGCACCTCCAGGCTCCCCACCACGCCCGCCTGCTGCTGCGTCTGGAGCAATTGCACCTGCCGGTCATACGCCGCCACGTTCTGCGAAACGATGTCGTACTGCGTATCGAACGAGCGCAGGTTGAAGTAATCCTGCGCGATGTCCGCCTCCATCGTCTGGATGATCACCTGCAGATCGTCGGCCGAAGCGCGGAGCTGCGCGTTCGACGATTCGTACGCCCGACGCACCCGCCCCCAAACGTCGATCTCATAGCTCATGTCGATGGGCGCGCGGATCACGTTCCCGGTGACGCCGCTGCCGTTGCCCGATTTTGTTAGGTTTGCCGAGGTGCGGGCCCGCGTGAAGGAAGGATCCGCCGTCACCGCCGGAAAGAATTCACTCCGCGTGATCTGCGCCGCCGCCCGCGCGGCAAGCACCTGCCCCACCGCCGCACGCACGTCCTGGTTGTTCGCCAGCGCCGCCGTTTCCAGCCGGTCCAGCGTCGGATCCTCGAACAGCCTCCACCAGTCCACCCCGAGGTGCCCCGCCGCCCCAGTCGCCGTCTGCGTCGCCGCCTCCGTTGCCGGCGCGGTCATCGCGCTCTTGTAAGTGGCCGGCATGTCCAGCTTCGGCCGCTCATAATTCGGCCCCACCTTGCAGGAGGAAAAGGCCGCCACCAGCACGCCGCTCGCAAAGCTCACCGCGCCCCACCGCCGCGCCGTTTGCCCCGGCAGAAATTGTCGCCACGCTTTCCGCATCACGCGTTCGCCACCTCCGGAAAAGCCTCATCGCCATGCCCGGTGATGAGCTGTTTCGACCACAACCGCAGCCGGTCCATGTACAGGTAAATCACCGGCGTCGTGTACAGCGTCAGCATCTGGCTGAAAATCAGCCCACCCACAATCGTAATCCCCAGCGGCCGCCGCAGCTCGCCCCCCATCCCCGCGCCGATCGCCAGCGGCAACCCGCCCAGCAGCGCCGCCATCGTCGTCATCGTAATCGGCCGGAACCGCAGCATGCACGCGGCGAAAATCGCGTCCCGCGGCGTCAGGTGCTCGCGCCGCTCCGCATCCAGCGCAAAATCAATCATCATGATCGCATTCTTCTTCACGATCCCGATCAGCAGGATGATGCCGATGAACGCAATCACGCTCAGTTCCGTGTGCGTCACCAGGAGCGCCAGCAGCGCCCCCACGCTCGCCGAAGGCAATGTCGAAAGGATCGTGATCGGGTGAATAAAGCTCTCGTAAAGAATCCCCAGCACGATGTACACCGTCGCCAGCGCCGCCAGCACCAGCAGCAGCTCGTTCGACAGCGACGACTGGAACGCCTGCGCCGTCCCCGAAAACGACCCGTGCACCGTCGCCGGTATCCCCATCATCCGCGTCGCATCCTGGATCTCCGCCACCGCCTGGCTCAGCGACACCCCCGGCAGCAGGTTGAACGAAATTGTGATCGACGGAAACAGCCCCGAGTGGCTCACCGTCAACTGCGTCGTCGTCTTCTGGTAGCTCGCAAACGTGCTCAGCGGCACCAGCGCCCCCGTGTTCGACTTCACGTACAAATACTTCAGCGAATCCGGATCGTCCCGGAACGGCTCCGTCACCTCCATCACCACGTGGTACTGGTTCAGCGGGTAATACATCGTCGACACCTGCCGCTGCCCGAACGCATCGTACAGCGTCGCATCGATCGCCTGCGCCGAAACCCCCAGCCGCGAGGCCGCCTCCCGGTCGATCACCAGCGACGCCTGCAATCCCTTGTCCTTCTGGTCGCTCGTCAGGTCCACGATGCCCGGCAGCGACCGCATCTTCTCCATCACCCGCGGCGCCCACAGCGCAATGTCCGGCAGGTTGTCCCCCTGCAGCGTGTACTGGAACTGCGCGCTGCTTGCCCGCCCGCCGAAATGCAGGTCCTGGATCGGCTGCAGGAAAAGCGTCGCCCCCGGGATGTGCGACAACTTCGCACGCAGACGCCCCATCACCTGCGCCGTGCTCTCCTTCCGCTCCCCCAGCGGCTTGAGCGTGATGAACATCCATCCGTTGTTCGCCGTGCCGCCCCCCGCAAATGCCGCCACCGTCATCACCGACGGCTCCTTGTTCACCACGTCCACGAATTGCCCCACGATCCCTTTCATCTGCCGGTACGACGTGTCCTGGTCCGTCTCAATCGTTCCCGCCATGCGGCCGATGTCCTGCTCCGGGAAAAGCGTCTTGGGCACGATGATGTACAGATACGCCGTCAACCCCACGGTGCCGATCGTCACAAGCAGCATCGCCAGGGGATGGCTCAGCACCCGCCCCAGGCTCCACCGGTACGCCGCGATCACCAGGTCATCCATCCGCCCCGCCCACCGCTTGATCCACCCTTCCTTCTCCTTGTCATGCCGCCGCAACATCGTGGCGCACATCATCGGCGTCGTCGTGAGCGAAATCAGCAGCGAAATCATCACCGCCACCGACAGCGTCACCGCGAACTCCCGGAACAGCCGCCCCACGATCCCCGACATCATCAAAATCGGCAGGAACACCGCCACCAGCGAAATGCTGATCGACAGCACCGTGAAACCGATCTCGCTCGCCCCTTTCAGCGCCGCCTCGCGCGGCGAAAGCCCTTCCTCCAGGTGCCGCGTGATGTTCTCGATCACCACAATCGCATCATCCACTACGAACCCCGTCGCAATCGTCATCGCCATCAGCGAAAGGTTGTCGATCGTGTAGCCGATCAGGTACATCACCCCGAACGTGCCGATGAGCGACACCGGCACCGCGACGCTCGGAATCAGCGTCGTGCGGAAATCGCGCAGGAAAAAGAACACCACCAGCACCACCAGCCCAATCGCCAGCACCAGCGTGATCTCCACATCCTGCACCGACGCCCGGATGCTCGTCGTCCGGTCCACCGCCACCTGGATCTTCATCGCCGCAGGAATCGACGCCTGCAGCTCCGGCATCAGCGCCAGGATCCGGTTCACCGTCCCAATGATGTTCGCCCCCGGCTGCCGGCGAATGAACACCAGCACCGCCGGCTTCCCGTTGAGCAACCCCGTCGTGCGGATGTCCTCCACCGAGTCCACCACGTCCGCGACATCCGACAGCCGCACCGTGGAACCGTTGTGATACCCCACCACCAGCGGCCGATACTCCTTCGCCGTCAGCAACTGGTCCGTCGTGCTCAACGAGTACGTCCGCTCGCCGTCCGAGAGCGATCCCTTCGGCCGGTTCGCATTCGCACTCGACAGCACCGTCCGCACATCCTCAAGGCTCAACCCCATGTTGTTCAGCCGCGACGGATTGATCTCGACGCGCACCGCCGGGTTCGCCCCCCCGCCGAAGCCCACCTGCCCAACCCCCTCCACCTGTGAAAGCTTCTGCCCCAGCACCGAGGAAACCGCATCGTAAATACGCGGCTTGTCGTAGATCTTCGAGGTCACCCCCAGGATCAGGATCGGCGCATCGGACGGGTTGTACTTGTGCCAATGTGGCTTGCTCGGCAGGTTCGCCGGCAACTGCCCCGCCGCCGCGTTGATCGCCGCCTGCACGTCCCGCCCCGCCCCGTCGATGTCCCGGCTCAGGTCGAACTGCAGCGTGATGCCCGTCGAACCCAGCCCGCTCGAGGAGGTCATCTCCGTCACCCCCGCGATCCGCCCGAACTGCCGCTCCAGCGGCGTCGCCACCGAAGACGCCATCGTCTCCGGGCTCGCCCCCGGCAGGTTCGCTTGCACCGAAATCGTCGGAAACTCCACCTCCGGCAGCGGCGCCACCGGCAGGTAAAAATAAGCGATGATCCCCGCCAGCGCAATCGCAATCGTCAAGAGCGCCGTCCCCACAGGCCTTCGAATAAATGGCGACGAAAGGCTCATGCCGGCTGAACCTCCACCCCGTCCTCCCCCCCGCTCGCCTCCCCCGTCTCCGGCAGCGACTTGCCGCCGAACCGCCGCGCCAGCCGGTCAAACGCCAGGTACACCACCGGCGTCGTGTACAACGTCAGCATCTGGCTGAAAATCAGCCCGCCGATCATCGTGATCCCCAGCGGCCGCCGCAACTCCGATCCCGTCCCCGTCCCCAGCGCCAGCGGAACCCCCGCCAGCAGCGCCGCCATCGTCGTCATCAAGATCGGCCGGAATCGCAGCAGGCATGCCTGGTAGATCGCATCCAGCGGCGTCTTCCCCTGGCTCCGCTCCGCATCCAGCGCAAAATCGATCATCATGATCGCGTTCTTCTCCACGATCCCCAGCAGCAGGATGATGCCGATCAGCGCGATCACGCTGAAATCATTCCGCGTAATGAACAGCGCCAGCAGCGCCCCCACCGCCGCAGAGGGCAGCGTCGAGAGAATCGTCATCGGGTGGATGTAGCTTTCGTACAGCACCCCCAGCACGATGTACACCGTCACCAGCGCCGCGATGATCAGCAGCCACTCGTTCTGCAGCGATCCCTCAAAGGCCGCCGCCGTCCCCTGGAACCCCGTCTGGATGCTCGCCGGCATCCCGATTTCCGCCGCCGCCTCGTTCACCGCCTTCACCGCGCCCCCCAGCGACGCCCCCGGCGCCAGGTTGAACGACACCGTCACCACGGGAAACTGCCCCTGGTGGTTGATCGCCAATGGCGCGCTATGCAACACCATCTTCGTGAACGCGCTCAGCGGCACCGCACCGCTCGTCGCCGTCTTGATGTAGATGTGCTCCAGGTCCTGCGGCTGCCGCTGAAACTGCGGCCGCGCCTCCAGGATCACGTGGTACTGGTTCAACTGCGTGAACATCGTCGACACCTGCCGCTGCCCGAACGCGTCGTACAGCGCATCATCAATGTTCTGCGGCGTGATCCCGAACCGCGCCGCCATGTCCCGGTCGATCACCAGCTCCGCCTGCAGCCCCCCGTTCTGCTCGTCGTTCGCCACGTCCGTCAGCTCCGGCAGCGTCTTGAGCTTGTCCATGAACACCGGCACCCATTGCGCCAGCTCCTCCGTGTCCGCATCCTCCAGCGTGTACTGGAACTGCGTCCGGCTCACCCGGTCCTCCACCGTCAGGTCCTGCACCGGCTGCATGAACAGCGTGATTCCCTCCACCTTCTCCAGCGCCGGCTGCAGCCGCCGGATCACATCGCTCGCGCTGATCCCCCGCTCCTCCAGCGGCTTCAGGTTGATCTGCACCCGCCCGCTGTTCATCGTCGTGTTCGTCCCGTCCACCCCGATGAACGACGACATGCTCGCCACCGCCGGGTCCTTCAGGATCACATCCGCCAGCGCCCGCTGCCGCTGCGCCATCGCCTCGAACGACACCGTCTCCGGCGCCTCCGATACCCCCAGGATCACCCCCGTGTCCTGCACCGGGAAGAACCCCTTCGGCACCGCGATGAACATCAGGATCGTCAGCACAAACGTCCCGATCGCCACCAGCAGCGTCACAAACTGGTGCCGCAGCACAAACCGCAGCGTGAACCCGTAAAACCGGATGATCTGCTCAAACCCCCACTCCGACGCACGATAAAACCACCCCTGCTCCGACGCCGGCTTGTGCTTCAAAAGCAACGCACACATCATCGGCGTCAGCGTCAGCGACACCCCCGCCGACACCACGATCGTGATGCTCAGCGTCACCGCAAATTCCCGGAACAGCCGCCCCACGATGTCCGGCATGAAGAGCAGCGGTATCAGCACCGCAATCAGCGACACGCTCAACGACACGATCGTAAACCCGATCTGCCCCGCCCCCTTCAACGCCGCATTCAACGGCGCCTCCCCGTCCTCGATGTACCGCACGATGTTCTCGATCATCACGATCGCATCGTCCACCACGAACCCCGTCGAAATCGTCAACGCCATCAGCGTCAAATTGTTCAGGCTGTACCCCAGCAGGTACATCGCCCCGAATGTCCCGATGATCGACAGCGGCACCGCCACGCTCGGAATGATCGTCGCCGCGAACGTCCGCAGGAACAAAAAGATCACCATCACGACCAGCGCCACCGTCAGCCCCAGCTCAAACTCCACATCCGTCACCGACGCCCGAATCGTCGCCGTCCGGTCCGTCAGCACCTCCACGTTCACCGCCGACGGCAGCGACGTCTTCAACTGCGGCAGCAGCAGGTTCACCCGGTCCACCACCGAAATAATGTTCGCCCCCGGCTGCCGCTGGATGTTCAAAATCACCGCCGGCGTGTCGTTCATCCACGCCGCCTGCTCCACGTTTTCCGCCCCATCCACCACGCTCGCCACATCCGTCAGCTTCACCGGCGCGCCGTTGCGATACGCAATGATCAGCGGCTTGTACTGGCTGCTCGACAAAAGCTGATCGTTCGCCCCGATCGTGTAATTCTGGCTCCTCCCGTCCAGACTCCCCTTCGCCTGGTTCACGTTCGCCGCCGACACCGCCGTCCGCACGTCCTCCAGGTTCAACCCCATCGACGCCAGCGCCAGCGGGTTCACCTGGATCCGCACCGCCGGCTTCTGGCCCCCGCTGATGCTCACCATCCCCACCCCCGGCACCTGCGAAATCTTCGGCGCCAGCCGCGTGTCCGCCAAATCCTCCACCCGGTCCAGCGGCAGCGTCTTCGACGTCAACGCCAGCGTCAGGATCGGCGCATCCGCCGGATTGGTCTTGCTGTAAATCGGCGGGTTCGGCAAATCCCTCGGCAAATACGTCCCCGACGCATTGATCGCCGCCTGCACCTGCTGCTCCGCCACATCAATGTTCAAACTCAACGAAAACTGCAGCGTGATCACCGAGCTCCCCTGCGAGCTCGTCGACGTCATCTGCTGCAGCCCCGGCACCTGCCCGAACTGCCGCTCCAATGGCGCCGTCACCGACGACGCCATCACCGCAGGACTCGCACCAGGATAAAACGTCTGGATCTGGATCGTCGGATAATCCACCTCCGGCAACGCCGACACCGGCAATTGCAGGAACGCCACCAGCCCCGCCAGCAGGATCGCCACCATCAGCAGCGACGTCGCCACCGGCCTCAGAATAAATGGCCGCGACGGATTCATTTCGCCGGTCTCTTCCTTCTCCCGCCTTCACGCGCACCCGCCCCCGCCCCGCTCCCCGTCCCCGTCTTGTCCAGCGTCGCCGCACCCGCCGACCCCGTCTCTCCCGCCACCGACCGCGCCGCCTGCGAAGTCGCCGCCTCCACTCCCGCCTCCTCCCGCCCGATCTGCACCCGCGCCCCGTCCTGCAGCTTGTCCACCCCCTTCGTCACCACCAATTCCCCCGGCGCCACCCCACTCTCAATCACAATCCGATCCCCCTCCTGCGGCCCCTCCTTCACCGTCCGCATCTCCACCGTCCCCGTCGCCCCGCGACCACCCGCCCCGCCCCCTCTCGCCGCCGCACCGCCAGCTTCCGACGCCTGGCCCGCCCCCTCCTGCCCCTCCGCGCCTTCCGCCGGCTGCGTCGCCGCCCCCTTCTTCACCACGTACACAAACGGCTGCGAATCCGCATCAATCTGCACCGCCACCGCCGGCACGATCACCACGTCCTTCAACGTGTCCGTGTACAGCCGCGCATCCACCGCCTGCGACGGAAACAGCATCCCCGACTCATTCCCGCACACCGCCCGGAATTTCAAACTCGCCGTCGTCGGATCAATCTCGCTGTCCGTCGCCACCACCGTCCCGCTCCCCAGCTTCGTCGTCAGCAGCCGGTCCAGCACGTCCACCTTCAGCGGTACCCCCGCATGCAGCTTCGGCAGCACCGTCGGCAGTTCATCCTGCGGCACGCTGAAATACACCGTGATCGGCTGCTCCTGCGTGATCACCACCAGCCCGTTCGCATCCGACGCATGCACGATGTTCCCCTGGTCCACCAGCCGCAACCCCACCCGCCCCGTCAGCGGCGAACGAATCTCGCAATAACTCAAGTTCACCTTCGCCGCATTGATCTGCCCCTGGTCCGTCGCAATGTTCCCCTCGTACTGCCGCACCGTCGCCGCCGCCGTCGTCAGCAACTGCTCCGACACCGCCTCCTTCGCCTTCTCGTAACGCGCCAGGTCCGCCTTCGCGTTCTCCAAAAGCGCCTGGTCCTTCTGCAACGCCCCCTGCGCCTGCTCCAACTGCACCTGGAACGGCCGCGGATCAATCTCCGCCAGCAGATCCCCTTCCTTCACCATCTGCCCTTCCTTGAACAGCACCTTCGTCAACTGCCCGTCCACCCGCGTCCGCACCGTCACCGTGTTCAACGGCGCCACCGTCCCGATCTCATCCAGGTACAACGCCAGGTCCCCACGCTCCGCCGGCGCCACCACCACCGGCGCCATCGGACGCGGCGGTCTCCCCTTTGGCGCATTCCCCTCCAGCAGCTTCGTCAAATACGGCCACCCGAAATAAATCCCCGCCCCCAGCGCCCCCAGCACCAGCAACCACACCACCGTCCCCCCCCACCCCTTCTTCTTCTGCGCCGCAGGACGCACCCCCGACACCGCCGCCGGACGCGTCACTCGCCCCGGCAACATCGGCGGCTCCGGATCCACCACCCGCACCGATTCCACATCCACTTTCTCAGTCTTCATCACGCTCACGAGTCAACCATCCGCATCACACAACTATAAGCGCCACTTTTGGCAAAAGACGCCTCCTCCACAATAGGGAACTCTTCCCTATTTCGACCACTGCCAAACGACAGGCGAACCCCTATGCCGTTCGGCATAGCTATACCACACATCCAGAATCAAGAACCAAGAAGCAAGAACCAAGAAAGAACCAAAAACAATCCAAACGCCCCACCCCCTCACTTCTTGCCCCACCCCCCCTCCCCCACTTCTCAATTCTCAATTCTTGATTCTTGCCTCTCCCCCCCTCCCCTCACCCCAAGTGCAAAATCCCCCGCTGCATCGCAATCGTCACCGCATGCGTCCGATCCGCCGCCCCCAGCTTCGCCAGGATATTCTGCACGTGAATCTTCACCGTCCCGTCCGCCGTCCCCAACTGCTCCGCAACCTCCTTGTTCGACATCCCCTTCGCTACCAGCCCCAGCACTTCCGTCTCCCGCGCCGTCAGCGTCGACGATGGAAAATGCTCCGCCAGCTTCTCCACCACCTCCGCCGGCATCAGCTTCTGCCCCGCATGCACCGCCCGAATCGCCCGCAGCACCTCCGTGTGCACCATCTCCTTCAACAAATACCCCCGCACCCCCGCCTGCAGCGCCTTCTGGATATCCTGGTCCCCGTCATAACTCGTCAACGCAATGATCTTCGCCTCCGGCGCAATCCGCCGTATCGCCTGCACCGCCCCGATCCCATCCATCACCGGCATCCGCAAATCCATCAACGTCACGTCCGGCCGATGCTTCTCAAACAACGCCACCGCCTCCCGCCCGTTCGCCCCCTCCGCCACCAGTTGCACATCCCCCTCCGTCGCCAGGATCGACGCGATCCCCTTCCGCACCAGCGGATGATCATCCACGCACAACACCCGGATCACCGACGTCGAAGGATTCTCTGCCTGCGTCATACCACGCTCCATCATGAGTCACGTTCACTATAGCCGATCCCCCCGGACCCGCGCCCTCCGCAGAAATTCATTGATTCCCCGCCGCCGCTCGATTACTACTGTCGCCATTCACGTCTCTCGCAGATGCACCATGACCGAACTCCAGTACCACCCCGGCCGCCCCAGCAACTACCGCCTCTCCGGCCTCATCTCCCCCCAGGCCTTCGCCATCGGCATCCCCCTCTGCCTCCTCCTCGCCGCCGCCATCGGCTTCGCCGCCGGAATGCTCGAATTCTTCTGCCACCTCCTCCGCTTCATCTACATGCTCTTCGTCGGCGAACTCCTCACCGTCGCCGCCACCGGCGCTCTCCTCGGCCTCCTCAACGCCTCCCTCCTCGAAGCCCTCGGCTCCCGCTCCCGTATCTTCAACCTCTTCACAACGCTCGCCTCCTGCTGCGTCGCACTCTACTTCGCCTGGGCCGGCTGGCTCTTCCACCTCGCCCTCTACTCCAACCACCTCACCTCACCCCTCAAAAGCCTCAACCCCCTCGCGCTCGTCTACTTCATCGTCATCCTCTACCACCACGGCGCCTACACCCTCCTCGGCGAGGAAGTAACCGGCCCCCTCCTCGCCCTCTTCTGGCTCGCCGAGGCCGCCGGCATCTTCGGCTTCGCCCTCAAAATCGCCACCGCCCGCTCCGGCAAACGCGTCTTCTGCGAACACTGCAAAAAATGGGGCACCCGCCGCATCCTCATGGAGTTCCGCGACGACCACATCCCCGAACTCCAGGCCGCGCTCCTCGCCGGCAACCTCGACGCCCTCTCCGCCGTTTCCCCGCGCGATCTAGAAGACGACCGCTGGTGCTGCCTCCTCCTCGAAGGCTGCCCCGCCTGCGACAATACCCAGACCCTCACCCTCCAACGCACCCGCTTCGTCCGCGAATCCAACGGCCGCACCCGCATCAAGAATACCCCCCTCGCCTACCGCCTCTTCGTCACCCCCGAACAAACCGCCAAACTCGCCACCATCGCCGCCTCCATCCCTCCCATTCAAAACCCCCGCCCCACCTAACCACTCCCAGTCTTCATCTTTATCTTTATCCTCAAATGTAACAGTTTAGCACCCCCCGCGCGTTGTTCTGTGCCTACTAGGTGCTCTCTGTAATCCCCAGTTTCTAACCTTTATTTCCAGAGCCAGCGTTCCACTCGCGCCTCCCTCTCACCTCCCCCGGCATTCTTCGTGACACTATGAAGCAAGCCTCGCAATCGGGTTAGCCCCAATGGCACAATCACAAGAGTGCACCACAGCACGAGGTCTAAAGCGAAAGGAGGCTTGCATATGCTGTACGTCGGACTCGATGTCCATTGGAAAAAGTCGTC
>JBQCGD010000149.1:0-19762 GCA_051955985.1 Phycisphaerae bacterium | reverse complement strand
ATCTTCGGTGACAGCTTCGCGTCGCGGCTTTGCCATGTCCCAGATCATGCCACATGATCCGCCATCGCGCAAGTTAAGACTTTATTAACCCTGAGCCGGACAACAAACCTTGCTTAGCAATCTTCGAGCCGAACAGAATTGGGGAATCACCAGTTTCCGCCGCCGCAAATCCGCCCCGGGTGTACCACCACCAACCGGCTTAAACCCCGTCTTGCCCGTCGCTTACAAGCATCACTTCCTCCCCCGCGGCAACCCGGACCGCCCGCAGATCCGCTCCCGTCCCGACAAAATTCTCTCCAACCCATTGACCTGCCCTGCCGATCGGTTTTATATTAAATCCTGATTTCTTGACCTGTATGTCCAGATATCAACATTGCCCGCCGCCTCACAAGGAGTCCTCCATGTTCCTCCCCCGCTCTTCCCAAAAACGCGATCTCCGCCCCTGGACCGGCATCGCCGCCCTTGCCGTGGCCGGCGCCCTCCTCCTCGCCGCCTGCAACCGCTCCGCCGATCTCGATGACGCCGCCGACGCCCCCGCAGATAGCCCAAAATCCGCCGCCGTCGCAGCCCCCGTCTCCGGAAACGACCCCGTCCAGCTCGCCGCCGCCCAGCGCGGCCTCAGCCCCGACGACATCCTCGCCGCCGTCAAAACCTACACCCCCTCCGGAAAACACGACGACTACGTCATGTTCGCCTCCGGCGGACACTCCGGACAGGTCTTCGCCATCGGCGTCCCCTCCATGCGCATCCTCCGCTCCATCGCCGTCTTCACCCCTGAACCCTGGCAAGGCTGGGGCTTCCCTGTCGGTCGCGACATCATGGACGAAGGCAAAGTCGACGGCGCCCCGCTCTCCTGGGGCGACACCCACCACCCCGCACTCAGCGAAACCAACGGCGAATACGACGGCCAATACCTCTTCATCAACGACAAAGCCAACGCCCGTGTCGCCGTCATCGACCTCCGCGACTGGGTCACCAAGCAGATCTGCAAAAACCCCATCGTCCTCAACGACCACGGCGGCACCATGGTCACTCCCAACACCGACTACATCATCGAAGGCGGTCAGTACGGCGCCCCCCTCGGCTGGTCCTACGCCTCCATCGACGACTATCAAAAGGCCTACCGCGGCGCCGTCACCTTCTGGAAATTCGACCGCTCCAAGGGCCGCATCGATACCGAGCAATCCTTCGCCATCGAACTCCCTCCCTACGCACAGGACCTCTTCACCTCCGGAAAACAGGTCAGCGAAGGCTGGGTCTTCGGCAATTCCTTCAACACCGAAATGGCCACCGGCGGCGTCGAAGACGGCAAGCCCGCCATCGAAGCCGGCGCCTCCCAGCGCGATACCGACTACATGCACATCATCAACCTGAAGGCCGCTGTCGCCGACTTCAAGGCCGGCAAGTTCGACCGCGTCAAAGGCTTCCCCGTCATTCGCCTCAACACCGCCATCAAGGACAGCCTCCTTTTCTTCGCACCCGAGCCCAAGAGCCCCCACGGCGTCGATGTCACCCCCAAGGGCGAATACGTCATCGTCTCCGGCAAGCTCGATCCCCACGTCACCATCTACAGCTTCGCCAAAATGCAGCAGGCCATCAAAGACAAAAAATTCCAGCCCGATCAATACGGCGTTCCCGTCCTCGATTACGACTCCGTCCGCGAAGCACAGGTCGAAGTCGGCCTCGGACCCCTGCACACCCAGTTCGACGACAAGGGCTACGCCTACACCTCCCTCTTCCTCGATTCCGCCGTCGCCCGATGGACCCTCGGCGGCGCCTACTCCAGCATGCACCCCGAACAACCCTGGCAGCTCGTCACCAAAATTCCCGTCCAGTACAACGTCGGCCACATCTGTATTCCCGGCGGCGACACCGTCAAACCCGACGGCAAATACCTCGTCAGCCTCAACAAGTGGTCCATCGACCGCTTCTTCCCCACAGGCCCTCTCCTCCCCCAGAACCTCCAGCTCATCGACATCTCCCAGGGCGGCGACAAAATGCAGATGCTCTACGACCTCCCCCTCGGCGTCGGCGAACCCCACTACGCCCAGATGATCCGTGCCGAGAAGCTCCAACCCTACTCCGTCTATCCCGAAATCGGCTGGAACGACCAGCTCGGAAAGGTCGATCCCGATGCCGCACAGCCCGGAAAGGAACGCGTCGAACGCCACGGCAACACCGTCGATGTTTACATGACCGCCGTCCGCAGCCACTTCAACCCCGAACACGTCGCCGTCAACCAGGGCGACAAGGTCGTCTGGCACATCACCAACGTCGAACGCACCCAGGACGCCACCCATGGCTTCGCCATCTCCGGCTACAACATCAACCTCAGCCTCGAACCCGGCCGCGCCGAAACCTTCGAATTCATCGCCGATCGCCCCGGCGTCTACCCCTACTACTGCACCGAGTTCTGCTCGGCCCTCCACCTCGAAATGACCGGTTATTTCCTCGTCAAACCCGCCGCACCCGTGGCGGCCAAGTAAAGGAGGTGCCCTATGGTGGCCCTCGCGGTCAAATCGCTCGTCGGCCCACGCGTCCCCGCAGCCGAATTTGCACGGGCGTGGCCCCGCTACCTCACCCCGCTGATCCTCTTCACTGTTGCGGGCATCTTGCTCCTCGCATCCATCAGCAGGCCCTACTGGCGGATGACCCTCCACGCCCCGCAATACCCCAAGGGCCTCACCACCCGCGCCTACCTCACCCACCTCACCGGCGACGTGCAGGAGATCAACGAGCTCAATCACTACATCGGCATGTTGCCGCTCGAACAGGGCGGCCAAATGGAACGCGCCAATGCCCCTGCCCTCCTTGTTGGCTTCTTCCTCCTCCTCGTCGCTGCAGCCTTCGTCCACACCCGCTGGGCCGTTCTCCTGACCCTCCCCGCCATTCTCTACCCGCTGCTGTTCCTTCTCGATCTCCAGTGCTGGCTCTACTACTTCGGCCACCATCTCGACCCCCACGCGGCCCTCTCGCACTCCATCAAGCCCTTCACGCCCCGCGTGCTCGGGATCGGCTTCGTCGGCCAGTTCAAAACCGTCGCCGTCGCCGAACAGGGCTTCTGGTTCGCCGCCGCCGCTGCTGCAGTAGTCTTCGTCGGCCTCTTCTTCCACCGCATGGCCTACAAGCCGCTCCTGGCCAAGCGCCGCGCCGCGGGAAAGGCCCGGTCATGACCACCCGCCATCTGCCATCTTCCCTCCCGGCGCTCTTCGCCACCCTGACTCTCCTGGCCGCGGCGTCCGCTGCCCGGGCAACAACCTTCGATCTCCGTGCCGCGATCGAAACTGCCCGGGCCGGCGCCACCATTCACGTTCCCCCCGGCACCTATCCCGGCCCCCTCACCATCAACAAACCCCTCGCCCTCATCGCCGACGGCAACGCCACCATCGCCGGCAACGGCAAAGGCCACGTCCTCATCATCCGCGCCGACGACGTCACCATCCGCGGCTTCCACATCCAGGGCACCGGCATCGACCTCGACCACGAAAACGCCGGCGTCTCCGGCATCGGCAAACACCTCCGCATCGAAAACAACACCCTCTCTGACGTCCTCTTCGGCATCTACCTCCAAAGCGCCCCCAACTCCATCATCCGCAACAACACCATCGGCGGAAAAAACCTCGACCTCGGCCGCCGCGGCGACGCCATCCGCCTCTGGAATTCCCCCGACGCCACCGTCGAAGCCAACCACGTCACCGCCAGCCGCGACGTCATCATGTGGTTCAGCAACCACGTCCACGTCCTCAACAACGTCGTGACCAACTCCCGCTACGGCCTCCACTTCATGTACAGCGACAACGACCTCCTCGAAGGCAACCTCCTCCAAGGCAACTCCGTCGGCACCTACATGATGTACAGCCACAACCTCACCCTCCGTAACAACCGCTTCCTCCACAACCGCGGCCCCAGCGGCTACGGCATCGGCCTCAAATCCGTCGATGGACTCGACGCCCGCGACAACCTCTTCGACGGCAACCGCGTCGGCCTCTATATCGACGATTCCCCCTCCCGCGTCGATGTCCACCACACCTTCCGCCACAACACCTTCCTCGTGAACGACATCGGCATCGCCTTCCTCCCCAACGTCTGCCGAAACACCTTTACCGAAAACAACTTCATCGACAATTACGAGCAGGTGGCCGTCCTCGGCGGCGGCGAACTTCACGACGACTCCTTCTCAAAAAACGGCCGCGGCAATTTCTGGAGCGATTACCGCGGCTATTCCCTCCACGCCACCGGCGTCGGCGATCTCCCCTACCGCTCCGAAAACCTCTTCGAAAACCTCATGGACCGCGAACCCAAGCTCCGCCTCTTCCTCTTCAGCCCGGCGCAGCAGGCGGTCCAGATGGCCGCACAGGCCTTTCCCGTCTTCCGCCCCAAGGCCAAATTCGTGGATGACCACCCCCTGATGGCCCCCCTCGGCGACTCAGGCGAAACCGGCAGCGGCTGGAGTGGCTGGCTCCTCGCAGCCGGCGCCGCGTGCGCCATGCTCGCCCTCCGCGCTCGCCGCTCAACACCCGCCGCTGAACCCCTTTCGTGTCCACCTTCCCAATTGAGGTGCCCCGTGGCAAACCCCGCTCCCGACGCAAATGCCCCCACCGTCCTCCGCGTCGCAAATCTCACCAAGAAATTCGGCCCCTTCACCGCCTTAAACGATCTCTCCTTACACGTCCGCCGCGGCGAAGCCCTCGCCCTCTGGGGCTCCAACGGCGCCGGAAAAACCACCGCCATCAAATGCATCCTCGGCCTCCTCCGCGGCAAAGGCGCCATCGAAGTCTGCGGCAAAACCCTTGCCGCCGACAGCAAAGCCGTACGCCGTGCCATCGGCTACGTCCCCCAGGAACTCGACCTCTACGACGATCTCACCGCCCGCCAGGCCCTCGCCTTCTTCGCCTCCCTCAAGCGCGCCCCCAAACACCGCATCGACGACGTCCTCGCCGAAGTCGGCCTCTCCGCCCACGCAAATAAAAGCGTCCGCGCCCTCTCCGGCGGCATGAAGCAACGCCTCGCCCTCGCCATCGCCCTCCTCGCCGATCCCCCCCTGCTCCTCCTCGACGAAATGACCTCCAACCTCGACGCCGCCGCCCGCCAGGAATTCGTCCAGCTCCTCAACCACCAGAAGCGCGCCGGTAAAACCATCCTCTTCATCACCCACCGCCTCGAGGAAATCGAAACCCTCGCCGACCGCGTCCTCGTCCTCGACCGCGGCCAGCAGAAAGTGGATTGCCGCGCCGACGAACTCCCCGCCGCCCTCGGCCTCCGCAGCCGCCTCAAGGTCATCGTCCCCGAAGAATCCCTCGACGACGCCACCGCACTCCTCACCCGCGCCGGCTATTCCGCCGCCCGCAACGGCCGCGGCGTCTACGTCCATGTCCTCGCCAATCGCAAGGCCGATCCCATGAAGGATCTCCTCGCCCGCGGCATCCGCGTCCACGATTTCGAGCTCGACGAAACCGCAACCACCCTCCCCCCTACCGCACGGAGCCCCCATGGAACTCTTTAACGTCCTCATCCTCGCACGCAAAGAACTGCGCGACGCCCTCAAGAACCGCTGGTTCCTCCTTTACACCCTCTGCTTCTCCGGCCTCACGCTCCTCCTTGCAAAAGTCTCCATGACCGGCATCCGCAACACCGGCGCCGTCAGCTTCGGCCGCACCACCGCCGGCATGGTCAACCTCATCCTCCTCTTCGTACCCCTCATGGGCCTCACCACCGGCGCCGCCAGCATCGCCGGCGAACGCGAACGCGGCACCCTCGCCTGTCTCCTCGCCCAACCCGTTCACCGCCTCGAAGTCCTCCTCGGAAAATTCCTCGGACTCTGGGCCGCCATCACCCTCGTCCTCGCCCTCGGCTTCGGCATCACCGCCTTGTCCGCCATGCACGGCTCCATTGGCCCCCTCGCACGCCTCCTCGCCTTCACCGACCTCCTCGCCGCCGCCATGCTCAGCGTCGGACTACTCATCTCCACCATCTCCCGCCGCGTCTCCGTCGCCACCGGCACCGCACTCTTCTTCTGGCTCGCCCTCGTCTTCCTCACCGACCTCGGCCTCATGGGCTCCGTCCTCATGTTCCGGCTCCGCGTCCAAAATCTCTTCTACCTCACCATCGCCAACCCCATGCAGGCCTTCAAAATGGCCGTCCTCGGTAGCATCCACACCAGCCTCGACGTCCTCGGCCCCGCCGGCCTCTTTGCCACCCAAACCTACGGATCCGCCCTCCCGTGGCTCTTCGTCGCCACCCTCCTCGCATGGATCTGCCTCCCCATCGGCGCCGCCTGGGCCATTTTCTCCTGGAAAGGTGAAGCATGAAAACCAATCCCCAAGCCCTCCTGACCGCCGCCCTTCTCTCCCTCCTCAGTGCCTGCAGCCAGCAGAATCTCGTCGGCCCCCCCACCGTCCGCTACGGCCAGGACGCCTGCGCTGACTGCGGAATGATCCTCTCCGATGACCGCTTCGCCGCCGCCATCATCAATCCCGCCCCCGACGCCCCCCCGCTCCTCTTCGACGACGCCGGCTGCCTCCTCGCCTACCAGCGCAAACACCCCGAATCCACCCCCTGGACCCACTACTTCCACGACGCCGACACCCACGCCTGGATCACCCAGGACCACGCCTTCTTCGTCAAAACAACCCGCGAAACCCCCATGGGCTCCGGCATTTTCGCCTTCGGCTCCCGCACCGCCGCCGAAGCCCTCGCTCAATCCAACAACACCACCCCCCAGACCTTCGCAGAAATTTCCCAGCACGACCCGATAACGGCCGCCGCTTCCCAATAGCACACGTTGTCCAACGTCAAAGGCTTTTACCATGTCCCTTCTTCACGAACCTCCCCCACCGATCTCCCGCCCCACCTTCACTCCCGCCGCCGAGCGCATCATCGAGGATGCCCCCCTGCTCGATCACGCACCAGTCCGCGCACGAGAACCCCTCGCCCACCACTTCGCATCGCCCGCGCAGCAATTCGGCGCCGCCAAGCTCGGTATGTGGCTCTTCCTCATTAGCGAAATCCTCCTCTGCAGCGGCCTCTTCTGCATCTACGCCGTACTCCGCGCCAACAAGCCCGAAATCTTCGCCTGGGGTAAACCCCTCCTCGACAAAAACCTCGGCTTCATCAACACACTCATCCTCATCGCCAGCAGCTTCACCATGGCACTCGCCGTCCGCGCCTGCCAGCTCCGCCGCCCACGCGCCGCCATCCTCCTGCTCTCCCTCACCCTCGTCGCCGGCGTCGGCTTCCTCAGCATCAAGGCCGTGGAATACAGCGACAAGATCCACTTCGGCCTCCTCCCCGGTGATCATTTCACCCCCAACCTCAAATACGTCGCCGTCTCCAACGGCGCCACCCGCAAACAACTCCACGCCATGATCAATCTTTACGGCCCCACCCCCAAAGGTCTCCGCCGCGGCAACGCCGAAACCGGCGCCGGTTACTTCAGCCAGACCTGCGCCGGCTGCCACGGTGCCGATGGCGCCGGCAAACCCAACCAGGGCGCCAACCTCCGCGCCAGCCGCTTCATCGCCGGTAAAACCGATGAACAACTCCTCCAGTTCGTCCGCGGCGGCCGACTCCCCACCGACCCCGACTCCGTCCTCAAACTCACCATGCCCCCACGCGGCGGCAACCCCACCCTCGACGACCAGAAACTCCTCGACATCATCACCTACCTCCGCACCTTCCATCAGGAACAAAACGTCTCCAACCAGCCCGCCGTCATGCCCGCCCCCGATCCCGACTCCCTCAACATGCCCCACAGCAGCATCGCACTCGCAGCCATCGGCCCCGCCGGCCTCGCAACCCCCAAAGCCCCCCCGCGCAAAACCCTCAACGACTTCTCACCTCCCCCCAACGCGGCCCTTTTCTTCAGCACCTATTTCCTCCTCACCGGCCTCCATGGCCTCCACGTCCTCGCCGGAATGGCCGTCATCACCTGGCTCCTCATCCGAACCTGCCGCGGCCACTTCGACAACGGCCACGCCACCCCCATGGAACTCGGCGGCATGTACTGGCACCTCGTCGACCTCATCTGGATCGTCCTCTTCCCACTCCTGTATCTTGTCTGAATATGCACTAAACACGAGTGTCCCACATGACCCCCTTTGAAGACCTCACCGATCTCTACGAAGCCGTCATCGACTGGCCCAAGCGCCTCGCCCGCGAAGAGCCCTTCTACCGCCGGCTCTTCGCACAAACAGGCACCCGCCGCGTCCTCGACGCCGCCTGCGGCACCGGCCGCCACGCCTGCATGTTTCACGACTGGGGCCTCTCCGTCGAAGCCGCCGACATCGCCCCCCGCATGCTCGACCGCGCCCGCCTCCACCGCCCCCCGGATGCCCGCCTCACCTGGACCCTCCGCTCCTTCGACCAGCCCGTCCAATCCGCCCCCTTCGACATCGCCATCTGCGTCGGCAACTCCCTCGCGCTCGCCCCCACCTTGCTAACCGTTCAGACCGCAATCGCCCAAATGCTCCACGCCGTGCGCCCCGGCGGCTCCCTCGTCATCCAGGTCCTCAACCTCTGGTCCATCCCCGAGGGCCCCATGCGCTGGCAGCCCCCACGCCCCGCCACTTTCCAGGGACAGCAACTCCTCGTCACCCGCGGCGTCCACCGCTGCGGCCCCAAAGGCTTCGTCGAATTCCTCATCACCAACCCCGCCGACCGTACCCAGTCCGCCCCCCCGGCAATCTCCTTCCTCGGCCTCGAACGCGATACCCTCGAACGAATCGCACTCGAATCCGGCGCCGCCACCACCACCTTCTTCGGCGGCTACGCACAAGAACCGTACGTGCAGAACACCAGCACCGACCTCCTCATGATCGCCACGCGCGGCCCCGCCAGAGCCTGAATTCTTCACCTGGAAGACGCTTCCCGCACCACCCTCCCACTGGGACTCCCCCACATCGTCCGCAGCAGATCGACCGCCCACCAGGTCAGGCCCGCGATCTCTAACAACGCACTCACGCCGATCACGCCATACACCGGCGTGTACCAGTCCGTCAGCGTCTGCATTGACGCCCGCAGCAGACATCCCACATTTACCAGCACAAAAGGCCCCCGCAGCCGCGGCAGTCGGCTCGAAGCGATTCCCCGAATCGCCGGCACAAACCGCGCCGACATCCCCGCGATCATCAGCGACACAAATCCCACCGTGATCGCGTGCCGAATCGCCCCATAGTACGCATGGCTGAACGGAATCCCCACCGCTGCCTGATACACCGGCAACATCAGCAGCATCGCCAACGACAACGCCAGCCACCCAAACGCCATGCGGATGAATTTGTCCGATCGGTCCACGCGCCGCGGGGCCTCCCACAACCGCCACGGCCACACCTGCAGCACCACGCCCGTCGCAAGCATCACCCAGGGCGCCATCAGCAGCGCCGCCACCCACTGCACCCCGCTCCAGCGATACACCAGGAAAATCACCACCTCCCCCGCCACCCCCGCCCCCAGCAGCCCCACCGCACACCATCCCCGAACGCCGGACCCCGCCGGCCTCCCATAAAACGCCGGTATCATCCGCGACGAAATCCCAAGAATCATGAACAGCGCCACCCCATGAATCTGCAGATCGCGCAGCGGCGCCTGGTACGTCCCGACATACCAGAGCAGCTCCCCTTCCGTCGCCGACGCCATGGTCATGTAGGTATGAAACGCGTCGAATAGGCTCATCACCACCATCCACACCATCGCCCCCATCAGGTACCCCGACTCCGGCCGGAACGCCGTCTTCCCCCGACGGCACGTCACCGCCATCTGCAATGCGAAAATGGCAATCGCCGCCACTTCAACGCCGCAGCCCGCCATCGCCACCGGAACTGCCGCACGCCACTCCCCCACCGTCGTCATCCCCACCGTCCGCACGAGAATGCCCGACATCACCAGCCCCAATACCACCGGCGCAAGCCGCGGCGCCGCCAGCACCCCACGCCAGAACCGCGGCAGCACGTGATACCCAAACCCCATGATGAACAGCCCCATCCACCCATAAATCTGCGCATGCCCGTGCGCATTGATCGCGTGAATGGAAACCCCCGTGAACGCCTGCCGCGCGCCGATCTGAAACAAAATCCACCCGCCCCACGTCGCCCCCGCCGTAAGCGTCACCGCGATCGCGCTCGTGAAAAACCAGCGATACAATCGCTCCGTCTGCTGCGGTACACACTCCACCGCCACGCACCCCAGGGAACCGCCCCCACCCCCGCCCTCTTCCGTCACGCCACGCATTCCGCCGCTTCCTTCTTCCACCGCACCGGCACATACACACAATCCGGATCCGACGCCAGCGGATCCCCCGTCAACCCGTACGCCCGCGCACGGCTCCCCCCGCAGATCTCCCGAAACTCGCACACCCCGCACTTCCCGCTCACCCGCTCCGGCTCCCGCAACGCCCGAAACAACGCGCTCTCCTGGTACACCCGCACCACCGAATCCAGCGGAAACTGCCCGCACGCAATCGGCAAAAACCCGCTCGGGCAAACCTCCCCGGTATGACTGATAAACATCACCCCGCGCCCATCATTCGTCCCCGCCATCGGAACCCCCGACGGCGCCGCACCAATCCCCCCCTTCACCTGCTGCAGCACGTACCGCCGGAAATGCGGCGCCTCCGTCGTCTTGATCGCATACGGCTGCCGCCGCACATGACCCAGCAATTTCGCAAATACCTCCTCATACGTCTCCGGCGAAATCCGCTGCTCCGCGCTCGCACGCCCCGTCGGCACAAGAAAAAACGCCGACCACAGCACGATCCCCAGCGGCGCCAGCAACTCCGCCAGCGCATCAATCTGCTCAACATTGTGCCGCGCGATCGTCGTGTTCACCTGCACCGGCAGCCCGCACGCCTGCGCGTCCCGCAGGATCTCCAGCGTCCGCGCAAAACTCCCCGCCACACGCCGGAACCCGTCATGCGTCGCCGCGTCCGCCCCGTCCAGGCTCACCGCCAGCCGGTGCAGCCCCGCGTCCCGCACACGCTCAATCGCCGCACGCGTCACCAGCGGCGTCGCCGACGGCGTCAACGCCACCTGCAACCCCGCCTCTCGCGCCGCCGCAATGATCTCATGCACATCCTCACGCTTCAGCGGATCGCCCCCCGTCAGCACCAGCAGCGGCGGCTTCGGAAACGCCGCCAGTTGCCGCACCAGCCGCTTCGCCTGCTCCGTCGACAACTCCGCAGGATCTCGCCCCGTCTGCGCATTCGCCCGGCAATGCACGCACGCCAGGTCGCACGCCCGCGTCAGCTCATAAAACACCACCATCGGGCTCTGCGCAAAATCCGCCCGCGTCATCCGCGGCCGCCCCCCTTTCGATGGATGCACCGCCTGCATGATCACGCTCCACAACGGGCCAGTTCCGCTTCCGTCGCTATCGCCTTCGGAAACATCACATGATTCTCCAAATGCACGTGCTGGTGCATGTCCGCTTCAAGTTCCGCCAGCCCCGACAGCATCGCCCGATACGTGTTGCACGCCCCCTCCGGCGGCTGAAATCCGTTCGTCAACGCCCGCATCTCCGCCAGGTCATTCCCCGCATGCTCATGCTCCGCAATCATCACCCCTACCGGATTCTGCACCGAACCGCAATGCGATTCCGGCAACGCCTTCGCCCCGTCCAGACTTCGGCAAAGCGGAAACAACACCCGCTCCTCCTTCATCATGTGCCCCTCCAGCTCCGCCTTGAACCCCATGAACACGTCGTGCAGCTTCACCAGCTCCGGCCGCGCCTCCCCGTGACGCTGCGCCACCCGACCCGTCAGGTACTCCAGCCGCGGCAGCTCCCGCTTCAAGTACGCGTGATGCGTCGATTCAATATGCCCCGCAATCTCCGTCAGCGACGCCTCGTTCCAGTTCCGCCCCGACGCCGCTGGCCACAACGCCTCCTCCGCCAGTGCCGCCAGCACCGCCTGCTCGTCCACCCCCTTCTTCCGGCACGCCTCCTCCAGCGGGAGCTTCCCCCCGCAGCAGTAATCGATCCCAAACCGTTCGAACACCCGCGCACGGGAGGCACGCTCCGTTACCAGCTCGCCAACGGTCGCATTCAGCGTCATGTGAATTTTCCTTTCTGTTGAATCTCGCCCGCCGGACCCCGGCAGGCATTACGTGGATATCTGGACAAAGTTGTCTTGAATAACAGCATAACAACTGCTAATCTGGATATCAAGGTCAAGATATCCCCGGAGAAAAAAATGATCTCCCAGACCGCCGAATACTGCCTCCGCGCTACCCTCTGCCTCGCCGCCGCCGCCGGCAAACCCCAAACCACACAGCAGATCGCCGACGCCACCCGAATCCCCGCCGGTTACCTCGCCAAGGTCCTCCAGGCCCTCGGCCGCGCCCGTATCGTCACCGCCCAGCGCGGCCTCAACGGCGGATTCCTCCTCGAACGCGACCCCGCCTCCCTCTCTCTCCTCGAAATCGTCCGCATCGCCGACCCCTCCCGCCGCGTCAGCACCTGCCCCCTCGGCATCCACGGAACCAACCTCTGCCCCCTCCACCGACAGCTCGATGACGCCGCCGCCACCACCGAACGCATCCTCGCCCAACGCACCATCGCCCAGCTCCTGCAAACCCCCGTCGCCACCCCCCTGCCGCTTTGCCACAACCCCTCTGGAGATCTCCCATGCTCGAAATGACCCCCGGCGAAATCGAACAACACCTCGCCGAATCCCGCATCGGCCGCCTCTGCATGGCCACCCCCGACGGCGAACCCTACGTCGTCCCCATGCCCTTCTGCTGGCTCGAGCACGCACTCTACCTCCGCGTCGCACTCAAAGGCCGCAAGGGAATCATCCTCTCCGCCAACCCCCGCGTCTGCTTCGAAATCGACTGGTTCTCCGACACCCTCGACGACTACGGCTCCATCCTCATCGAAGGCCGCCTCGAACCCGTCGCATCCCTCCCCGAAAAATCCCGCGTCAAATCCCTCAACGAACACAAATACGCACGCCTCCGCAAGGGCTTCCGCCCCGGCCACGGCCGCCAGACACCCCTCGAAGACCTCCCCCTCCAGAAAATCGTCGTCACCCGACTCAGCGGCCGAAAACGCGAAAACCCAACCACTCCCGCCCCGCTCCCCGCACCCGCCCCATAGCGCCCTCAACCCCCCGCCTGCCTACCATGTAAGTAACCCTGGCGAATCAGCCCGCTGATCTCGCCCCATCGGAGGACCGCCCATGCCCGTCTCCCTCGGAACCCTCGGCCAGGCCGGATTCGACGAACCCCTCGGCCTCCTCAAAGACTGCCACCGCCGCATCGAAAACTTCCTCGAAATCCTCCTCCGCGTCGCCACCAACGCCCCCGCCGATCACCTCGATGACGAACACCGCCGCGCCCTCGAAGCCGCACTCCGCTATTTCCGCGTCGCCGCCCCACGCCACACCCAGGACGAAGAACAATCCCTCTTCCCCCGACTCCGCCAAAGCAACTCCCCCGCCGCCCGCGAAGCACTCCAACGCATCGCCGCCCTCGAAGCCGACCACCGCCGCGCCGACGAACTCCACCTCGCCGTCGAACAAACCGGCCAAACCTGGCTCGCCCACGGCCGCCTCTCCCCCGACGCCCGCGCCACCCTCAAATCCCAGCTCGAAACCCTCCGCACCCTCTACCAGCGCCACATCCACATCGAAGACACCGAAATCTTCCCCCTCGCCGCCCAGGCCCTCCCGCCCAATGACCTCTCCGCCGTCGGCAATGAAATGAAGGCCCGCCGCACTGAACAAGCCCACGACACCGACAAAAAAAAGCCCTCGCCATCCCATGATGACGAGGGCCTTTGCATTCTTCCATCCGCCCCCAAACCCCTCACTCCGCCGACGCCCCAAACCGCAACAACGTCAGCGAATGCGCCGGAAATTCCCGCTCAAACATCCCCCCCGCATTCGTCAGCGGCTCCTCCTTCGGCGAAACCTTCAGCGGCGCGTCCACCGTGTTCACATCCTTCGGATTCCCCGCCAGCACGATCGCCTTTCCGTTCCCGCTGATCCCCTTCGCCCCACGCACGTTCAACGTCCCCTCCACCGGGTCCAGCCCCATGTTCACAACCTTCACCACCACCTCGTGCGTCGGCGTGATGTACTGCGCCGTCGCAAACACCGGTGGCTGCGTGATCGCCGCCTCGTCCTTAACCTGCGTCACCAGCTTCCCGTCGATATACCCCTTCATTGTGGGCCCCTTCACCTCCAGCTTCAGGTCATACCACTTCCCCTCCTCCACCGTGAACTTCGACGCCCGCCCCAGCGTCTCGCGTCCCCCCTCCGTCGCCACCTCCACCTGCGTCTTCGTATTTCCCCACCCGCCGATGTTCCACCAGTGATAATTCTGCCCGTCGATCGCATGCCACAACACGATGAACCCCTCGTTCCCCCCCGTCTTCCGCGCCTTCAGCGTCACCGTGTAATCCGTCCACTTCGGATCCCCCGTGATCGCCCACGCCTCGCTGTCCCCTACCCCCGGCTTCATCACCTGGTCCTGCAGGTTCCACTTGTCCCCCGTGAACGTCCACCCCGATGTGTCCTTCATCAAATCTGCCTGCAGAAGGATCTTCCCCGCCGGACCCGTCACGCTGATATCCTTGTACTCCACCTGCGTGTGCCACGTCCCCACACCGATCGCCCCGTGCGCCAGCTCCTCCACCGGCGTCGTCTTCGCCTGCACCTTCAATTCCACCGGCAACACCCGATCCCCTTTGTTCTCCCCGAACATCTTCTCCTGGTAATAGCTCGGCGAACCAAAACTCGTTAACGCGTCATATCCAATCAAATTCGTCCGCCACTGCCACGCCCCCCTGTTCACGTTCACCAGCAGCGGCGCATAACACTGGATCGGAATCAAATCCGCATTCCGCTCCAACCCCATCTGCCACGCCGCATCCGCCAGCGCCGCATTCAAATCCGGCGTCGGACTCCCCTCCTCCGTCGCCCACTCCCCGCAGAAAATCTGCGGCCCGTTCCGGTCCGCCTTGTCATAATGCGTGTTGTCAAACGCCATCGCCCGCGCACTGCGGTAATAGTGATCGTCCACCAGGTCCGGCGTGCAGCTCTTCACCGGCGCCGTCGCAATCACCTTCAACTCCGGATACTTCGCCTTGATCGCATTGTAAAACTGCTTGAACCGCCCGTCATAACTCCCGCTCCGGTCAAACCAGTCCTCGTTCCCCACTTCCACATACTGCAGCTTGAACGGCTCCGGAAATCCGTCCTTCACCCGCTGCGCACCCCACTTCGTGCTCCCATCCCCCGTCACGTACTCAATCTCCTCCAGAGCCTCTTCCACGTACGGCTGCAACTTCGGCCCCGCCGCCACGTGATCATGATTCAGCGTATACCCCGCAAACACCGCCAGCACCGGCTCCGCGTTCAACTGCTTGCACCACAACAAATACTCCGGCAACCCGAACCCGTCGCTGCTCCGATACCCCCAGCACCCCTGGTGCCCCGGCCGCTCATCCACCGGCCCGATCATCTTCTTCCAGTCAAAACGGTTCGGAAAATCCCCACCCTCCAGGTAATTCCCGCCCGGCAGCCGGATGAACGCCGGATGCAGGTCCGCCATCAACTTCATCAAGTCCGGCCGCAACCCGTTCGCATGATCCTCGTACGTCGGCGGAAACAGCGACACATTGCTGAACCACAGCGTCCCCCTCCCGCTCCCCCCCACCGCAAACTTCGCCTTCGCCGTCGTCGCAACGTCATGCCCCGTCGTCAACTCCACCGTGTACTTCTGCCAGTTCGCCCCAACCTGCTCCGTCTTCCCGCTCGCCACGATCTTCCCTTCCCCCGCAGCCTTCGCTTCATCCAGCACGATCATCGCCGTCACCGGCCCCGAATACCCGTTCCCCGCCTTCGCATAAAACGACGCCTTGTACGTCGTGTCCGGCCTCACCGGTATCCCCCAGTACCCCTCGTTCGCCACGCTCGTCGCACCGCCCCCCATCTCCAGCTTCAAACTCACCGGCAACGCCCCGTTCACCGGATCCGTCCGATCCATTTCCATCTTCCCGCTCCCCACCAGCGACCAATGCCGCGGCTCCTTCCGGTCATCCTGGAACGTCCGGTTCTGAATCAACTCCGCATACAACCCCCCGTCATACGAGTGATTGATCTCCTCCGTCATCAACCCGTAAAACGTCGGCGGAATCGTCACCCCAGGCTTGTTCACATCGATCGTCAACGTCGCCTTCGTCGGCTCCGCCGCAATCGCCGCGCCCCCGCAAACCCCTGCCACCACCGCCGACAACAACACCGCCGCAATTGACCGCTTCATAGAAATCCTCCGCTCGTAGAACAGCCACAAGAAATCCGAAATGCTTTTTCGCTGCCCTGAATTAGTAAACTAAGTTTACATACTCCCAGCCAATTTGCCACTACTTTTTCTTCGCCATCTCAATCCGCCGCCGCCCCCCGGCTTTTAAACCCCTACCTCCCCCACGCCGGATGCGAGAACCCTCCCCTACCCCTCCGTACCCTGTGAAAGTCTCACCCGAAAAACCGCAATAATCTCACCCACGCAACGCCCAGTTTAGCCGTCGATCGAAGATCGACCTGTTCAATGCTCCTCACCTCACCGATGTCCGCGCCGATAACCACACAGGCCCAAATGGGCCAGGACTTTTTCACGCAGATCGCCCGATTTTCCACACCGCGCCGCCCATTTTTCCAAGGCCTGCAAACGGGGGGAGGCTATCGTTGATCGCGTAGAGCTTTCTATTGAGTCACCTTTCTACCAGAGGCTCTAGCAGAAGCATTCGCCTCCGGGCGCTTGCAACGGTCGGATTCACGTCACCGTAACTGTCTTGGATTCTTAAATTCACCAGGCGCACGCTGTTTCAGGAAGAGAAGTCGCTTACGCACGCGGCGAAACCGGTTCCCGACTTTTTGAAGGCGAGAACCCTGCACTTTACTAACTTCTACCTTACGCAAAGGAGCGAGGAATGCCAGTGACTTCAAAAACTCAATCTTCAAGAGCGCTGCGCCGGGCCTTCACCTTGATCGAGCTGCTTGTGGTCGTCGCAATTATCGCCGTGCTTATCTCGATCCTGTTGCCCTCCCTCAGCAACGCCCGGGCGCGAGCCAGATCCTCTGCCTGCCTTTCAAATCTTCGCTCCATTAGCTTGGGATTCCGTATGTACTGCTCCACCGATAACAACAACAAGACCTACACTTCCAATACCGGCCGGCCCGGAACGTATTGGTTCTACTGTGCGCAGCCATACCTGGGCCAGAACCAGAAGGTGTACATGTGCCCTTCTGCCCAGATCCCGGCCGTCACTTCCCAGGACGACACAGGGCATCCCAATCAGTGGGGGACGTCCACTTCCTACTGGGACGGGACGCCTAATAATGGAAAGTGGATCAAATGGGTCGATTCAACCCTTTCAGGTTCAATGGCCGGAAGTCCTGGTACCCTCATCGGACGAGTCAAAGCGACCGGCGCTCCCAGTGATCTTGACCAGGACGGCGGCAAAAAAAATTACGACATCGGCTACGTTTCCGGTTACGGCAACAATACCTGGACCGATGGCCGCTTCACGCCTTCCACCGGCGTTGATCCCGCCGCACAGCCCTTCCGCAGCTTTTCCGGCTATGACCGCAATGACATCGTGCTTTTCAGCGACTGCACATGGGCCAATACCGCCGGTAGCTCCAATGCCAGTTATGACGGCGGTTCCATGGTCGTCGTGCCCGGAAGCCCCTGCACCAAGACCGGGGCCAACGGCTTGTACCCCGGCGTCTGGGACCCCAAGGATGATCTCCATGGCAGCCACACCAACGATTCGTTCGGACGCGTCTTCATCAACCGCCACAATGGCGCAATCAACTGCACCTTTGTCGATGGCTCCGCATCCAACGTAAAACTCCCCGAACTCTGGACCGTCGCCTGGTACCAGGGCTGGAGAAACGTCCAAGGCGTGCCGGGCATGTTGTCGAATCCCTGAGAAATACGGATCCATCCGCCTCGGCAACATTACATCTGCAGCGGTCGCAAGAGAGCCCCTTCCCCAGGGGCTCCTCTTGCTTCGCGCAAGACGCAACGGGGACGCAGCTAATTTCCCACGCCCCCCCTCGCCCTCACTACCCTCCCCTCATGCCTGACAACTCTACCTCCAACACACCCTCCGCCCCGAAGGCCGCCCACCCAAACTCCCCGCCATCAACGCCGAGGAGCAACTCGAACGTGAATTCTAGCCGCGCCCTCGCTTCTTCATCCGCGGTGCGAGATCTGGCCAGCGGCTGTCAGCTCGCGGCACTGCCCGCCTATCACGACTCCGCCGAGGTCACCTGCTGCGCCTTGAAGATGCTCTTTACTTCCTGCGGCCCGCCCCTGGTGATCAAGGCCGACAACGGCTCGCACTTTACCGCCGACAACGTCCGCCAGCTTCTCGATTCCCACCGCGTCGTTGCATTGCATTCCCCCCCGCGCACCCCCGGCTACAACGGCGCCATCGAAGCCGGCATCGGCGACCTCAAAACCCGCCTGTTCCACCTGGCGCAACTCCACGGCCGCATCGACAGCCCCACCTCCGACGACCTCGAAGCCGCACGCCTCCAGGCCAACGCCTGCTCCCGTCCCTTCGGCGATCATGGTCCCTCACCCGACCAGGCATGGACTGCCAGAACCCCCACCACGCCCATCGAACGGAACCTCTTCTTTCGTTCTTTGGAGCGTCACCGCACCGCGTTACAATCCGCCCATGGGATGCATCCGACCAATCTCCCACCTCGCGACTTCCGGGCCACTGTGGAACGGATCGCGATCCGCCGAACACTCGAAGACCTCGGCTACCTGGTCATCCGGAGACCCCGATTTAGTCCACCTGTTCAACACTGATTTTGTCGGAAAATTACGTGGGTACTACAGCAGAGGACTCTATAACTGTGGTCAGTGAAATCGATACAATCCAGCAAGGTTGGATCTTTGACACAAGCTCCCACGCATTTGCGGGAGGCCCAATAGATTTTAGGTGCGCGCCCTCGGGCAAAGGAAAATGCCAAATATTTGCAGATGCGAATCAAGTAATAAGGGAATCTGACGATGGAGCAGCGCATTCCGCGGTTGTGGTTACCATCGTGCCAGATACTACAGATGCGTCGATTGTCCACATCCATGTATCAATGGGAATATCTTTTGATCCCAAGGGTGGCGCAAAGATAACGTTAAAGGCTCCATACTTAGAGGCCGAATTCCCAGATAACCCGGCCGGTACAAAGTCAGAGAAGGACGCAGATTGGACCTTTCAATGCGAATGCAATAAGTAGCTGGAGCGAATGATGAGCGATGATGTGAATGGAAAAAAGGAATTAGTCGTTCTCCGGTACGCTCCTCCGTCATCTCTCGGCCAGTGGCGAAAGTTGGGCCGAGTAATAGCGATTGTATTACTGGTGATTGGTGGTATTTACGGGGCGATTCGCTTTCCGTCCTATGCTCAAAGGTACAAAAATAAATCTATAGCGAATGCATGTTTTGACTTTAATGGCTTGGGGCGAATTGCCTATGTGGATGGCGTTATTCCTAAGGCCGTGTTGCGAGACTCATCCTATGCGTTTACGCCCGTGTGGTCGGGGCAAATTCTCCCAACTTATGGCTATGCGCCTAAAGCCTGGGATGATTTGTATCAGGCTATCGAAGGTTCTCCGGTTGTTGATCATTTTCCTATAGCATTTTTGGCTCGTGTAACTTCTCTTCTGTAAAACCCACCGCAAGCAATTCCGCCGCCGGGGCCTTGTAGCACCGGCGAGCGAAGCGAGCGGGTGCGGAAAGGCCCCGGCGGC
>JBQCGD010000148.1:0-15171 GCA_051955985.1 Phycisphaerae bacterium | reverse complement strand
TGCGGCGATGGTGAAGTCGGAGAGGGAGGAGGTGATGTTGTTGGGGAGTTGTGCGAAGCCGCCGCTAAAGCTGATGGCGTTTCCGGAGACGCCGGGGGAGAAGGAGGTGGAGCCGGAGAGGGAGGCGTTGTTGTTGTTGCCGGAGGAGTCGGCGAGGTTAGAGCCGGAGGAGGCGTTGGCCTGGTAGAAGGCGGTGGCGGCGGCGATGGAGATGGAGGCGGTGGCGGAGTGTCCGGCGTTGTCGGCGGCCTGGATGGTGGTGGTGCCGGGGGAGGCGGAGGCGACGAAGGCGCCGCTGGGGAGGATGGTGCCCTGGCCGGAAAGGATGGACCAGGTGATGCTGGCGGCGGTGCCGATGGGGTTGCCGAACTGATCGACGGTGCCGGCGGCGAGCTGGAGGACGCCGCTGGGGACGACGGTGGCGGAGAGGGGCGTGACGGCGAAGCCGGAGGGGGTTTGGTTGACGGTGACCAGGACGGTGGAGGTGACGGTGGTGCCGACGGAGGGGTTGGTGATGGTGACGGTGAAGGAGTAATTGCCGGCGGCGGAGAAGGTGGCGGTGGTGTTTTTGGCGGAGTTGGTGGCGTTGTCGGAGTAGGAGACGGGTGCGGGGCCGGTGGCGGCCCAGGTGTAGGTGAGGGAGGATTCGGCGTAGACGGGGTCGGCGCCGAGGACGGAGAGGTTGGTGGTTTTGCCGGTGACGGGGGTGGGATTGGCGGAGGCGGGGGTGGCGACGGTGGGGGTATCGACGGTGGCGGAGAATTCGAGGACGGTGATGGAGTAGCCGGGGAAGGTGTAGGAGAAGGTGGGGGCGAGGCCGTTGTAGGTGGAGGTGGTGGGGAGGATGTTGTTGGGGTTGTTGATGGAGTTGGTGGCGTTGGCGGCGAGAGCGGCGAGCTGGGTGACGGTGGCGGAGGAGGAGACGGTGAGTGCGCCGTTGAGGTTGATGGTGGAGGTGTTGGCAGCGCCGCCGGTGTTGATGACGGTGAGGTAGTAGGTATTGCCGGTGCGGGTGACGAGGGACTGGAGGGCGGAGGAGCCGGAGAGGTTGGAGGAGACGACGGTGTCGCCGCGATGGAGGTTGAGGATTTGCTGGGCGTAGTAGCTGGGGGAGCCGTAGGCCGAGGTGGTGTTGAAGCCGATGAGGTCGGGCGCCCACTGGATGCCGTTGACGTTGGCCCAGACGGGGGCGTAGGAGGACATGGTGACGAGGTCGGAGTTGCGTTCGAGGCCGAGGAGCCAAGCGGCGTCGCCGAGAGCGGAGTTCATGTTGTTGGTGGGATTGCCCTGGTTGGCGGCATATTCACCGATGAAGATCTTGTAGGAGCCGCGGGGGGTGTTGTCGTAGTAGTGGGAGTTGGATTCGAACCAGGCGGGGGAGTTGTAGAAGTGGGAGTCGAGGATGTCGAAGGGAGCGCCGCCGGTGGCGGTGGAGGTGGCGATGATCTGGAGCTGGGGGAAGGCGGAGTGGATGGCGTTGTAGAAGAGGGGGTAGCGTGCGGCGTAGTTGGAGGAGAAAAAGTCTTCGTTGCCGATTTCGACGTAGGGGACGTTGTAGGGGGCGGGGTGACCGTTGGCGGCGCGGAGTGCGCCCCAGGAGGTGGAGACGGGGTCGAGGACGTAGTGGAGCTCGTTGACGGCGGAGGTGACATCGTCGGCGAGGGTTTGGCCGGTATCGGATTGGCCGTTGAGGGTGTAACCGGCGTAAACGGCGAGGATGGCCTGGGAGCCGACCTCTTCGGTCATCTGGAGGTATTCGTCGAGGCCCATGCCGTCGGTGGACCAGTAGCCCCAGGGGTTGTTGTGTCCGGTGCGGTTATCGACGGGGCCGATGGTGGCGGACCAGTTGAAGCGGTCGGGGTAGGAGTTGCCTTCGAGGTAGTTGCCGCCGGGGACGCGGAAGATGGCGGGGTGGAGTGCCTGGAGGTATTGCATGAGGTCGATGCGGAGGTGGTTGGACTGGTTCTGGAAGGCGGGGGGATAGAGGTAGGCGGCGCCGAACCAGAGGGACTGGCCGTTGGCGGAGGCGGAGTCGGTGGAGATGACGAAGCGGTTGGCGGAGGTGAGGGGTGCGGAGGAGGTGGTGGTGAGGGTGGTGGTGTATTGGGTCCAGCTGGAGGAGATGGCGTTGATGGTGGCGGAGGCCCAGACGGTGCCGGTGTTGGATTCGATGTCGACGGTGAGTGGGCCGGTGAAGCCGGGGGAGGCTTTGGCCCAGAAGTCGACGGTGTAGGTGGTGGAGGGTGCGACGGCGAGGCCGAAGTAGCCGGCGTTGGCGATGCCGACGCGTGCGGCGGAGGAGACGCCGGAGGTGACGGTGAGTTTTCCGGACTGGGAGAGGTTGGCGGTGGGGCCGGTGGTGGTGTCGGAGGAGAGGTTGGCGGAGACGCCGGTGCCGGTGATGGCGGACCAGGCGTTGAGGGGGTTGGAGGAGTCGTTGAAGCCGGAGTTGCGGACTTCGTCGTTGTAGATGCCGCCGTCGCCGCCGAAGTTGATATCTTCCATGACGGCGCCGAAGAGGTTGGGGGAGACGGTGATGCCGGTGGAGCCGGTGGCGACGTCGATGGTGGAGGAGGTATTACCGCCGTAGAGGGCGGAGATGGCGGAGGCGGTGAGTGGGGAGTTGAAGAGGTGGAGGTCGTCGAGGATGCCGTTGGTGGTGTTGGTGATAGTGGCGCCGGTGTTGTCGGCGCCGATGAGGAGTCCGGTGCCGTTCCAGGGGGTGGTGCAGGGGACGGAGTTCTGGAGTGTGCTGTTGACGTAGAGTTGGATTTGGCCGGCGAAAGGGTTGTAGACGCCGACGAGGTTGTACCAGGTGCCGGTGGTGGGGGCAGCGGTGGAATCGGCGTGGGTTTGGGTGGCGTTGGCGGTGTCGGCGGAGGTGCGGGTGAAGGCGAACTTGCCGGTGTCGGCGCGGTATTGGAGGGCGTAGGAGAAGGTGTTGGCGCCGGGGCTGGAGAGGAAGGTTTGGGTGTTGGAGAGGGAGTTGAGGTTGACCCAGGCGGAGACGGAGAAGGGGAGCGTGGCGTCGTTGAGGGAGGAGCTGACGCCGGCGAAGGCGTTGGGTGCGCCGTTGAAGGCGAGTGCGTTGGAGCCGATGCGGCCGGTGGTCCAGGAGGCGCCGCCGCCGAGGTTGGCGGTGTGGCCGTGGCCGGAGGTATCGGCGGCGGTGGCGCCGGCGCCATCGTCGAGGGACCAGGCGGCGGGTTGATCGAGAGCGGCGACCTGGGCGGCGGAGAGGGCGGAGTCGAAGAATTCGACATCATCGATGGAGCCGTTGACGTAATCGACGGGGTTTCCGTTGTAGAAGCCGTGGCCGATGAGGGTATCGCCGGAAGCGGTCCATCCGGAGGTGAAGACGGCGGAGCCCTGGGCCTGGCCGTCGACGTAGAGGGTGAGGATGCCGGCGGAGGCATCATCGACGCCGACGATGTGGTACCAGGTGTTGGTGGAGGGGGTGAAGGAAGCGGGGACGACGGTGGCGTTGGTGGTGGTGTCGGAGGGGATGCGTGCGAAGGAGAAGGTGCCGGTATCCTGGCGGAGGCCGAAGAAGAAACCGGCGACGTGCTGGCCGGCGATGGAGAGGACGGTCTGGAAGCCGGAGAGGTTGTTGAGGTTGACCCAGGCGGAGACGGTGAAGGAGTTGGCGGTATCGACGACGGGTCCGGAGACGGTGGCGAGTGAGGAGGCGGTGCCGTTGAGGGAGAGCGCGTTGGTGCCGACGTTGCCGGCGGTCCAGGCGGCGTTTGTGCCGAGGGAGGCGGTGTGGTTGTTGCCGGAGGAGTCGAGGGCGGAGGCGCCTGAGCCTTCGTCGAAGGTCCAGTGGGCGACGGGGGTGGGGACGGCGGGGATGGTGACGGAGAGGAGGTGTCGGGGTTCGAGGGCTTCGATGGCGCGGGAGGCGAGGGCGGGGTAGTTGGGGCGGAGGGATTTTGCGCGTGGGAGCGTCCGATGCCCCGCGCCGCCCGAGGCGGCGGGCGTCGTTTTTGTGGGGAAGGGGGAGCGGGAGAGGTTTTGAAAGAGCACTGTACGACCTCCGCGAAAGGGATCGCGTTTCAGGAAGAAATATTGACAACTGGTGGGAAAGGTTTAGAGCGAAGCAGGAAGGTAAGAATATCTTAAACCACCACCGGTTGTACTATGACTCAAGAAATGGGGGAGGAGGGGCAGAAATTCGGAAATTTTGTTCACAAAATGCGACAAGTGCTTAAAAGGGGGAAGTTTGGGTTCGGGATTTTACTTGCAACGATAAGGTTTTGGGATAGGTTGGGGGTACATCTCTGTGCTGTTTTTTTTGTGACATTCTGAAAACGCGAGCGAAACGCGGCGGTTCAAACCGCCGGCTAAACGGCGGTTGTGCACGTCTACTCCGACGAGGGTGACTCATGATTGAGCGGGTGCTGGTTGTTGGCGCGGGGAGTGCGGGGTTGATGGCGGCGATATCTTTGAAGCGGAAGATACCGGCGTTGTCGGTGACGGTGGTGAGGAGTCCGGAGATCGGGGTGATCGGGGTGGGGGAGAGCACGACGCCGCAGTTGCCGCGGTTTTTGTTTGAGTACCTGGGGATCAGCAAGAAGCATTTTTATTCGATTGCGAACCCGACGTGGAAGATGGGGATCCATTTTTTGTGGGGGCCGCGGGAGAGTTTTGAGTACACGTTCGACATGCAGATGGATGCGCAGTGGTCGGACCTGTCGCTGCCAAACGGGTTTTATTGTGATGAAGATTTTTCGTGTGCGAACATGCACGCGGCGTTCCTGGCGGAGGGGAAGGCGTTTGCGCGGCAGCCGAACGGCGGGGGGCCGCAGATTCCATCGTGGGCGGGTTTCCACCTATACAACCCGCAGTACGTGGCGTCGCTGGAGATGGTGGGGAAGACGCTCGGCGTGGAGATTGTGGACGGGGTGGTGACGGGGGTGACGAAGAAGGGGGACGGGGTGGAGTCGGTGAAGCTGGAGGATGGGCGGGTACTGGCAGGGGATTTGTTTGTGGATGCGTCGGGGTTCCGGTCGGAGCTGTTGGGGAAGACGCTGGAGGAGCCGTTCATTTCGTATGCGAACTCGCTGTTTTGTGACCGGGCGATCGTGGGGAGCTGGGACCGGGGGGACGATTACATTTATCCGTACACGGTGGCGGAGACGATGGATGCGGGGTGGTGCTGGCGGATTGATCACGAGCACGCGGTGAACCGGGGGTATGTGTATTCGTCGCGGTTTTTGTCGGATGAAGCGGCGCGGGAAGAGTTTGTGCGGAAGAATCCGAAGGCGAAGCCGTGGGACAAGGTGGTGAAGTTCCGGTCGGGGCGGTATCGGCGGGGTTGGGTGGGGAACGTGGTGGGGATGGGGAACGCGTGCGGGTTTGTGGAGCCGCTGGAGGCGACGGCGTTGATGGCGGTGTGCGGTCAGGTGCAGACGCTGACGGATTTTCTGCTGCACTCGCAGATGCAGCCGACGGAGTCGCTGGTGGCGTTGTACAACCGGAGTTTTGGGGAGACGTGGGACGACATTCGGGATTTCCTGGCGTTGCATTATCGGTTTAATACGCGGATGAAGACGGCGTTCTGGGAGGCGGCGAATGTGGAGGTGGATATTTCGGGGACGACGGAGCTGCTGAAGTTTTACCGGGAGAATGGGCCGACGGGGTTGTGCCGGCATGCGCTGAGGAACATGCCGGGGACGCATAATCAGTTTGGGATCGAGGGGTATTTGGTGATGCTGGTGGGGAACAAGGTGCCGTACCGGAAGCGGGAGATACCGGCGCGGGAGCGGGAGATCTGGGAGCGGCACAGGGCGGAGCATCGGGCGAAGGCGCGGGAGGCGATGGGGGTGAAGGAGGCGCTGGGGTTTGTGAAGGATCCGCGGTGGAAGTGGTTTGGGGAGTGAGCGGGGAATAACGAGATTCGAATGACGAAACGGGGTGGGGCGGGGTGGGGTATGCGGTCATAAGAATGGCCCCTAGGAGGGGTGGTTTCGGGGGCTTTTCCGGAAAAATTTTTTCCATAAACAGGGCTTGTGGGAAAAGTTGGGGAAAAATTTATAAATAAACTTTACTATTTAATCTGAGGGTGCTATAAGAAGCGTCATAGTGACTCAGGCGCGGGGAACGGGTGCGTTCGGCGCGTGGGAGTTGCGGCTGATGCCGGAGGCGTCAGGGTCGCTGTTTCGGGAAATGGGTGGAGCAGCGGGTGACGGATCGCGTTCATTTCTGGATTTCGCGATTTTTCAACCTCCGGGTTGATTGGAGACAACAAGCAGGGAAGCAAGACCGGAGCGGCAGCTCTGCAGCGGTCGCTGGTGTGCATCAGGGGCAGCGGGCGTGAAGCCCGAGCAGGAGGCGGCCGGGAAGAGCCGGGATGAGCCAGGCTGAAATTGCGACAACGGCCGTGAACCGGATGGGAACGGCGGCAGGATGTCGGATGTGCTTGTGGAGCGGCGGATGTTGTTGGCACAGAACGAGTTACCATCTTCGGTGGCGTGGCGAGATCCGGCGAAGTTTTTCCGTCCGTCGGTGGGCGGGAGGGGTGGGCGGTACGGAAAGATGAAGGTGGGGATTGTCATTGACGGGGCGACGGTGTTTGGGCGGGAGGTATTCCGGGGATTTCGGCAGTTTGCGAACACGCGGGAGCAGTGGACGGTGTTCGAGGAGCTGCGGGGGCACCGGGAAGGGGCATCGGATTGGCCGGCGGTGGACGGGTTGATCGTGGCGGGGACTGCGGCGGAGAGCGTGCGTCGGAAGGCGGGGGCGGTGGTGCATTGCTGCGAATCGAGCATCACGGAGGCGCGGCCGATGGTGTGCGTGGACGACCATTCGGCGGGAGGGGTGGTGGCGGAGCACCTGCTGGCGTGTGTGTTGAAGCATTTTGCGTTTTATGGGGAGGCGAAGAAGGGGCTGGCGCGGCTGGGGGGATTTGAGCAGCGGCTGGCGGCGGCGCACTTGACGTGTCACCTGGCGCCGCAGGAGTTGTTTGAAAACGGGGAGAACCGGCACGGCGGGCGGGCGGAGGAGTTGACGAAGTGGATTCGGTCGTTGCCGAAGCCTGTGGGCATTTTTGCGTGGAACGATGCGGGGGCGCGGGAGGTGGCGAGCGCGTGCAAGGATGCGGGGATCGGGGTGCCGGACGAAGTGGCGATCATTGGGGTGAACAACGACGAGTTGTTGTGCGAGAGCACGTGGCCGCCGTTATCGAGTTTATCGGTGAATTTTACGCGGGTGGGGTATCTGGCGGCGCAGATGCTGGACCGGATGTTGAGAGGGGAGGAGCTGGGGGAGGAGACGAAGGTGCAGGTGTTGCCGGGGGGCGTGGTGAGGCGGCAGAGCACGGACATCCTGGCGGTGGACGATCCGGACGTGGCGCGGGCGGTGGCGGTGATCCGGGAGCGGGCATGCGGTCCGTTCACGGTGAAGGATTTGCTGAAGAGCGTGCCGCTGATCCGGCGGACGCTGGAGCGGCGGTTTGTGGAGAAGCTAGGGCGGACGCCGTACGAGGAGATTACGCGGGTGCGGATGGAGTTAGCGCAGCGGCTGTTGAGGGAGACGGACGAGACGTTGCCGAGCGTGGCGCAGCAGTGCGGATTTTGTGCGCCGCAGGCGTTGAATTACATGTTTCGGAAAGTTACGGGGCAGACGCCGGCGGCGTATCGGCGGTTGTACCGATCGGAGCGAGGGTGAGATGGGACGCGGGCGCGAATTGTCAAAAAACGTGAGGGGAGGATGTCGCAATTCTTACCAAAAGGAATCGCGAATTTATGGTTGCCGGAGCCTTTTTCGGTGTCATATTTCGAGCATGACTGTACTGGCGTGAGTGTCAAAAAGCTGAGATTTTTTGCCCCGAAGGCGGGGTCGTCATTTCTGAAGAGCCAGCGATTGCAGATCAAGCAACGCGTTGTTGCTGAAAAATAGATTGAAAGAAGCCAGATCACCCGGCGGGATTCGGGCGCGAGGGTACGTGCACGGATACCGACCATTACCGAGGAAGGCATGCATATGAAGAGCGAATCGGCGGTTTCGAAGATGGCAGCGGTCGTGGGGAAGAGCGTGCGGGGGATGAAGAAGCGGCGGCTCAGTGCGTGTTATCTGACCTTGGCGGCGGCGTTGGCGGGGTCTGCGGCGAACGCGGCGACGCTGACGTGGGATCCGGGGCAGACGCCGGCGACACCGTCGGGCGGGGCGGGGACATGGGACCTGGCAACGACGAACTGGTCGACGGGGAGCGTGGACCAGGCGTGGGCGGACGTATCGGCGACGGGGACGGACACGGCGATCTTCGGGGGGACTGCGGGGGCGGTGACGTTGAACACGAACGTGAGCGCGGCGGGGCTGGTGTTCAACACGACGGGGTACACGATGTCGGGGACAGGGGTGCTGACGCTGGGGTCGGGCGGGATTGACGCCTCGACGCTGACGAGCGGGAACGTGACGATGTCGAACGCGGTCAAGCTGGTGGCGAACCAGACGTGGAACGCGGGCGCGGGCGCGACGGTGACGACGGGCGCGCTGAGCGGGACGGGCGGGCTGACGAAGTCGGGCGATGGGACGGTGAAGGTGGCGGGCGGGACGATCACGGGGTTGCTGAACGTATCGGCGGGGACTTTGCAGGTGACGCAGGACTTCCATGCGAACGGCGGGTTGACGGGTGCGGGGACGATCCTGGATCCGACGACCGCGGACAAGTGGTTTTTTGTGTCGGAAGCGGCGGGGGTGAACGACACGTTTTCGGGGCAGATTCTCGGCGGCGCGAGCAAGCTGGGGTTGAACAAGAGCGGGAACGGGACGCTGACGCTGACGGGTGCGAACCAGATTGACGACGCGGTGACGGTGGTCGCGGGGACGCTGATCTTTTCGGGGAATCACAACAACACGACGCAGACGGACAACATCGGCACCACGGCCAACCTCAATGCCGTTCTCGTCCTCCCGGCGGGGGTCAACTTCAATTCGAATTTCCCGAACGGGACGCAGCCCTATAACTCTACTGTTTCCATCGGCACCAACGGTACTGCTGCCGGCAGCGTCCAGAACAACGGCGCCACGTTCAACGTCAACCACCAGCTCGGCGTCGGAACGAGCGGCTACGGGGCTTACACCCAGACCGCGGGCAACACGACCATTGGCGGATTCCTCGCCGTGGGCAATAACGTCAACGGCGGCGTCGTGAATATCTCCGGCGGCAACTTCACTCTGGTTAGCGGTGACACCGGCGCCATCACTCTCGGTTTCGGTGGCGTCAATTCCGGCACCTACGGCGTCATGAATCTCTCCGGCAGTGCCAACGTCACCGTCAACTCCACTACCAACAACGGCATCTTCATCGGCGAAGTCAACAACGGCATCCTCAACATGTCCGGCAACGCCGTCCTCACCATCAACTCCGGCGGCACCCCCGGCACCGGCGGCGGCGTGCTGTTCACCAAGAACGCCGCCGGCAACGCCATCCTCAACGCCGACGGCGGCACCGTCGTCACCCCGTTCCTCAGCAAAGGCAGCGGCACCGGCACCTTCAACTTCAACGGCGGCACCCTCAAGGCGAACGCCGACGCTACGGCCTTCATGTCCGGCCTCACCAACGCGTACGTCTACTCGGGCGGCGGCACCATCGATGACGGCGGATTCAACATCACCATCGGCCAGGCGCTCCTCGCTCCCACCGGCAGCGGCGTCAGCAACGTGGGCCTCACCGTCAGCGGCACCGGCTTCATCGATACCCCCGTGATCACCGTCACCGGCGGCGGCGGCACCGGGGCAACGGCCGTAGCCAGCATCGACTCGAACGGCAACCTCACCGGCATCACCATCACCAACCCCGGCACCGGTTACACCAGCGCTCCGACCTTCAACATCCTCGGAGGCGGCCGCGGCAACACCGGCTCCATCACCGGCAGTGCGGCGCTGGTGGCAAACGTGGGCGGCGGGTTGACGAAGCAGGGGACGGGGACGACGACGCTGACGGGTGCGAGCACCTACACGGGGGCGACGAACGTGACGGCGGGCACGCTGGTGGTGGACGTCTCGGGCTCGATCAATGGAAGCAGCGGGATCACGGTAAACGGCGGGAAGTTCGTGGCGAACTCGAACGTATCGCCGGCGATCACGCTGACGAGCGGGGCGCTGGACGGGACGGGGAGCGTGGGGAATGTGACGGTGGCGAACTCGGCGAACACGACGATCAACAACGGGTTCGGGACAGCGGGCCCGCTGACGATCGGGAACCTGCAGTTCAACGGGACGTCGAACATGAACCTGACGATCAGCTCGACGTCGCCGGCGATCACGGCGTCGGGGATCACGACGAGCGGCGGGGGCGGCGTGAGCACGGGGAAGGTGACGATCAACGTGAACAACCTGGGGGTGTGGACGACGGGGACGTATGACCTGGTGCAGTACGGCGGGTCGCTGGGCGGGGTGGGGTTCAGCGATTTCCAGAAGGGGCTGATTGCGGGGCTGGGCGCCCGGCAGACGGCGAACCTGACGAACCTTCCAGGGTTCATCGGGCTGACGATCACAGGGGACGCGCCGAAGTGGACGGGTGCGCAGAACGGGAACTGGACGACGGCGGTGATTCCGGGATCGAAGAACTGGCAGTTGATTTCGAGCGGGACGCCGACGGATTACATCACCGGGGACACAGTGCTGTTCGATGATTCGGCGACGGGGACGACGAACGTGACGATTTCGGACGCGAACGTGTCGCCGACGTCGGTGACGTTTGCGAACTCCGGGAAGGCGTACTCGATCAGCGGTCCGTTCGGGATTGCGGGGACGTCGAACGTGACGATCAACGGTGGCGGGACGGTGGCGCTGGGGGCACCGAGCACGTATTCGGGCGGGACGAACCTGGTGAACGGCGTGCTGGCGATCAACGGGGCGTCGGGGATCGGGACCGGGGCGTTGAACATCACGGGCGGCTCGCTGGACAACACGAGCGGCGCGCCGGTGACGCTGACGACCGTTAATACGATCAACCTGTCGACGGACCTGACATTCAACGGGTCGAACGACCTGAACCTGGGGACGGGGGCGTTGGCGCTGACGGGCGCGCGGACGTTCAACATGAACGGGACGGCGAACCTGACGATCGGCGGGAACATCACGGGGAACTTCGGGATCACGGTGCAGGGGACGGGGAACCTGGTGCTGACGGGGACGAACACGAACGTGGGTTCGACGATCATTCACAGCGGGACGCTGACGATCGCCGGGGGCACGACGGGGATCCTGAGCACGGCGGCGACGAGCGACATCCAGATTTCGCCGGGCGGAAGCGACACGGGCACGCTGCAGGTGACCGGGGGCGTGTTGAACGCGAACCGGGTGATCATCGGCGGGGATTCGGGGAACACGGCGGGCGGGTTCGGGAAGCTGGTGCAGACCGGCGGGACGATCAATTCGCAGCAGTGGTTCACGGTGGGCTCGGGGAACGCGGCGGGTGCGACGTTCGGGTCGGGCGAATACGACCTGAGCGGCGGGACGCTGAACCAGATGAGCCAGCAGATTGAAGTGGCGAACTTCTTCGGCACGACGGGGACGGTGAACATGTCGGGGGGCAACATCAACCTGTTCAACAACACGCTGATTTCGTTCGGGGCGAACGGGCTTGCGAGCGACGGCACGTTCAACCAATCGGGCGGCAACGTGACGTTCTACAGCAACACGACGGCGGTTGGGGGCACGGGCCTGATCTCGCTGGGCCGGAACGCGAGCGCCTCGGGCATTTACACGTACAACCTGAACGGCGGCACGCTGACGGTGCCGCAGATCACGAAGACGGCGAGCACGAGCAACACGGCCATTTTCAACTTCAACGGCGGGACGTTGAAGGCGGCGGTGGCGACATCGACGTGGATCCACGACATCGACCAGGCGAACGTGCAGGCCGGCGGGGCGATCATCGATGACGGCGGGTTTGCGGTGACGATTCCGCAGAATCTTTCGAGCGGCGGCGGGACGGACGGCGGGCTGACGAAGCTCGGGACCGGGACGTTGACGCTGACCGGGACGGACAGCTATACGGGTCCGACGACGGTGAACGCGGGCACGCTGGTGGTGGCGAACGGCACATTGTCGTCGACCTCGAGCGTGGTCGTGAATGCGGCGAGCAAGATGGTGCTGTCGGGGACGGCGTCGCTGAATGGATCGGCGACGGTGAACGTGAACGGCGGCACGTTTGTGCAGGCGAGTTCGAATGCGGTTGGGGGAACGGTGACGGTGACGGCAGGCCTGCTGTCGGGCAGCAACGCGACCGTGAACACGGTGGTGGTGCCGAACGGCGGCGGGGCGGTGGGGAACGGGAACAACGACACGGGCGTGCTGACGATCGGGTCGCTGACGTTCAACGGGACGGGCGCGATTGATCCGGTGCTGTCGGGACCGACGGCGACGAATTCGCCGGGGATCGTGGTGACGAGCCTGACGACGGGCGGGACGGCGGGCCAGATCACGGTGAACCCGATGAACGCGAGCTGGAACCCGGGCGTGTACGACCTGGTGAGCTACAACTCGCTGAGCGGGCTGGGCTTCAACGCGTTCACGCTGGGGACGGTGGGCGGGTTGTCTCCGCGGCAGCACGCAAACCTGACGAATGTGTCGGGCGAGATTGCCCTGACGATTTCGGCGGGCGACGTGGTGGTCTGGACCGGGGCGGCGAGCTCTGACTGGACGACGGCGACGATTCCGACGCCGAAGAACTGGAAGCTGCAATCGAGCGGGACGGCGACGGACTTCATCAACGGCGACCTGATCCAGTTTGATGACACAGCGACGGGCAGCACGAACGTGAACATTTCGGATGCGAACGTGAACGTGACGAGCATGACGTTCGCGAACTCGTCGAAGAATTACACGATTTCGAGCACGGGCGGGTTCGGGATCGGCGGCGGGTACCTGGTGAAGAGCGGGACCGGCACGGTGACGCTGAACACGGCGAACTCGTATTCGGGCGGCACGACGCTGACCGCGGGCGTGTTGAACCTGAACACGCCGACGGCGATCGGGACGGGGGTGTTGACGCTGAACGGCGGGACGCTCGGGAACAGCAGCGGCGCGAACGTGACGCTGACGACGAACAACCTGGTGTCGCTGAACGCGGACTCGGGCTTCAGCGGACCGAACAATTTGAGCCTGGGGACGGGCGTGGTGACGATCGGCGGGACGCCGGGCGACCGGACGTTGACGGCGAACAATGGGACGCTGTCGATGGGACCGGTGTTCGGTGCGGCGGGTTACGGGCTGGTGATCGCAGGGAACGGGACGGTTGCGATCCAGACGCCGGACACGTCGAACGTGGCTGCGGAGCAGTCGACGGTTGCGGGCGAGCTGACGGTGCAGACGGGCGCGACGTTCTCGACCGGCGCTGCGGACACGTTCTTCGGCGGTCTGCAGGGCGGCGGGACGATCACGAACCTGTCGAACGTGACGCGGTGGATGACCGTGGGCATGGACAACAGCAACACGACGTTCTCGGGCAGCATCATGGACGGTTCGGCGGGCCTGGGCCTGCGGAAGCGCGGCACCGGGACGCTGACGCTGAGCGGGACGAACTCCTACACGAGCACAACGACGGTGGAGAGCGGCGGGCTGGTGATCACGGGCTCGAACTCGCTGCCGGGGAACCTGGTGGTGGGTACCGCGACGACGACGGCGACGGTGTACATGAAGCCGGGCAGCAGCGATGCGGGCGGTTTTGTGCAGATCGGCGGCGGGAACAGCGTCAGCGGCGCGTTTGTGATGACGGGCGGGACATTGAGCACCGGGACGAGTGAATTCTGGCTGGCGACCGCGGACGGCGGCTATGGCTACATGAACATGAGCGGCGGGTCGGTGACCGTCGGCAACTGGATGGCGCTGGGCCGGGGCGGCGGGCAGGGCGTGATGGATGTGAGCGGGAATGCGACGCTGTCGATCACGGCAAACAACCTGACGATCGGCTCGTTCGGCGGATCGACGACGGACATCCACGGCGTGGTGACGGTGAGCGGGAACGCGAACGTCAGCTCGGCGGGTGCGATTTACGTCGGTGAAAACACGCCGGGCGTGATGACGGTGATGGGGAACGCGACGGTTTCGGCGGCGGGCGGGGACGGCGTGATGTTCAGCAAGAACAGCGCGACGACGGGCATCCTGAACCTGAACGGCGGCACGACGTCGACGACGAAGCTGACGATGAACCTGGCGGGGACTTCGACGGCGAACTTCAACGGCGGGACGTTGAAGGCGTTGGGGAACTCGACGAACTTCATCAGCAACCTGACGAACGCGATCGTGTACAGCGGCGGGATCACGCTGGATGACGGCGGGTTCAACGTGACGGTGCCGCAGGTGCTGCAGGCGCCGACGGCCAGCGGCATTTCGGCGGCGGGCCTGACGGTCTCGGGGACCGGGTTCATCGGCGAGCCGGTGGTGACGGTTTCGGGCGGTGACGGCAGCGGCGCGACGGCGGTTGCGAACATCGACGCGAACGGGAACCTGACGGGGATCACGGTGACGAATCCGGGCACCGGGTACACGACAGCTCCGAGCTTCTCGATCATGGGCGGCGGGCTGGGCAGCACGGGCTCGATCTCAGGGACGGCGACGCTGGTGCCGAACGTGGGCGGCGGTCTGACGAAGCAGGGCACCGGGACGGTGACGCTGTCGGCGGCGAACACGTACACGGGCGGGACGACGGTGAACGGCGGCACGCTGGTGATTTCGGGATCGATCGTGAGCCCGAGCGTGACGACGGGGATCGGCGGGACGCTGACGATTGCCACCGGCGGCAACATGCCGTCCACGGCGGCGGTCACCAACAACGGCACGGTGAACTTCAACAACCCGACCCGGACGATCGCCAGCCTCAACGGCACGGCGCCGGGCGCGGTGGTGAATCTCAATGCCACCAGCCTCACCGTCTCCGGCGGCGGGACGTATGCCGGTGCTATCAATGACAGCGGCACCAACGGCGCGTTGACCGTTGCGGCGGCCCTATCCGTCGGATCGTTCAACGTCGCCACGGTCAATGCCAATGCGAACCTGAAGATTCACGGCACGAGCAAGACTTCGGCCTTGAACCTCACCGGCGGCTCTGGCGCCTGGACCTCCGGCCTCGACCTGACCACCAGCAAGTTCATCCTGCAATCGTCGGTCTCGAACAAGACCGCGGACATGACCCGCGTGCGCGACCAGGTGACCTTCGGCAAG
>JBQCGD010000147.1:0-118916 GCA_051955985.1 Phycisphaerae bacterium | reverse complement strand
GCCGCCGTGCCCGGGCGCGCCGGCGACGGTGGGGGCCCGGGCGCCGGTGGGCGGCGGGCTCCCGGCTCCGCAGGTGGGTGGTGCGGGGGCGAGGCCGGGGCTGGCGGAGGGGGTGACGGGGAAGCCGCAGATGGTGGCGGGGCCGGAGGAGGCGCCGGTGGTGTTGCCGCGGACGGATGGGGATGGGAAGCTGCATATCAACGGGGCGCGGGTGGTGGGTGGGACACCGGGGCGGCCGTTCGTGTTCAAGGTGCCGGTGACGGGGGGGAATGCGCTGAGTTTCAAGGCGGACGGGTTACCTGACGGGCTTACGCTGGACGGGGAGAAGGGGATCATCAGCGGGAGTTTGAAGAATGCGGGGGTGTCGGTGGTGACGGTGACGGCGAGTTCGCGGGAGGATACGAAGCCCGTGGCGCCGGTGTCGGAGAAGCTGGTGATTGTGGGCGGGGAGCACAAGTTGTGTTTGACGCCGCCGATGGGGTGGAATTCGTGGAATTGTTTTGCGCGGGAGGTGTCGCAGGAGAAGGTGACCGCGGCGGCGGATGAATTTGTTTCGACGGGGCTCGCGGCGCATGGGTTTACGTATGTCAACATCGATGATTGCTGGGAGGGCGGGCGCGATGCGAGCGGGATGATTCAGACGAATGAGAAGTTTCCGGACATGAAGGGGCTGGGGGATCACATTCATTCGCTGGGGCTGAAGTTCGGGATTTACTCTTCGCCGGGGCCGAAGACGTGTGCGGGGTTCACGGCGAGCTACCAACATGAGGACCAGGATGCGCAGCAGTGGGCGAACTGGGGGGTGGATTATGTGAAGTATGATTTGTGCAGCTATGGGCAGATCATGCAGAAGGAGGGGAAGGATCGGAATGATCCGGAGGCGTTGAAGGCGGTGTATGGGATCATGCGGAGTTCGCTGGACAAGGCGCCGCGGGATATTGTTTACAGCTTGTGCGAGTACGGGAACGGGAAGGTGTGGGAGTGGGGCGCGGAGCCGCCGGTGCAGGGGAATCTGTGGCGGACGACGGGGGACATCACGGACACGTGGGGATCGATGTCGGGGATCGGGTTCCGGCAGACGGGGCACGAGAAGTTTGCGGGGCCGGGGCATTGGAATGATCCGGACATGCTGGTGGTGGGTCGCGTGGGGTGGGGTCATCCGCATCCGTCGCGGCTGACGCAGAACGAGCAGATCACGCATATTTCGCTGTGGTCGATCCTGGCGGCGCCGATGCTGATCGGGTGCGATTTGACGCAGATGGATGATTTCACCAAGGCGGTGCTGATGAATGATGAGGTGCTGGCGGTGAACCAGGATCCGCTGGGGAAGCAGGGGTATCGCGTGGATGGGGACAATCCGACGGATAAGACGCAGGTGTGGAAGCGGGAGTTGTGGGATGGAACGGTGGCGGTGGGGTTGTTCAACCTGGGGCGGGAACCGGCGACGGTGACGGCGAAGTGGAGCGATTTGGGGTTGAGCGGGAAGCAGGCGGTGCGGGATTTGTGGCAGTTGAAGGATCTAGGGGAGAAGGAGGGGGAGTTCAGCGCGGAGGTGCCGCGGCATGGGTGCGTGCTGGTGAAGGTGGGGAAGGGGGTGGGGGAGGAGGAGGCGGTGAGGCGGGTGGTGGGGATGTATGAGGGGAAGTGAGGGCGGGGTAATTGGTAATTTGTAATTGGTAATTGGAGAAGGGCCCGTCGATTTTCGGCGGGCCTTTTCTTCGTGCGTGTTGTTTGACACGGAGAACACGGAGAACACGGAGGGCACGGAGAGGCACGGAGGTTGGGGCGGCGTGCGTCAGTGGATTCCGAGGGGGGTCCAGAGTTTTGCGAGGGGGACGTCGAGGGTGTCGAAGGGAGGAGCGTGGACGACGTCATTGTCGCGGCCGGTGGCGACGGGGGCATATTGGCTACTTTGGAGTTGGAAGGCTTCGAAGGTGTGTTTGGTGGGGTCGATGATCCAGTAGTTGGCCACGCCGCGGTCGCGGTAGAGGGCGAACTTGTCGTCGCGATCGATATGGAGGCTGGAGGGGGAAAGAACTTCGACGCAGAGATCGGGGGCGAGGGGGATGCCGTAGCCTTGGATGAGGTGGAGGCGGGACTTGGCGATGAAGAGGAGGTCGGGGCGGCGGACGTTGAACTGGTCGAGGATGGTATCGATGTCGGCGACAAGGAGGCCAAGGTCGTGCTGATTGATGTGAATGTTAAGCAGACTGGAAAGTTGCATCACTGCATAGGCGTGGGCGAGGTTTGGACTTGGACTCACTGCGATTTCTCCGTGAACGAGTTCAAGGCGTACGCCGGGGGGGTCCTCGCCGAGCATGAGGAATTTTTGAGCGGTGAGCTTGGTTTGGTTGATGGTGGATGTCATGTCAAACCTCGGGAGTATTGTAGCAAAACGGATGTCGATGTTTACGGGAAAAAGCAGGAGTAGAGGATCGCACATTGCCCCGCGCCACCGGAGACGGCGGGCGTTATGTCGTTATGCGCGAGAGTCGGATGCTTAGAAGTAGATGACGCAGAAGAGGATGAGCCAGATGGCGTCGAGGAAGTGCCAGTAGACGGTGGAGTAGCGGATGCCGGGGTGGTAGTTGCGGGAGTAGCGGTCTTTGAAGGAGCGGGCGGTGACGATGGCGAGGGGGATGAGTCCGCCGATGACGTGTGCGGCGTGGAGGCCGGTGAGGGTGTAGAACATGCCGAGGTAGGCGCCGGCGATCTGGGTGCCGGGGTGGATGGCGAAGTAGAACTCGCACCAGTTGAGGGTTTGGAGGAGGAGGAAGAGGAGGCCGAGGGAGAAGGTGGCGATGAGGTTTCTGCGGAGGGCTTTGAGGTTGTCGCGGCGGACGGCGTTGAGGGCCATCTGGATGGTGATGGAGCTGATGAGGATGACGAGGGTGGAGAGCCAGAGGGTGCTGGGGATGTGGGGCATGCCGGGGGGCGGCCAGGTGGTGGCATAGCCGGCCTCGCGGAGGCGGATTTCGATCTGCATGCGGACGATGATGTAGGCGACCATGGAGGCGGCGAAGAGGATGGAGAGGGAGACGACGAGGATGGCCATGCCGGCGGTTCCGGCGCCGGCGATGTGGAGTTTTTTGTCGTGGGCATCGAGGCGGCCGGGGTGCGGGTCGTCGAGAGGCTGGAGGTTGGGATCGGTCATGAGGTCACGGTGAAGAAAAAAAGCCCGTTTGGAGACGGGCTTGGTGATGATCAGTGAATTGTAGGAGCCCTGGTTACTGGGAGAGCCTTTCGGCCTTCATGGGCACGTGATTTTTCATGCCGGGGGCCTGATCGGTGTAGACCATGTGGTGGTACTGGGTGGTGTCGATGAGGGTGAAGCCGAGGAAGATGGCGACGAAGATGATGCAGCCGACGAAGACGATGGCGTTGAAGGGGCGGTCCCAGCGGAGGTGCATGAAGAAGAGGACGACGAGGGAGGCTTTGATGACGGCGATGGCGAGGGCGACGACGAGGTTGAACTCGCCGAAGTTCACGAGGGAGGCGAGGTAGGTGATGATGGTGAGGACGACGAGGGAGCCGAAGACGGCGAGGAGGATCTTGAAGGGGACGACGTGACCGACGCCGTGATGTTCATCGACGGGGGAGGGGGTTTCGTGAGCGTTTGCCATTTTTGTATCCGGAAGTCAGAAGACAGAAGTCAGGAGACAGAAGAAAGCCGGTCAGCTGATGAGGTAGAGGAGTGGGAAGAGGAAGATCCAGACGAGGTCGACGATGTGCCAGTAGAGGCCGACGAAATCGACGGGGGAGAAGTATTCGGGGCCGAAGTCGCCGCGTTTGGCGCGGATGAGGATCCAGCCGATGAGGCACATGCCGGCGAGGACGTGGATACCGTGGAGGCCGGTCATCATGAAGTAGATGGAGAAGAAGATCTGGACGTTGTTGGGTTCGTCCATGGGTTCGTGGCGGGAGAGCTTGGTTTCCTGGGTGCGGAGGCGGGCGTTTTCGGAGGCGACCCAATTGGGGTTGAGGCCCTGGGGACCTGCGGGGGCGCGGGAAATGGCGGATTGTTCGAAGGTGTGGCCGTCGGACGCGGTGGCGACGGCGGGGGCGACGGTTTTCATGAGGTCGGCCTGCCTGGCCGTGTCGGTGTCCTGGATCTGCGGGAGCTGCTTTTCCTCGGCGGCGAGCTTGGCCTGCTCCTTTTCGGCGTTTTCGGTGGCTTCGGGCATGACGTGGGGGTTGTAGCTGGCGCCCGGGTAGAGGGCTTCACGGAACTTGGTGGTGTACTCGACGTACTTGACGCACATGAAGGCGGCGCCGCAGAGGATGGTGATGCCGAGGAGCAGAACGCAGAGCTTGGTGTGCGTCATCTGCAGGATCTTTTTGCCGCGAATGGAGAGTACGGCGGGCGCGTTGCCGAGCTGAGCGCACCGCACCGCCCAGGCCATGGTGAAGGAGGAGAAGATCAGGACGATGGTGTTGATGGCGCCGAGGGTTTTGTTGAGGTACTGGTGGGCGAACTCGAAGACTTCGGGGTGATTGGCGCGGTAGACGGCATAGGCGCAGAAGAGACCGGAGAAGAGGAGGACTTCGGTCGTCAGGAAGAGCCAGGTGCCGAGCTTGCCGGCGTCGAACTGCTGGACGGGGGTATCGAAGTGGTGGGCGAGGAAGGGGGAATGGGCATGGGCGTGGTCGTGCTCTTCGTCTCCACCGTGTTCGTGGGCGCCGGGGGCAGTTGCGGGGGTGGTCATTCGTGCGTCCTTCGTGATTCAGGCGTCGCGTTGCGGCGCCGCTAAAACGTACTTCAGTGGGTGGCCGGGCTCGAGGTGGCGAGCGCGGGATCGTGGACGTAGCCTTCGACGTTGGTGTCCCAGACGATATCGGTGTGATCGTAGGGATCGCCGACGGAGGGGGTCTTCTTGAAGTTGTCGTGCGGCGGGGGCGAGGAGCAGGTCCATTCGAGGGTGGCAGCGCCCCAGGGGTTGGCGGGGGCCCGCTTGCCCTTGAAGAGGGAGTGAATCAGGTAGGCCGCGGTGAAGACGAAGCCGACGAACTGGAGGTATGCGCCCATCGTGGAGAGGAAGTGGTAGGCGTGGAACTGCGGGAGGTAAGTCGCGTAACGGCGGGGCATGCCGAGGGAGCCCATGACGAACTGGGGCAGGAAGGTCAGGTTGAAGCCAAGGAAGATCAGGAGGCAGCCGATGCGGCCGGCGGTTTCGTTGTACATTTTGCCGGTCATCTTGGGCCACCAGTAGTGGATCCCGGCGAGGAATCCGATGAAGGTACCGCCGAACATGACATAGTGGAAGTGTGCGACGACGAAGTAGGTGTCGTGGACGTGGACGTCGACGGAGAGGGTGCCGAGGAAGACGCCGGTGAGGCCGCCGATGGAGAAGAGGAAGAGGAAGGCCAGGGCGTAGCACATCGGGGTTTTGAGGTCGATGGAGCCACGGTACATGGTGGCGAGCCAGTTCCAGACCTTAATGGCGGAGGGGATGGCGACGAGCATGGTGAGGAAGGAGAAGATGGTGGCGAGCATCGTGGACTGCCCGTTGGGGAACATGTGGTGGCCCCAGACGAGGAAGGAGATGATCGCGATGGCGATGGAGGAGAGGGCAACGAAGCGGTAGCCGAAGATGTGCTTGCGGGAGAAGGTGGAGACGACTTCGGACATCACGCCCATGGCGGGGAGGATCATGATGTAGACGGCGGGGTGGGAGTAGAACCAGAAGAAGTGCTGGAAGAGGACGGGGTCGCCGCCGTACTGCGGGTTGAAGATGCCGATGTGGAGGAGGCGTTCCATGACGAGGAGGAGGAGGGTGATGCCGAGGACGGGGGTGGCGAGGACCTGGATGACGGCGGTGGCGTAGGTGGACCAGAGGAAGAGGGGCATGCGGAACCAGGTCATGCCGGGCGGGCGGAGCTTGTGGATGGTGACGATGAAGTTCATGCCGGTGAGGATGGAGGAGAAGCCGAGGACGAAGACGCCGAGGACGAGGCAGGAGACGGCGGTTTCGGTATCGGCGGAGTACGGGGTGTAGAAGGTCCAGCCGGTGTCGACGGCGCCGATGAGGATGGAGGCGATGGCGATGGCAGCGCCGATGAGGTAGAGCCAGAAGGAGAAGAGGTTGAGGCGGGGGAAGGCGACGTCCTTGGCGCCGAGCATGATGGGGAGGGCGAAGTTGCCGAGGGCGGAGGGGATGCCGGGGACGAGCACGAGGAAGACCATGATGGCCCCGTGCAGGGTAAAGATCTGGTTGTAGTGTTTGTAGGTGGCCTGGGTGGTGAAGATGGCGCCGTCGGGGGAGAGGAGCTGGGTGCGGATGAGCATCGCGAAGACGCCGCCGACGAAGAAGGCGGTGAGGATGGCGATGAGGTACATCACGCCGATGCGTTTGTGATCGAGCGTGAAGAGCCATGACCGCAGGCCATGGGAGTGATTGAGGTAATGATCGAACGGTGCATCGCCGCCGGGGCGGGCGAGATTGGGGGTCATGGTAGTCATTGGCACAGCCCTTTACTTAATGCTGCGTCGCGGCCGCATGTTGCGCGGCTTCGGACTCAGGATGGTTCGGATTCTTGTCTGCGTCGAAGAGGTCGGGGTTGGATTCCGGCGTGACCGTCGGTTTCCATCCCGTGTTCCCGATGCTCTTGATGTAATCGGTCAGAGCGCGGAGGAGTTCGTGCTTGGCAGAGCCCGCGGGCCCGTCGAACTGGGCGGCGAAGGAGGGCATCACGTTGTTATAGCCATCCACGATCTTGTAGTCGGGATGCAGGATCGATTCGTGAATGTACAGTTCCCATTTCTGGTCGGGATCGCTGGGGGAGAGCGAATAGCCGGCCTCGTTGGAGGCGGAGAACTTCACGTCGCTCTTCCAGAGGCCTTTCCAGGTGGGGCCGATGATCTTGCTGCCATCGACGGAGTGGCAGGTTGCACAGCCGGCCTGGTGGTAGAGCTTTTCGCCGATCTTGGTGTAGGGGATGTAGACGGACTTGCCGTCGGCGAGTTTTTCCTTGAAGGGGTTGGCGAGTTCCTTCATTTTTTCGATGTAGGCGTCGTGGTCGAGGACGTGGCACCAGGTGTACATCTTGGAGTGGCCGTCGCCGCAGTACTGGGTGCAGAAGATGGGGAAGCCTTCGGAGGGAGAGATTTGCGTGGGGATGAACCAGACATTGGTGGTGCGGCCGGGGATGAGGTTGCGCTGGGTACGGAAGGCGGGGATGTAGAATCCGTGGAGGACATCCTCGGAGTGGAGGTTCATAACGAAGGGGATGCCCTTTTCGACGTAGAGTTCGGGGGAGACGGCGCCGTTCTGGTACGTGAAGGTGAAGTTCCACTTGCGGGCGGTGACATCGACGGGGATGGAGTTGCCAAGCGGGGTGTCGTAGTTGAGGAAACCCTTGAAGCCGATGAAGAAGAAGCCAATGAGGATGACCAGGGGGATGGCGGTCCAGGCGATTTCGAGGGGGGTGTTGTGGGTGATTTCGGAGGTCTTGTCGTTGGGGGTGCGGCGGCGATACTTGAAGACAAAGAGCGTCATGGCCCCGACGACGATCAGGAAGAAGATGGTGGTGGTGATGAGAATGAACGTCCAGGCCCAATCGACGTCGACGGCCAGGTTCGACGCGGGTTCCGGCAACATGGGGTGAACGTCAGCAAGTATTCGAAGGGGGTTCATCAGCAATTATCCTGAGTTCTGCAATGTCTCGTAGCGGGTGCTCCGGGGCATCCTAAGTGGCGTCGGGTTGATCAGGGGCTTTGCCTTCGCCGGCGGTTTGTTCGGCGGCGCGGGCGGCCTTCACGCGGGCCTCGGTGCGCCACATCATCGTGAGGAACCCGCCAAGGGTCAGCAGCGTGACGAGGCCGGTGGCGGTGCCGACCCAGAAATACGGGTTCAATTCATAGTGGCCGGTGAGCGGGTTGAACTTCATGGCTCCGCAGCAGATGGCGAAGGCGACGAAGGAGTTGCCGATCTTGTCGTGGGAAGCGGTCTGGAGGCTCTCGTAAAGCTGCTTATTGTCGAAGACGAGGCCGGCGATGGTGTGGGAGAGCTTGCCTTCGGGGGTGCAGATGAAGATGCCGGGCTGGTGGACGAACTTGTCGGAGACGGGCCCGAAGTTGCGTTTGTAGTTGAAGCCGATGGCCTGGGCGAGTTCGTCGATGTTGTCCTGCTTGCCGACGAGGTAGGTGATGGCGGGGTCGTCGGGCTTGAGATTGGCGAGGTCGCGGTACTTGGCCTGCTTCTGTTTGGCGGCGGCGGGGGTGTCGTCGGGGTCGATGGAGACGACGACGATGTCGTAATCCTTGCCGGGCTCGAGGCCGCCGGGCTTGTCCACGACGGACTGTGCGATTTGCCGCTGCGTCTCGCCGCAGAGGAGCGGGCAGGAGAAGTAGACCATGCTGACGATGACCGGCTTGCCATGGTTGAAGAAGTCACCGAGCGTGACAGACTTGCCATCGGCGGTGGTGAACTGGTCATCGAGAGGGAGCTGGGTGCCGGCCTTATCGACGATCTTGGGCGGAGTGAGGTCCGCGCCGGCGCCGGGGGGGAGAGCGTCCATGCGATATTGAGCGTGGGACGCGAGGGGGGCGGCAAACATCGCCATCGCGGCGAAGGCGGCGAGCAGCGGTTTGCGGAAATTGTCGCGGACGATTGGAAACATGGGATTTACTTCTGTTTGGCCTCGTATTGCTGGGCGACGATCTGCATCGCGTGATCGATCGGGATCCGCATGACGTGCTGATCCTTGGGAAAGCGATCGTTTTCCTGCGGTTTACCATACAGTTCGGCGTGGGCATTTTCGAGCATGGCGCCGAGTTCGGTGCCGGGAGCGCCTTCAGCGACGGTCTTGGCCTCGCGTTCGGCGTTGTCGTAATTATAGAACCAGGCCTGGAGGCCGATGACCAGCACGAGGAGGCAGACGGCGAAGAAGGCGACGGAGACGGCGACGAGGGGGATGTTGATGTCATCCATCTGCATGTTGGAGCCGGGCTCGGGGCGGACAGGCTGGTCCACGAACTCGGGGGCGACATTTTCGCCCGGGGTGGTTTTGACGTGCTGGTGTTCTTGCATATCCATCTCGATTGTGGTCGGGGCGGCGCCGGAAGTTGCCGGCGGCGGACCCGGGGAACTCCATTATATGTTCTCAAACGCCAGGGACTCAGGCAGGCGCGGATCTTTCACAGGAACGAGAGCGGCGCCGCGGAGCGACATCATCGTGGAGAAGACGAACAGGCCGGCGATGCCGACAAAACAGCAGACGGTCACCACGACGCTGAGGGGTTCGAACGGGAACGAGATGTCCCGCATGAAGGACTGGTAGGCCGGGTTGATGTGGTAGATGTCGTGGGTGCTGGCGACGATCTTGGAGACGGTTTCGGCCAAAGGCTGTCCGTGTTCACCGACGACATCCGGCACCTTCTTGATCCACTGGCTGGGAACGACGAGCCAGTAGACATCGACGGCACAGGCACAGATCTGCCAGACGGCCCAGAAAGCGATGACGGCGTTCTTGCGCTTCACGTGGCGGGAGAGAAGGCCGGGGAACGGGATCACCAGGTGCACGAAGAGGAGCACGAGGGAGAAGGGCGCCCAGGGGCCGATCTGGCGGAAGAGGAAGAACTGTGTTTCTTCGGGGATGTTGGAATACCAGATGAGCATGTACTGGGCGAAAGCGGTGTAGCCCCAGAAGAAGGTGAAGGCGAACATCCATTTGCCGAGGTCATGGAAGTGTTCGTGGGTGAAGGCGGGGCCGATGAGGCCGCGCTTCTTGAGGCTCAGCGTGAGCAGCACGAGGCAGGAGTACATGGAGAGCATGCCGCCGGCGAAGAAGTAAACGCCGAACATCGTGGAGAACCAGTAGGGGTTCAGCGACACAACCCAGTCGAAGGCGAAGCCGGTCAGGGAGAAGCCGAAGAGGATGATCAGCGGGGCGCCGAGACGTTCGAGCAGCACCGTGATGCGCGGATCGCCGGTGGCATCCTGCTGCTTCGACTTGGCGGCGTAAAACGCGGCGGTGGAGCACCAGATGAGGAAGTAGAGGGCGAGGCGGATATAGAAGAACGTCGGGTTCATGTACCCGGACTTGGCGATGATGACGGCGTCGTGCGTCTGGCTCTCCTGGCCCATCCATTCGAAGAGGATCGTCGGGTTCTTCATCAGCACGCCGATGAGCGGCAGGATGAGGATGAGCATGAGGAAGATGTTGAGGCCCATGCGTTCGGCAATGCGCCGCACAAGCACCGACCACGCGGCGCGGGCGAGGTACTGGATCAGCACGAAGATGATCGACGCGAGCGTGATGACCATGAAGAAGGCATAAGCGGCGAGGTAGGAGTGGAGGAAGTGGGACCACATGAGGTCGTCTTTGGAGGTGAATCCGATGGCCGTCGCGGCGATGAGGGCGATGATTCCGACGATGAGCGCCGGGAAGCCGATGCGGCCGGCCACGGGCCCGATGTTGAGCTTTTCCGGCTGGAGGGTTGCTGTATGTCCGTGAGCCAAAGGGATCACTCCACGAAAATTACTTGCCAGTCTGGGCCATCGCGGCGACATCGGCGGGCGAGGCGTGCTGCGATTTTTCCAACGCACGGACGTAGGCCACGATGGCCCAGCGGTCCATGATGGTGATCTGCTTGTCGTACGGCGGCATCGTGCGGATGCCGTTGGTGATGGTGTTGAAGATGTGGCCGTCGGGACGGTCGATGATCTTCTGTTCGTTGAGGTTCTGCGGCTGGGTCCAGGAAGTGCCATCGGCGCCGATGGACATGAGGGCCTGGGCGCGGGCGTTGACCATGCCGTCGCCGTAGCCGGCCTGGCCGTGGCAGGGCATGCAGTAAATGTTGAAGCGTTCTTCGCCGCGGTGGAGGAAATCGGGGGTGACCTTCACTTCGCTGGGGATGGTGCGGACGTAGAAGGTGTTGTCCTTGGCGAGTTCCGCATCGCTGGCGGGGGGCTTGGCGGAATCGAACTGCTGATCGCTCATGCTGGGGGGGCGGACGCGGCCGAGGGTGACGGCGGCGGCGATGGTGGGGTTGGTGAGGTCGATGTCCTTGCCGATCAGGTGTGGGTTGTCGTCGTCATTCAGGATTTCGCTGTGGACGACCATGTCTTCCTGGGCGACGGTGCCGGCGACCTTGGGCCGCATGGCGCGGTCGTCAGCGAACATGTCGGAGGCGGCCTGGGGGTTGTAGCGCGGCTGGTTGTCCATGTCGAGGACGAGGTGGATGGGGGAGCGTTCGCTGCGGGAGGCGCGGGAGCGCGCCACGAGCACGAACGGGATGAGTCCGGCCGTCAGCAAGGTGAGGATGATGCCAAACGTGATCTTGGACATGCGTGGTTAGTCCTTCACTTCTTCAATGGCCGCGGGGTGTGTCGCCTCGAGGAGGGACCGGGAGTCGCGGGGGTCGAACTTGGAATCCGCCGCCTCGATGAACACGAAGAACTTGTCGTCGGTGACGCGGCGGAAACGGGCGACGTTGAAGACGGGGTGGTGGTAGCGCGGGAGCATGCAGAGGCCCCAGACGCCGTAGAACGCGGTGAGGGCGGAGAGGAGCACGGTGAATTCGAACATCACGGGAATATTCGGCGGCAGCGACCAGTACGGCTTGCCGGAGATGATCAGCGGATAGCCCGAAAGAACATACAGGCCCGCGGACTGGGTGTGGGGGCTGTTGACGTACCACTGCATGAAGCAGGCGAAGCAGAAGCCGAAGGTGCCGGCGCAGAGGACAAGCCAGGGGAGGATTGTTTTTTTCATACCCATGGCGTTATCGAGGCCGTGGACCGGGAAGGGGGTCATGCAGTCCCAGCGTTTGAAGCCGGCGTCGCGGACTTTTTCGGCGGCGTGGAGGACTTCGCCGGGGGTGTTGTATTCGGCGAGGTAGCCGTAGAGTCGCGGCTCGCGCTTCGAAATGGAGGGCCGAACTGGGGTATTCGCACTCATAGAACCTTAGACCTTTACGATCCTTGTTTGCGGAATCCGCAAAATCTCTTTCAGTGGCGTTCCGACGGGGTCAGTTCGCCGGCGTAACCGGAGGAGCCGGGCTGATCGGTGTTCGGGGCGTCCGTCCACTGGTAGTGGGGGTTCGCCTGCGGGAGCACCGATTTGACTTCGGCCATCGCCACCATCGGGAGGTAACGGCAGAAGAGGAGGAACAGCGTGGAGAAGAGGCCGAAGGAGCCCATCAGGGTGAGCACTTCGACGTAGCTGGGGAAGTACCAGTGCCAGCTCGAGGGGAGGAAGTCGCGGGAGAGCGACGTCACGATGATCACGAAGCGTTCGAACCACATGCCCACGTTCACCAGAGCGCAGATGATCATCAGCATCCACTTGTTCTGCCGGCACCACTTGAACCAGAAGACGTGCGGGATGATCGCGTTGCAGGAGAACATGATCCAGCCGGCCCACCACATGTTGCCGAACTCGCGGTTCATGAAGTGGAAGCGTTCGAACGGGCTGCTGGAGTAATACGCGACGAAGAATTCCATCAGGTAGGCGTAGCCGACCATCAGCGACGTGACCAGGATGATCTTGGCCATGTTGTCGAGGTGGCGCATCGTAATGAAGTCTTTGAGGCCGAAGAGCTCGCGGCAGGGGATGGCGAGCGTGATCACCATGGCGAAGCCGGAGAAGATGGCACCGGCGACGAAGTACGGCGGGAAGATCGTCGTGTGCCAGCCGGGGACCTGCGAGACTGCGAAGTCGAACGACACGACGCTGTGCACCGAGAGCACGAGGGGCGTCGCGAGACCGGCGAGCAGCAGGTAGGCCCGTTCATAAACATGCCAGTGGCGGTTGGAGCCGCGCCAGCCGAGCGAAAGAAGACCATAGAGAAGGAAGCGCCACTTGGTGGTCGCCCGATCGCGGAAGGTGGCGAGGTCGGGGACCATGCCCATGTACCAGAAGAGGACCGACACGGTGGCGTAGGTCGAAACCGCGAAGACGTCCCAGAGCAGCGGCGAGAAGAACTGCGGCCACATGCCCATCTGGTTGGGAATCGGGAAGAGCCAATATGCAAACCACACGCGCCCGACGTGAATGCCGGGGAACGTCCCGGCGCAGACGACGGCGAAAATCGTCATGGCTTCGGCGAATCGGTTGATGCCCGTTCGCCACTTCTGCCGGAAGAGGAACAGGATCGCGGAGATGAGGGTGCCGGCGTGACCGATGCCGACCCAGAACACGAAGTTGGTGATGTCGAACGCCCACATGTTCGGACGGTTCATGCCCCACACACCGACACCGGTGAAGATGAGGTACAAAATCATCGCGCCCATGATGTTCAAAAAGATGAACGCCACGCCGAAGCCGATGTACCACGCCTTGGGCGGGCGCGGGGCTTCGGCCACGTAGCAGATCTTTTCCGTGATGGAGTGGAAGTTGTCAGACCCCCCTACCACCAGCGGCGACCGGTGACGCGGGTCGTTCTGCGTATTGTCGATCTCGCGCCGATCATACGGGCTGGCCGGCAGAGTCTCGTTCATGGGTATGGCTGTCATAGACGTCCTAAGTTCTGGGCACTTAGTCCTGGGCAAAACTCGTTATTCCACCTGGCCCTGGGGTTCCTTGGAGAAGGTGACCGAGCCGCTGTCTTCGACCGATTCGTCGTGGTACATCTCGTAGTCGAGGGCCTTGGTGTCCCCTTCCTTGTACTCGATCGGGTTGCGCACCTTCGCAAGATACTGCGTACGGGGTTTGGTGTTCAATTCCGGGTCGAGCAGGCCGTAGGTCTGGGCCAGCTCATGCAGTTTGCTGACGCGGGAGTTCTTGTCGTTGAGGTCGCCGAAGACGATGGCCTCGGTCGGGCAGGCCTGCTGGCAGGCGGTGACGACACGGCCGTCGGGGATGCGGCGATCGAGTTCGTTGTTGGAGCCGCGGTTCTCGGCGCGGATTTCGATGCGGGCGTTTTCGATGCGCTGCACGCAGTAGGTGCACTTTTCCATCACGCCGCGGGAACGCACGGTGACCTGCGGGTTCTTCTGCATCCGTTCCAGCTCGCCGATGTACGGACGCAGCAGGTTCGGACGGTACAGGTTTTCGATGTTGCCCGAGTTGTAGTCAAAGAAGTTGAAGCGCCGCACCTTGTACGGGCAGTTGTTCGAGCAATAGCGCGTCCCGATGCAGCGGTTGTAGGTCATCATGTTGAGACCTTCCTGGCTGTGGGTCGTCGCCGCGACGGGGCAGACCGATTCGCACGGGGCGTTTTCGCAGTGCATGCAGAGGATCGGCTGGTGGACGGCCTGCGGATTGTGCGGGTCGTGCTTGAAGTAGCGGTCGATACGCAGCCAGTGCATTTCGCGGCCGCGGTAGACCTGCTCCTTGCCGACGATCGGCACGTTGTTTTCCGCCTGGCAGGCGATGACGCACGCCGAGCAGCCGGTGCAGGTCGTCAGGTCGACGGCCATGCCCCACTTGTGCTTGTACTGTTCGCCGGGGTGCTGCGTGTCGTAATCGTGTTCATCCCACATCGAGAGGCTAAGCACCTTGCGCGCCCCCACCGACGGGTTGGTCAGGTATTCCTGGAAGGTGCCTTCGACCACAAGCTCGGGGACGAGCTTGGCGAGACGTTCCTTGCCGACAGTGTCGACGATGTGGTGATCCTGCACGCAGGCGAGGTTGTTGACCTTGCCGGTCTTTTCGACGGTGACGGTGCTGAAACCCGGATCCTTGGAGGAAACGAGCTGATAGGCATCGGAGCCCACCCCGTCGGCGATAGCGCCGATGTTGTTGCGGCCGTAGCCGACAGCGATGCGGAAGGTGCCGTCGGCCTGGCCCGGCATGGTGCAGATGGTCGCTTCGATGGAGCGCCCGTTGGCGGTGACCTTCACGACGTCATCGGTATCGACGCCGAGTTTCTTGGCCGTCTCCGGCGACACCATCAGCGGGTTGTCCCACGTGCAGCGGGTCATCGGGTCGGGCATTTCCTGCAGCCAGCCGTTGTTGACGAAGCGGCCGTCGTAGGCGGGCCCGGCGAAGGCGACGAGTTCCAGGTCGCCGCCCTTGTTGCCTGCGAGCTTCTGCAGTCCGGCAATTGCGGCTGGCGCATCTCCGGCGAGCTTCACGCCGACATCCTTGCGGGCCGAATCGGCGACCACGCCGTTGAAGAGCGACTGTTTCCAGGCCCATTCGGAGAAGCGGCCCTTGAGGTAATCGTTCTTCGCCGTGTCGCGGACGATCTCCTGCCCCGCCTGCTCCTTGCCGGAGATCAGCGCGAGCAGTTCGATCACGCTCTTGGTGCCGAAAATCGGCTCGATGAGCGGCTGCGCGATCGAGACGGTCCCATCCCACGTGCGGACATCGCCCCACGCTTCAAGGTAATGCGACAGCGGCACGTGCCAGTTGCACGCGGCCGCGGTTTCGTCTTCAAAGAATCCGGCGTGGATGGAGAGCTTGGCTTTCTTGAGGGCCCCCGCCACATCGATGTCGCTCGGCGCGGTGAGCACCGGGTTGGCGCCGATGATCAGCACCGTGCTGGCGCCCGCGGCGGCCTGCACGAACTGCTGGAGCTGCTGCGAATGCGGCGTCCAGCCGTTTTCGCCGCGGGGATCTTCGGGCTGATCGTAGTACGTGACCGGCGCCCGGAGCAGCGAGTTGAGCGCCGCGACCGCCGCATGCACTTCCGCCGGCAGGTGCGGCCCGGCGACAATGACGGCCTTGCCTTCATCGCCCGGATCGTTCGGGTTGATCGCCTTGGCGACTGTCGTGACGAATTCCGCGAGTTCCTTGTCTCCGGCCGGTTCCTTGCCGTTCATGGCGTCGGCGATGGCCATCAGCACGCCCGGGATCTCGGAGGGCTTCACCGCGCGGCGGTGATCGGCCATCGAGCCGGTGATCGTGAAGCCGGTTTCGACCACGAAGAGCCGGTTCATCGTCTTGCCCTGCGTGACGCCGTCCTTGAGCTGGCGGCCCGCGGCGAAATCGCGGTTGAACTTGATCGCCAGCGGGTTGCCGGCGAGGAAATCGAAATCGATCGAAATGATCGTGCTGGCGCGATCGAGCTGCGGGACGGCGATGAGCGGACGGCCGAAGGCCATCTGGGCCCCGGCCCGCTGGTTATCGCCACTGACGGCTTCATATTCAAACCACTGGGCCTGCGGAAGCCGCTTACGCATCGCGGCAACAGAGGGCGACCGCGACGCTTCCGTCAGGATCACCATGCCGGCGCCGGTCTTGTCAGCGCCGCCGATCGCCGAAGCGAACTCGGTCCAGGTTTTTTCAGTGCGGGAATTGCCGTTCCGCTGCACCGGCGTGCGCGAGCGGTCCGGATCATACACATTCAGAACCGACGCCTGCAGATACGGATCCGACGCCCCCTTCGTCAGCGGATGCTGCGGATTACCATCCACCTTGATCGGCCGCCCATCGACCGACACCGCGATCACCCCATGCCCCATCCCGCCGATTTCATACGCCGTCGCGTAATGCACCGGCACGCCATCCATCCGGCCCGCCGGCCGGTGGGCGTACGGCGCCAAATCTTCCACGGGCCAACGCCGGCAGCTCGCCAGTCCGGCGAGCGCCATCGACGCACCCATGATCTTCAGGAACGCGCGGCGCGACCCCCCAAACCATTCCGACGCCCGGTTCGGAAATTCCCGTTCCACGAATTCGCGGAACGACGGCTTGTCCGCCAGCTCGTTCAAGCTGCGCCAGTACTGGGGACCTTGTTTACGGCCTTTGCCGTTCATCGATGGCATGTCACGCAATCCACGTTCGGGTTGATGTGATACTTGTCCTTCAACTTCTCGCCGAGCTCGCGCTTCGCCTGCTCAAGCGTCTGGCCTTCCGGCACTTCCGGCTTCCAGTCCAAGTTCGTGATCTGATCCTTCGGGCGAATACGCGGCGCCGGGTCGCGGTGGCACTGCAGGCACCACGCCATGTTCAGCGGCTTGGCCATGTAGACCTGGTCCATGTGGTTCACGTTGCCGTGACACTCGACACAGGAGATCGCCGCGTTCACGTGGGCCGCGTGGTTGAAATAAACGAAGTCCGGCAGGTCATGAATTTTGACCCACGGGATCGGCTTGCCGGAGTTGTAGGAATCAAAAACCGGCTTCAACTTGGGGGAATTCGGGCGGATGGCGCGGTGACAGTTGATGCAGGTTTCCGTCGGAGGAATCGCTGCAAACCCCGCTTTCTCCACGGTGTTGTGGCAGTACCGGCAGTCGATGCCCAACTGCCCGGCGTGCAGGGCGTGCGAGTACGGCACCGGCTGCACCGGCGAGTACCCGACGTTGAGCGTGACCGGATCAAGTCCGTACGCCACCAGCAGGCCGACGTAAAAGGGGATAGTGAGGGAAAACAGCGTCAATCCCAGGACGACTTTGTTCGACCATCTGGGAAATACGAACAGGGGTTTCAGGTCCATTCGAAGAGATCCGTCTGAACGTTCCGGTAAAACCTGCGGTACTGCCGCTGCTGTCGCTGAAGAATTTGCATCGGTGATGCCCCGCTTCCCTCTGGGAGGACTGCCTCTGAGGTCTCACTATTCGTGAAATAGTGTACGAAGTCGGTGAGTTCCGGATATTAAGGGAACCTACGGTAGCGGTCAAACCGACTGAGAGGTTTTTTAGGATTTCTCCTACGCGCCTTATCGAAGAAACCGCCGCAGACCCCCGGTATTTCTTCCCAATCCCCGGTCCGCCCCTCTTCCATCTTCATGGAAATCGCTGCTCCCGGCCCCCATCCCCATCCGGTCCCCTATATAGTTCGTGCGTCGCGCCGCGCGACGAGGCTCCTGAACGAATCAGGCCACCCGGACGCAGATCCCCTTCTCCGCCAAATATTTCTTCACCTCCCCGACGCTGTACTCGCGGAAGTGGAAAATCGATGCCGCCAGTGCCGCGTCCGCCTTGCCCTGGTCCAGGACACGCCACATGTGCTCCGGCGAGCCCGCCCCGCCGCTGGCCACCACGGGAATCGTCACTTCCGACGACACCGCCGAGGTCATTTCCAGGTCGTAGCCGCTCTTCATGCCATCGGCGTTCATGACGTTGAGGACGATCTCCCCGGCGCCGAGCGCCTCGCCCCGTTTCGCCCATTCCAGCACATCGACGCCGGTGTCCACGCGCCCGCCGTTGACGAAGACATGCCACTTCTCGACGCCGTCGATCTTGATCCGGTTGGCATCAATCCCCAGCACCGTCGCACAGCGGCCGAACTTCCGCGAAATCTCGGCGATCAGCTCCGGCCGCTTCACCGCCGCCGAATTCACGCTCACTTTCTCCGCCCCCGCCTGGATCAACCGCGTCGCATCGTCAAGCGTCCGTATGCCGCCCCCGACGGTGATCGGCATGAACACGTTGTCCGCCACCTTCCGCACCACATCCGCCATGATGCCCCGGCCCTCGTGGCTCGCCGTGATGTCGTAAAACACCAGTTCATCCGCCTGCGACTCGTCATAAAAAATCGCCTGCTCCACGGGGTCGCCCGCATCGACGTGGTCGAAGAATTTCACGCCCTTCACCACGCGGCCACGATCCACATCCAGACAGGGGATAATCCGCTTTGCCAGCATTCGCGTTCACATCCAAGGAGCCAGTGTCTGCAGCGCCGCCGCCACGGACGACAGCCTGCCGCAACTGATGCAGAATCCACTATCATAGAATCCCGGCGGGCCCCCATCCACCGTTCAGGCATCTTTGGCATGCGGCGAGCTTTCCCCCGCCAGGCAGCGTTTCACCGTTGTCAGCAGCAGCGCGCGGTCGATCGGCTTGGGGACATAATCCGTGCAACCGGCGTCGAGACAACGGACGCGATCATCGGCGTGGGCGTCGGCCGTGACCGCCAGGATCGGCCGCGCGAAACCGGCTGCCCGCAAACGCCGCACGGCCTGGTAGCCATCGAGCGTCGGCATCTGCATGTCCATCAGCACGAGTTCGAACCCGCCGCCGAGGGCGTATTCCACCGCCGTCTCGCCGTTATCGACGATGACCACTTCAAGGCCGGCACGCTGCAGGATCGCCGCCAGCAGCCGCTGGTTGTCGGCGCCGTCCTCGGCGATCAGCACGGCCCCATGGAGGTCGCGCGGCATGGCGCGGCCGTCGCCGGGAGCGGCCGATGCGGCGACGCCGGCCGCGGTGTGATCGACGGGCGCGGTGATGGTCAGCGTAAAGACGCTCCCCTGGCCCGGCGCCGACCGCACCTCGATGTCCCCCCCGAGCAGCTGCGCCAGCCGCCGGCTGATCGTCAGCCCCAGTCCCGTGCCGCCGAATATCCGCGTGGTCGATCCATCCGCCTGCTGGAACGGCTGGAAAAGCCGCGAAATCTGTTCGGAGTTCATGCCGATCCCGCTGTCCTCGACCTCCGCCTGCAGCGTCTGCGTGGCGGCGTGGTACGCAAGGCGAATATCGACGCGTCCGTGCTGCGTGAATTTGATCGCATTACTGGCCAGGTTCATCACCACCTGTTTGAGCCGCATGCCGTCGGTCACCAGCCGCTCGGGGACGTCGCCGCGCATGTTCAGCGTGAGGGCGAGCCCCTTTTGGACCGCCCGGGGCTGCATCGTCGAGAGCACATCCGAAAAGAGCGGACGGATCTCCGTGGGGAGTTTCTCCACGGTCATCGCGCCGGCTTCAATCTTGGAGAGATCCAGGATCTCGTTGACCAGGTCGAGAAGGTGGCGGGCGTTTCGCTGGATGGTTTGCAGGCCGGCCGCACGATCCAGCGTCGGATCGCCGGCATCCTGCAGCAACTCGGCGAACCCGACAATGGCGGTGACCGGGGTGCGGATCTCGTGGCTCATGTTCGCGAGAAAGGCGCTCTTGGCCTTGGTCGCCTCCTCCGCCGCCTTTTTCGCCGCCGCCAGCGCCTCTTCGGCTTCGCGGCGCGCGGTGATGTCTTCGTGCGCCACCACCACCCGCACCGGGCCCTCGCCGGAAAATCGCGTCACCCGGCCAATGAACCACCGCCGCTGCTCCGGCGAATGGCACGGGTATTCCATCGCAAATTCGGCTTTCTCCCCCTGGATCACCTTGCGAATCCCGGCGGCGAACGCCAGCGCCTCCGCCCGCCCGTCCCCCTGGGCCGCTTGACAGACTGCCAGGTAATTGGCGCCCGCATCGGCCCGCCCCGGGGTGAGACCGTTGTCGCGGGCAAACTCGCGCCACGCCGCGTTGACCGCGAGGATCGTGCCGGAGTCATCCAGGATCGCAATGTGCGCGGAGAGCGAATCGAGCGTCTCCCGCGCCAAACGCTCCGACTCCGCCAGCCGGGCTTTCAGGCCCCCCTCCCACTGCTGCTGGTTTGAATTACCCGAGATAGTCACAACCCTTCCTTTCAGACCAAGCCGCCGGTGCGGCGACTCTTGAGTTTAACACTGTTGACCCTGCGCAGCCCGCCCCGCCACGCGATCATTCTACGCATGGCAGCTCAGCACGGCTGGTCCCCGTTCGGCCGCACAGCCGCGGCACCCGTCTTGCGTCAACGCCGTTCATGAGACGCCGAACCGCCATCCGCCTCTCTTTCTTCCTCTCCCTCTGCATCCTCGCCATCACCCTGCTTTTCGCCCACCCCCCTACCGAACGGGCCGGCCGCGTCATCCAGTCTCCCATCGAACTCTGGATCGGACACGAACTTGAGAACATCGCCAACCATTTCATCAATCCCACGCTCCATTATTCGGCCCTGACCTACCAGTCGCCCAAAACGGTCATCGTCCATGACCTCACCCTGACCGCCCCCGACACCCTCGATCCCACGAAGCACATCGACATCTTGTCCGTCAAAACCGCCCGCATCGAGCTCGCACAAATCCCTCACCTCGGCCAGTCACTCAAAATCAAAGAGTTCGACCTCGACACGCCCGTGGTCCGCCTTGTCGCCACGCAGCCCGTCCACTTCCCCACCGCCGGCTCCGCAACCCAGCCTGACGGCAACTCCGCCACCACCCAGCCCCACAAGACCCACTTCGTCGGCTTCTCCGGCTTCCTCAAAAAGAAGCACACCCCCGGCTCCCCGCGGCGCAAACCTTCCGACTTCTTCCAGATCACCAAAATCGATATCAAAAACGGCACCCTGCTGTACGACGCCCGACATAAGGACCTTCAACCCTTCACCCTCGATGGCCTCACCTCCACCCTGAACGTCAACCCCAATCCTCCCACCGCCCCGGGCGCCACCGCCACCGAGCCCGGTCAATCCACCAACGGCTGGTATGTGCTGGACTGCAAAGCCGCCCGCGAGCCGATCTTCTCCGCCGAGATGCAGGGCCGCCTCAACGTCAACACCGGCGCCCTGGAGTTTTCCCCGCTCACCGCCCGGCTCGCCCTCTCCCGCGAAACCCACGACAAGCTTCCCCCGAACATCCAGCGCGTCGTCGACCGCTACCAGGCACGCGGGAATCTGCAGTGCGTTCTCACCGGGCTGCTGATGCTCAAGGACAAGATGAAAACCAAGCTGCTCACGCACCTCGAGCTCACGGATGCCCACGCGCGTATCGGCCGGACGGACCTGCCGATCCAGAAACTCACCGCGGAGCTCCGCACCGAAAACTTGCTCACCCGCGCCAAGAGCTTCCACGCGGAAATCCTCAACGGCACCGTCGATGCCGAAGGCTCCCTCCCGTTCAAACGCGGCCAGACCATCAGCCTGCACGTGCAGATCAACAACGTCGGCCTCGCGCGCACCATCCGCACGCTCTCGACCGGCCCGGCCGCCGGCGCCCCGGACACGCCGCCCAAGATCGCCGGCCGCGTTTCCGGAGAAATCTCCTACTCCGCCCCCGTCGCCCACTGGAACACCCAGATGTCCGGCACAGGCCACCTCGTGCTCGACCACGGCCGCATCCCCGATCTCCCGCTTCTCGGCGACATCTTCAACGGCATCCGCGCCCTTGGGAAATCCGTCGGTCTCAATAACGGAAAACCCGACGATCACGCCGAAATCTACTTCCTCTTCCAGGGCGACAGACTCGATGTCCTCGGCCTTGACGCCCACTCCACCACCATGGGCATGCGCGCCGCCGGCACCGTCGACCGCACCGGCCATGTCGACCTCCAGGTCAACGCCGGCCCCCTCGAACGCATCGAACAACTCCTCGGCCCCATTGGCGCCGCCATGAGCAAACTCACCGACAATGTCGCCAAATACCACGTCACCGGGAAGTCCGGCCACCTTACCATCAACTTCGAGGTCGGCCCGCAGTGAATGGGTTCGGATTTGACTCAGCCCATCAAATTAAAAATAAAATTTTTCAAAGATCATTGGCCTCTTCGCGAAATCGCTATATGTTTACATCTAGTGGGAACCCTCCTCGGCCATCCTCAGGAGTAGCCAATGAAGTCCGCCCCCTGCGCCCGGACCGTGGCCATGCGCGCCTTGATTGCTGCAGCGACGCTCCATGCCGCCGCAGCCTGGGCTAAGGCCGAAATCTACAATGTCGCCGATCTCTACTCGCTCGGCGGTGACACCACCGTCGCCGCGGCAATCAACGACAGCGCCGAAGTCGTCGGCTACAGCACCTACAGCGACGGGCAAACTCACGCCGTCATCCATCGATTCGGCCAGCTGACTTCGCTCGAGGCGGCGATCGGCGACGGCAATTACAGCCAGGCCACTGCGATCAACCCTTCCGGTACGGTCGTCGGATTCGTCAGCGACGGACCAACCAGTTCCCCCAGGGGCTTCATCTACGATTCCAATTCGGGCACGGCAACGCTCCTCGGCACCCTCGGCGGTACCTACCTCGGCGGGTTCAGCCAGGCCAGCGGCATCAATGCCGGCGGGCTCGTCGTCGGCTCCTCTTACGTCGGCACCGGCGCCCAGGAACATGCCTTCATTTACGATCCATCGACCCAGGCCATGACCGACATCGGCACCCTCGGCGCCGATGCCGTCAGCGCCGCACGTTTCATTGACTACTACGGACATGTCGCGGGGGTTTCCGTTCAGCACATCGGCGACATGGCCCAACGCACGTTCTTCTACGATGGCGCGAACATGACCGACGTCGGCGCACTCGTGAATTCAACCCTCGGCGATGTCACCCTGACCAATTCCCCCTCCGCAATGAATGATTACGAATTGATCGGCAATGCGCTGACCGGCTCCAGTTTCAGCGATCCGCAAAGCGCCTACCACGTCTTCCTCTTCAACACCACCTCCAAGTCCGTTTCCCTCCTCGCAAACACCATTGGAGGGCTCTCCACCGCCGCCTACGGCGCCAACGAAAGCGGCATGATCGTCGGTGCCTCCTAGGATGGCGCCGCCAACCACGCTTACCTCTACGACCCAACCTCCCAGACCATGACGGACCTCAACACCCTCCCCGGCCTTCCTACCGGCTGGACCCTCACCTCCGGCCAGGCGATCAATAACAACGGGCAAATCGCTGTGACGGCAACCAGCGGCGCCCTCACCCACACCTTTGTCCTCAGCCCCATCAGCTCCCGAAGCGCGGAGGTGTCCTCCAACCCCAATGGAGATCCCGTCGTCGTTTCGCTCAACGGCGGAGCCGCCACCGTCGGCGGCGTCACTGCTGTCTTCAACATCTCCAGCGGCACGTTCTCCGCCGACTATTCGCTCGACAACCCGGCCGAATTCTCGCTGATGTACCCCGGCATCAACTTCGACACCACCGCCGGCGGCAGCATGCTCCAAAACTGGAACGTTCACTTTTCCGGTGCGCTAAACGACAACGTGCTCGTGACCTTTGCCTACGATCCAAACCTCCTCAACCCCGCCACGGATGAATCCACCCTGCGGATTTATCATTATGTTGGCGGCGCATGGGTGCTCCCCGCCAATGAAATGGTGGATACCGCCAGCCACACCATTTCGTTTTACACCGACAGCTTCTCGCCCTTCGCGCTCGGCGCCGCAGCGGCCGCACCCGAGCCGGCCTCGCTGGCCCTCCTCGGCATGGGCGCGATGCTGATGACCCGGCGACGCATTCCGCGCGCCCAGCGCATGCACATCCCCACCGCGACGTCCGTTTAATCAGACGCGCAACCACCCCTCCACCTCCGCCTCCACCTCCGCCGAAAAATTGTGCCGCATCATCTGCCACGCCACGCGCACCTGTCCCCGATCCAGCCCGCCAATCGCCATCTCCACGGCCGCGCCCCCGCGCACCCGCGCAATCCCCGTCGCGATCTCCAGCCACTCCGTCAGCGTCCCCGGAAACGCCGAATGGATCGCCGCCCCCATCCACCGCATGAACCGCGCGTGCGTGATCACCTCCTCCCCCAGCCGCACGCACGGATGCGCCGTCTTGCCGTTCCTTGCCCGCGGCAACCCGTTTTCGTCCAGGTGGTGCGGCGTCTGCACATCAATCATCCGCACGCCGCCGGCAAATGCATCCTCCACCAGCCGGCACAAACACGCCTTCGATGCGTCCGGCACCAGCCCGAACATCGTCTCCGCCACAAACACCCCCGGCAGCACAATCCCCACCAAACCCCCGACAATCACCCCGCGCTCCCGGTCCCACGCCTCAATCGTCTGCAGCAACCCCGCCCGGTGCAGCGTGCGGTAAATCGACACCACCTCCGCCCGCACCCAGCTCCGCGGCTTCACGCTTTCATCCCGCAGCGCCAGGATCACCGCCTCCACCGCCGTCGTGTACCGGATCTCAAAACGCTTCCCCTCCCGCTTCGCCATCCGCTTCGCATGCGCCGCCATCTCGGACGTCACCGGCAGCACCGCGCGGATCGAAAGCCGCTCCCAGTAAAATCGCTCCGCCAGGTCATACAGCGGAAACCACCCCCCCGCATACCGCGCCAGAATCTCCGCCGCACTGTTGATATCCCGTCCGCTCATGCTTCGCAGTATACCAATCCGTGCCCCCTCTTTTTCTCGATTCCCGCTTCTCCATCAATGCGGAATCAACGCCAGCGCATTCACCGGCCGCACCCCGTTCCCAAGCTTCACATGATGCTCGATCGCCTGCGACACAAACGACCGCGCGTGATCAATCGCCGTGAGCAACTCCGTCTCCTGCGCCAGCATCGCCGTGATCGCCGCCGAAAAAAGGCACCCCGACCCGTGCGTGTTGTTCGTCTTGAGCCGCTTTGCCGGGAACTCCCTGAACCGGTCCCCATCGTAAAAAACATCGACGACGCGGTCGCCCAGGTTGATCCCCTTCACCACCACCGACCGCACGCCGGTCTTCATGATCTTCTCCGCCGCGCGCTCTGCCCCCGCCACGTTCACCACGTCCCCAATATCCATGTTCGCCAGCATCGCCGCCTCCGCCCGGTTCGGCGTCACCACCGTCGCCAGCGGCAGCAGCTCCTTCCGCAGCGTGTGGATCGCCGACGCATCCAGCAGCTCCGCACCCGTCTTCGAAAAGACCACCGGATCGCACACATAATTCTCCAGCGAATGCTTGCGAATCCCCTCCGCCACCGTGTCGATGATCTCCGCGTTCGCCAGCATCCCCGTCTTGAACGCATGCACCGGGAAATCCGTCGCCACCGCATCGATCTGCTTCGCGATCATCTCCGCCGGAATCAGCTCCACCCCCGACACCCCCGACGTGTTCTGCGCCGTCACCGCCGTGATCACCGACATCCCGTAAACACCCAGCACGGTGAACGTCTTCAGATCCGCCTGGATCCCCGCCCCGCCGATCGAATCCGAACCCGCAATGGTCAACGCCGTCTGCATGGCTTCTCCTGGAAGAAGGGATTCTACACGGAATCCGGCTCGCGTGGGCGCTGCGCAACCACCGCAGAACTGAAGCGTGCGCCACGGCGTTTGCCACTGCACTGTGCGTTGACCGCCCACCATCAAACGCCGTCGTGCGTTCTGCCTCCGCATCAGCTCCCGCGAAATCCTCATATCTGCGTGTAAACCTCCCATGCTGGAGCTTAGCACGCAAAATGCGCTTCGCTTTTCAACCAAACGGAGGTTTTCCAATGCTTGCTCTCGCTCAACAGGTGGTCTCCCCTCTGCCGTCCGCCTTCGCGCCCGTCGCCATCGGCTTCTTCGGCCTTGGCACCGGCTACTTCGTCTGGGGCGGACAGGCCCTCTTCAAGTTCCCCAGGACCTCCCCCGAGATCGAAAAATCCATGGGCCTCTGGGGCATCTGGATGCCCGGATTCATGCAGTTCCTCACCGGCATCATCCTCCTCATCGGCCTCACCTGGTTCCCCGTCTTCCGCAACGACGCCGGCCTCTACATGGCCGCCCTCGCCTTCACCGCCTACGGCGTCCACTGGTTCGTCATGGGATACCGCCGCTTCATCGGCGCCGATCCCCTCCCCGACGCCTGGATGGCCCTCGCCTTCCTCATCATCTCCATCCTCGGCCTCGCCGTCTTCGCCGAAGCCCGCGCCTGGCCACTCGTCATCCTCTTCGCCGGCCTCTCCCTCATCTACCTCACCGAAGCCCCCACCCGCTTCGGCATCTTCGCCGGCCACCAACTCATCGGCTTCTGGCAATTCATCACCGGCCTCTGGCTGATGTACCTCACCTACGGCACGGTCTTCAACCTCGTCTTCCACTCGCACTGGTGGGTGTAACGCCACGCGTTTTCTGTTGCGAACCTTCTTCTCCTTCTGCTCGTATAGAGAGCGGGAGGAGAAGCCCATGCGCCACACCTGGCTCTGCGCCCTCGTCGCTTTGCTGTACGTCGCGAACTCACTTCAGGCCCGGCCACCCGATGGCTACGACATCTTCAGCGGCTGGGGCCCGAACGAAAACCAATGGTGCGGCTCTCTCGATTGGAAAGACGGCCAGGAGAAAATCTCCATAACGCCTCTTCTTTCCGATGCCCCTGGCGCCGGCTGGATCCTCGCGCTCCCGTGCAATCCATCCGACGTCGAGATCGGACAAACAACCATGCCCGGAGCAAGCTCCGGTTGGGCCCCTCCCGTCGCTCTGCACGGAAAGCTGGTCCGCATCGGTAATGCCGCGCTCGCAACGCAGCTCTATCCATTGCTCTACGGCCTGTTCACGCCGAGCCTTGGCTGGAGCGCCCCTCTCACGCCGGCATCGACCCCGAAGGAAACCGTGCTCCACGGAATCCGCTGCCGAATCCTGAAGGTTGCGAATGCCGCTGCCCTTCGCCAAACCGTCGCGGACCAAAACGTTCAACTTTCCGACGAACAACTCGCCCGCCTCGCGCGATTTGCCGACACCGCCCATTGTTTCGCCTGTTTCACGATCGCTTCGCGCGAAGCCTACGAAACTTGGCGGAACAAGGCGGAGCCCGAAACAAACCTGAAGGGCGGATGGACCATCTGGACGCTCAGTTTCCCCGCCGCACAGCCCATTATCCCCGCCCGCGAAGTTCAAATGATGGAATACGGCGTCTATCCGGACAACGTGGTGATCTCCGGGTTCTGGAAACTCGCCCAACCCGCGCCGGAAGGAATGCGTGCCACTCCATTTCGCGGCGGCTTCTACGGAGAACAGCCCGCCTACACGCGCGTCCTTGGCCCCCACGAAGGCGAGCAGGTAGCCCTCGTCCCTGCACACGACGCCTGGCTTCACACCACCAACGCCTTGACCGCGATCCTCTCTTGGCCCCCCGCGCTGATCGCCGCGTGCGTCCTTTGGACTATCCTCTGCTCCTACCTCTCCGGCGGACTCACCGGCCTCCTCCTCGCACGCCGCTGGAAACCCTACGCCCGCATCGCCCTCTGGAACCTCGGCACCATCGTCGTCCTGCGCATCCGCCTCGCCCGCGCCCCGCAACTTCCCGATATGGCCTCCTCCGCCCGGCAAACCCGCTTCATGATCTTGTTTTCGCTTATTTTCCTCGGAATCCACCTCTTCCTCGAAGGCCTCCTCAGCGCCGCGTTCGGCAGCTACGCCCCCTGAACCAACTCCTTCGATCTCCGTGCCCTCCGTGCTCTCCGTGGTTTCAATCCAACCCCGCCCACCAGTGACAATCCCGCTGCTCTCCTGAGACGCTCGCCCCGATTCCGGCTAAAATCCACCCATGGCCCAATCCAGCGAACTCGTCAACCTCTCCCAATACATCGGCGCCCGCACCACCGCCATGCTCCTCGGCCTCTTCCCCGTCAACGCCAATCTCAAAACCGCCCGCATGGTCGGCGGCCTCCTCTACAAAATCGACAAAAAGCACCGCAAGCGCGCCCTCGAAAACCTCCGCGCCAGCTTCCCCGAAAAATCCGAAAAGGAACTCAACTACATCGCCGAACGCTCCATGCAGCACTTCATCGAGCTCGTCATGGATGTCCTCTTCACCACACGCCTCATCAACGCCGAAAGCTGGCACCGCTACGTCCACCTCAATGGCCTCGACGAGTCCCTCAAAATCCTCCTCCGCGGACGCGGCGCCATCATGCTCACCGGCCATTACGGCAACTGGGAAATCCTCGGCTACACCCTCGCCACCCTCGGCTTCGAAACCTTCTCCATCGCCCGCCCCATCGACAACCCCTACATCGACTCCTGGCTCCTCGGCGTCCGCGAAAAAAAAGGCCAGATCATCCTCTCCAAGCGCGGCGTCACCACCACCGCCCTCGACGTCCTTCAGAACAAGGGCGTCCTCGGCTTTATCGCCGACCAGAACGCCGGCCCAAAGGGCATGTTCGTCCCCTTCTTCGGCCGCCAGGCCTCCACCTACAAATCCATCGGCCTGCTCGCCATCCAGCACAACGTCCCCATCGTCGTCGGCTACGCCAGACGCCGCGGCGACAAATTCGAATTCGACATCGGCACCCAAGACATCATCCACCCCGAAGACTGGCAGAACTTCTCCCGCGACCAATACAAGGACGAACTCCACTACATCACCGCACGCTACACCAAAGCCATCGAAGACTTCGTCCGCGCCGACCCCACCCAATATCTCTGGATCCACCGCCGCTGGAAAACCCGCCCCAAGGATGAAGTCGCCGGAAGCGTCGCCGGCGTGGGCTGACTCCGGTTTCTCTTCAAACAGCGATTTCTTCAGAAAATCCCGTCGGCATCCAGCAGCGTCTGTCGAACTGCGATCCGGACACCTTCGTTCATCCCCAAAACAACAACCGTGGTTCTTCCGACGTCGGTGGTGCCCACCAGCACCGCCCCTTCATAACGAAAGTGTGCGTCCCAACTGTCCATGCGCGGATTGAACAAACGACACATCTGCTTCGTTTGCGGATCGATCCCCGAAATGTTTGGACCTTTCCGGTAGTTGCACCGGCCGCAGCAAAGCGCCAGATTCGCGGGACTTGTCTCGCCCCCGTGTTGCCTCGCGATGATGTGATCAATCGGAAATGTAAGCTTTGAGTGCCTCTGCCCCACGAGGCAATATTCGCACCGGTTCCCCGCGCGGTCTCTCACCAGTTGAATGAGGGCCTTCTCCATCGCTATAAGTGCCTCCGCTAACTGAGCGAGGCACGGGCCTTTGCTTGAATGATTGTGAGGAAATCGTTGACGTTCAAAAAGTCGTCCAGATCTGACTTTTCCTCGGGAGTAAGCACTCCCAACTGCGCTTTCTCGGCGAGTGCTTCATACCGTTCCTGATCAGAGCGCGGAAAATTCAGCGTCAGCAGATATCTCGCAAGATCCGCGGAAAGATTCCCCTTTTCCGGTTCAATGACATGTTCGAGAATGCTGGATCTGCTGACCATGGAAGAATCATACCACGCGATGAGTTGCGAGCCAAAAGTACGTCCGGTAATGGCACCTCGCCCAATTACTATTTACCAGTTACCAGTTACTGCTGCGCCGCAGCTTCCACCGCCTGCGGCTCCGGATCCTTCGGCAGCAGCACCTGCTCCGTCCGAATATCCACATAATCATGGTTCGCATCAATCCGCGCAAACCGCAGAAAAATCTCGTTCAGCGCCTGCACCTTCGCCGCCGCAGACACCTCATAAAACTTCTCATCCCCAATCGACCGCCCCCACCGCACCACGCGCGGGCTCCCATCCGCCGCCGCAAACGTCGTGTTCAACAGGATCCACGGCTTCTGCGAATCCTTCCGCCCCTTGTAATTCGCCATGTCGATCGACGCGATCTGCCCCACAAACGGCTGCTTCTGCAACAGATTAACCAGCTTCATCCCCGCCGCCAGGTCCTCCGTATTCCAGCTCTCGCTCGGCTGCGGCACCTTCTTTGCCCCGTCCGGCAGATCCACATTCGTAATCGCCATCAGCCCCGCCGTCGCATTCCGATCCGCCGGCGAATACTCCCCCGGCAGCCGCACAAACTCGTCATCGATCAGGTAAAACTTGTCACCCACCTGCACCCACGCCGCCGGTTGCCGGTATTGGGCATAAATCTCAATCGTCTCCGATTTCCGATCCTTGCTCACCACGCGCCGCACTTCGTCGATCTTCTTGATCCACGCGTTGTCCCGCAGTGTCCAGTGGTTCACCCCGCTCGCATCTGTCCCCGTGTAGTTGTCCGCAATTTCCTTGAGCACATCCTTGTCGAGCGGGTTCAACAGCCGGTTGTACGTCGCCTGATCGCGCGCGGCAAACGTCTGCGTCTCCGCAAAAATCGTGGCCAAAATCTCCGGGTGCAGCCACTTCGGCTTGTTCATCAGCTCCGCCGAGAGCGCGATTTTCTCCCCGCCAACCGCGTTCGGCTGCTCCGTGAATTCCTGCTTCACCACCCGGTCGCCGTATGCCTTCACCGCGTGGTACGACTCGATCAGCACCGCAATCACCAGCAGCACCACGCAGAGGCTGATCAAGCTCCGTATCCAGGGAACCTCGTAGAACCGCGGCTCCCGCTCGCCGCCCTCGCCCCCCGCGAAATTGTTTTTCTTTCGAAAGAACATGGGTCACGCCCTTAGAGCGCCTGCTCCTTCACCGCCGCGTCCCGCAGCGCCATCCGCGCCAGCCGGTCGCACAATTCCGTAAACGCAATCCCCGCCTCCTTCGCCGCCTTCGGCACCAGCGAGTGGCTCGTGAACCCCGGCATCGTGTTCACTTCCAGCACGAACACCTCGTGCGTCCGCTTCTCCACCATCACATCCACGCGCGACAGATGCCGGCAACCGACCACCTTGTGCGTCCGCGCCGCCGCATCCCGCACCTGCTCGAGAGTTTCCTCCGGCAATGGAATATCAAACACGTACTGCGTGTCCTCACGCGTGTACTTCGCCTCGTAATCGTAAAACTCCGTCGCCGGCTTGATCCAGATCACCGGCAGCGTCTTCCCATCCAATATCCCCACCGTCAGCTCAAACCCATCCACAAACCGCTCCACCATCATCGCCCCGAACTTCGGCAATGTGGCCTCCAGGTGCCCCCGCGCCTCCTCCAAATTCATGCACACCCGGCACCCCACCGACGACCCCTCGCTGATCGGCTTGATCACGCACGGGTACCCGATCCCCGCCGCCGGCGTCCAGCTCTCCTTGTACTTGTGCTGATACACAATCTGCCAGTTCGCCGTCGGCACGCCGTTCTCCAACAGACACGACTTCGTCGCCGCCTTGTCCATCCCGATCCGCGAAGCAGACTCGCCCGACCCCACAAACGGCAACCCGCGGCTTTCCAGAATCTGCTGCAACTGCCCGTCTTCCCCAAACGTCCCATGCAACGCCGGAAAAATCAGATCGCACGGCTTGTGGTCCAGCGCACTCAAATCGCTCGGCGAAATATCCGACTGCCACACCCGATGCCCCACCGTCCGCAGCGCCTCGGCGATCTGCGTCCCCGTCAACAGCGACACCTCGCGCTCCGCACTGATGCCGCCGCAAAGAAGCGTAATATTCAATTTCTTGCCGTCCATGACCTATCCATCCTGTTTAGCCCCGGCCTTAGGGCCGGGGAACAATCACCAAATGACAACTTCAGTTTCCAACTGAACGTCAAACTTCTCTTTCACGCGCTGCTTCACCAGATCAATCAATCCAAGAACATCGGAGGCCTGCGATCCCTTCTTGGCAGTGATAAAGTTCGCATGCTTCATCGACACTTCCGCCCCGCCCAGCGTCTGCCCCTTCAAGCCCGCCTGATCAATCAGCGCACCCGCCGAAAGCCCGCGCGGATTCTTAAAAATGCACCCCGCCGACTTATCCGCCAGCGGCTGCGAATTCTTCTTGTACATCCAGATCTCTTTGACCTTCGTCATGATCCGCTGCGGATCATCCTCGCTCAGGCCAAACGTCGCCGACAAAATAAACTTCGACGCAATGTTCGATTTCCGGTACTCAAAAACCAGGTCATCCTTCTCACGCACAAACACCTGCCCGTTCGTGTCCATCACCGTCACCGACTGCACCGATGACCCGATGTCCCCGAACGCTCCCCCCGCATTCATCTTGATCTCCCCGCCGACAGAACCCGGAATCCCCGCCAGGCACTCCAGCCCAGAAAGCCCCGCATGCGTGCACTCCAGCACCAGCTTCTGCACATCCTTCCCCGCCGCCGCCGTCACGGTCGTGCCGTTGATCGAAAACTTCTTGAACTCCGGCGAATTCAAGCAGATCACCGCCCCATCCACCCCCGCATCATGCACCAGCAGGTTTGCCCCGCTTCCCAGCACAAAAATCGGAATCTCATTCTCGCGCAGGCGCGCGACGATGGCCTGCAGCTGTCCCACATCGCTCGGCGTCACATAAAACTTCGCGGGACCGCCCAGGCCAAACCACGTCAATGGGGCCATCGGTACGTTAAGCCGTACCTGCTCCCCGAATTCTTCGTACCAACTCATCCGTTACTTCCCAAACCGGGCCCGCGCCCATCGACACAATGAGGTCGCCCGGCTGCATCGTCTTCATCAAATGTTCGCTGATCTGCTTGAACGTCGGAATATACACCGCTTCCTTCGCGTGCTCGCGTATCCGCTCCACCAGCATCTCGGAACTCACCGCCTTCCGATCCGCTTCCGAGTCCCGCACAAAATAAATGTCCGGCACAATCGTTACGTCCGCGTGCGAGAAGCTCCCCGCAAAATCATTCAGCAAAAACCGCGTCCGCGAGTGCTGGTGCGGCTGAAATACGCACACCAACCGCGTTGGCCGATAGTGCTCCCGCAATGCCTGCAGCGTCGCCCGAATCTCCGTCGGGTGATGCCCGTAATCATCAATAATCGTCACCTGCCCCCCCTCCACCGGCACCTGCCCCAAAAGCTGCGACCGCCGATCCGCCCCGCGGAAACTCTCGATCGCCGCCTGGATCTGATCCCACGGCACGCTGCAGTGCGTCGCAATCGCCGCCGCCACCGTCGCGTTCCCCACATTATGCCGCCCCGCAACCGACAGCGTCAGCCGTCCCATCTTCTTACCCTTGTAGCTCACATTAAAATGCGCCTTCCCCTGGAACCGCCGAATCCCCGTCGCCTGCCAGTCCGCCGCCGTATCAATCCCATACGTCTCAACCAGCGCCTCGGCGTTCCGCGCCGCCGTCGCACAATTCGCATCGTTCGCCGCCACCAGCACCACCCCGTGCGGATCGACGCCTTTCAAAAACGTCGCAAACGACTCGTTAATCTCATCAATGTTCTTGTAATAATCCAGGTGGTCTTCCTCGATATTCAGCACCACCCCGATCCGCGGCTGCAGGTTGTGAAAGCTGCGATCGTACTCGCACGCCTCCACCACAAAATAATCCCCATTCCCCGACCGCGAAGACCCGCCCAACTGCGGTACCGTCGCCCCGACCACAAACGAAGGATCCTTCCCCGCCGACAGCAGCACATGCGCGGTCATCGCCGTCGTCGTCGACTTCCCATGCGTCCCCGAAATCGCAATCCCGTTCCGCAGCTTCATCACCCGCCCCAGCATCTGCGCATACTTCAGCACTTCGCACTTCCGCGCCCGCGCCTCCACCAGCTCCGGATGTTCCATCTTGATCGCCGCCGAGTGAACGACAATCTCCGTCCCCTCCGGCAACCCCGCCGCCGATTCCTCATTCGAAATATTCGCCCCCAGCTCTGAAAGCTTACGCGTCACCGCCGAAACCTCCCGGTCCGTCCCCGACACTTTCGCCCCGCAATTCAACAGCATCTGCGCCAACCCCGACATCCCCGATCCCCCAATCCCCACAAAATGCACCCGCCGCCCCGTAAACGGCGTCGTCTCTCGCCGGTTCAGCGTATGGATCAGGTCTTTCACAGTGTACATAACAGCTTTCGTCTGGATGATCGGGGGCATTTACAACCGCCTCCATGCGGGGTTTAATTCTTCAATAAGGCCGGCGCCACTGCTTCTCTTATCGCAACGATCCCGCAGTCAGGGCCAAAATTTCTTTCGCGATTTCCACCGCCGCGTTCGGCTTGCCGGCCACCCGCGCTGCCTCCGCCATGCGATCTCTCAGCTCATCATCATAGAGTAGCGATTCCAACGCCGGCTTCATAGCCGCCGCATTCGCCGCCGAATCCTTCGCGTCCTCCACAATCAACGCAGCCCCCGCCCGCACCAGTTCCATCGCATTCGCCTTCTGGTGCAAATCCTTATGAAATGGATAAGGCAGCAAAATCGCCGGCACCCCGCACGCCGTCAGCTCCGCACAAGTGCTCGCCCCCGCTCGCGCAATTGCCCCGTCGGCCACCGCCCACACGCTCGCCATGTCATCACAATAATCAATCACGGTCACCGCGATCTCCGGCCACGCCTCATACGCCGCCCGCACATCCTTCGCCTGCTCCATCCCCGCCAGGTGAAGAATCTGCCACCCCCCCGCCACGAATGCCTTCCGATGCTCAGCCGATTCCAAAAACGCCAGCACCGCCTCATTAATCGTCCGCGCCCCCAGACTCGCCCCCGTCACCACCAGCGTCTTCTTCGTCCCATCAATCCCCAGCCGCGCCGCCCCCTCCTCGCGGGTCCGCCCCGTCAACTCCCCACGAATCGGGCACCCCAACGCCTTCACGCTCCCCTTAATATGTTTCGTCCTCTCCGCCCCCAGCGGCCACTGCGTCACCACCGTCGTCGCCCGCTTGATCAAAAACCGATTCGCCAGCCCCGGCAACGCATCCGGATTCAACAACACCACCGGCACCCCCCGCTTCCCCCCCACATACGCCGCCGGCCCCGCCGCATACCCCCCCAGCGCCACCACACAGTCCGGCCGCTCTTCCGCAAACCGCCGCTCCCACACCCCACAACTCTCCCGCCACCCACTGATAAACGGCCAAATCTTCTTCACCGACTTCACCAACGGCTGCACCGACTGCTTCACATAACTCGTCCCAAACCCCGACAATAACCGCTGATCCACCGCCCGCGGCGTCGCCGCCCACGTCAACTCCAACCCCATCCCCCGATCCGCCGCCAGCCCCCGCAACGCCTCCGCCACCGCCAACCCCGGATACAAATGCCCCCCCGTCCCCCCACCCGCCATCACTACGCGCAGCGTCTTCCCGGTGCTCGCCACCGCCGAACTGCGCGAAAAACTCTGCTCCGATCCCGAACTCATCATGCCCAACAAAGGATTCGCCCGATGCGGCCACACAACAGTCGTCATAGCCATCCCTGCCTTGTACAAGAATCAAGAAGCAAGAACCAAGAAGCAAGAAGACCGCCGCACAAAACTTCTTGATTCTTGATTCTTGCTTCTTGTTTCTCTCCTGATTCACGCCGCCGATGCAGAACTCGCCGCTATCGGCTCCGCGGGAACCACCGGCACCGCCGCCGCCGCAACCGCCGCCACCGGCGCCACCGCCGTCACCTGCACGGGGAACCCCAGCGCCGGCTCCGCAGGCCGCTCGCCCATCTTCTTCTCCGCAATCTCTCGCCGGTTGATCCGCTCAATGCTCATCAACACGCCGATCGCAATCGCATTCATAATCCACCCCGTCCCCCCCGAAGAAATCAGCGGCAACGCAATCCCCTTCGTCGGAACCGTCACCGTCACCACCGCAATATTAAACGCCGCCTGCAGCCCGATCATCGCCGTGATCCCAAACGCCACCATCTTCCCGAACTGGTGCTGGCACCGCGTCGCAATCCGCCACCCAATGATCACAAACGCCAAAAACAACCCAATCACCATCAACGCCCCAAAGAACCCCAGCTCCTCGCAAATCACCGCGAAGATAAAGTCCGTGTCATCCTCCGGCAGGTACCCCATCTTCTGAATCCCGTTCCCCAGCCCATTCCCGAAAAACCCCCCGCTCGCAATCGTCAACAGCGACTCCGCCGGGTGATACCCCGCCCCCTTCATGTCCGCAAACGGATCCAGAAACGCCATCATCCGCTTGTACCGGAACGACGTCGGATCCCGAAAAATCGCCGCCCACACCACAAACACCCCGGGCGGTATCAGCATCGCCACATGCCACCACCGGCACCCCGCCATCAATATCATCACGATCACCACAACCGAGATCAGCGCCGCCGTCCCGAAGTCTTCCTTCAACACCAGCGCCGCGCACACCCCGAACCCCAGTACCAGCGGCACATACCCCCACGTCCACTGCTTCGGCGAATACCCGAGCCACCACAGCGAAAATCCCGCAATCAAACACCCCGCACACACCCCCGTCTTCACCAGCAGCAACCGCGTCGCCCCATCCTGCGCCGCTGAGAAAAAGTGAATCGACTCCACCATGTGCGGCTTGATCGCAAAAACCCCCAGACCCACCACGAACAAAATGAACGGCACCGCCGCCAAACCAAACGTCCGCACCTCGTCCCGATAGTGCACCGCATAAACCGCCACAAACAGAATCAGCGACAACTTCGCCAGTTCCGACGGCTGAAATCCCAGCGGACCCACCTGCAGCCACCGCCGCGCAAAATTAATCTCCTTCCCCATCGGCGTCGTCAGCACCGCCACCAGCGCCCCCACCGTCAGAATCCACAGCCACGTCGCCGGCGACCGCAGCAGCGACAGATGCTTCATCGGGCTCCCCGCCAGCCACCGATAATCTATCCGCCACATCACCGTCATCGCGATCATCGCCACCAGCGCGTGAATCGCATTCTTGCTGTCAAAGGCTTCCATCCACCAGTTCCCGCCCGCCGCCATCGCCCGCACCCGCGCGTCGGCGCTCTGCACCATTACCAGCCCAAAGCACAGCAGCGCCGCCGTGATCAAAAACAACAACTGGTCCAACGTCAGCGACAACGGCGACAACACAAACCGCGACCGCCCCACGTACGGCCTCACCGGATGCGCATGCACCAACGCCGGTACCGCCGCAATCGGCGAACGCCCCCCCGCCTCACGCGGCCAACTCACCCGCGCCGGCCATACCGACCCCGTTTTCTGTCTTGCTACCGGCATGCCTGCCTCATGATGCGTCTCTCAACCCCTCTATTCGACGTTTTCCGCGCAATTCCTGCACATATTATCAGGCTCAGCCGGCCTTTACATAACTCCCCCTCACCACCCCACAACCATCAAATTCATCATTGGCAATATCGCAAACAACCCCACAAGCCCATGCCTTCCACGGCATGGGGATCATGGATGCACACCCGTCAGATCTCTCCCTCCCCTCCACCGGCCCGCGCAAAGCGCAACTCCCCCCCAATCGAACCCCTCAAAACCGATAAAAATACAACCGCGGCGTCGAACTCGACCCGCTCGTATACACCACCCCGCCCGCACTCACCCCAAACGACCCCGTCTCCGCATTGATCAACGCAATCACCAGGTGCCCCGTCTTGTCGATCGCCGCCGCCCCCGGCCGCGGCCCAAACCGGCTCCCGCCCGCCACCCCGCTCAACGCCCCCGTGTTCTTCGACCACCACTTCTCCCGACCCGCATTGTTCGTGATGCAGATCGGCTCCGACCACGCCCCCCCGTCGCTCGTCGTCACAAACGTGTCCCCCCGGTCGTCCATCCCCTGGTCATACAACTGCACCAGCACCACCATCTTCCCCCCCGCCGACTGAAACGCCTGGAACCCCGCCACCGTCCCCTTCGGCGGCTTCGCGCTGATCAACGTCGCCGGCTCATCATCCGACCCGATCACATAATCCCGCACGCTCGGATGCTCCCCCGCATCGTACAACGCAACAATGTGCTTCTTCCCCTTCGCATCCACCAGCAGCCGCGGCGGACTCGCATTGAACTTCCACGTCGGCGGCAGCGTCAGCACCTTCGTCCCCTTCCCGCCATCAAACAAATCAATCTCCGCGTTCTCCTCCGCCCGGTGATTCTCGTCATACACCTGCGCAATAAACTGCGGCCCCCCGTCCGCGCCCGCGCACAAATCCAACGCATTCACCCCATCGCAAGACTTCGCGTACTTCCCTTTCGCCGCATTCTCTCGAAAATTCAGACAAAACAACTGCTTCGGCTTCCCCGCCGACCCATCCAGCGTCACCTGCCACACCAGCCCCGGCTCCACCCCCGGACAATGCTGCACATATTTCCCGCTCACCACCGCATACTTCTCCGGATCAAACCGATCCGGAATCGTGTTGTAAATCACCTCCACATGCCCCGCCGCATCCGTGCACGCAGAAAACGAAATCGACCCGTCATCCTGCGTCTGCGAAGACCCCGGCGGATGCACCGGCAGAATCTTCGTCCACTTCCCATGATCCAGCATCCGGTACACTAGGTTGTTCTGCGCCAACCCCGCCGGCGTCGTCAGCGTCGAAAAACCCTCCTTCAACCCCGTCCGCCAGATCACAAACACCCGGTCCTGCCCATCAATGCACAACTGGCACGTCCCCACATTGAACCCCGGCATATCTTCCGAAAGATTCTTCGTCTCCGACCACGTCTTCCCCCCATCGCTGCTCGATCGATGAAACACAAAAAACGTATACGGCGAAGCATACATCCGCTCAATATATGCCACATGAATCGTCCCATCGGACGCCACCGCAATCTGCGGGCTCCGCATATCCGCATCATATTTCGAAAGCTTCACCCCGTCATAAGGCTTCCCATCCGCCTCCGCCACCCCCAACGTCCCATCCGCCCCCTTCACCACTGCCACTCCCGTATCCCCGCCCCCACCGCCCGGCGTCCCCTCCCCATTCGCCGCCTGCTCCCCCTGCCCGCGCCCACACCCGATCACCGACAAAACGCAAAGACACCCAGCGAGCGCACCGCCCCAGCGACGAATCTTCATGACAACCTCTTCAAGTATGAACATGACCCCAGAAGTGCGGCCGCCATAATAATTCCCCCTACCCGTTTATCAACAACTATTTACCAAGTTTCGCCGCCAACCAAAGATCACCACGTTTAGCCCCGGCCCTTGGGCCGGGCAGTCCGCCAATGCGAAGCGAGGCGACCATTCGCCCCCTTTTTACCTACTAACCGCAAACCCTCCCGCCTCCCGCGATTCCCTCATCCCGCCACCAACCCTTTCGTGTCATTCGTGTCTTTCGTGGCCAACTTACGTCGGCTGATCGTCCCTCACCGCAACTTCACCGTCGCAATCCCAAACGCCGCACACAACGCGCTGATCAACCAGAACCGCACCACCACCTGCTGCTCGCTCCACCCCTTCAAATGAAAATGATGATGAATCGGACTACACAAGAAAATCCGCTTCCCCCCCGTCATCCGGAAATAACTCACCTGCATCATCACCGACGTCGCTTCCATCACGAAAATCCCCCCCACCAGCAGCAGCATCAATTCCTGCCGAATCACAATCGCCACATACCCGATCACCCCCCCCAGCGCCAGCGACCCCGTATCCCCCATGAACACCTGCGCCGGATTGCAGTTGTACCAGAGGAACCCCAAACACGCCCCCGTGATCGCCCCGCACACCACCGCCAGCTCCCCCGTGTACTGCACCAGGTTGAAGTGCAAAACCGCCGACCACCGCAGATCCCCTGTCACATACGCCAGCGCCAGAAACGCAAACGACACAATCGCCATGCACCCCGCCGCCAGCCCGTCCATCCCGTCCGTCAAATTCACCGCATTGCTCGACCCCGTGATCACCACCACCGTCAAAATCGCAAACACCCACGCCGGCATCGCCAGTTGCGACGGCAAAAACGGCCAGTTCAAATAATGCGCATGCTCCACATTCTGCTGAATCTCCTGCCCCACCAGCCCCGGCCCATTCAAAATATGGTTCGGATGGTTGTAAATAAAAATCGCCAGCAACACCCCCAGACCCACCTGGAACAACATCTTCTCCCACGACAAAAGCCCATCCCGCGACCCCGGATTCCGCCGCGCCGTCGTCAGCTTCAACCAGTCATCCACCGCCCCCAGGCACGCCAGGTACACCATGCAGAACAGCGCCATCCGCACATAAAAATTCTGCAAATTCGCCAGCAAGAGACAACTCACCAGGATCGCCCCGATGATCATGATCCCCCCCATCGTCGGCGTGTTCCCCTTGTGCTTCGTCAGCTCGTTCAACGTCGCATTGTGAAACTCCGGCCGATCCCCCACCTTCTGCTTCATCAGCCACCGGATCACCCGGTTCCCCGACAAGAGCACCAGCATAAAGCTCAGCATGATCGCCGCCGCCGCGCGGAAGATCACCCCGGCAAACATCCCGTCCCCTTGCCCCTTCGTCATCCACTCGTATAGCAGGTAAAACACGGCTTCCTTCCTTGGCTTACACCGCCACCGGCACGCCCGGCGAACGCAACGCTTCCAGCACCGTCTCCAGCGCCATCCCCCGCGACCCCTTCAGCAGAATCCGATCCGCCGGCTTCAACAGCAACCAGATCCCTTCCCTCGCCGATGCAGTATCCATGAAATGATGCACTTTCACACCCGCAGCCTCCGCCACCCCCGCCGCAAACTTCATCTGCCGCCCCACCGCCACAAACAAATCAAACTTCCACGCACCCACCATCCCCCCAACGCTCCGATGCATCGCCTCGCTCGACGGCCCCAACTCCAGCATATCCCCCAACACCACCACCCGCCGCCCCGCACTCCCCAGCCCCTCCCCCTTCAACCGCGCATACGTCTTCAACGCCGCCTCCATCGAACTCGGATTCGCGTTGTACGCATCATTAATCACGCTCCAATCCCCCACCCGCATCGGCTCCAGCCGCATCTCCGCCGGCTTCACCTTCAAAAGCCCCGCCGCAATCTGCTCCTCCGTCATCCCCACCCGCCGCGCCACCGCTATCGCCATCAACGCATTCACCGCATTGTGCTCCCCCAGCAGCGGCAAATGAAACGTCCCCCGCCCATTCACCGAAAACGTCGTCCCCCCCATGCTCTCCACAACATCCGTCACCATCAAATCCGCCCCCTCCCGCCCCACCAGGATCCGCTGCGCCGTCGCACTCTTCAACGACTGCAAAAGCTCCGGCGCATCCGACGGCAACACCAGCGTCCCCCCCTCCGCCCCAAACGGCGCAATCGACGCCTCCTCCCGCGCCACCCCCTCCAGATCCCCAAGCTGCTCCAAATGCTCCAGCCCCACATTCGTAATCACCGCAATGTCCGGCCGGCAAACCTCCCCCAGCGCCGCAATCTCCCCCGGCGCATTCGTCCCAATCTCCAGCACCACAAAATCATGCCCCTGCTCCACCTCCAGCAGCGTCAGCGGCATCCCAATATTGTTATTAAAACTCTTCGGACTCGCATGCACCCCGCCCGCCCCAAACTTCTCCGCCAAAAGCGTGTGCACAACCCGCTTCGTCGTCGTCTTCCCATTCGACCCCCCCACCGCAATCACCCGCGCCCGCATCCCCGAAAACCCGTTCTCCCCCGACCGATACGCCCCCGCCAGCCGGTTCAACGCCGCAATCGTGTCATCCACGAGAATCAGCGCCACCTCCTTCGCCTGCGCCAATGCCACCACCTCCGGCGCCAACTCCCTGCTGATCAAAATCGCCGCCGGCCCACGCCCAATCGTCTCCGCCGTGAACTTGTGCGCATCATGGTTCTTCCCCACGATCGTCACAAACAACTCATTCTCCCCCACCTTCCGCGAATCCGTCGCCACGCGCCCATTGAACCGCCGCGATCCGCGCGTCACCCACTTCCCCTTCACCGCCCGCCGCACTTCTTCAATTTCCCAGGCTTTCACTTCTGCTTCCTTATCTCAAACCGCTCACGAAGAGCAGCCTCTGCCTCTTCCACATCATCAAAATGATGCTTCACCGTCCCAACAATCTGATAATTCTCATGCCCCTTCCCCGCAATCAACACCACATCCCCCGCCTCCGCCATCCCAATCGCCGCCCGAATCGCCCCCCGCCGATCCGCCACTACCGAAATCTTCCCACCCCGCTCCCATCCCGTCGAAAACCCCGCACAAATCTCGCGCAAAATCCCCCCCGCATCCTCCGTCCGCGGATTATCACTCGTCACAATCACCCGATCCGCCAACCCCTCCGCCACCGCCCCCATCTTCGGCCGCTTCGTCCGATCCCGATCCCCACCACACCCAAACACACAAATCAACCGCCCCTTCCCCATCGTCCCGCGCACCGCCTTCAGCACATTCTCCAGCGAATCATGCGTGTGCGCATAGTCAACAAATACGTTGAACTTCGCCCCTTTTCCGTCCACCCGTTGCAAACGCCCAGGTGCCCCTGCTGCCTTCTTCCAAATTCCTGCCATTCTGACCCGCCCCTCTAGATCCGCTGGCGTTCTCAGGGCCCCCAACGCTCCGCACGCCACATATGCCGCCGTGATGTTGTAAGCGTTATGCCGCCCCACCAGCGGTGTCACAAACGTATGACCGAGCCCATACATTTCAAACGGGGGATGGTCCCATGCGACAGTCAATCCCATCCCATTGCTGTTCATGCGCCAAATGTAGGTCGCAAACCCACCCGGGGGTATCTCACCCGGATAAGTCCATTGAGGCGTGGGCGCGCCGGCATCACCTGGCAGACCCGGAACTTCCATGGGAGGAACCGCACCTTTCGTCAGAGGCTTATCAGTCACCTTAAACTGCACGACTCTCCCCTTACAACCCCGCACCATCCGTTCAGCCCACGCATCATCGCCATTAATAATGGCAAAAGCGTCTTTCCCAAGCCCCTCAAACAACATCCCCTTCGCCGCCGCATACTCCTCCATCGTCCCATGATAATCCAAATGATCCCCCGTCAAATTCGTAAACACCCCCACCGCAAAATCAATCCCCCCCACCCGATGCTGATGCAGCGAATGACTGCTCACCTCCATCACCACATACTCCACCCCATTCCCCTTCATCCGCCCAAACAACTCCACCAACTCCACCACCCCCGGCGTCGTCATCTCCGCCGCCACCACCCGCTCCCCATCGTCAATCTCCACCGTCCCCACCATCCCCACCCGCTTCCCCGCCGCCCCCAGCACCGACCGCATCAAATACGCCACCGTCGTCTTCCCCTTCGTCCCCGTCACCCCAATCACCTTCATCCCCGCCGTCGGCCTCCCCCCCACCTCATGCGCCAAAAGCGCCAACGCCAAATTCACATCCCCAACTTCCGCACTCGCAACCTCCCCCAACTGACCACTGACCACTGACAACTGACCACTCTCCACCACCACCCCCACCGCCCCCTTCAAAATCGCATCCGCCACAAACTCCGCCCCATCCCGCTTCGTCCCCTTCCGCACCACAAACAAATCCCCCTCGCGCACCTTCCGCGAATCCTCACAAACCCGCAACACCTCCGGATCCCTCCCCGCGCGCACCTCCCCAACCCGCACCCGCCCCTCAATCGCCTTCATCAACTCAGAAAATCGCATCATCAACTTCCACGTAAACCCACCAGGTCCACATCATCCCTCTGTGTTCTCTGTGTCCTCTGTGGTTCAATCCCGTCTTCGTATTCCCATCCTCGGTCGCCACGGTTTAACCCAATCTCCCACTCGGTCCCAAACTCTATCTCAAACAAATCTCTTTCGTGTCTTTTGTGTCATTCGTGGCTAATTATGTCTTCGTGGTCCTTCGTGCCTTCGTGCTCTTCGTGTTTCGTCCCCTGTCACTCCTCAATGGTGAGCGCTTCGCCCACTCGCCACCGCCGGCCCCTCCGCCACCACATCCGGCTTCACCTGCAAATACATCAAACACCGCTCCATGATCGCCACCGCCGCCGGCGCACTCACCGTCCCCCCGAAATACCCATGCCGCGGCTTGTGCAGCGTCACTATCAACACCAGCCGCGGATGATCCACCGGCGCCCCGCACAAAAAACTCGAATTGTAATCGTTCGCCCCATACCCATGACCACGCTGCCCCCCACTCCCCGCCGCAATGTGCGCCGTCCCCGTCTTCCCATACATCTGGTACAGCTTGCTCTTCGCCCCGCGCGCCGTCCCCTGCGGCCCAAGCACATCCACCATCATGCTCCGCATCGTCGCACACGTCTGCGCACTGATGATCTGGTGCTGCAACGGCGGCCCCGCCACGTCCGTCCACGGTATCGTCTTCCCCGAAGTCTCCTCCAACGCATTGATCACCCGCGGCGTCACCAGGTACCCCCCATTCGCAAACGTCGCAAACCCCCGCAAAAGCTGCAACGGCGTCGCCGCCACCCCATACCCAAAGCTCGTCGACGTCAACTGCCCCCCATTCCACTTCGACAGCGGCGGCACAATCCCCTTCTGATCCCCCGGCAACTCCACCCCCGTCCGCTCCCCAAAACCAAACGTCTTCACCGCCTCATACACCAGCGGCGACCCCATCTTCCACCCGATCTGCGTCATCCCAATATTGCTCGACTTCACCAAAATGTCGTGCACCGTCAACGCCCCATACCCCGCATCGTCCCGAACCGTCCGCCCCGTCCGGTCCCGAAACACCCCGTTGTACCCAAAAAACACGTCCGTCGGCTTCACCACGTGCTTCTCAATCGCCCACGACATCACGAACGGCTTGAAAATCGACCCCGGCTCAAACGGGTCCGTCACCGCCTTGTTCCGGTGCGATTCCTCCGGCGAATCCTTCAAATCGCTCGGATCCAGAAACGGATAATTCGCCATCGCCAGGATCCGACCGCTGTACGGATCCATCACCGCCGCTGTCCCGCCCTCCGCCCCCTACTCATCCACCGCCCGTTTCAACTCCTCCTGCGCAATCCCCTGCATCACCGTGTTCATCGTCAGCCACACGTCCCGCCCGTCGTCCGGCGCGTTGTACCGCTGATCCTGGATCAAAAGCGTGTGCCGCGCCGCATCCTTCGTCACGTACATCGACCCCGGAATCCCGCGCAGCATGAAATCGAGCTGATGCTCCAGCCCGTCCACCCCCTCATAATTGTTCGCAAACCCAATCACGTTCCCCCCAAGCTGCCCCAGCGGATACACCCGCTTCATCGACTTCACAAAACCCACCCCGTCCAGCGTGTGATACAAAATGCTCGCCCGCGCCCCTTCCCGCGCACGCACATCCGGATCCCGGCTCTTGTTCGCCAGCTTCTCCGCCTCCCGGCTCTCCTCCCGCAGCTTCGCCTTCAACGCCTGGAACCGGTTGTAAAAATCCTCATCCACCTCCCGCGCCAGCCACATGAACCGCCGCGGACGGCCGTCCGCATACGTCGCATTCTTCTCGATCTCAAACAACAACTCATCCGCCGGCTTCTTCACCAGCGGCGAAAGCGCCTGCACCAGCAGGTCCCTCGCCTTCTGCAAATCCTCGTCCTTCAACGCGTTCAACTTCCCCGTCGGATCCACGATCACCCCCGGATCCGCAAACAAATTGTACATCCGCACCGACATCGCCACCGGCGTCCCGTCCGACATCTTGATCGCCCCACGGTCCGGCATCAGCGGAATCACCGCCGTGTTCTGCCGCGCCAGCCGCTCCACCCACTCCGCCGGTATGTGCTTCTCCAGCCACACCACCCGCCCCAAAAGCCCCACCAGCGCCCCCGCCGTCGCCACCAGCATCGCCGTCGCCAGCCACTGTGTCCGCCGCGTCTGCCTGCTACCGTCCATGAGCTTTCCGTTCCGTCACAGTTGAATCCGGCGCCAAGGGGTCCACAACCTCGCGCCAGCGACTTAATCACTTAACTACTTAACCACTCAACCATCACTCCCTCGGCCTGCGCGGATTCGCATGCCCGCTCCCCCCCATCACCGGCGCCACCAAATCCGTCACCACCGCCGGCGCCGAACCGCCCGGCCGCACATTCGTCGCCTCGGGCCGCTCCTGCAACGCACCCCCCGTGTCCATCCCCGCCGCCTTCAACCCCGCAGCCAGTGCCCACGGATTCGTCCGCTTCGAAATCTGCACCCGCTGATCCAGCAGCGTCTGCCGCCGCGCCAAAATCTGATCGTGTATCCGCACCGCGTCCGCCGTCATCTCCAATCGCCGCTGCCTGAGCGCCAGCATCCCCAGCGCCAACAACAAAAACGTTCCCAACATGACCAGCAGCTTCAACACCTGAACACCAAAAGTCGGGCCGACGCCCTCTGGGGGGGGGTCGGCCAATCTATCGATCGCGAGCCAAACTCCCGCTCTTCACTTGGACCAGCGCCAACGCTTGCGTCGTCGCGAACTATGCACACACCACATTGCACACCCCGCAAGTGGGGCCGACGCCCTCGTCGGCCATTCCGTCTTTCACGGGCAAACGCCCGCACAACACCCAGTCACCCGCCAACGCTTGCGTCGTCGCGAACCATGCACACAACACATTGCACAACCCGCAATCCGCAAAAAGGCAAAACCGGGACTCCAAAAAACCCCGGTCTCACCCTCCTATCGGCGTTTACAACCCACATCCCGTAAACTTTATCGGCCCCATTCTAAAGACTTACGCCACCATCACGCAATTATTGCGCTACGCCCCGCACGCCGTCGAGTCGCAGGAGGGCGGGGGGAGGAACGTTACTCCACCACCACCTTCAACTTCGCCCCCACCTGCAGCCCCTTCGCATCCTTAATCCCGTTCGCCGCCATCAACTCCTTCACCCCCACCCCAAACTTCTGTGCAATCTTCCCCAGCGTGTCATGCGCCTGCACCACGTACACCTTCCCTGCCGCCTTCTTCGCACGCGCTTCCGCCGCCGCCTTCTCCCGGGCCACCGCTTCCCCGCTCCCTGGCTTCCGGATCACCGTCTTCTCTTTCACCGTCGGCATCGCCGGAACTGCCGCCGCCATCGACGACGACCCCTCGACCGCCGCCGCACGCTCCACCGTCGGTATCAACAGCTTCTTCCCCGCAATCAGCACGCTCTTGTCGTTCTTCAGCATCGCCGGATTCGCCGCCACGATCCGCTGGATGTCGCTGTTCTTCGACGACTTGTAAAACTTCTTCGCAATCTTCGCCAGGTTGTCCCCCGGCACGATCACATATTCCTCACCCGCCGGCTTCGCCGCCGCTGCCGGTGCCAGGTCCGCAGCCGTCACCGGCCCCGCCGGCGTCAACGTCCCACGTGCCTGCCCCGCCGCCGGCGCCGCCGCCTGCCCCGGCACATACACCGTCTGCACCCCGCTCGCCGGCATCTGCATCGTCGGTATCGACGCCTGCTGCATCCCCGCATCCATCTGCACCGTCCCCGCAGGAACCGCCGCCACCGGCTGATTCATCGCCGGACCATTGCTCAAGGGAGAATCCAGCCGCGGCGCACCGCCCGCATCCGTCCCCGAACCCACCGGCGCCGCGGGCGCCAGCGGAGCCCCCGTCATCGACGGCGTCGCCACAACCCCCGCACCCGCGCCAGGCGCCACCGACGCCCCGTCATTCCTCACCAGCGAAGGCACCCCCACCGGCTGCATGATCTCCTGCCGATACGCCGCCCCCATCGGAAGCGCCGCCATCCGCCCCATCGCCCCATTCCCCGTCGCCCCAACCCCGTGCGGCCCGCCCCCCAGGTACTCCGACAGCAGCGTCCCAATCAGCACGATCACCCCCAACCCCGTCAACATCCCAATCTTGGCTTCCCGCGTCATCACATCACTCCATTGCTCATGAACCGGGCCGCATCATACGACCCACCCTGGATTCTCATCGACACAGACCCCAGCCCCCAGACCCTATACCCCGTCAACCTCCCCAAACCTCACCGCTCTCACCTTCGCACTCCTCGCCCTCGGATTCACCGCCGTCTCACTCTCACTCGCCTCCACCGGCTTCTTCGTCAGCACCTCGCACCACCCGGACTCTTCCCACTGCCGCGTCGCCTGCTTCACCAGCCGGTCCTCGCCGGAATGAAAACTGATGAACACCGCACGCCCGTTTGCCGCCATCATGTCCGGAACCGCCTCGAGCAGATCTTCAAGACTCTCGAGTTCTTCGTTCACCGCCATCCGCAAAGCCTGGAAAGTTCTCGTCGCCGGATCGATCTGCCCATATTTGTGCGGAACCACCGAACGAACGAGACGTGCGAGCTGACCCGTCGTGAGTATCGGCTCCGTGTTGCGTGTCTGAACAATTTTCCGCGCGATCTTCCACGCAAATCTTTCCTGCGCGTACTCCCGCAAAACCTCAGCAATACGCTTCTCGTCCCACTCCTTCAATAGGTCGGACGCCCTGCTCTTGATTCGGGGATCCAGCCGCATGTCCAGCGGCGCTTCCGCATTGAAACTCAACCCATGCGACGACTCCATCAACTGGTTCGTCGAGACCCCGAAGTCCGCCAGCAGACCGTCCACGCCCTCCAGTTCCAGTTCCTCCAGAACGTCCCCCGCCTCCGCAAAGTTCGCATGAAACGTCCGCACCTTCACCCCCGCGATCCCCGCCCCCTCGATCCGCTTCCGCGCGTAAAGCAGGTTCTCCGGATCCACATCCAGCGCAATCAACGTCCCCCCCGGCGACAACCTCTTCGCAATCTCCAGCGCATGCCCCCCGCGACCCGCCGTGCAGTCCATCACGACCTCCCCCGGCCTCACATCTAAATACGTGAGTACCTCCCCCACCATCACCGGCTCATGACCATGCTCCGGCATTCCCAACATCCGAAACCTCGTGTATGGAGTCCCGCCTTCAGGCGGCGTCGCCTCGGCCAGGCGGAACGCCGGGCGCCGCGAACCACTCAAAAACCAGTGCAAAACCGTACCAAAATCGCCCCCAAACCGCACTAAACCCGTCCAAAACGGTACCAAAACGGTGCCAAAGCACGCGCCACCCGGCAGGCAAAAACAAAAAACGGGGACACGACTGGCTCAGCGTGTCCCCGCTTCGACCTTCCTTGGCCACTACTCACCCATCCATGGGCGGTTCGTGAAATTGCTCGTTCCCGGCGCTTCCCGCGCCTTTCCGGTGCTTTTTAGCACCCTGTTTCATGCGGGCTGGTTCAGACCGAAGTGCCTATCCCGCAAGCCTTTGCACTGCGATGCATCCTGCCCGCTCGCACAAAAACTCCGGGGCCACTACGCCCGGCCGGACGCGGTCCATGCGTTCGGCCAGACATGGCGTGCACTCAGGCCCTGTTCGTCGCCCGGCACGCTTCATGCGGCCCGGCAACTCCAACCCGTTACCTGTGCGGCATTTGCCTCACTTCCCATCTTCCCAGATCGGGATGCAAGCCAAGATGCCACTTCTACTTATGTCGCATCATGCGACTGGTTCGCCGCTTCATGCGGCCCCTGTGTATTGCTGTCGCTTCATGCGACTGGTGCGGCCGCTTCATGCGGCCCAAGAAATTCCGCTCTTTCCTCAACCCGCATTTCCCGAATTCGGGCCCATCCCACCAGGGCCCGGAACCGACGGAGCAGCGGGGGCTGTAAACATTGCTTTCTTCGCAGGTTGCAGCCGCGCCCGGCTGGCCCGCAGTTCCCGCATGTGCGCCGCCAGGTCCGCACGGTTCCAAAGTTCCATGCGATCGCCGACGCCCACCAGGGTCACTTCGCGATCCAAAACGGCTTCCGTGAAGGGATCACGGTCCTTTGCGTTAAGCATGAACCGGTCAGGAATTATGACGCGTCCCGACTTGTCCGGCTCGAGCCGGCTGGCGGTCGCGAAAACCATCCGGCGTACTTCTGCTTCTTCATCTGTCATCGCCAGGCCCGCAGTGGCCTGGCTGGCCAGTTTTTCAAAGAGCTTTTCCGGGATCAGCACGAGGTAGCGGTTTTCCGGCACGAGGTAGAAAGCTTCGCCATCTGCTTGTGGATCCATGCGGTTACGGACTTGGCTGGGAATGGCGAGGCGGTTTTTGTCATCGATGACGTGATCGTAGCGATCCGTGATGACCATGCCGCGGTTCCATTCCCTTGTCCCTGCGAGGCGTGTCGGAAAGTCCGACGTAACTACTTGGGCCTCACGGGGTTCGCTGTCGGATCAGTCACGATCCTGTGACCACGATCGCGGCAGCGTCTACTGTCCGTTTGGGCAGTCGTGGGATATGTCCCCATCCACTACTGCTATGGAGGTATTCTGCCCCACTTTGCCCCACCCTGCAACAAAAAATTTTCGGACGCGCGGCGAACAGCTCAACAGGAAAGTGTCGCAACGCTGATTAAATACTAGAACTTGTAGACCGGAAGAGGGTGAGCATCAGGACCTTGTGGTTGAGCTCAGTCGGCAGATGCAAGCAGATTCTGTAAAAATTTTTGTGTCAGCTCGGCCATGGCGTGGGTGGAATGGGTGGCCCGGAGGGCCGAAAGGGTGCCCGGGGGGGCCTCGGTGGGGCCAAGTGGGGGGAGGTGGTATTTGGCGATAACTCTTTGCAAGACATGGGCTAATGAGTCTGGAGAGACCGGCATTGGGAGCAGGGTGGCTTCCGGGTACGGGAGCAGCATGGGGCCAATGACCGCGGTGTTGAGGGCCACGACCGGGGTGCCCGCGGCGAGGGATTCCAGGAGGGTGAGGCCGAAGCCTTCGACTTCCGACGGTAAGCAATGGCAGGTGAAGCACTTGTACCAGCGCTCCGGAGTGGTGGTGGGGCCGAGGAAGTAAACAAGTGGGGCCAAGTGGAGCGATGTGGCGAGCGCGCGCAGTTCGTCTTCCTGCGGGCCGTAACCGACGAGCGCCAGGTGGGGTGTGGCGGGGCTTGGGCGGGGTTCCGGAGGGGGCTGGGCGGGGTATGGGAGGGTTTCGGGAGCGTTTTGGAAGGATTTGGTGACGCTTGGGGAACCGATTGGGACTGTTTGGGAACCAATTGGGGATGATTGGGAACCGTTTTGGACCAAAAAAGCGAACGCGCGGAGGAGGAGCGGCAGGTTCTTGACGGGGTCAAAGCGGCCTATGTACCCAATGACGGGCGCCTCCGCCGGCCAGGGAAGTTCGCAAGCGGGAATTGGGGCGGCGTTGTGAAATCGCTCGACATCAATTCCATTCGCAATCACGGCAGTGCGTTCCGGCAGCGGGCCGAGTGCGGCGAGCTTGTCGAGGATCGGCTGCGTGGGGACGATCATCGCGTCGGCGTATTTGTTCAACTTGCTTTGAAGGGTCCAGTGCCATTTGGGGTTGGACTGGAGGGTGTGGATGGAGTGGATCAGTTTGGGAACGTGAGCGCGTTTCTTTTTGAGGCGGCGGTGGGCGAGGGTGGCGAGGAGGTTGGCGTGGATGAGCATGGAGTAGAGGGCGTCGGGGTTTTGTTCTTCGAGGAGTTGGGTGAGGTGACGGAGGGCGCGCGGGGCGTGGAGGGGGTTGGTCATGTTCAATGTGTGGACGGGGATATTTGCGGCGCGGAGTTGATCCGGAATGGTTTGATTTTCGATTTTCGATTTTTGATTTTCGATTTGGGGGGTGGGGAGGGGTTTGAGGGAGATCACGGAGAGTTGGAGGTTGTCGGCGTGGAGGGCGAGGGCGAGGTCGCGGAGGAGGAGCGGGGTGCCGCCGAGGTGGAGGTCGGTGATGAGGAGGGTGAGGGAGATGGGGGCGGGCATATGGAGATTATGCGCTTGGGCGATCAAAGAGTCAGGTCGTCGAGCGACGGGGACGGCGTGTGGTGAAGGGGAGGAAAGGAATTGTCAGGAGAAGCAGAGTGGCGGGTTCAGGAGTGGAGGGGAATGGGGGGGCGGACTGGCCGAAGTTGTTGAGGACGAAGGCCAAGTCGGTGAGGTCGACGGTGGGTGAGTGGTCGAAGTTGCCGTCGGTCCAGTTGGGGGTGGTTTGGTTCAGGTGGGCGAGGAGTTGGGAGAGGTCGGTCTGGTCGACGGTGCCGTCGAGGTTGGTGTCGCCCGGGAAGGCGGGGGCGATGAGGAGGGAGTTGGGGTCGACGGGGAGTCCGGCGAAGGTTTTGTGGGGGGAGGGGAGGGAGGCGTTGTCGATGAGGGCGAGGGCCATCTGGGGGAGCGTGGTGAAGAGGCCGGCGGAATGGGAGGCGCCGGCGAAGAGGGCGGCCTGGAGGGAGTCGAGGGCGTTGGGAGAGGAGGGGGAGAGGATGAGGGCGGTGGTGGTGAGGTCAAGGGAGGCGGAGGGGGAGGCGAAGAGGAGTTGGTGGAGGGTGGAGGTGGCGGCGGTGTTGGCGTGGGGGCGGACGCGGGCGGAGCCGTTGAGGGTGAGGGAGTTGAGGCGGAGTGCGTCGGAGGTGAGGGCGGGGGCGGCCGGGGAGCCGGCGTTGAGGGTGAGGTTTCCGAGGCCGGTGATGGCCGTGGTGTTGGCGGCGGCGTTGATCTGGAGGGAGCCGTCGTCCTGGATGGGAGCGAAGAAGGAGAAGAGAGGCTTGCTGATGGCGAGGGTGGATGCGGGGGAGGCGGCGAGGGTGCCAAAGTTGGTAAGTGCGGCGTTGATGGTGAGGGTTGTGCCGGGCTTGTTGGCGAGGAGGGTGCCGAGGTTGATGAAGGAGGCGGAGGAGGTGAGCTGAATGAGACCGTCGCCTTGGAGGGTTTGGTTGCTGTCGAGGGTGAGGGTGCGGACGAACCCGCCGCCAGCAAGATGGCCGTTGTTGAGGGTGATGGAGCCGGTGCCGGTGATGAGGGCGGAGGCGGGAGGGAAGTTGCCGGGGGAAGAGATGTTGATGGTGGAGCCGGCGGGGCTGGACTGTGTCCAGGCGGCGTTGTTGACGATGGTGCCGAGGAGGGTGACGGCGCCGATCTGGAGGAGTGAGCCATTGAGAGTGACATTCCGAAGGGTGCCGGCGGCATGGAGGGTTCCATTGACGGTGAGGTTGGCGAGTGTGGCGTTGGTGCAGCCGATAAGGGCGGCGTCATCGGTGGAGAGGGTACCGCCGGTGATGGTGGTGTTGGTGAGGGCGACGCCACCGGTGCCGTTGGGGCGTGACCCGGCGGCGACGATGGTGCCGTTGGTGTTGTTGAGGGATCCTCCGGAGATGGAGAGGATTGAGCCGTTTTTGGTACCGATGGTGCCGGTATTGAGGGAGACGGAGGAATTGGAGGCGTCGGCGGGGAGAAAGATTTGAATGGTGCCGCAGGCATCGCCGCTGGAGGCGAGGATATTTCCCGCGTTATTGAGGGGGCCGACGATCGAGCCGTAGCCACTGAGGGTGAGGGAGGGACCGATGGTGATCACGGCGGCAGAAGCATCGGAAATGAGACGGGTGCCGTCGAGTCGGAGGGTGCCGTTGCCGACAAGGGATTGCGTTGCGGGGAAGGTGATGTAGTTCATCACATGCCAGTTGCCATTGACGGCGATGGTGCCGGTGAGAGCGACAGGGGAATTGTTGCTGTACACGTTGCCGTTGATCTGGAGATTGGAGATGTTGGCGGCGCCGAGATGAATGGTTCCGGAAGCATCGGTCAATAGCTGGCCGCCGGACAAGGTGGGGGTGGAGATATCGATTTCGCTGGGGGTGGGAGTTGTGGCGTTGGATTGGCCGGTGGCGGAGATGGTGCCGTTGGTGTTGTCGATGGAGGCTGGGGTGGAGAGGGATAAGAGTGCGCCGTCGGTCGCGGAGAGGGTACCGCTGTTGAGGAGGGTGCTGGCGAGGGTAAAGTTGCCTGGGCCCTGGACGATTCCGCGGGAGAGGATGGTGGCATCCCGCATGTGAAGGGTGCGGGCGTTGAGATTGAGCAGTGCGGTGCCGGTGGAGGTATCCCCCAGGAAGAGGGACAAGACGTTGGGGGAGGTGTCGAGCGTGAGTGTGTTGATGGAGCCGGGGGAGTTTGTCAGGACGAGCACGTTGTCGGTGGCGAGGGGCGGGGCGTTGCTGGACCAGGCGGCGGGGTTGGACCAGGTGGTGTTACTGCCGATGTAGGTGTTGTCGGCGAATGCAGGAGTGGCTGCGGCGATGAGAATGGCGATGGCGAGAGCGCGGCGGGTGTGACGTGCGTTCATGTTCTCTCCTCCGGAAGTGTGAATCCGCTTTTTGAAAAAGCAAGATTCAAATAAAGATGTGAATCGACGGTGCACATGGACAGCCATGGACGGGACAACAGGACTCCATACGGCGGAGGCGGCGAGTTGTTCGGCCATGAATCGGGCAAAAAAATTATTTGAAAGATTTGGGAGGCATCACGTCTTACTGGTGGGGACGTGTTGAATTGCAGGACTGGTCGCGGGAGCGGAAATGATCGGTTGGGTTTGGTGCGGATTGGGGCGCGGCCGGATCCGGCGTTGATGAGTACGCCAGCGGGGAAGCGGATGCGAGCGGGGAGCGGGGGTGAGCGTGGGGCGGGTTGAGAGGGACAAGCACCCCGCGCCGCCCGAGGCGGCGGGCGTCAGGCGTCAGGCGTCAGGCGTCAGGCGTCGGGCGTCGGGCGTCGGGGTGGGGATGAATGGGGGGACCACTGCCACGGGGATCAGGGGATTGGGGGGTCAGGGTTGGCCGGCTTTGTAAAGGGATTGGATTTCTTCGGGGGTGAGGGTTCGGTTCCAGAGGGCGAGTTCGTCGAGGGAGCCGTTGAGGCCGCGGATGGAGCCGGAGCGGTTGCCGATTTCGGCGGTGCCGATCTGGATGGGGAGTGGGAAGTCGGCGTGGAGGGAGCGGAGGGGCTGGCCGTCGATGGAGCAGCGGACGAAGCCGGCGTCGAGGTCGGCGGAGACGACGACGAAGTGCCATTGGTCGAGGTTGTCGGCGATGGGGTCGGCGGGGAAGTCGTAATCGACCCAGTGGCCGGGGTCGGTTTCGTTGGCGAGGCCGAAGCGGATGAAGAGTTTGTTTTGGGTGTTCTGGTAGAGGGAGAGGTGGAGCGCGCCGTTGGTCCAGGGGCCGGCGGGGAGGGGGAGTTTTTCGGGGGTGCCGTCGGGTTTGAGAGGGCGAGAGGAGCCGGTGATTTTGACGGCGGCGAGTTTGCTGGTGAGGAGGCTGGTGAATTCGTAATCGATGGAGTGGACGTTGAGCCAGGCGGCGTAGGTGAGCTGGCGGAATTTTCCGGGGACGTTGATGTCGGCGACGGAGTCATCGCCGTTGAAGTGGAGGGCGGGCTTTTCGTCGAAGCGGCCGGGCTGCCAGGGGGCGTCGTGGATTTTGCCATCGGAGCGGCCAAGCGTGGCAGCGGCGAGGTTTTCGAGGAGGGCGGGATCGGCGCTGGGGGTGGCGTAGTAGGCGAGGAGGTGGGGGTCGGTGCGGAGGGCGTCGCTCATGGCGCGCCAGCGGGCGTAGGAGGTGCCGCCGTCGCGTTCGAAGGTGTTGAACTGGTTGGGTCGGACGAAGGCGAGGGGGGTTGGGGGGGCATCTTCGATCTTGGCGGCGGCGGGGATGTTGACGGCGAGGCCGGCTTCGAGGGTGCGGTGGGGAGCGGCGGCGTCGGGGTGTGCGGCGTCGGGGGCGACGGCGCGGACTTTACCGGTAAAGACTTCGGCGTGGGTTTGGGCGTCGGGGGAGACCTTGATGCCGAACTCGGTGCCGAGGTCGGTGACATTGGCGTGGGGGGTTTGGACGGTGAAGCCGACGGCGGGCGCGGGGACGTGGGCGGTCATCTGTCCGACGGAGAGGTCGAGGCGTGTGGGGGAAGTGACCTGGAAGTTGGCGGGGCCTTCGAGGATGACGTCGGCGCCGTTGTCGAAGGTGAGGTGGACGAGTCCGGAGCGGAGGGAGAGGGGCGTTCGCGGGAGGTGCTGACCGGTGACGGGGGGAGGGGAGTTCCAGACGGCGTCGATGGAGGCGGTGAGGGTCGCGGCGGAGAGCCGTGGTTGAGCGAGGAGGAAGGCGACGAGGGCGGAGAGGGTTAAAAACAGCACGGCCGCCATCGGCCACATCCATCCAATCGCGATGGACGGCCGTGCTGTACTCATTGTCTTGGGGGGAAGGGAAAGGAAGGGGTCGGGGGCGGTTTCGGTGGTGGCGGCGGGGTCATCAAACTCCGGAAGCGCGGGCAGGATGGCGGCGTCGTGGAGGGACGGTCCGGTATCGTGCGCGGGCTCCGGGGTGGATTTGAGGGGGATGGCGGCGTTGGCGCCGGTATCGTTGCCGACGAGAGCGGAGAGGGCGGTCTGGAAGGCGGTGGTTTCGCCGGGGGCGAGTGCGGCCTTGGAGCGGAAGATGCGGTGGAGCTTGGCTTCGACGTGGAGGTGGTGGAGGTAGGCGAGGCGGGCATCGGGATCGACGAGGAGGATGGCGTCGAGCTCGGCGGTCTGTTCGGCGGTGAGGTTGCCGTTGCAGGCGGCGGCGAGGAGTTGATCGAGGCGGGAGGGTTCTTTGTGGGGGGAGCTCATGGGCGGGCCTCCGCTGCGAGGGTGCGTTGGAGGCAATCGAGGAGCCAGCCGCGGATGCGGTCGAAGGCTTTGTAGAGGGTATTGACCTTGCGGTTGGTTTTGCGGGCGATTTCCTGGACGGTCTGGTTTTGGTGGTAGCGGTGTTTGAGGAGGGTGCGTGCGGGCGCGGGGAGTTTTTCGACGCATTCGGCGAGGGCTTCGGAGCGGGCGTCAAATTCTTCGTGGCGGGTTTCGTAATCGGCGGCGAGGGCGCGGAGGGTGGGGTCGGAGAAGAGGTGCTGCGCGGAGTATTTGCGTTTACGGAAGTTGAGGACGGCGAAGTAGACGAACTTGGAGGCCCAGGGGAAGAAGGGGCGGGAGGTGTCGAATTCGTGGAAATGCTGCCAGGTGGTGACGGCGGCTTCCTGGAGGACTTCGCGGACGTCTTCGGCGTTGCGGAGGAGGGAGTAGGCGTAGGTGAAGAGGTCTTCCTCGGTGGCCATGAGAAGGCGCACGAATTCTTCGGTGGAGGGAGCGGTGGCGGGGGGTTGGCTGTCGCGCGTCAGATTCACGTCATCGCCTTGGATGTGGAGTGGCGAATGCAGGAACAAGAACTGCTTTTCGTATGTAGTTGTAACGGCGCGGGGGGAGTTGGTATGGGAAAATTTGAAGATTTTTAAATTATGTTGCTGCAGGGAGTTATGGGACATGTCGAGGAGGAGAGCCGAGGAGCGGGGGGAGGTTGGGACTGGGAAAACTCCTAGATGTGGGGGGAGGGAGGGGGGACTAGGATGGGCGGTCAAACGGGACAAAAGCTGGGCAGGTGCCAGAAACGCGGGTGTTCGCCGGCAGCGGGAGTTCACCATGACGTTGAATCTTGTGGTGCAGTTGGTCGTTCTGCTCGCGGCGATTGCGGTGGGGGCGCGTGCGGGGGGCGTGGGGATGGGGTTGTGGGGCGGGGTGGGGATGCTGGTGCTGGTGTTTGGGTTCGGTGCAGTGCCGGGTGCGATTCCGGGGGAGGTGCTGCTGATCATTCTGACGGTGATCATGGCGGCGTCGGCGATGGAGGCGGCGGGCGGGATTGATTATTTGGTGCGGATTGCGGCGGGGATTATTCGGAAGAGTCCGAAGAATGTGACGATCGTGGCGCCGATCGTGGCGTACGTGTTTACGTTCCTGGCGGGGACGGGGCATATTTTTTATCCGTTGCTGCCGGTGATTTATGAGGTGGCGATGAAGGGGCGGGTGCGGCCGGAGCGGCCGATCGCGGTGGCGACGATTGCGTCGCAGCAGGCGATCACGGCGAGTCCGGTGTCGGCGGCGACGGCGGCGATGATTGCGATATTGGGGGGCAAGGGGGTGGGGCTGGTGCAGATATTAATGATTTGTGTGCCGGCGACGTTGATGGGGGTGATTGTGGCGGCGCTGGTGCAGACGCGGGTGGGGGTGGAGTTGGATGAGGATCCGGAGTATTTGCGGCGTGTGGCGGCGGGGGAAGTGGAGGGGCCGGGGGAGGAGGGCGGGCGTGTGGAGAAGGAGAAGGAGTTGCCGAGGCGGGCGGGGCTGGCGGCGTGGATGTTTTTGCTTGGGGTGGTGGCGGTGGTGTGTTGCGGGTTGTTTCCGGGGTTGCGGGAGGTGTCGGGGCCGGGGATGTCGGCGGCGGCGACGATGCCGGCGGAGACGCAGCCGGACGATGCGATGCCGGTGGTGGCGAAGGCGGTGACGGTGTCGATGCCGAAGGTGATTGCGATCGTGATGCTGGGGCTGGCGGCGTTGATGCTGCTGTTTACGAAGGCGTCGGCGGGGAGCATTGTGAAGACGAAGACGTGCCAGGCGGGGATCACGGCGGTGATCGGGATATTGGGGCTGGCGTGGCTGGGGGATACGTTCATTTTGGACAACAAGGAGACGATTATCGGGGGGCTGACGGCGATGGCGAAGAATTATCCGTCGCTGTTTTCGGTGGGGTTGTTTGTGACGTCGATGCTGCTGTACAGCCAGGCGGCGACGACGCAGACGTTGATGCCGCTGGGGGTGGCGATTGGGGTGTCGCCGGCGGTGCTGGCGGGGATGTTTCCGGCGGTGAACGGGTATTTCTTTATACCGACGTACGGGACGCTGATTGCGGCGGTGAATTTTGATCGGAGCGGGACGACGCGGATTGGGAAGTATGTGCTGAATCATTCGTTCATGCTGCCGGGGCTGGTGGCGACGGTGGTGGCGGTGGGGACGGGGATTTTGATCGGGAAGATGTTTTTCTGAGTGGGGCCGACGACGGAAACACGAAGGCACGAAGACGCGAAGGACCACGAAGACGGTTTTAACCACAGAGAACACAGAGGACACAGAGGACACAGAGGGACGACGACGGGAGTTTTCCACGAATGGCCACCAAGGGCCACAATTTTTTTTGGATTAGGTTTGCTGGAGGTTGATATGAAGATTACGCGGGAGCAGATGGTGGGGCCGGCGAAGGCGATGGGGGTGGGGGTGGAGGAGTTGGCGGAGATTGTGGAGAGAGGGAGGGAGGTGCGGTATGAGGCGGGGGCGTATTTGTTTCATGAGTCGACGCCGCGGGAGTGGATGGGGATTGTGTTGGCGGGGGAGATTGAGTTGGTGCGGGGGCTGCATGGGCGGCAGACGCATTTGGCGACGATGCGGGAGGGGGCGCTGGTTTCGGAAGGGATTCTGCTGGATGAGACGGCGCACTCGTCGAGCGGGCATACGCTGAGCGGGGCGGCGACGGTGTGGCAGATTCCGCGCGCGGCTCTGGAGGAGTTGAAGGCGAAGAAGCCGGAGGTGTATTACCGAATGGCGGCGCGGGCGGCGCGGCGGGTAAGCGAGCGGTTGCGGGCGGCCTCGGAGCAATTGGCGGAGCGCGAGGCGCAGGTGGCGGCGATCACGTCGTACCGGCAGGAGCATGATTCGCTGGGGGAGCGGGAGATTCCGAACAGTGCGTATTACGGGGTGCAGACGGTGCGGGCGCTGGAGAATTTTGCGATTTCGGGGGTGCCGCTGCGGAATTTTGCGCATTTTGTGAATGCGCTGGCGTACGTGAAGAAGGCGGCGGCGATTGCGAACGCGGAGTTGAAGTGCCTGGAGCAGGGGAAGGCGGATGCGATTGTGAGGGCGTCGGAGGAGATACTGGCGGGGAAGCTGCATGAGCAGTTTGTGGTGGACATGATGCAGGGGGGTGCGGGGACTTCGACGAACATGAACGCCAACGAGGTGATTGCGAACCGGGCGCTGGAGCTGATGGGGCATCAGAAGGGGGAGTATCGGCATTTGCATCCGAACGATCATGTGAATTGCTCGCAATCAACGAATGATGCGTATCCGACGGCGATCAAGATTGCGGTGATCTTTTCGCTGAAGGAGACGGTGGCGGCGATGGGGGAATTGCGCGGGGCGCTTGAGGCGAAGGAGAAGGAGTTTGCGAAGATTTTGAAGATGGGGCGGACGGAGAACCAGGATGCGGTGCCGATGACGCTGGGGCAGGAGTTCGGGGCGTACGCGGCGATGATTTCGTCGGCGATGAAGGCGATGGAGCGGGCGGTGGAGGAGTTGCATGAATTGAACATGGGTGCGACGGCGATCGGGACGGGGTTGAACAGTCCTCGCGGGTATGCGGATCGGGTGACGGCGGTGCTGGCGGAGATCACGGGGTTGCCGCTGAAGAAGGCGGGGAACCTGGTGGAGGCGACGCAGGATTCGGGGGCGTTTGCGCAGTTGGGGGCAACGTTGAAGCGGGCGGCGGTGCAGGTGTCGAAGATCTGCAATGATCTGCGGTGGTTGTCGTCGGGGCCGCGGTGCGGGTTGTACGAGATTCATTTGCCGCCGATGCAGCCGGGGTCGTCGATCATGCCAGGGAAGGTGAACCCGGTGATACCGGAGGTGGTGAGCCAGATTTGTTACCAGGTAATCGGGTACGACGTGACGATTTCGATGGGGGCGGAGGCGAGCGAGCTGGAGCTGAACATGGCGGAGCCGATTATCGCGTACGACCTGCTGCATGGGCTGATGATTTTCAAGAATGCGTGCGTGACGCTGGCGGCGCGGTGCATCAGCGGAATCCGGGTGAACGAGGAGCAGTGCAGGAAATACGTGACGTGCAGCATTGGGCTGGTGACGGCGCTCAATCCGGTGATCGGGTACGAGAAATCGGCGGCGATCGCGAAGGAGGCGCTGGCGACGGGGGGGAGCGTGTACGACCTGGTGCTGCAGAAGGGATGGTTGACCAAGGAGCGGCTCGATGAGCTGCTGAGTCCCGCGCACATGACGGAAGTGCGGTGAGGGGAAGAGGACGCGGCGGGGCCGCAGCAGAGGGGTTCGGGATCCGGGTCTCGGGGTTCGGGTTTTTACGGAGCGATTGGGATGGTGCGAGGATGGGTGAATTGTCTGGGTGTCGGGGTGGTAGCGTTGGGAGGGAGTGGGGTTTTTGCGGCGGGTTCCGCGGCGGAGCCGGCGACGGAGCCGACGGTGATCAACGCGCCGAAGTTGACGCTGGAGCCGGGGGAGGGGCCGAACAGTATTGATACGTGGTTGATGGATGCGTACGGGCGGCCGGCGGGGGTGTTCAGATATGGGCCGGTGTCGCTGTTCGATCCGGTGTGGAAGGGGATGAACAAGGAACTGGACAAGGTGGGGTTGAGCGTGGGGCTGGCGTATACCGCGATTTTGCAGGTGGCGTCGAATGGGCCGGGGATGCGGGATGCGGCGGGGGGCGACTTTGATTTGTTCGGGAACTGGCGGCTGTGGGGGAAGAAGGAGGATGAGACGACGGGGTATCTGTATTTTGCGAGCGAGTGGCGCGGGTCGCTGTTTGCGGACCAGCGGCCTTCGCAGCTTGGGGGGCAGATCGGCTCGCTGTGGGGGACGGTGAACGGGTTCAGCGAGCAGGTCTACACGATGAAGGAGCTTTACTGGGAACAGCGGTTTGACAAGGACCGCGTGGTCGTGCGGATCGGGAAGCTGGACCCGGAGAATTATTACAACACCAACTACTGGCAGAGCGACAGCAAGTATTTTATGAACGCAGCGTTTTCGACGTTTCCGGTGCGGGCGTTTCCGGGACAGGGGCTGGGGATCAACGTGCTGACGAAGCTGACGAACGAGTGGTATGTCACGGCGGGCGTGCAGGATGCGCAGGGGAAAAAGACGACGCCGGGGTTTGATACGTTGTTCCAGGATTTCAATTTGTTTTCCGCGGGGGAGGTGGGGTATATGCCGACGATTCCGGGGGTGGGGAAGGGGACGTATCGGCTGACGGGGTGGTATCGGGATGCGGGGGACAGCAACGGGAAGGCGCATGACGCCGGCGTGGATTTGAGCATTGATCAGAAAGTGGGCGAGCACTTCACGCCGTTTTTCCGGTACGGGACGGGGGAGGGGAATATCAACGGGATCAACAACATGGTGTCGGGGGGCGTGGGGTGGGAGGGGCAGATGATATCGAAGACAGATGTGGTGGGGCTGGGCGGGGCGTGGGGGCAGCCGTCGGGGCCGAGCCTCCGCGATCAGTTTGCGCTGGAGTTTTTTTACCGGGTGCAGGTGTCGCCGGACAACCAGTTGACGCTGGGATACCAGGTGATTTTTGATCCGACGAATGCACCGAATGAGGATGTGGTGGGGGTGTTTGAGTTGCGGTGGCGGATTACGTTTTGAGGGGGCGGGAGGGGTGGGAGCGTTGGCAGGCGTGGCGGTAGAGGTTTTCCAGATTTTGCGCGAAGAGGGGGGCGTTCATGAGGGGGGAGGTTTGCATGCGCGTGCGGAGGGTAGAGCGAATTTCGGCGAGGCGGGAGAGATTGTTGGCGAATGTGGCGGCGATTTGGACGAATTCCTCCGGCGTGCGGGCGATGAATTCGGGGAGGTTGAGGTTGGTGAGTTGGCTGAGGCCGGCGCGGGAGACGGCGGTTTGCCCCCCCCCACCGACGAGGGTGATGACGGGGACGCCCATCCAGTAGGCGTCGAGGCTGGTGGTGTGGCCGTTGTAGGGGAAGGTGTCGAGGCAGAGGTCGATGTCGTGGTAGAGGCGGAGGTAGTCGGGGCGTGGGCGGCGGTCGAGGAAGGTGATGCGCTGTGGATCGATTTCGTGATCCAGCGCGTTGAGGATGCGTGCGCGGGCACTTCCGTCGGGGGCGAGGAGGTGCAAGCGGGAATTCGGGATGGCGCGGAGGACGTGAGACCACACAAAGAGGGTGGGGTTTGTGATTTTGCAGAAGTTGTTCAGGCAGCCGAAGGTGATCACCCCCCTGCCGCTGTTCAGTGCGGGGAGCGGATTGACTTGTGGTTCGGTAGCGAGCGGGTCATAGCACCAGAAGGTGTGGGGGAGGTGGAGCGGGGATTCGCTGGAGGTGGGATTTTCGATTTTTGATTTTCGATTTTCGATTGGGGGTGGGTCGAGGTGGGGGTCGGTGAGGCGGTAGTCGATGGATTTGAGGCCGGTGGTGCTGGGGTAGGCGAGCCAGGTGAGTTGGAGGGGAGCGGGTTTTTGGGCGAGGACGGGGAGGCGGTTGTCGGCCATGTGCATGGTGAGGTCGATGAGGAGGTCAAGGCGGTCGGCGCGGATTTGCCGGGCGAGTTGATCGTCGGTGAGGTGGGTGGTGTTGAGCCAGTGGTCGGCGTGCCGTCGGAGCTGGGTGGTGAGGTCGTCTTCGCGGACGGTGTTGGAGTAGATGAAGATTTCGAATTGGGTGCGGTCGTGGTGTTGGAGGAGGGGGAGGGTGAAGAGGGATTGGCAGTGGTTGTTGAAGTTCGCGCCGAGGTAGCCGATGCGCAGCCGGGAGGAACGGGGAGATGGAACCACGGAGGGCACGGAGGTTTCATTCGTTCGCTCCGTCTTCTCCGTGTTGTCCGTGGTTTCTATTTTCTTTGCCCACGCGGCGTGTTCTGCGTAGAGGGATTCGGGGGTGGAGGCTTCGTGGTAGTAGAGGGTGTAGAGGAGGCTGGAGTGGGGGGCGGGATCGGCGGGATCGAGTTGAATTGCGCGGCGGTAGGCGGCGATTGCTTCGGGGAGTTCGGCGCGGGCTTTGTGGGCGTGGCCGAGGTGGAGGTGGAGTTTGGAAAGGGTGGGGGCGAGGGAGATAGCGGTGTTCAGGGAGGCGATGGCCTGGTCGAGTTGCTCGGTTAGAAGATAGGCGTAGCCGAGGTTGGCGTGGGCGAGCATGTAGGCGGGGGCGAGCTGGAGGACGCGGTGGAAGTGGGGGATGGCTTGTGCGGGTTGGCCGAGCTGGAGGTGGGCGAGGGCGAGGTTGTAGAGGGTGGGGTCGTGGGTGGGATTCTGGGCGAGGAATTGCTGATAGAGGGGGATGGCGGCGGCGGGGTTGCCGGCCTGGTGGAGAGACAGGGCGTGTTGGAGAGTTTCGTTCATGGTTGATGTGCGGTGTGTTGTTGCCAGATTGTTTCGTAGAGGGATTCGAGGTTTTTGGCGAAGAGGGGGGCGTTGATGGCATTGTGGAGGGAAATATCGGGCATGGCGTCAAGTGTAACCGCGGAGGCGTGTTGCGGAGTAGCGGGGAGGGAAATTGAGGGCGATTTCTCTGCGGGTGAGATCGGTGGGCGACGCGTGTTTTTCCGGAATGGGGATTTGTTTGACGTGCTCGGGGGCGCGCCGGACAATGAAACGGCATTTCCCCAGAGGCAGGTCCCCGGCATTCAGAAAAGGAAGGAAAGATGGCGTTCTTTTCCCGGATCGGTCGGCTTATACGCGGGTTCTTCGGCCTCTTTGTCGGGGGGCTGGAGGAACGGAATCCCGAGGCGCTGATGGAAGCGGCGAAGCAGGATTTCCGGAGCAAGATGACGCTGTACAACCAGGCGCTGGCGCGGATGGCGGGGATCGCGGAGCGATTGAAGTCGCAGATCCGGGTGAAGACGGACAAGTCGAAGGAGCTCGAGACGCGGATACTGGCGAATCACCGCGCGGGGAACATGGACCTGGCGGGATCGTTGGCGCGGGAGCTGCAGGAGCTGAAGACGGATCTGGAGCATGACAAAGCGGAGCTTTCGGAGACGGAAGAGGCGTATCAGAACAATTTGTGGCAGGCGAAGATCGCGCAGAAGGAGTTTGAGGACAAGATCCGCAAGCTGGAGAACCAGCTTTCGAACGTGCGGGTGAAGGAGGCGCAGGCGGAGGCGGCGAGCGCGCTGAATAATGTTGCGTTCAAGGTCGGGGACATGGGGGACACGATGAAGACGGTGGAGGATGTGCTGAACAAGCGGTACGAGGCGTCGGCGGGGAAGGCGCGGCTGGCGAAGGACATGATCGATACGGGGGTGCTGCAGGAGAAGGAGAACGAACGGAAGGCGCTGGAGCAGAATGCGCTGGCGGACTTTCTGGCGTCGCAGGGGATTTCTGCGGGGCCGGCGCCTGCGGTGGATGCGAACGCGCCGACGGCGGCGAAGGATATCGGGCCGGCGGCGACGACGGAAGGGGCGAAGACGCAATGACGAATTACACATGACGAATCAGGAACGATGAAACCGCGCGGGGGCGCGGTTTTTTATGCGCGCTGATAGTTGTCGATGGGTTGCAGCACCGTGACCGTGTTACGGCCGGGCTGTGCTTTCTTCGGTTGGGTGGGGCTCCTATAGTCCGCGGTTACCTTTGTTGGCACTGCGGGTTGCGTGACGGGCGGGCGGCACGGATGGTCCGCTTTTTTGCCGGTATTTCGCAAGTGCCGGAATGCGAGGGAACTTTCGGCGGGCCGCTGCCGGTTGGTTAAGTAGGCCCTTGTATGTACCGATAACATGGGAAGCCGCTGCGGGTGCGCAGCGGTTTTTCCGCAAGCGCGCAGGTGGATGATGTCCTTGACCGTAACCTTGCCGAACCCGGATCTGGCGATGCTGCTGCAGCAGGCTGTGGCGGGATTGGCGAAGATCATCGAAGCGAAACCGGAAAGCGATCACCTGCTGGCGGAAATGGTTCGCATCAGCGGGGAGGCGTTGAAGGCGGGGGGCGCGGCGGTGTGGGTGACGGAGCAGCCGGAGCGGGCGGAGCTGGTGCTGGAGCATCAACTTGCGGCGATGCAATTGATGGTGGGGGAGACGATTATTCCGGGGGTGATGACGGCGGTGCGGCGGTGTGCGCGGGAAGCGAAGCCGCTGATCGTGCCGGCGTTTTTCCTGGAACACGATGCGATTGATTCGCCGCAGAACCCTTCGCCGTTCGAGCTTCTGTATGTGCCGATGAAGCTGCACGGGAAGGTGGCGATGGTGCTGATGATGGCGGTTCCGCCACCGCCGCCGTCGGTGAACGATCTGCACCGGACGTACCTGAATTTTCTAATCCGGATGGTGGGGATGGCGGAGCAGTCGCTGGCGGAGCGGCACCTGCAGTTGATGGAAAAAGACCGGGGGACGAGCAACAAGCTGGTACGGTTTGCGGAGCAGGTGCACAAGCATTTGTTCGTGGGGCAGGTGGCGATCGACATTTCGAACCTGGCGCGGGACGTGATGGGAGCGGACCGGGTGACGGTGGAGCTGTATCCGCGGCTGCGGAAGAAGGTGGTCGCGGTTTCGAACGTGGATGAACCGAACAAGCGGGCGCACGTTTTCCAGGTGCAGCGGCTGATTTTTGATTATGTGCGGGACCGGCAGTCGCCGGTGATCCTGGACCGCGAGGCGGCAAAGCAGCTGGTGAGCGATCCGGCGCTGCAGGATGCGGCCTCGGCGTATTTTGAAGCGACGGAATTCAGCGCGTTTCTCGCGGCCCCGATCAAGAGCGACGATCCGGCGGCGCCGGTGCTGGGGGTGCTTGTCGCGGAATATGAGACGACGGAAAAGGCGCAGGCGCACGTGAACCTGCTGTCGGAAGTGACGCGGCTGTGTGCGACGAGCGTGGCGAACGCGGCGGAAATCGAATCTGTGCCGTTCCTGAAGACGTTCCATGCGATCCGGGCGTTGTGGCGGCAGCCGGCGGGGACGAAGCGGACGATGACGCTGTCGATCGCGGGGGCGATCGTGCTGCTGATCGCGATCATCGGGGTGATACCGTTTGATTTTTCGATCAAGGCGGACTGCCAGATCCGGCCGAGTTCGCAGTTGTCGATAGTCGCGCCGATGGAGGAGCGGCTGATCGACGTGCCGGTGCGTGCGGGCGAGCACGTGTATATGAAGAACCAGCGGACGCCGAGCGGGGAGCCGCCGAAGCCGCTGGCGAAGTTTGATCCGACGGACCTGATCCAGCAGCGTGCGGAAGCGATGGGGAAGATGGGGCAGGTGCAGGCGGAGCTGAAGGATGCGCAGCGGAAGGGGGATTTGCCGAAGATCGCGGTGGCGCAGAGCGAACTGGACGAAGTGAACCAGCAGATCAAGCTGATCGACCACCAGATCGACCAGTGCACGGTGTGGAGCCCGATCGAGGGGACGGTGCTGACGGAGAACGTGGAGCAGAAGCGGTGGAGCACGCCGAAGAAGAGCGAGCCGCTGATGGACATTGCGAGCTTTTCGGACTGGGAGCTGGTGGTGGATGTGCCGGAGAGCGAAGTGGCGGCGGTGCGCGGGGCGCTGGAGAAGGCGACGCGGACGGCGATTGCGGATGGCCGGCCGGACCAGGGGATTGAGATTGAGTACATTCTGCGTCCGTGGCCGGACCAGAAGTATGAGGTGCACGCGAAGGGGATAGCGACGCTGCTGCCGGCGTTGCAGCAGGCGAACAATGCGAACGTGTTCCGGCTGCAGGTGAAGCTGGATCCAGCGAGCCTGCCGAACGATTTGCGGATGAGCGGCATTACGGGGCGTGCGAAGATTCACCTCGGGAAAAAGGCGCTTGCGACGCAATGGCTGCGCGGCCCGATGCGGCTGCTGCGGATGACGCTGTTGTTCTGACGGTATCCGCCATCACGGCAACACGAAGAGCACGGAAGGGCCTGACGGCCCGAGGACCACGAAACGACTGATCGGATTTCTTTCCATGCGGCGTGAAGAAGCTAAAGAATATCGGGTGGCGGTGGGCGCGGAGCCGGCGGATCGGGCGATTTCGCCGTTGCGGGCGGATCTGCTGATCAGTCCGCAGTTGTTTTACGGGCAGCTTTGTTTCGTGATCAAGGATCCGGTGACGCTGCGGTATTTCCGCCTGCAGCCGGTGGAGCATTTCCTGATCAAGCAGTTCGACGGGAAGCGGACGGCGCGGGACCTGCTGGGTCTGCTGCAGCAGCAGTTTCCGGAGACACAGCTTTCGGTACAGGACGTGCTGCGGTTTGTGGGGATGCTGCATGAGGCGCACCTGCTGGTGGGCGAGGGGCTGGGGCATGCGGAGTGGCTGACGAAGCGGCGTGCCGCGGCAAAGCGGCGCAAGGTGCTGGAGCTGGCGCAGAATTTCCTGTTTTTCAAGGTGCCGGTGTTTCATCCGGATCGCCTGCTGAAGGCGATGGATGACACGATCGGGAAGGTGATCTTCCATCCGGCGACGGGGATCGGGTCGATCCTGCTGGTGCTGATCGCGCTCTGGAACGTGCTGATGAACACGGACCGGCTGGCGAACCTGCCGTACAATTTGCTTTCGGTGCAGAACCTGTTCGTCCTGTATTGCGTGTTCATCGTCACGAAGATTTTCCACGAGTTCGGCCACGGGTTGGCGGCGAAGCATTTCGGGGGCGAGGTTTCGAACATGGGCGTGATGCTGTTTGTGATCACGCCGTCGTTTTACTGCGACACGTCGGACGCGTGGATGATTCCGTCCCGCGCGGCGCGGCTGTGGATCAACGCGGGGGGGATCCTGGTGGAGCTCGTGATCGCGGCGCTGGCCACGTTCGTGTGGCTGTACACGCCGACGGACGGGCTGCTGAACCAGATTGCGCTGAACGTAATGATTTCGTGCTCGGTTGCGACGCTGTTTTTCAATGCGAACCCGCTGCTGCGGTACGACGGTTATTACTTTCTTGCGGACCTCCTGGAGATTCCGAACCTGATGACGAAGGGGCGGGAGCTGGTCGGGTGCTACCTGCAGAAGTACCTGCTGGGCACGAAGCCGGAGATGCCGCCGGACCAGAAGCGAGCGAAGTGGCTGGTGAGCTATGCGATCGCGTCGGCGGTGTATCGGTGGGTGGTGATCTTCGGGGTGATCACGCTGCTGTGCTACTTCTTTGATCAGTTCGGGCTGGGGCCGATCGGGATATTCCTGGCGGTTCTGTACGTGGCGCTGACGGTGCTGTGGCCGCTGGGCAAGACGATGCAGTTCCTGTGGAAGCAGCGGTGGGACATCAAGAAGCGGCTTTCGTACATGGGTGGGGCGGCGATCGCGGGGGTGGCGGTGCTGGTGATGATTGCGCTGATGCCGTGGCGTTTTGCGATTCGCGAACCGCTGGTGGTGCTCAGCGAGCAGGATGAGCCGGTGTTTGTGAGCACGCCGGGGTACGTCGAGAACGTGCAGCATGACACGGGGGAACTGGTGCACGCGGGGGATCCGATCCTGAGATTGCGGGATCCATCGCTGCAGACGCTGCTGGATCAGGCGATGAGCCAGCGGAAGCAGGAGGCGATCAAGGCGCGGAACGCGGCGGACAAGAACCAGCCGGCGGCGATCGACGCGGCGCAGAAGGCCATTGCGGCGTATGACGAGCAGATTGGCCTCATCAAGCAGCGGATCAATGACTTGACGCTGCGGGCGCCGGTGGACGGGGTGATCGTGCAGGACACGTCGCTGAAGCGGATCGTGGGGAACTACGTGCCAGCGGGATTGAAGATCTGCCGGGTGATTCGAACGGATGAACTGGAAGCGCGGATCAGTCTGCCGCAGCAGCAGGCGGCGATGGTGAAGCCGGGGATGCCGGTGCGGATCCGGTTGTGGTCGAACCCGGCGAAGGCGATTTATGCGAACGTGAGCCGGGTGAGTTCGACGGTGTCGGACCAGTTGCTGCATCCGGCGCTTGCCAGCACGAGCAAGGGGGACGTGGATGTGAAAGCCGGCGCGAACGGGGATGTAAAATCGACGAACCGGCGCAGCACGGTGGTCATTGCGTTGCCGGACAATGCGGGGTTCCTTGCGGACGGCATGACGGGGCGCGGGGAGATCGAAGTGCGCCGGACGACGGTGGTGGGGCGGATCTGGCGGGCGGTGCTGGATTCGACGACGCCGGACTGGCACCTGTAAACGGGGATTGGGGGTGGGTCACTCGGTGTGTTCGCCGACTTCGGCGAGCGACTGCACGTGGCGCGATTGGATTTTTCGTCCCGCCCATTCATTGCCGCCGCTGTAGAAATCGCGGACGGAACCGAGGAAGACAGCGAGGTAGAAAGCGAAACCGGCGGGGAGCCAGAGCGCGACGCGCCTGGGGATGCCGAGGATTGCTGCGCCGTGGGCGCCGGCGGTGAACAGGAGGAGGTTCACCAGGATGGCCGCACCGCAGAGGAAGAACGTGAGCACGGTCGGCCAGGTGATCCACCAATACACGCCGGCGAACAGATAGAGCGGCACCAGCACTCCGGCGGCGAGAAAGAGTACGACCGTGGGGACGATGAGGGAGGGGCGGTAATCGACGCCAGCGTAGGCATTTTTCTTGAGTCCGCGGTAGGCGTCGTACCACCCCTCGTACATGCGGGCGGTGTAGAGCGTCTGCGTGCAGGCGGTGAAGACGCGGAAGCCTTTGGATTTGGCGGTTTTGCCGAGGGCGATGTCCTCGATCACCTGTCCGCGGACGGCGGCATGTCCGCCGAGGGCTTCGTAGCTGGTGCGCCGGGCGAGGAGGAATCCGCCGGCGACGAGGGCTTCCTTTCGTGCGGGGTTGTTGCTGGCGTAAAGGGAGAGGCGGAGGTTGATAAGCACCATCGCGGGGAGAATGCCGAGGAGTTCGCCGAGGGATTCGTAGATGAGGGCGGGGAGGCAACTGGCGATATCGGTTCGTCGGTGGAGGGCGAGGCGGACCATCTGGGACAAGCATTGCGAATGGAAGACGAGGTCGGAATCGGTGAAGAGGAGGTAGTCGGCGTCGTGCATGTGCGGCTCGGCCTGGTGGACGGCCCAGGGCTTTCCGACCCAGCCGTCGCGGGGCGGGGTGGTGTTGTGGATGACGGTGAGGTGGCGGTGCCGGCGCTGGAGTTCTTCGCAGACGGCGCGGGTGTTGTCGGTGGATTGGTCATCGACGAAGACGACGCGGTAGTTGGGGTAATCCATTTCGCAGAGGGAGCCGAGGGTGCGGGCGAGGATATGGCCTTCGTTGCGGCCGGGGACGATGACGGTGACGCTTGGCCAGTTGGGCGGGTCTCCCGCGTAGGTGGCGCGCACGTCGTCGTCAGGCACGATTCCGTTCAACTTCGCCGGGGAATCGCCCACGTTGTAGACGAACCTGGCAGATGCGCGCTGGCCGGGCAACGCGAGCACGACGAGCCAGAACGCCGCGGCGAGCGCCGCGAGAATTAAACAGGCGAGGATCATGGCAGGATTGTAGAGGAAAGAGCTCCTTACGGCTCACCCCGGAGACGGCCGGCGCGCCATCACTCCGCCGCATCATTTCCTCTCCCGCGGCTCCCGATGGAGGGCGGCGAGTTCCTCGGGCGTCGCTTTTCCCTGGACGAAGCGCTGCACTTCTTCGTTGGACGAGTGGCGAATCTCGTCCGGCTTGCCCTCGGCGATGACCTTGCCGCCGGAGAGCATGATCATGCGGTCGGCGACCTTGAAGGCGGAGGTCATGTCGTGCGTGACCACGACGGAGGTGACGTGGAGTTCGTCGTTTAATTTGAGGATCAGTTCGTTGATGACGTCTGAGCGGATGGGATCGAGCCCGGTGGTGGGTTCGTCGTAGAGGACTACTTCGGGTTCGAGGGCGATGGCGCGGGCGAGGGCCACGCGTTTTCGCATGCCGCCGGAGAGTTCGGCGGGCATCTTCTTCTGGGTTCCTTCGAGCCCGACCATGGCGAGTTTGTGGGCCACGCGGTCGGCGATCTGGGGCTCTTTGAAATCGGTGTGTTCGCGGAGGGGGAAGGCGACGTTTTCGTAGACGTTGAACGAATCGAAGAGGGCGGACTGCTGGAAGAGGAAGCCAAATCGCTGGCGGATGGGTTCCAACTGGCGTTCGTTCATCTGGTCGATCCGCTGGTTGCGGAAATAGACCTCGCCGGCATCGGGTCGGAGGAGCCCGACGATGTGTTTGAGGAGGACGGATTTGCCGGTGCCGGAGGGGCCGAGGACGACGACGGATTCACGTTCCGGGATGTTGAGGGTGACGCCATCGAGGACCACGAGTTTGCCGAAGCGCTTGTGAATATTTTCGAGGTGGATGTGCGTCGGGTGAGCGAAGTTCGCGGCCGGTGGAGGAACGTTGATGCTGGGCGCCGTCATTGCATTCCGTGAGAAAGCCAACAAGAACACAAACCGATCATTATAGCACCGCCTGCCGCGGAGGGGATTTTGCGGGATTTGGCGGCGCTGGCGTGGGGTGGCGCCGGGCCGGTCAGAAAATGCTGCCGGTGTTGGGCCAGAGCTGGGTGTAAATGGAGTTCATACCCATGGCGATGAAGAAGTTCATCACGAGAATTGTGATGAAGGAGGCGACGAATGCCTCGGTGCAGGCCTTGCCGACGCCCTGGGCCCCGGCACCGCAGTTGAAGCCTTTGTAGCAGGAGATGGAGGCGATGGCGCAGCCGAAGAAAATCGCCTTGAGGAAGCCGGTGTTGATGGTGTAGAGGTCGAGCGACGTGCGGGTGAAATCCCAGTATTGGGCGTTGTCGACGCCGGAGACCTTGACGGCGATGAACCACCCGCCCCACATGCCGACGGCATCGGAGAAAATGGTGAGTGGGCCCATCATGAGGACGCAGGCCACGAAGCGGGGCAGCACGAGGGCGCGGATGGGGTCGGTGGCCATGGCGCGGAGGGCGTCGATTTGTTCAGTGACCTTCATGGTTCCGAGTTCGGCGGTCAATGCCCCCCCTACCCGTCCGGCGAGCATGACGGCGGTGAGGACGGGGCCGATCTGCTTGACGACGGAGATGTTGATAACGGAGCCGATGTGGTTCTCGAGGCCGATGGCCTGGAACTGGGGGAAGGCTTCGATGGCGAGGACCATGCCGATGAAGGCGCCGGTGATCATGACGACGGGGATGGAGAGGGTGCCGATCTCGTACATCTGGGTGTACAACTGGCGGCGGGCGAATTTGCCCGGCCCGCGGAAGAGCCAGTAGAAAATCTGTCCCACGAAGCGCGTGTAGTTGCCAAGCGCCTCGACGCCGGCAATGCCATGCTCTCCAAGAGTTTCAACCGGATTCACACAGGCTCCAGGCAGGTGCAGTGTTCAAATGCTTTTAGACCCGTGCTCCCCCCCTGTCAAGAAGCGCGATTGCTGGGAAGGGGCGGGGGTGGGACGTTCACAATTGGAAGTGAGAGGGGGTCGGTGGCCGGCGGGACGGGGTTCAGGGATTCGCCGCACCGGCAGCGGCAGCGGCACCGGCCCGGCGTTTCCGGACGATGTAGATGGCGACGAGCCCGACGATGACGACGAGGGCACAGGGAATGGCGATGTGCTTAACCCGGTGGATGAACTGCAGCATCTCGTTGAATTCGGCGGCGAAGTAATATCCCAGGAAGATGAAGATGGGCACGGAGATCCCGGCGGCGATTCCATCAATGAGGATGAAGCGGGCGTAGGACATCTTGGAGAGCCCGGCGAAGGCGAAGATGAGGGACCGGGCCCCGGGCATGAAGCGTCCGGCGAAAACGGTGAGGTTTCCGTGCCGGGCAAAATGCCGCTCCACTTTTGCCCGCCGCTTGGAATGCATGACCTTGCGGAGGTGCCGGGCGACGAAGCTGTTGGACTCAAGTCCTTTGCGTCCGATGGAGAAGACGATGGAATCACCGGCGAGGACGCCGATCATGCCGGCGACCATCATGAGGTAGAGGTCCGGCACGCGGCGCGGGTGGCGATCGGGGTGGCCGTCGCCGTCGGTATCCTCGAGGTTGGCGGTGGCAATGGGCCCGTGCTGGCTGCAGAGGTAACCGCCGGTGAGGAGGGGAATATCCTCAGGCAGCGGCAGACCGGTTCCGGCCAGGAGGAGCAGCAGGACGAGGGCGACGTAAGTGAAGTGAATCAGAAACCAGTTCAGCCAGGCAATGGGAGAGAAGGGGTTGGAAACCGCTGGGACCATGAAACGGGTGTCTCGTTTCGAACCGTTGCGTCACTACAGAGCACCACATCGTAGTCCGCGAGGTCATACCAACACAAGCAGATCCCTTGAGAGGATGCTAAGAGCGGCTCTGCCCAAGGCGTTATGAGAAAGAATTTTCAGGCAGCGCCGCTGGCGATTTCCACTTTCTCGATGATGCGTTTTTTCGACCAGATGCGATTGGTGACGTAAATCAGCACCAGGCTGCCTGCGATAAAGACGGCGAGGAGTTCGAAGCCGGCAAGCATCTGCCCGTAGAGGAATTTACCGACGGCAAAGAGCGAGGACCAGATGACAATGCAGCCGGTGACCCACCCGAGCGTCGCCAGGCCCATGTGGTCGCCGTGGAGGGCGGCTTCCTCCTCGCTTACGCCGGCGAGGCGGCGGATGCGCGTCCAGCCGGGGCCGGCGGGATGCACCCTGCGGTAAAAGGCGACGAGCCGCTCGTCGCTGGTGGGCGGAGCGACGAAGGCGGCGGTCACCCAGCAAAGGGTTGTGAAGACGACGGAGAAGATGACCGTCTGGGCAAAGGGGAGCGGATGGCCGGACTGCTTCATCGCGAAGAACAGCACGGAGACGGCGAAGGAACTGATCATGGCGACGATTTCGCACCAGGCGTTGATGCGCCACCAGAACCAGCGGAGAAGGTAGAGCAGGCCAGTGCCGGCGCCGATGGAAATCAGGATTTCAAAGGCATCCTGGGCCGTTTCGAGGAAAAGGCTCAGGATGGCCGCGAAGATGTAGAGGAGCACGGTGCAGGCGCGGCCGGCGTTGACGTAACGTTTCTCGGAAAGGTTGGGCGAGAGGAAGCGGCGGTAGAGATCGTGGACCAGGTAGGAGGATCCCCAGTTCAGATGGGTGAGGATCGTGGAGGAGTTGGCGGCAATCAGCCCCCCCACCATGAGGCCGACAAAGCCCACGGGGAGGAAGGTGAGCATCGCGGGGAAGGCGGAGTCGTGTCCGATCAGCTTTGGATCCGCGCCGGGGAAGGCCGCCTGGATCGATTTTAAATCCGGGAAGACGAGGATGGAGCAGAGTGCGGTGATGATCCAAGGCCAGGGGCGTAAGACGTAATGGGCGACGTTGAAGAAGAGGACGCTGCCGAGTGCATCCTTTTCCGAGCGGGAGGCGAGCATGCGCTGGGCGATGTAGGAACCGCCGCCGGGCTCCGCGCCGGGGTACCAGTTGGCCCACCAGCCGATGGCGATGGGGAGGATGAAGGCCATGAGGGCGAGGTCCCACATGCCGAAGTTTGGCAGGAGGTTCAGAATCGGCTGGGCGGTTCCGTTCACGGGGGTCATGACAGGCTGGGCGTGGGGGGCGTTGAGGTCAAAGGCAACCTGCATTCCGCCGAGTTTTCGGACGACCTGGTGCAGGCCGTCGAGGGCGCTGGTGGTTCCGACGGTGCGGCGTGCGACTTCGACGAGGGAGAAGTAGGCAGCGGCGATGACGGCGGTCATCTTGATAAAGAACTGGATCATGTCGATGACGAGGACGCCCCAGAGTCCGGAGTGGGCGGCGAAGACGACGTTGAGCAGGCCGCAGATGAGGATTGTTTGCCACGGGGGCATGCCGAAGAGGATGTTGGCGATTTTGCAGGCGGCGAGGGTGACGGTGGCCATGATAAAGCAGTTGAAGAAGAGGCCGAGGTAGACGGCGCGGAAGCCGCGCACGACGGAGGCGGCCTGCCCGGAGTAGCGTACTTCGTAGAATTCGAGATCGGTGAGGACGCCGGAGCGGCGCCAGAGGCGGGCGTAGAAAAAGACGGTTGCGACACCGGTGAGCACCATGGCCCACCACTGCCAGTTTCCGGCAACTCCGAATTGGCGCACCTGCTGGGTGACCCAGTTAGGCGTGTCGGAAGCAAAGGTGGTGGCCACCATGGAGAGGCCGGCGAGCCACCACGGCACGCTGCGGCCGGAGGCAAAGAACTCCGTCGTGCTTTTGCCGGAGCGGCGGGCCAGAAAGAGTGCCGGCACAAAACAGACGCCGAGCGACAGAGCCACGATCACCCAGTCCAACACCGCGAGATGCATGCACACTCCTTGCGGGCCCGGTTATTTCTCAGAAATGCCCCACGTTGTATCACAGGGCCGTGCACAAATACACACCGGGTCACGACAACCGCTCATGCTTCCGCGTCAATGTTCGGGGTCCCGCCGGTTCTCCCCCCCGATCGGTGACGCGCGGCGTAGCGCATCGACCCGGGTTTACTGCGCCGGCACGACGGCAGGCGCATTGGGCGCCACGGCAGGTCCATTGCCGGCCCCGGCCTGCTGCTCCTGGGGCTTTAAATCGAGGGCGGGCAGCATGAGTCCGAGGACGGAGCCGGCGAGTTCGGGCTTCATCTGCGCGGTGACGGTCGCCTCCTTGCCGTCGGGGCCAACCGCCGCGCGCACCGATCCTACAAAGGCCGCGATGGGCAGGAGGGGCGCGACCTGCGGCATCACCTGTTGAAGCCAGCGGAGGTTGGTGGTCATTTCGTCGACGGAACCTTTGAGCTCGCGGGCGTTGCCACCAGCTGCGCGGAGGGTTAATGCGATGCCCTCCTTTTGATCGACGGCGCTTGCCACAAAGGAATCCACACCGGCGAGCAATTTGAGTTTTTTCTCCTCGGCGTTGAAGGTTCCCGCCAGCCAGAGGCGCGATCCCGTGCCCGGCGGCGGCAGCCTGGAGATGAGGGCGCTCAGATTCTTGTCGCCCGTCACCTGGCCATGCCCCGCCTGGAGGGCGTAGATCATGGCCAGCATGCGTGCAAAGCGGTCATTGTCCTCGTCGGCCATTACGAAGATCATCATCTGGTCGGAGGGGAACATGATGTGAGTGTCCACGTCGGTCTGCACGATGGGGATGCCGTGCTCGGTTCCAAACTTCACAACTCCATCGGCGGGGTGCGCGAGGACGCGCGCGGCGGCGCGCAATGCGGCGGCATCGAACTGTCCGCGGATGATCGTGAGTTCCCAGCCGGTGGTTTCCCCCGCATCGTCGGAGAGTGCCGCGGTGACCCCGTCAATCCGGACATTGCCGATCCGCTCGAGAATGGGCAGCAGCGACGCCATGGCCTTGGCTTCTGCCTCGTTGGGGGAGGGCTGGCCGTCGGGGCCCGGCTTTGGGGGCGCGGCAGGGCGACGATAGAGGGTGTCCAGGGTGACCGGTGCGGCCGCCAGGCCGACGGTCTGCCCGATGATCCCGGTGTGCCGCGGCATGAGTTGCCAGTCGTTGGCGATCAGTGCGGAACGGTCGGGCGCTTTCCACGGGCGTCCCTCGATCTGTGCGACCGCCCGCTGGGCATACTCCGCGACGAACATTTCCTTTGAATTCTCCAGGGACTTGAGCAGGTCGAGGGCCCCCTTTTCGTGTCGCTCGCCGAGGGTCCGGATCGCCATGAGCCGGCGGACGGAGCGTTCCTTTCCCTTGGCTTCAAAGCGGCGCGCGATCTCGGCGGCGACGGCGCGCACCTCGGGATTTTTGGAATTGGTCGCGCCCTCCAACTGCGGCAGGATACGCGGGCCCATTTCTGCGAGTTTCTCTCTCGCCTCGGCCCGCTTTTTGAACTCCGGCGAGCCGAGCGATTCGATCAGGGCATCGACGGCGCCGACCCGCTCCTCCGGTCCGGCATCGCGTTCGAGCTGCTCCAGGGTCACGGTAATCCCCTTGGCCCGCCAGTAAGCCCCCGTCGGAATCGCATCCAGCAGATCCGAGCGTGCTCCATTGAGGAGGATGATGAGCGCGACAAGAAACTCGATTCCATAGCCCATAGGGACCCCAGAAAGCGCGTCGTGCTCCATGAACCTATCGACAACGTTCGCACAAATCCATGTCAATGTGGTGCCGACTTCAGCTCCAGCCGTGCGCTTTTGTAGCTGAAAAGAGCCGGGTCGGCGACTGCAAATGGGGGCTTGGGAGGACCGGCCGGCGGGCATAACGTTTGCGACTTGTGCTGTCGCACGGAAGGTCTTCCTAGAGGAGGAGATGCCATGCGTTCGACACTGGTTGCCTTGCTGACCGCGGCTGCGGCACTGCCATTTTTAGCTTCTTGCAGCGCTACGGTGGAGCCGGACGGGTACGGCTATTACGACACGAATCCGGGGTATTACTACGGTCCGAACTATTATTATCGGGACGCTTACCCGCGCTATCACGAATACCATCCCATTTACCGCCACGATTGGGATGATCACCGCCGGGAATTCCACGAACACCATCGGGAAATCGGCGAACATCGCGGTCCGGAAATCCACGGGCGGATTGCGATTGAACGGTGATCGCCGAGTGCCTTGCAGATGCCGCTTGGGATTCCATTGGTCTTTGGGAGATAGCGGGAGTATAAATCCTTTGTAATCCCGATGGCGTGAGTGGAATTTATGGCGATTGTGGCAATTGGGTTCAATCCCGCGGTGGACCGCATCCTGGAGTGCCCGGACTTTCACATCGGCGGCCATCAGCAGGCGGTGCAGGTGGCGCGGCTTGCTGCGGGGAAGGCGGCCAACGTGAACCGGGCGTTGGCGCAGCTCGGGACGGATTCGATTGCGACGGGGTTTCTGGGGAGCGGGGAACTGGAGTTGTTTCATGAGCAGTTGATGTCGACGGGGCCGGGGCGGGTGTTGTGCCGGTATGTCGAGGTGGCGGGGAAGACGCGGGAAAACATCACCATTCTGGATCCTAAGCGGCGTCTGGAAACGCACTTGCGCGACAAGGGTTTTTCCGTGACGCACGAGGAGGCGGTGCTTCTCGAGCAGAAAATCATGCATGAGATGAAGCCGGGGGATGTGGCCATTTTCTCTGGATCGCTCTGTTCGGGGGTGGATACGGGATACTTTGGTGCGCTTTTGGACCGCTGCGGGGCGGCCGGCGCGCGGGTGGTGGTGGACTCGAGTGGGGATCCCTTGCGGGCGGCGGCGGGGCATCGGGTGTGGATGCTCAAGCCCAACCTGGAGGAGCTGCGCCAGTTGGTGGGGGTGGAAGTGCCGAACGCGGCGGCGGCGGTGCGCGATGCGGCCGGGCCATTGCTTCACAATGCCGAAAATATCCTGGTCACGCGCGGGCCGATGGGGGCGGTGCTCCTGACGCCGAATGGCGTTTACAGCGGGCGGGTGGCGACGAAGGAAATGGGGACGTTGCGGCGGACGGTGGGGTGCGGCGATCACCTGCTGGCGGGGTTCGTGGCGGAGACGTCGGCGGGGCGGGATGCAAAGCAGGCGCTGGGGACGGCATTGGCGCTGGCGACGGCACGGGCGATGTCGGAAAAGCTGGATGAGATCGATGCGGGGGTGTTCAAGGCGTCGCTGGCGGCGGTGGAAATCGAGAAGATTTAGGGGGGGAGACCGAACTTTTTCGGATGGGGAGCGTAGCATTAGTCCGGCCGTGCTGCGGAGATGCGCGCGGCCGGGCGGAAAATGCGCATAAATGCCGCTGTCACAAAGAACTCCAATCGTCTGCAAAGCCGTCGCGCAGGCTTGGCAGGCAACAGGCAATTTGGTACGAATACCGTCCTTTCCAATTCTTCCGCAGTCGTTCCGCTGAGGTAAGTTCCGTGAGCCAAGAACAGAAAACCGCATTTGTTCCATTGCAGGCGACGAACGGAGTGGGGACGTTTACCCCGGTGAGCACGCCGGCGGTGTTCAGCCCCGTGAAGAAGCAGCATGATCACGACCACGGCATTGCCTGCGCGTGCGGGCATGACCACGGGGAAGAAGGGCATTCGCATTCGGGCGTGGGGCTGGACTTCCAGTTGACGGTTCTCCTGCCGGTGACGATCGCGTGCCTGGGGCTGGCGATGGCGGCGGGGTGGCTCGGTCTGGAGGAAGACGTCGCCAAGGTGCTGGGGTTGATCGCGACGATCGTCGGGGGCGGGCCGATCATCTGGAGTGCGATCAAAGGGCTCTCGAAGGGGCAGACGAACGTCAATGAACTGGTGGCGATGAGCATCATCGGGGCGGTGAGCCTCGGGTGGTACGTGGAGGCGGGGTTGGTGGCGCTGATCCTGCAGGTTGGGGCGCTGATTGAAGGGGTGGCGACGGAATCGGCGCGGAAAGCGGTTTTGGAACTGCAGAAACTCGCCCCCAAGCATGCCCGCGTGCGGCGCGGCGGGGCGGACCAGGTGATCGAAGTGGATGAACTTCGCATCGGAGACACGCTGGTGGTGCAGCCGGGCGAGCGGATTGCAGCCGACGGCAAGTTGATCAGCGGGATGACGAGCGTGGATGAGAGCTCGGTCACGGGCGAAGCGATGCCGGTGGAAAAGGGGGTGGGGACGGACATGCTTGCGGGGACGATCAATCTGACGGGTTCGGCGGAAATCCAGGTGCAGCGGGTGGGCGAGCATTCAGCGCTGGGGCAGACGATCGCGCTGGTGCGCCGGGCGCAGCAGTTCCAGCCGCAGATCATCCGGGCGGCGGACAAGTTTTTCGCGTTTTACACGCCGATCATTTTGGTGGCATCGGTGCTGGTGTGGATCGTGTCGAAGGACCCGGTGCGGATGGTGACGATGTGGGTGGTGGGGTGTCCGTGCGCGATGCTGCTGGCGAGCCCGCTGGCGATCGTGGTGGCGCTGGCCCGGGCGAGCCGTTCGGGGATGCAGGTGAAGGCGGGGCCGTTCGTGGAAGCGTCGGCGACGTTGCAAACGGTGGTGTTCGACAAGACGGGGACGCTCACGTCTGGCAAGTTCGTGGTTCGGGACGTAAAGCCGGTGGAGGGTGTTTCGCCGGAGCAGTTGCTGCGGCTGGCGGCGACGATCGAACAGCGCAGCAGCCATCCGCTGGCCAAGAGCATCATGGCGTATGCGGCGAGCAAGGGCGTGCATACGACGGAAGCGGCGGACATGCAGGTGCTGGACGGGCTGGGCATTCGGGCGATCGTGGACGGGAAACCGGCGGTGGCGGGATCGGCGAAAATCGTCCCGGCGGATTTTGCGGCGATGGCGACGAAACTGGACAACGAAGACGAGCAGCTTCCCGTGGTGCCGGTGTACGTGATGCACGACAACCGGTTGATGGGGGCGATTCATTTGACGGACGAAATCCGGCCGGAGGCGATCAAGACGATCGCACGGCTGCGGGAGCTGGGGATCCGGCGCGTGGCGATGCTGACGGGGGACCGGAAGCGCACGGCGGAACTGGTGGGGCGCGTGGTGGGATGCGACGAAGTGTTTGCCGAGCTTCTGCCGGGGCAGAAGGTGGACATCGTTCGGAGCCTGCAGCGTGGCGGCAAAGGGGTATGCATGGTGGGAGACGGAATCAACGACGCTCCGTCGCTGGCGACGGCGACGGTGGGGGTGGCGATGGGGATCCGGGGGACGGACGTGGCGGTGGAAGCGGCGGACGCGGTGCTGCTGAAGGACGATCTCACGCGTGTACCGCTGCTGATTTACCTGGCGAAGCGCACGCGTTCGGCGATTTACCAGAACCTTTTGTTCTCGCTGGTGTTCGCGGGGCTGGCGGAGGCGCTGGTGGCGGGCGGGGCATTGAACATTTTCGGGAAGGGCGCGCCGGCGGTGGCGGCGCTCGTGCACCTGGCGGGGATTGTGATGATCGCGTTGAACTCGGTGCGGCTGGCGGGCGGTTCCTATCGCCGGGCGATGCCGGTGACGCCGACGGAGCCCGAGGAATTGCCGCCGGTGGAAAAGAAGAGTGAAAGCATGTTTGTGGCCCCGAAGCTGACGCCGCTGCAGGCGGTGTAAGGCGGACGGTCGGTTTGTGACGTTTGAATTCGAATTTGTTGCACTTCACGAAAAATTGAGCAAGCAATGAGAAGAGCGGAAACATTGGCATGGGCGGCACTGGCCGGGCTGCTGGCGATTGCGGCCATTTTGCTCGCCGGGGGAATCCTGTTCGACACGACGGCGATGTGGGCGGGGATGATGATGGCGCTGGGGCAGGCGCTCGTGGTCGGGCTGGCGGGGTACGGGCTGCGGCTGGCGCGGCAGGCGGAAGAGCTGGACGAGGTGCCGGTAAACACGCGGCAAGAGTTCGTCGGCGGCGGATTCCGCATGAGCATGGGGGAGGATCGCACCGAGGCGACGACGGCGGCGCCGACGGTGAAGACCATCGACACGGGGTTTCAGCGGCTACTGGTGATCATCACGTCGGTGGTGCTCGTCGGGCTTGGGTGTGTGATCGGTTGGTTCCTGCTGAAAGCGACGTTCGACTGGGCGGGGATGAATCCGGACAAGCCGTTCCCGATCGCGGGCACGTTCGACAAGCCGGTGGCGATCACGGAGCTGGGCCTGGTGATCGGCCTGGGCGCGGCGGTGATTTATTCGATTCTGTACTGGGTGACGCGGATCACGCGTTCGACGGTCGGTTACGGCGAGGCGGTCAACAGCAATTTCACGATCGGCATCACGGGGATGATTGCGGTGGGCGTCGCGACGGTGCTGGGGTACCTGCGGGTGGCATACGCATCGGAAGTCGCCGGCGGCATCGTGGCTTTCCTGATGCTGCTGCAGGGGCTGGAGCTGTTCGTCAACGGGCTGCGGAGCTACTCGGCGATCGACGAACTGGACCAGGAGGCGATCGACCTGCAGGCGCTGCCGCTGGTACCGATGCTCAGTTCGTTCTGGCTCAACGGCTTGAAGATGCTCTTCGCGCAGAGCGTGGGACTTGCGAGCGGGACGGGGGAGCGTGGCGTGATCAGCCGGATGATGCCGCGGGCGATTGTGGCGATGATCGTGGTTGGGGTGATCGCGGATTGTTTTCGAGTGGTGCAGCCGGGTGAAGTCGCGGTATTGGAGCGGCTGGGGCAAGTGGACATCGTACGTCAGGCGGGAGGGCAGATCACGGTGGGGAAGGCCTCGCTGCTGGAGCCGGGGCTTCACGTGACATTCCCGTGGCCGATCGACAACCTGGTGCGCATTCCGACAGCGACGCTGCAGGAAGCGCACGTGGGAGTGGAAATGCACGACCTGCCGGGGATGAACAAGGTCCCGTTCCAGTTCTGGACGGCGGGACCGGAGCCGAAGACGGAGCAGCAGGTACAGACGCAGTTCATCACGGGGGATCCGGGGTCGCCGCAGATGCTGGATGCGTACGTCGCGATTTATTGGCGCGTGGCGGATCCTGCGAAATTCTATTCGCACATTTCGCACAGCGATTTCTTCGAGAAGAGCGGGGAGGGGACGCAGGCGTTGCCGGTGTACGACGAACTGGTGCGTCGATGCGCGTATTTCGCGGTGACGCGGGCGATGGCGACGCACACGCTGGACCATATTATGGTGGGGAAGGAACGGCAGGAAGTGGAGCAGCATTGCCACAGGATTCTGCAGGACAAGCTTGATGCGCTGGATTGCGGGATTTTCATCGAGGATCTGACGATCAAGGACCTGCATCCGCCGCGCGGGCATGATGTGGTGGATGCATCCTCCCCGTCGGGGCGCCGCCTGGGGCCGGCGAGCCAGTTTGAAGACGTGGTGACGCAGCGTGAGATCAAGGAGGCGGTGATCGACAACGCCCAGAAGCAGCAACTGACGGACACGACCCTGGCGCAGGGCGACGCCGCGAGCGCGATCAGCGACGCGCAGGTGTACCAGTCGGATCGGGTGGGCACGGCGGAATCGGAAGCGGCGCAGGTGACGAACATGCTGGGAGGCATGGACAAGGTCACGCCGGAGAAGCGGGAATTGCTCGAGAAGCTGGCGAAGCTGCAGACGAAGTATCGGAGCCTGCAGGATGTGCTTTCGCCGGTGAACAAGGTGGTTGTTGATCCGAAGGTGAAGGACGTGCAGTTGTACCAGACGACGAACAACCCGTTCGTTCCCCGGCCGCCGACGCAGTAATACGCGGCGGGAACATGAAAACAGATAATGGAAGCAGAAGTAACTGAAGGTTCCGAAACGGAACGAGGAAGAAAGATGCGTAGGACTGTAATTGGCGTGTTTACCGCGATTGTCGTGGTGATTCTGTTCCTGGTGCTCTGCACGTTTGTGCGGAAGCCGTACGAATATGTGCTGCTGGACCGGTTCGGGCATATCATCGACCAGCCACAGCAAATGCATATTGCCTACAACTGGTATTTGAAGCTGCCGACGGACAATGTGATCCGCATCGACACGCGCCTGCACATGGACACGACGCCGCTGCAGGAAGTGGTGACGGCGGGGAGCGATGCGATCAGCGTGCAGACGTACTCGGCGTGGCGGATCAAGGATCCGATCAAGTTCTACCGCACGACGGGCGGAAGCGACACCCGGGCCAAGCAGATCATGGAACAGAAAATGACGGGGCTGGTGCAGGCGAAGCTGGCGAGCCACACGCTGGAAGAGATCTTCAACAATGACGATGCGAAGATCCACACGGATGAGATCGAGCGGGAGGTTGCGGATGAAGCGACGCACGGCTCACCGGACGGCGCGGGAGGCCGGACGGCGGGCGTGGAGGACCAGGGCCTCGAGATCGTGCAGATCGGCTTCTCGCGGATGGCGTTTCCGCCGGCGAATGCGGACGCGGTTTACGCCCGCATGGCGGCGGAGCGGTACAAGCAGGCGGCGGCTTACAAGAGCCAGGGCGACAGCGACGCGAATCGCATCGTGAAAAAGGGCGAAGCGGACGCGGCCGGCATCCGGGCGGAAGCGCAGAAGCAGGCCGGCGAAATTCGCGGCGATGGGGATCGCAAGGCGCTGGAGATCCTGGCGGGCGTGCAGCAGTCGCCGTCGGCCCGCGACTTCTACGAATACTGGAAGAGCATGGAATTTGTGAAATCGTCGCTGGCGAAGAACACCTACCTGGTGCTTCCGACCGATGCGGACTGGCTCAAGGCGCTCTTCACGGCGCCGACGGCGGTGAATCCGCAGACGCAGCAGCAGGCGACGAACCCGCCGGCCGAGCCTGCAAAGCCGGTCGTCGTGGCGAAGTGATTCCAAGTTCAAAGCATGGGCCGTACGGGCTCAAGGAAATAGATCATGACCATGTCATTACCAGAAGCACCTCCTCCCGCACCGCACGAGGACCTGTCGCTGCCGGTTGCGGAGGAAACAACGGGTTCAAGGTGGGGCAAGGCGCACCACATCCTGCTGATTTTCGTCGTTTGCGCGCTGATCGTGTGGCTGCTGTCGGGTTTCTACAAGGTGAAGGCCGACGAAGTGGCGCTCGTTGAGCGGCTGGGGCAGTTCGTGGGCAGCAACGGCAAGGCGCGACTGATCGAACAGGGGTTGCATTACCGGCTTCCGTGGCCGATCGACACCGTGTTCCGCATTCCCGTGCAGCAGACGCGCACCCTGACGGTCAACACTTTCTATGCCCCCCAGGAGGAATACGCCGATTTCAAGCGTGACATCCTGCGGCAAAATCCGAATGTGACGCCGGAGTGGCTCAGCGCCCTGTTCGACCCGTACCTGATCACGTCGGACAAGAACGTGGTGCATATCTCGATCGCCGTGACGTACCAGATCAACAATCCCGAGGCGTGGATCATGAGCGTCTCGCATGACCTGGACGTGACCGAGAATTCCTCGGCGTCGGCAACGAGCGGGCACATCACGGACAACCGCGAGGCGCTGCTGCAGCAGATGATCCAGCATGCGATGGCCCGGCAGTTGGCGCACATCCCGGTGGACAAGGTCCTTTTTGAAGGCAGCGACAAGTTGCCGTTGACGCTGCAGGATGCGATCCAGAAGGCGATGGTGTTGCCGGACCCGTCGGATCCGACGGGCAAGAAGATGATAGACTTCGGGATCCAGGTGCAGAAGGTGGACATCACGGGGAAGAGCTGGCCGAAGTACCAGCGGGTGGATGACGCGTTCCAGAGCGTGCTGCGGTCGAAATCGGAGGCCGACAGCGCCCGCTACGCAGCGCAGAGCAAGGCGGAGGCGGATCGGCTGCAGGCGACGGCGCAGCGGGAGACGATGATCAGCGACGCGCAGGCGTATGCGAAGCAGGTGACGGATGAAGCGCAGGGCGAAGCGAATCGCTTTTCGCAGGTGTACGCCCAGTATGTGAAGGCCCCCGACGTGACGCGTTGGAACATCTTTGCCGAAGCTGCCAAGAGCGTCTCTTCGAACGCCAAGCGGATCATGTTCGTTCAGCCGGGGCAGAAGACGATCCTGATGATCGATCCGCCGACCTTCGATGCTGGACAGGTGCAGGCAAACAAATAGGATGAGGACCCAGCAAATCTCCTCAGCCGTCCCCAATGGAGCAGGTAATGTCAATTGAAGCCCCCTCGCCGACGCCGACACCAGCCGCCGCAGCGGCGCCGCGCATCCCGGCCATCGAGACGCGGAGTCTGACGAAGGTTTATCCCGGATTCTGGGCGAACCAGCGTGTCACCGCGTTGCAGGACCTGAACCTGACGGTGAACCGCGGCGAAATTTACGGGCTGCTGGGGCCGAACGGCTCCGGGAAGACCACCACGATCAAGCTGCTGCTCGGGTTGATCAACCCGACGACGGGCGTGGCGGAAGTGCTCGGGAAAAGCGCCGGCGACCAGATCAGCCGCCGGTCCATCGGCTACCTGCCGGAAGAGACGTACCTGTACCGCTTTTTGAACGCGCGGCAGACGCTCGACTTTTACGCCCGCCTGTTCAACATGAACCACGCGGAACGGCGGCAGGCGATCGAGTATTACCTGAACTTCGTGGGGCTGGATCCGGCGGTGTGGAAGCGGCGCATCGGCACCTATTCCAAGGGGCAGGCGCGGCGCGTGGGCCTGGCGCAGGCGCTTCTCAACAACCCGGAACTGGTCATCCTTGATGAACCGACGTCGGGTCTCGATCCGCTGGGCACCCTCGAAATGAAGAACCTCATCAAGGAATTGAAGAACGCCGGAAAAACGGTGCTCCTCTCCAGCCATAACCTCGCGGACGTGGAGGATGTGTGCGACCGCGTCTGCATACTTTACCGCGGCAAGATCGAGGTGGAGGGAACGGTCAACGAACTCCTCGAGGTGAAGGATGTCTTCACCGTGAAGGGGCGGAACGTTCCAGCGGACGTGCAGCAGAAGCTCGTGGCGATCCTCCAGGAAGCGGGCATCAGCGAAATCGAACCGGGCGTCGAACGCAGCCGGCTCGAGGATCTTTTCAAACGTCTGGTGCTCGACAAGCGTGCGGCCGAGCGTAACGCCGCCGGGGGGAAGTAACGCATGGCGCTGAGCACAATCATTGCGTATTCCATCATCGGGGTGGTGCTGTTCATCTTCCTGCTGCTCGCCTACCGCGATCTGTTGATGCTGGTGCGTCGGCCGGTGCGGGGGCTGGGGACGGGGATCAGCCGCATCTGGGCGGTGGGGCGCACGACGATCATCGAATCGTGGGTGGCGCGGGTGTGGATGCTTCCGATCATCTGGCTCATCGTGTCGGTGCTGCTGATTCTTGTTGTGCGGCCGTACGATGAGGCGGACCGCTTTCCGATTTACATTCGCATCCTGCTGACGGCGCAGGAATGGATGCTCCTCCTGATGATGTGGGTGCTGGCGTGCGTCAGCCTTCCGCGGGAGCGGGAGCGCAAGATCATCATCACCAATGCCAGCAAGCCGCTCTCGCGGCTGGAAATTCTGGTGGGGAAGATGACCGGCTTCTGCGTCGTCGCGCTGGGCACGCTGGCGGTCATGGGCCTGGCGACGTGGGCCGTGCTGCACATCTGCGACTACAAGATCCGCAGCGACGCCGCGAAGGCGTATCAGCTTGCCGAACAGGATTACCAGCTCCACGCCGGGACGAAGGGGGTTGTCGCCCCGCCGGAGGAAAAGAAACGGCTCGCCGAGGAAGGCTCCCTCTTCGCGTACAACTACATCACCGTGCCGCCGCAGAACATGTCGATCCTCGGCGGCTACGACAAGGCCAACGGCGACCGCTACCTCAAGGGCGGCAGCTCCGAGAAGGTGATCTACCACTTCCCGCGACTGGTTGCCCCGACCATGGCGCTGGTGACGCCGATCGGCGCCCCGATGCACCCTTACTTCGAGTTTAATTTCCCCGTCCTCCCTTACGTGAAGAATCCCCCTTCCAAGATTCAGATCGAAGTGACGGCGCAGCGTGTCGGCACGGGTCTTTCCCCCGCCGATGCCCGCGTCAAGGAAAAGAGCGTGGTGCTCGATTCGACCGGCCACGGCTATTGGGTGATCGATCATCCCGAGGACCTCTTCACCGCGCAGGACGACCCGAGCAAACCGCCCGAATCCGGCACGGACATGGGACCGGTCGAAGTGACGGTGAGCTGCTCCACGTTCGGCGTTTATCTTGGAGTGAAGGACGGTTCCCCTCCCGGCGCGCAAATCGATCCAAGCCAGATCAATGTTGTTGCGGTGCCGTTCTACAACGCCCAGTTCGAAATTCTCCCCCTGAACAATCCGATCATGCGGGGCTTTGAACGCCACGACATGCAGGAGGTTGCAGGACCGGACAAGCGTGAAATCCGCGAGTACGGCGACCAGTTCATCGGCGGAGCGCCCCCGCTCGAAGCCGCCATGTTCCGCTTCCCTGCCAAGAACCTGAAAGACATTCCCGTCGATTCGGACGGCAATTTTGAAGTCTCGCTGAAGCTCGACACCGACAAGATGGACAACTACAGCGTCGACACGGAAGCGATTGTCGACGCCTACAACGACAACTCCCGGCAGGATCACACGGTGCTCGAGCCGTTCCCGGTCGTCGAGAAGCGCATCACCACGATCAAGCTGCCGGCGAAGCTGCTGGGGAGCGGAGACCCCTCCAAGCGTGGCGATCTGATCCTCGTGCTCACCTGCCCGACGCAGGGACACTGGATCGCGCTCAACGAAGACTCGGTGCGCATCGATCAGCCCCCCTCTTCGTTTTTTGTGAACGTCTTCAAGAGCGAGCTGATCATCTTCTGCGAGGTCGCACTGCTGATTGTGATCTGCGTGGCGTGGTCGGTGCGGCTCGGGTGGCCGGTGGCGATGTTCGCCTCGTTTACCTGCATGATTTTCGGGTTCATCGCCGAATTCATCGCCGCCCTGCCGAATGCGGGCGGTCTTACGGCGCTGGGCTACACACACTACGGCGAGCGCAGCGGCATTGAGAAGTTCTTCGACGCTTTCACCGAAGCGGTCTGGTACCTCCTGAATTTCATCCGATCGCTCATTCCGGACTACACGCGGTATGATTCCCTTCGCTTTATCTCGGCGCTCCGGAACATGCCCCTCTCGACGCTTGGCAGCGATCTTCTCTGGACGATCGCCTACGCCATCCCGTTCATCGCGCTCGGTTACCTGCTGTTCCGCAAACAGGAGCTCGGTTGATGCCCTCGTCTCCTCCAACCACGACCCCCCCCCGGCCTGCCTCGGCGACCTCCACGGGGATCGACTCGCGCGTCACCGGCGAACTCCGCTACCTGCGTTCGAAGGCGCGGCGTGACCAGTTCTTTTCCACCGCTGTCGGGGCCGTCCTCCTCGCGGTCGCACTGCTGATTCAGAATGTCCTCACCGCCCGACGGAACGCCATGATCGAGGAGCCGGACACGTCTCTGAAGAGCCTGGCGCTGAATTTCCCGCGTTTGACGCTGGGCGGCTTTCGCGGGCTGCTCGCGACGGTTCTCTGGTACCAGGCCGAGAATGACAAGGAAGACCGCAAGTGGATGGACCTCGAAACCAAGTATGACATCATCGGCGCCATCGAGCCCTACTTTGTCAGCATCTACATCTTCCACTCCTGGAACCAGGCGTATAACCTCTCGGCCCAGTGGCACTCCGAGGACGCCAAGTACAAGTGGGTCCTCGACGGCCTGGGCTACCTCTACAAGGGGGAGCAGTACAACCCGGACAATCCCGACCTGATCCTCGAAGAAGGCAACCTCTTTTTCCTCAAGCTCGGCGGCGCGTTCGAACGCATTTTTTATCGCGCGCACTGCCGCGACGACATCGCCGGGATTTACAAGCTCGACACCGTCAAGCCCGACGAAAAAAGCGACAATACCGAGGCCCTCCGCCTCGTGCGCCAGTATGTCAACCGCAGCGAATTCAACGCCAAGGAGATGACCAGCCCCAGCGGGCAGAAAGGCTACGGCATCCAGATCACCGACCCTTGGCTTTTCGAGCTGCGCAAGGATCAGAAGGCGGCCTCGGACCCCATGGACTTCCGCTACGGCGTGAGCCCGTTCTACTTCGGATATGTCGAGTACAAGCGCTCGCTCGCCGCCGGCATGGTCACGACGGTGGGGGAAAACATCGCCGACGGCTGGCCGCCGATGTGCCTCCGCATGTGGTGCCGCGACGATCTTTACTACTCCGGCGAAAACCTGATGCGGATGTTCAGCCACGCTGCGCAGAACCCGGCGCACAACGTGCTTGATTCCACATCGCCCGATTTCGACCCCTACGCGTACAGCCGGAAGGTGCAGGAACTCCGGGACTGCTACCGGAACGTGGACATGATCGCCCCCAAGGCGGTCGACCTCTTCAACCAGGACATGGTCAAATACCCCACGAACAAGAGCGTGCACGTGAACCACGTGCTGGAGACGCAGTCGTACCAGGCAATCGGTGCTGCGGAGAAGAAGCTCTTCGAGGCGCTTGTGATCTGGAATAACGGCGGCCGCAAGATGACCCAGGGCACGAAGCAGCCGTTCCTCGATGCCTTGCCGGCCTACGATCACGCGATCGAGGTCACGTACGCCTGGGTTGATAAGATGTATCCGGTGCTGCACGATCCCAACAGCGGGACGACGTACGTCAACCCGGACCGCAGCGACTTTGAACGGTACGTCAACGCGTTGAAAGTCCGCAAGTCCGGCATTGAGAACATGCTCAAGACCGCTCCGAACGAGAAACCCGACATGAGCTTCCTGCAGGAAGAGGTTGTCGAAAGATGAGTGAATCCCGGAGCACGGAAGCCGAAGGCAGATCCCGGCTTCGTGTGCTCCACGTGATTGCTTCGATGTCGCCGGAGGCCGGCGGTCCGCCTGCTGTCTGCGCCGGCCTTGCGGGGGCTCTTGCTGCGCGCGGACATGCCGTGACGGTCGCGACCGTTCACAATCCTGCGACGGGCATGCATCCCGAAAGCGTTCTCCCGCTCCCCCCCGCCGTCGAATTCGCCAGCTTCCCGCACAACGGCATCACCCGCTACCTTCCCTCGCCCGACCTGGACGCCTGGCTCGCCTCTCAGATCGGCCGGTTCGACATCGTCCACCTCCACTCCATCTGGCAGTTCCCCACCTTCGCGGCCGCACGCGCCTGCTGGAAGTCACGCAAACCGTACGTGGTGCTTCTTAATGGCATGCTCGACCAATACGTGGTGGAGCGCAAGTCGCGATGGCTCAAACGGACGTACTGGCTCTTCCGTGAGCGCCGCATCGAAGGCCGCGCCAGCGGCATTCATTTTCTCAATGAGGCGGAAATCCGCCGCGCTGTGCCCTGGGTCTGCGACATGCCGAAGTTCATCATCGGCAACGGCATCCGGCAGTCGGAAATTGCCGGCTTGCCGCCGCGCGGCCGGTTCCGCGCGGCGCATCCCGAAATCGGCGATCGCCCGGTTGCGCTTTTCCTTTCGCGCGTGCATCCCAAGAAGGGGCTGGATCGCCTGATTCCCGCGTGGAAATCGCTCGCCGCGGCGCGACCGGACCTCCGCCTCGTCATCGCCGGTACGGGTGAGGCTGCCTACCTGGAATCGATTGATCGCCTCATCGATGCGCATGGCTTGCGGAACAACATTGTGCGCGTCGGCCAACTCGTCGGGGAGAAAAAATGGGAGGCCCTCGTCGATGCGGACGTGTTCGTTCTTCCCTCGCACCAGGAAGGCTTCTCGATGGCGATCACGGAAGCCCTTGCCGCCCGCTGCCCCGTCGTCGCCACGCAGGAATGCAATTTCGACGAGCTCGAAAGCCGCGGCTGCGGGGCGATCATCCGCAACGGCGACATGACTGCGTTCGTGCAGGCGGTCGGAAAGCTGCTCGATGATGCCGCAGCACGCCTATCGATGGGAACGGTGGGCGCCGCCTTTGTCCAAGAGCACTGCACGTGGAACCAGATCGTCTCTGATATCGAGCGTGTCTATCGACACATTCTTTCGGGTCTCCCCCTACCCGCCGATGGCCGCCCCGTCTGGCGGTAGGAATTTCCCTCCCGCGCGAGGGATCCCCTTCTTCTGCGTCACAATTCCGCCAATGATGCCCACCAGCAGCTCCGCTATGATCTGGCACACACGTTGAACGACTGCAACAAGCGCTCCAAGAAGCACCGCCACGTTGTGATCCATTCCCCCCGCCGTCAGCTGCAGCATCACCGCGATCCCCAGCACCGCCTCGCGAACGCCGGCGCCTCCGGGCAGAAAGCTGATCATTCCAATGATCACCGACAGCGAAAACGCGCCGGAAAACCACATCCAGCTGGTCAGTGAAATCGGATGAAGCGCGCACGTGGATGCCCATAACGCTAACCCGCCGAAAAACCAGCACGGCACAAATGCAAGGACCCCCAGGATGAGCGTACTCTCGTTGAGCTGCTGATCCGGCGCCACCGGAGGCCTTTTCAGCTTCTTCAAGAGCTTCCCTACCAATCGGTAGAAAACCCGGGGATGGCACATCGCGCCGAGCACCGCAATCGCTCCCACGGTGGCAGGCCAGATCGCTTGGTGCGCCAGATGCATACTTTCTGGCAAAGCGTCCGCAATGTGCCCCACCGCCAGCATGCCGACAAAGGCCCCACTGATCATATACAGCGCATTTTCCAGCAGCGTCGACAACGTGCAGGCCCCTCTGGTCATCCCAAAACGCTCCGCGCGCTCGATCCGCATCAGCAGCAGCACCACCTTGCCCGGAATGTACTTGCCCATTTGGCTCCACAGATACGCGCCCAGCAGCCGTACGGTCGGCGATCGGTCCCCCATTTTCCATGCAAGCCAGCGCCACGTGAGTCCGCTCACGGTCATGACGCCGGCGAACCCGCCCACTGCGAGCAGGCCGTAAAGGGGATTAATGCTCTGCAGGTTCAGCGCGATGTGCGCGGTTTCCGCCTTTGCCTGTGCATCCAGCCACGCGTGATAGACCGCCCTCCCGACGAACCCGAGAATGCCCAGGAACACCGCCAATTTGAGAAGCTGGATAATGCGTTTGTTCATGTAGCCTTCATGTCACGACTTCGTTTTCAACATGCGTGTCGCGGTCTCGTGGATAATGCGGATTGGTGATGTCGCCGCGAACCACCGCTCAAAATCGCGCCGCGCCTCAAGCCGCATCGCGTCCAGCCGCCGGGGATCGTTCACAAGTGCCGCGAGCTTCTGCGCCAGCTTCCCGGAATCGCCGCTGGTAAACAACTCGCCGCTGATCCCTCTTTGTACGAGGTCATAGGCCGCACCGCTGGCGTCACTCGAGAGCACCGGCGTTCCCGCTGCCATCGACTCCTGCACAACAATCCCGTGTGGCTCGTACACCGAGGGAAACAAAAACAGGTCCGCATGGGCCATCATCGCGAGGTTGTCGCTGGGCTGCTGAAAGCCGATGAAATGAATGTTTTTCCCGAGCAGCTCGCCCGCCTGCGCTTTCAATTCCGCCTCCAGCGGACCCACCCCGGCGACCACGTAATGCCAGCCGCGCAATGCGAGGCCCAATTCGCGAAACGCGCGGATCGCCAGATCCAGTCCCTTCGCCGGAACCAGACGCGCCGCGCTGAACAGAAAGCGCGTGTCGGCAGGCAGCTTCAATCGCTCCAGCGCTGATGCCCGCTCCGTCTGCCGGGCAATCTCCACCCGGGCGTAATCGGCATAATAGGGGCACCGCACGATTTTGGACGCAGCCGCCCCATAGTAGCGCCAGTACGCCACGCCCAAGCGGTTCGCGGTCAGCAAAACATCGACGTCCGCAATTAGCCACCGCAGCATTCGACGCTTCAACGCCCGTTTCATCCGCGCTTTCACCGTCCGCCCCCGCTGGCTCCGCAGGTTCGAATCGCTGAACATCGCCACCGGAATTCCGCGCGATCGACAGTCCCGGATCACCTCGCGGTGCGTCTGGCTTCCGTAACCCGCCACAATCGCCACATCGAAATCAAGCGGATAAAGATCCGCACGCCAGTCCTTGTGAAACTTCCCTCGGAACGGCGGGGCCCCCTTTTCAAAGCCCGACCGCGGCTCCAGAAACACCGTCCGCGCGACCTGCGGCGTCGGCACTTCCGTGTACCACCCCCTCCCTTTGTGTGAAAACGCCGCAATGTATTCGTATGCACCGCCACGCGCCAGATCATCCATCATGCAATTGTGATAGTGCTCCGGCTGAGTGTGCAGCCAGAGAATGCGAGGCTTGCGCGATGTCGTGTCAGCAGTCATCGAAGATCCTGCCCCTTCACAGGTCCGTGCACCGGCGAAAGCGATTGCATAAGCGAGGTCCAGTCCCGGCTATAGGCGTCAATGGTGCAACGCTCAACCGCCGCGCGCGCAGCAAGGCCCATCTGCCGGCGCTTTTCCGCATTCGTCGCCAGGGTCTCGATCGCTTCCGCCATGCGGTCAATCTCGTCGTACCCGGCGAGAAACCCGCTCACGCCGGGCTCGACCAGCGATCCGGAATTCGGCGTCGTCACTACCGGCAGCCCGGTGGCCATCGCCTCCATTACCGAGCCGGCACTCCCTTCACATGTCGATGGAAACAGCAGAATGTCGAACGAACGGAGTTGCTCGAGAACCCGCGAACGCGGCACGGGGCCGGGAACGTCCACGTGCGGTTTGATCTCGGCCAGCCCCATCGCGGAAAGATGGAGCGGACCGATCATCATGAACCTGATCGATTTGCCCGCGAGCCGCCGCGCAACCTCCGCAAAGTACGGAGCCCCTTTCCGCAATCCCACCGCCCCCACAAAACCCACCGTGACAACCCCGGTGCGCCCGCTGCGGTCATGGATCGGGAATTCCGAGAGATCGAGCGGATAGGGTATCACTGTGATCCGCTCGGCGTCGATGCCCTGCGCGAGTAGCCCCTCGCGGACATACGCCGACGCGCACGTGATGTGGTCCAGATACTTCCACGTTTCCCACTCGTACGCCGCGAACGATTCCTTCGTATCCAGCGCGGGATGCGCCGTCCACCCGGGAAACCGTTCCCGCTGGATCCGCTCCTCCGCTTCTTCGATGACATAAGGCGCGATTATCTGGTCCCCGATCGTCAGCAGCCCGTCGTTTTTGGCGGCGCGGCAGAGATCCGGGTGGATGTTCCGGACGAATCCGAAGAGCGTATCCGCGCCGTCCCAGCCCTGCCGCAGGATTCGTTCCGCGTAGAGCTTTGACAGCCACGCAAAGAATTCGAACATCGAGGGAAAGCCTTTCCCGTTCGCCCGTTCGTACCGTATGAGGCTGGGAAACGACGTGACATTCGCCGGGTCGAGTTCGCGGCAGTAGCGGTCGAGCATCTTCCGGCCGCGCTTCGGGTTCTTGAAAGCCACGAGCTTGCTTACCAGTCTCTCAAGAGACCCCGGCCGTGCGTACCAACCCGTGTACATCCTGTGTAGCATCCCGGCACGCTGCAGCGCCAGCGGAATGGCGTAATGAAGCCGTGCGCCATCTTGTTGGACAATGACGCGCCGCAGGGCGGGTGAGACGGGAAACGAGGGAGCACTCAAAGCGGAAGACTCCGCCGATGGCGACAAACGGGGATACAGGCCGGAGCGGGATTCGAACCCGCGACAAACGGATTTGCAATCCGCCCCATTGGTCCACTCTGGCATCCGGCCGAGACATGGGATTCTAGCCGAAACTCCGCCCAAAGAACAACCACGCGCGCGTCATTCCCGCCCGATCATTTCCGCGCCTCCCGCAACGCCGCCTCCACCTTTACCCGCAACTCCGCCGGCAGCTTCAGGCTCGACAACGCGTACTCCCCGATTCGAATCATCGTGTCCTTCGCCGGCCGGCTCGCCAGTACCCGCACCGGCGGCTTCACCGGCGAACACCCGCGGTACCACTCGTCCGGCCTGTAATCAAACAGCCCCTCCACTATGGACACCTGCACCTCCGCCCCCGCGCCGGGCCCCTTCACCACCCGCTCGCACGCGCTCAGCAGCGGTTCATCATTGCATTTCGGCAGCACCAGTTGCCGCATCCACGCCGCCTTGTCCTCGGCCTCCTGCTTCGGGTCCGCCAGCTTCTTCTCAAAAAGCCCCATCGCCGGCGGGCTTTCATTTTCCACCAGGGCCTCGATCACATCAAACGTCACGAGGCTCCCCGCCGCGCTCATCTTGTCCCAGTAAATGATCACCGTCTGCGGCGAGGGGCGGATCGAGGCCAGCGCATGGATCAAGATCTGGATCCGCTGGAAATTCGCCTGGTACTCCCCGGCATCAATCAGCGAAATCAGCACCTTCTCCGCCGCCGGCTTCCGATTCTCCGCCAGCGTGTTCACAACCTGGCCCACTCGCAGGTTCGTGTATGGGCCCTTGTACTCCTCCGCACTGTCGAGCCGATTCAAAAACTCCCCCTTCGCCAGCAGGTCGCCCAGCGTTCCGAGGTCCTCGGCCGAGTCGCTCTTCGCCACGGCCACCGCCGCGCGTTTCACCTCCGTCGCCACCTTCGACGTCAGCAGTGTTTTTCTTTGCTCTTCCTGCATGGCTGCTCTTCTCTCGCGGCCTTCGCCGCGTTGAAATCACTTCCCGTTCAGCTCGTTGTCGAACGCCGCCCGCGTCTTCGGCCCGTAAATGCCATCCACCGCCAACCCGCCGTGATCCGTCTGGAACTGCTTGATCGCCGCCTTCGTCTTGGGCCCGATGACACCATCCACGCCGTCACCGTTTGGCCCCGTTGCGCCGATATCGTACGGCCCATGCTTCAACCCCTTCAGCTTCCCGCACAGATACGACTGCAGAAGTTTCTTGTCGTTCTCCGTCGGCAGGTTCGCCGCGGGCACCGGCTTCGGCGCCGGCGGCGGCGCATCGCTTCGCAGCAGTTTGCTCGTCCGCATCACCTTTGCCTGCAGGATGTCCAAATCCTGCCGTCGCGTGTTCGGCCCGTAGGACAGCAAATTCTCATTCCACGGATGCCCCCGCCCCTTCAGCGGCCCGGAGAGGTGATTCACCCCATCATAAGACGACACCTGTTCACCGCCGCCGCTCCCGCGATGATGCAGCCCCAGCACATGCCCCAGTTCATGCGCCAGCGTCAAACTTCCCTGAAAGTTGGCCCCCTGCTCCGTCATGATGCACGCGCACAATTTCTCGAACGCCCCATCCGCGTACCACCCCGCCGCCTTGATCGTCCGCGCCGTCGACGGCCCCATCTGCTTCATCGTCACCTTCGCGCCGTCATCATCCGGGAACACCCCCGTCGGCCGGATCCACGACGTGCTCGGGCTTCCGTCCAGGTCTGCCGTCCCCTCCGGGTCGGACATCAGCCGGTCCGTCGCCATCCCATTGAGTGTCGGCATTCCCGCGACCGTGTAAATGTACGCCACGTTGAACACGCCTGGCCGCGCGTTCACCAGCGGCGCGAGCATGTTCGCAGAATTCACCGCATTCACAATGAACTTCGAAGGAACCGTCACCCGGAAAACGCCCCGCTGCAGAAACTCCGTGTTGCCGTACGGCGTCTCGTCCTTGTCCATCACCATCCGGATCCCCACCTGCCACAGAATCACGTTGTTCAAATCCAGCTGCGCTGCAATCTTGTCCGCCGTCACCGTCGGATCCGGCCCGGCCGGCCCCGCCGTCGGCGGCGACCCTTTGAATATGTTCGCCCGCGTCCACACAAATTTCGGCTTCCCCACCCACGCCCGGAACGTCGCCAGTTTCGGCGTCCCCTCCCCGTTCCAATGCAGCGTCACCTCCCCCATTTCGTCGGCATCGCCCGAAAGCTTCCCGTATGCCCGCACTTCCACGCCCCCTTTCACCTCGCTCATCTCCGCCCCGCCGCTCCAGAACTTCACGTTCGAAGTCGCCGCCCGCCAGATGAACTGGTCCGTATCCAGGTCCTTCGGCCAGATCTGCGTCACGTGAATCCGTGCCACCTGGTTCGCAAAATCCGCATCCGTCGGATCCAGCACCGGTATCACCGCCGGATTCACCAGCGCATTGAGGGCGGTCGTCCCCGGCTTCACCGTCATATCACCGTCCGGCACCCATGACGCGAGATGCTGTACCCCGCGCGGCAGCGGCGGAATCCCCGTCGCAAACGGCACCGGAATCACCGGGCAAATATGCACCGCCATCGCCTGCATCTGGTCCAGAATCGTGTTGTACGTCTGCGACTCCGAATTCTGCACGATCGTCGTGATCCCGCTGCTCCAGGAATCCGTCTGCGATGTGATGAACACCCCCACCCCCGCCACAAACAAATTCTTGCTCGACGGCATGCTCAGGTTGTACGGATGAAGGATCGGGCAGCGAATCGTCACCTTCACCATTCCCAGGTCCTGCCGCGACGCCAGCGACGATTTCCCCTTGATTGTGATGTCGAACGTCGTGTCCGCCCCGGTGAGCTCGTAAAACTGGTCCCACCCCACGTCGTTGTAGGTGTTGTCTTTCTTGAACTCGAACGTCGCCGTCTGGTCGCCAGGCGTCTTTGTGCTGTTGTCCGACGCCCGCTTGATCGTCATTTCAAACGACCAGTCCTCCGGGCTGGGAAAAACCACCCCGTCCATCGCCTCCACGCCGAACAGCTTGATGCGTATTTTCGTCGCAGCCATCGTCTTCCCTGCTTGCCGGCAGCATCACCCGCCGTAGACTTCCTTCAGCTTGTTCCGCGTCGCGTCGTCCGCTTTCCCGTTGACCGTCAGTTTGTATTTCTGCTGAAAGGCCTGGATCGCCATCTGCACTTCGACCGTCACTTCCGTCGCATCCGTCGGGCACGGAAATCCCAGGTTGTACAACCGCTTGCACACCCCCGGCACCTCCTTGAGCGGATCCATCTCGCGGAACCCCAGGTCCATCACCGTTTCCTGCTTCGTCCCCCGGTTCAGGATCAACCGCCCGTCCTGCGCCGTCGGCGACAGCTTCACCGTCAGCTTCCCGCTTCCGTCCGTGCTCCCCTGCGCCACCAGCACGCCATCGGCGTAAAAATGATACGGAACGTTCGCCGCGGCCTCGTCCTCCGGCGGCGCAGGGTCCGAGTCCTGGTAATTCCACAAATCGGCGGTCGCGTTCTCCACAAACCCCTTCTTCGTCGAGACCCGCCGCAGCACGATCACGCACTTGGCACGATCCGCCTTCTTTTCAAAGCGGTGCTGCGCCTCCGTCGCCCGAGACTCCTCCTTTATCTCCAGGTCCGGCAGGCTCAACTTGTCGAACGCCATCAGGATGTCCGGATCTTCCCGCTTCTGCTTCAGCGCGCTGTTGCTCCCGTCATTCCACACTTTCTTCCAGGGCAGCCCGCGCGCCGCCGCGATCGACAGCACCGACTCCCCGGCACCAACTGTGTATTCTTCCGGCATAGCTTCTCGCCCGCTCTATTCCTGCTGATGGCCACCCATCATAACGCGACAAATTCCCCCCAACCACGCATCTTTGCATCTCCGCGTCTCAAGCCCTCCGCCGCTTCTGGGTGAACGTCGAGAAAAACAGCTTGATCCGCTCCGCCAGCGAAAAGTTCTGATAATCCGTGAACTCCCCCGCATCGAAAAATGCCCCGCCGCATACCGCGCACTGTTCAATCTGAATGTGCGGCTGCTCCGGTACCGCCATCGCCACCATCGCCCCGCCGCACGACGGGCACGGGTACTTCCGAATCTCGTTGTATTCCTTCCCCTTCTCCGCCGGCGCACAATCAATCGACTCCGACACGTGCGGAATCTCCCGTAAATGTTCATGCTCCCGCAAGTCAAACCACAGCCCCTCGCACCGTGGACACCGCTCCACTTCATGCCCTTCGATCGGCATGTGATACATCGTCGCCTGGCATTTCGGACACATCATTGCAGCACCTCCCTTCAGGCATCTTTTGTATCACGCGACATCGCCCCCGGGGAAGCGCAATCCCCAAACACGATGCCCCCCCCCCGTTCACCCCCCTATTTCAACGCAATCCGCGAAACCGACGCCACCACCGTGATCAACTCCACCGGATCCACCGGCTTCGCCACGTGCATCTGGAACCCCGCCGCCAGCGCCCGCCGCCGGTCCTCCGCCCGGGCAAAAGCCGTCAGCGCAATCGCCGGAATATCACCCCCCGCCGCGGGCTCCTGCCCACGCAGGGACCGGATGAACGCGTACCCGTCCTCCTCCGGCATGCCGATGTCGGAAATGACGATCGACGGCCGCTCCCGGCGCAATTCTTCCCGCGCTTCCCGCGCCGAAGCCGCTGTCCGCACCACCGCTCCGCGCTCCTCCAACAAGCGCTTCATCAGCCCCCGCGCATCCGGCTCGTCATCCAAAACAAGGATATTCAACCCGGTCAACATCGGCGGCTCGCGATCGTTCGTCGCCTTCGCGGCTTCCGCCACCGGATGCACCACCTCTTCCGCCCGCCGGTCATCATGGCTCACCGGCACCGGCAACGTCACATAGAACGTCGCCCCCTTGCCCTCCCCCGCGCTCTTCGCCCACACCGTCCCGCCGTGCAGTTCCACCAGGTGCCGCACAATCGCCAGCCCCAGCCCCAGCCCTCCGTGCAGCCGCGTCGTCGAGGAATCTCCCTGGCGGAACCGCTCAAACACGTGCGGCAAAAAGGCGGGATCGATCCCCATCCCCGTGTCCGACACCACGATCTCCACGTGCGAGTTCACCCGCAGCAATTGCACTTGCACCGTCCCCCCCTTGGGCGTGAATTTTACCGCGTTCGACAGCAGGTTCCACACCACCTGCTGCAGCCGGTTCGGATCCCCGCTCACCTCCGGCGCCAGCGGATCGATCACCCGCTGAATCCGTATCCCCTTCGCCTCGGCCGCCGGTTGCGCCGTTTCGATCGCCGCGTACATCACCTCCGGCAGTTTCACCCGCCGCACGTCCAGCCGCAGTTTCCCGGAAAGAATCCGCGACATATCGAGCAGGTCCTCGATCAATTGTGACTGCACCCGCGTGTTCCGGTCGATCACTTCCAGCCCCTCCCGAATCTCCTCCATCGTCGTCTTCGGGTTCCGCAGAATGCTCGTCCACCCCACCACCGCGTTCAGCGGGGTCCGCAACTCGTGCGAAAGCGTCGCCACGAATTCGTCCTTCACCCGGCTCGCCGCCTCCGCATCTGCACGCGCCGCCCGCTCCGCCGCCAGCAGGTGCTCCCGCTCCGCCTCGTTCTTCTTCTTCTCCGTGATGTCCCGCGCAATCTTGGAAGCGCCGACGATCTTCCCGTCCGGCTCCATGATTGGCGACGCCGTCAGCGACACGTGCAGCGGCGTGCCTCCCTTCTTCAGGCGCATCGTTTCATACGGTTCCACCCGCTGCCGCGACGCAATCTTCTGCAGAATCTCCGTCTCTTCCGCGTGCCGTTCCGGTGGCACAAGCGTCAGGATCGACTGCCCGATGATCTCTTCCGCCGAAAAACCGAACATCACCTGGGCGCCGATGTTCCAGTCCGTGATCTTCCCCTCCAGGGTGATCCCGATGATCGCATCGCTCGACGACTCCACGATCGCCGCCAGCCGCGCCTGTGCGATCTCCGCCGTCCGCCGCGCCCCGATCTCTTCGCGCAGCGCCGCATTGGCGAGTTCCAGGTCGGTCGTGCGCTCCTGCACCCGGATCTCCAGGCCCTCCTTCATCCGCTGCAATTCCGCGTTCGCCGTCGAAAGTTCCGTCGCACTCGGGATCAACAGCGCCTTCGGAATCAGCGGCCACACCGCAACCGCCGTCCCCACCGACGCCAGCGCCGTCAGCGCCTTGATCCACGCATCCAGCCGGTAGTAAGGCTGCCAGATCGCAATCACGTTGAAAACATGCGTGGTGCCGCAAGCAAGGATGAAGACCGCAAACGCCACGAACACCCAGTTGTACGCCAGGTCCTTCCGCTTCTGCACGAAATAGACCAGCGCCACCGGAATTGAAAAATACGACAATGCGATCAATGCATCCGAAATCAAGCTCAGCCAGATCACGTCCGGCTCATAGTTCATGCACACCCGCCGCGGTGTGTACGTCTCCAGCAGCCCTCCGCCCGACCCCCACACGGATCCGCTCTGCGTCGCCGCCCCCGCCGCCATGTGCATGTGATCGTGCATCTCCTGCGCCAATGTCGCCAGCGCTGTGCAACTAAGAAACGCGAGCAGCAACAGCAGCACAGTCACAGGTCGACGACGGACGGGCATCCAGAAAACCTCGCATCGCAAGGGAACTTCCCACGAATTTTGCACGACGGGGGCATGAGTATAACAGATCACGCCGATCTCGTCGGAAGCGCTTCCACACCCTGCGTCGCCCGATAATTCCGCGTATACTCCCCTCCCCATGACCACCCTCATCATCAACGCTGACGACTTCGGCTTCTCCCCCGGCGTTACCGATGGCATCCTCCGCTCCCATCGCGAGGGCCTCCTCACCTCCACCACCCTCATGACCAACATGCCCGACCGCGACCGCGCCATCGATCTCGCCGGCCAAACCCCCACCCTCGGCGTCGGCATCCACCTCAACCTCATCCAGGGCAAGCCACTCACCCCCTGCAAACGCCTCCTCAATTCCGCCAGCGAATTCAAACGCTCCCTCCCGAAGCTTTTCCTCGCCCTCCGCTCCAGCGACGCCCGCAAACAGGCCGCTGACGAACTCCGCGCCCAGATCCAATACGCCCAAAACCGCGGCCTCTCCCCCACGCACGTCGATGCCCACAAACACACCACCCACTTTCCCGCTCTCCACGGACCCATCATCGACGTCTGCAAATCCACGAATATCCCCGCTCTTCGCTGCGCCCGCGAAATCCCACTCTCCGGTATTGCCCTCCCCCTCCCCTACCGCATCCAAGCGCACTTCGCCCGAGCCCTCGCGCGAAAAGCGATCGCCGCAGGGCTCCGCACCACCGACTGGTTCTTCGGCCTCGCCACCACGGGCAAAACCTCCGTCCCCGTCTGGCAAAACCTCCTCGCCCATCTCCCGGAAGGCCCCGGCGAAGTCATGGTCCACCCCGCTGACATCCACGACCTCACCCCCGCCGACACCCGCCTCCTCACCGAACGCCTCACCGAAATGGAAGCCCTCTGCTCCCCCGCCGTCAAAGCGGACCTCCAATCCAGACCCATCCAGCTCGCCACCTCCCGCACCCTCAACTAACCCCTCCAAACCCATGACTTCCACGCCATGGCGATCACAGACTCCGGCAAACACCTTCCACCCGTCCCACCCCCTTTTAAATACACGCATGCACGCGCGTCACCAGATCCCCTTCCCCCTTCCCCTCCCCCTCCACAAATGCCCCCAGCACCAACAACGCCGTCTGCCACATCGCCCACGTCTCCAACGCAAACGCAGGAAACCCAATCAACCCCATCACCGGCATCTCAAAATACCGCACCCCCTCCAGCCTCCCCAGGAACGGCAAATGATAAATCCACTTCGTAAACGACCAGTAATTCCAGAACTCCCACAAAAACCCGCACACCAGCCCCCCCAAGAACAACGACAAAAACCGCCCAAACCGCATCCCCAGCCAATCCCCCACAATCGACGGCCTCCCACAAAAATAATTGATCGGATCCAGCACCGCCCACGTCCCCACCCAGATCGCCAGGTTCGACGCCGGTCCCCCCACCACAATCGGTATCGGCGCCAGCACAAGCCCCAGCAAGAACACCCCCACTGGCAACACCCGGTTTTGTGTTTTGTGTTTTGCGTTTTGTGTTTCCATCCGCCACAACCCCAGCCTCTGCAAAACCTCCGCCGTCAAAAACATCCCCGGGGCAATCGCCCCGAACGCCACCAGATATCCCACCAGCCGATCCGTAAACACCTCCGGCAAATTGATATATTCCCACGCCCGCAATCCTGTCCGCACATCCCGCATGTAATAAAAATTCATCCAGTCGAAATAGCACCACGCCGGCACCGACCACAACCAGCACATCAACAGCCGATTCCGAAACCGTCCCACATACGAACGCCCGTCCATCCACGCCAGCACCCCCAGCAGAAAAACCAGGTACGCACACCACGCAAACGGCGTGATGTTCGCCCGCACCACCAGCCCCGCCCGCCCCAGAACACCCTGACGCGTCATCCCCGCCACATGCGCAAAATGCAGCCCCTGCACCACCACCAGAAGCACCACTCCCGTCACCAGGAGAAACCACGGCCGCCGACGCACTGCAATCATGAGAATTCCCAAAGTGCCCGTATTTCCCGTAATAGTACGGAGATTCCCTCCGCCGCCACAGTGTACAATCGATATAATCCAGGCGGCACTTCCGCCCCCTGCAACGGAAAACTTCTCCAACCCACGGTCATAATGCCTCAAGATCCCGACATCGCCACACAACGGCTTATTCACGACGAGCGCGAAGCCACGCTCCAACGCCTCCACTTCGCCATGGATGCCGGCGAACTCGGCTCCTGGGAATGGGACCGCGCCTCCGACCGCATCACCCTCTCCCCTCGCGCCGCCGCCATGTACGGCCTCTCGCCCGATCGCACCTACTTCCGCAACGATCTCCGCCAACTCCTCCACCCCGCCTTCCGCGACTCCGCCCGCGACACCGCCGACAAAGCCCTTCACGATCACACCGATTACGCCATCGAATACCGCGTTGTCGGCGCTGACGGCAAAGACCGCTGGATCGCCGCAAAGGGCCGCGGCATCTACAGCCCCTGCGGCGAACTCCTCAAAATGATCGGCATCGTCCAGGACATCACCCCCCGAAAGGAAGTCGAAGCCGAACTCGAAGCCCTCCTCCAGCGCGAAACCCTCGCCCGCCAGCAGGCCGAACACGCCAACCGCTCCAAGGACGATTTCGTCGCCACCCTCTCCCACGAACTCCGCACCCCCCTCAACGCCATCATCGGTTGGGCCCAGATCCTCCGCCGCTCCATCCACGCCCCGACCCCGCAGACCTGGCCGAAGGCCTCGAAATCATCGAACGCAACGCCCTCGCCCAATCCCGCATGATCGAAGACCTCCTCGACATGAACCGCATCGCCTCCGGAAAAATCCGCCTCGACCTCCAGCGCGTCGATCTCCGCACCCTCGTCGCCGCCGCCGAGGAATCCATGCGCCCCGCCGCTGAAAATAAGGGCGTAAGCCTCTCCACCCGCATCACCGCCGACCCCGCCACCGTCGTCGGCGACTCCAGCCGGCTCCAGCAGATCCTCGCAAACCTCCTCACCAACGCCATCAAATTCACACCCGGCGGCGGCTCCATCGAAATCCGCCTCTCCCAATCCGACGACCTCCTCCACCTCGCCGTCATCGACTCCGGCGTCGGTATCGCCCCCGACCTCCTCCCCTTCGTCTTCGACCGCTTCCGCCAGTCCGACTCCTCCGCTTCCCGCAAACACGGCGGCCTCGGCCTCGGACTCGCCATCGTCAAGCAACTCGCCGAACTCCACGGCGGCGCCATCGCCGTCTCTTCCGACGGCCCCGGCAAAGGAACCGCCTTCACCCTCTCACTCCCACCCGCACCACTCGACGACACCGAAATCGGCGAACGCCCCGCCGCACTTCCCGCCGGCGCACTCAAGGGCCTCCGCATCCTCGTCGTTGACGACGAACCTGACGCCCGCACCCTCACCCGCCGAATCCTCCAATCCGCAGGCGCCACCGTCATCACCACCGGCTCCGTCGAAGACGCCCTCTGGCAGCTCCACTCCCGCCCCTTCGATGTCCTCGTCAGCGACATCGGCATGCCCGGCGAAGACGGCTACTCCCTCATCCGCCGTGTCCGCGCCACCGCCCCCGACCACGCCCGCGCTATCCCCGCCGTCGCCGTCACCGCCTTCGCCCGTCCCGAAGACCGCTCCAAGGCCCTCGACGCCGGCTTCCACACCCACGCCCCCAAACCCATCGAACCCGCTGAACTCATCGCCGTCATCGCCAACCTCGTCCCCACCGGCGCCCACTGAGCCGCCTTCACGCCCAGACCTCCCGCCCTTGCCGAACAAGCCGATTCGCGGCCTCCCTCCTCCCAACCCCCCTCCCGTTCGCTTGACGCATCCCCCACCGGATTTTACAGTGCGCCCGTCGTCTTTCTCCCCGGCGGGGATACTTCCGGAGCCAGGTGAACGAATGAAGTTCGAGGACATCCCCACACCCGCCGTCTACCGCCTGAGCTTCTACCTCCGCCAGCTCGAAACCCTCCAGAAATCCGACAAATCCACCATCTCCTCCAAACAGCTCGGCGACGCCCTTGGCTACACCGACGCTCAGGTCCGCAAAGACCTCGCCTACTTCGGCCAGTTCGGCCACCCCGGCATCGGCTACCGCGTCGAAGAACTCATCGCACAACTCCGCAAAATCCTCGGCACCGACAAGGTCTGGAACGTCCTCCTCGTCGGCGCCGGTAACCTCGGCCGCGCACTCATCGCCTACCGCGGCTTCCTCCGCAAAGGCTTCCGCCTCGCCGCCATCTTCGACGCCGATCAATCCAAGGTCGGCCACGCCTTCGGCGAGCTCACCATCGAATCCATGGACAACCTCCCCGAAATCGCCGCCGCTCAAAACATCAAACTCGCCATCATGTCCGTCCCCGGGGAATCCGCCCAGGTCGTCGCCGACAAACTCGTCGCCGCCGGCATCCGCGGCATCCTCAACTTCGCCCCAGTCTCCGTCACCCACCCCGCCGACGTCTCCGTCCAATCCGTCGACCTCGCCGTTCAGCTCGAACAACTCTCCTTCAAAATGTCCCTCGGCCACGAAACCCTCGGCGAACACCCCCCCGACCCCCACCACAAATAACGCCCCCCCGCGCCCGTCCGAACCCCGCCTGGAAAGGCGAGGGCTCCCACGCCCCACCCAGAAGGATGCAGCCTCGCCGCCCTCCCCTCCTCTCAATTCGCCGCCGCCCCCGGCAAACTCTTCACCGCCGCTGTCGCCAGCGGCACCTCCGCCACCCCCTGCTTCTCCTTTGCCAGATACTCCACGTCCTGCAGGTTCAACCGCGCCAGGTCCGACTGCCCGATCTTCGCATACCCCATCCCCAGGTGATAATGCACCGCCGGATCCAGCCGCAACGCCGGCATCACCCGCGCAATCCGCTTCGCTCCCTCCGCCGCTTTCCCCGACAAAATCTCAATCCACCCCAGCGTGTCCTGGAACGCCGGCACCCGCTGCCCGTTCGCGTTCGTCTGGTCGATCGCAAACTGGATCTCCTTCCGCGCCTCCGCCAGCGCCCCCTTGTCGTTCGGCTTCGCCGCCGCCAGCGTGTACGCCAGGTTGTTCGCCGCCAGCACGTTCCCCGGATCCAGCTTCCGCACCTGCCGATGCAGCGCAATCGCCTCATCCAGTTGCCCCAGCTTCTCGTGCATCGTCGCAATCGTCGTCAGCACGCTCGGCCGATTCAACTTCTCCAGCGGCTCCAGCAGCTTGAGCGCATCGGCATACCGCTCCTCCTTCGCCGCCTGCCCCGCCAGCAGGATCCGCACCGTCGGCCCCACCTTGTCCCCGTCGCTCTGCAACCGCGACGCCAGCCCCGCCAGCACCTTCTTCGCCTCCTCGTCGCGCTGCAACCCCAAGAGCGCCTGCGCCCGGTCCACCAGCGATATCGTCAGCGGGTGATCCCCCGTCCCCTTGTCCAGGCCATCCAGCACCGCCAGCGCACTCGTGCTCCACCCCGCCTCCAGCAGCCGCTGCGCCAGCGCGATCGCGTGCAGTTTCTCCGGAGAATTCCCGGCCTCCGCCAGCACGTTCTCCACATCCCCCCCAAATACGTTCGGATTCTTGTCGATCCTCCCCACCGCCTGCTTTTGCTGCTCCGGCGTCATCCCCGCCAGCATCGCGTACACCGTCGATGCCATCCCGTTCGACATCATCGCCGCATCCCCGCCGCCCGCCTTCGCCAAGAGCGACAGCGTCGTCCGGTTATATGATGGCGCCGCATCCGTCAGCATCGCCGCGCTCTTCGCCGCATCCGCCGGCTTGTTTTCCAGCAACTGCAGCAGCCCCAGGTCCAATGCCGATTCCTTCTGCGATTGCGCATCCATCGACATCAGCAGGTCGATCGCATCGCTGTACTGCTTCGCCTCCCGCGCCGCCGCCGCCGCATACAGCGTCGCCGTCTGCCATCCCGCCGAGTGCGGCAGCGCGCCCTGCCGCAGCGACCGTGCCAGCTCTAGCGCCACTTCCGGATGCCCATCCTTCAGATACGCCTGGAACAGCGCCCCCGCCGCCACGTTCGGATGCTTCGCCCGCAGGCGCTCCAGCGATTTCACCGCCGCATCCGCATGCCCCGCCTCCTCGTCCATCATCGCCAGCGAAATCTGCGCGGCCGGATATTCCGCAGCATACGCCGGAATCTGCGACAGGATCTTCCGTGCCTCCTCCGGCTTCTTCACTTCCGCCCACCCCTGCCCGATTGCCAGCATCGAGGCGAAATCATCCGTCCCTGCCTTGTCCGCCGACAGCTCGCCTTCCGCTTCGTTCAGCAGCCCGAGCGAAATCAGCAGCCGCAGCCGCGACGCCGTTGCCAGTTGCAGCCCCGTTTCCCCCATCCCGCGCACATCATCCAGCGTTCGGAACGCCGCCGCGTAATCCCCCGCCGCCGCCTGCGATTCCGCCAGCGCCGTCTTGTATTGCGGGTTGTTCGGATCCTGCGCCGAAATCTTCTGCACGATCGCCAGTGCCTCCTCCGGATGCGACCGCTGCAGCAGCGACGCATACATCGCCAGCACCTGCGAATCCTGGTTCCCTCCGTCCGTCTGCTTTTTCAGCAACGCCTCCGCCCGCGCCGGCTGCCCCAGCGTGATCCAGTTCTGCGCCACGCCCAGGATCGCCCGCGCCGGCATCCCGCTCTGCAGCGCATCCGTTGCTTCCGACAATTCCTGCTCCGCCCCCGCCCGGTCACCCGCCGTCAACAACGCGTTCGTCGCCGCCACCCGCACGCTCACCGCAAACCGCCCATCCTTCGCAAACTCCGCCGCCGCCTTCTTGATCCCTTCCGGATCCCGCTGCGAGGCACGCAGGTTCAACACCGCCCCGTACAGCACTTCCTTCGCCCCCGTCGGATCCGTTGTCCGGTTCGCGTTCGCAATCCCGTCGTTGTAATACCGCATGCTCAGGCCCGGCTGGCCCGAATTCTCCGCCAGTTTCCCCATCGCCCAGTCCCCCAGCGCCGGGTTGATCGACATCAGCCGTCCCGCATACCCCAGCCCCTTCGCCGCCTTGTCCGCACCCGGAAACAGGTTCACAAAAACCGCGAAAGGCATGGCATCGTCCGGCTGCATCTTCGCCGCCGCCGCAACCGCCTCCACCGCCTGGTCATACTGCCCCAGCCCCGCCAGCGCCTCCGCCGCCGCCTGGTGCAGCCCCGCGTTCGCATTGTCCTTCGCCAGCCCCCCGCGCGCCAGCGACAACGCCTGCGTGTAATTCTTCTGCTCCAGCGCCGCCATCGCCAGGTGCAGCGTCTGCCCCACCGTCGCCTGGTCCGGGTTCACGTTCGCCAGCGCGTCCGGCTGCGTCGCCGCTCCCGTGCTTGCGGTGCCGTTCAACATGTTCTGCGCCTGCTGCTGCACCGCCAGCGCTTCGACGTTCTTCGGCTGATCCTCTAGGAGCTTCTTCGTCACCGCCGCCGACTGGTCCGGCAGCCGCAGCGACAAATACCCCCGCGCCACTTGCAGCGCCTCGTCCGCCGTCAATTTCGCCTTCGCCAGTTGATCGAACTGCCCCCGCGCATCCGCACGCAGCCCCGCGTTCATCAGCAGGCTCGCGTACTGCAGCCGCATGTCCGTGTTCGCCGGATCCGCCGCAAGCGCTTTCCCCATCAGCTCCCGCGCCTTCGAATTCTTCCCGGACGCCGCCGCAACCGAGGCCTTCAGCTCCAGCGTCGCCTGGTCGTTCGGCGGTAGCGTCTCCAGCACCTGCTGCGCCGCACCCGGCGCCCCCACGTCCACCAGCAGCCTCACCAGGTCCGGCTTGTCCTCCGCCGGCACGTCCGTGTCGTTCGCCAGCGTCATCAACAGCGCCCGCGCACGATCCGATTGCCCCTGCTTCCGCAGCGTCTCCACCGTCACCGACCACGCCGGCATGTAGTACCGGTCGTCCTTCAGCACCTCCGACGCCAGTTGCGCCGCCGCTTCGTTGTTTCCCGACCGGATCTCGTTCGACAACAGCGCCCGCCGCGCCGGCAGAAATTCTGAATTCAACGCCAGCGCCTTCCGGAACGCGTCCTCCGCCCCGCGGAAATCCCCAGAGTCCGAATCCGCCAGGCCCAGCAGGTACCAGATCTGCGGCACGTTCGAGTGCGCGTTCGTCAGCGGCGTGATCAACGCCAGCGCCTCCGACGTCTTCTTCTCGCGGAGCCGGCAGTTGATCAGCAGTATCGCCGCGTCCATGTCCCCCGGTGCCGCCGCGTTCGCTTCGTCCGCCATCTTGTTCGCGCCGTCAATGTTGTTCTGCTCCAGCATCACCTGCCCGATCGCCACCAGGACCCGTGCGTCCTTCGGGTGATCCTTCAGGTATGCCTCCAGCACTTTCTGCGCATCCGCAAATCGCGCGTTGTGGTCCGCCTGCCGTGCGGAATCCACGATCAGCACGTTCGCCGCCGTCAGCACCAGTTCCCGTGAGATCTCCCCCTGCTTCTTCTGCTGCTCGTACACCGCCAGCGCTTCCGGATACCGGTGGTCCTCGTACTGGTACTCCGCCAGCAGGCTCGCCGCCCGCGAGTCCTTCGGATCCTTCGCCAGCGCCCCCTTCAACAGCGCCAGCGCTTTTTCCTCATGCGACTCCGCCGAATCCCCCTTCTCCGCGAGTTGCTGCTTCGCCTTGTCCAGCGCCGTGTTGTCCTGCGCAATCATCGCCGCGTTCATCGCCGCCGTCGCCTGCTTCACCTGCTCCGTCCGGATCATCGAGTACAGGTGATGCAGTTCCGCCTCCGCCACATTGTTCCGCGCCGACTCCGGCAGCTTCTCCAGCGCCGCCAGTTCCTGCTGGATGTTCCCGTACAACGACGTGCACGTCTCCGCCGTCAGTGGCTTGTACGCCTCGAGGTACTTCCGGAACGGGCCGTGCACGTGGCTCTCCGCCACCAGGTCCAGCGACTTCTCGTTCTTCGGGTTCTCCTTCAGCGTCTCGTCCAGGTATATCCGCGCATCCGATTCCCGCCCCGCGTCGATCAACGCCTGCGCCATCAGGTTGTGCACCGCGATCCCCGTCTCCCCAGACGGGTTCTTCGACAACGCCTTCGTCAAAAACTCCACCGCCCGGTTCGGATCATGCTGCTCCAGCGCCAGCTCCGCCTTGATCGCAAGCTGGTGCGGCGAGTTGTTCCGGTAGTAAATGAACCCGCCAAGACCGATCGCCGCGACAACCGCCGCCACCGCCGTCCCGAGCATGAATCGCCGCAGAATCGGAGTCTGGGTAGGAATTTCACCGGTGAGTGGAAGTGCCATGATCAAACCTCGTGGACTGCTCGAAAACGGGCCAGTCGCCCAAAGAAACCTGAAACACCCGACAACACATCCCCCGGACCCCAGTCCCCAGACCCTGGTGCGTGTGTGCGGGGGGGGGAGGGGGAGGGGGAGGGATCAACGCTGCACGTTCAACCGATCCCGTATGTACGGAAACGTCACCCCCAGCAGCCGGTCCGTCCGCGCACGCGCCGCCGGCAACTCCGAAAGCGACGCCATCGGCGTCGAATACCGGATCAATGCCCCCGCCGCGTTTCGCCGCGTCAGCCCGTTCCACACGATCCGCATCTGCTGCTCGTAAAACGACGGCGTAAACGTGTCGCCGCATTTATAGAAGTACGCAAAGTAGTAATAAGACCCCGGCCCTGTCGCCGTCGTGTTCCCCGTCGTCACGATCTCGCATTCCGTCAGCTTTGTCCCCGCCGCATCCAGCGTCCGCAGGTCCCGCGACAGAATCCGATACCCCGATCCTTCCAGGCAAATGTCCGGCGGATGCGTCCCCTTCCGGTTGTCTTCCGAAAACACCACGCACAAATCCACCGGCGTCGACCGCCCGTCCGTGTACGTGCGATACACGTAATCCCGCGTCTCCAGGATCGTCATCTCCATTTCCGAAAACTTCATGCTCGTCGACGTCCACACGTCCTTCCCGTTGATGATCGTCGGCGGAATCGCTTTCTCCGCGAGGTCCGCCACCCGCGCCGCCCGCGCTTCGGTCACCACCAGGAAAATCGTCAACGCAATCGCCGGCGCCAAAATCGCCAGCAGCATCGCCGTCCGCTTCTTGAGCGCCCCCATCGTCGCCGCGTCCTGCATCGGCGCATCTTGTTTCGGTTCGTTCTCTGGAAGTGCGGTCATTTCCAAATGCCTCCAACCTGATTACGCTCCCCCTCTGCCGGGAGATTGAACCCACGCCGGAACTGTCCCGTCATATCAACCCATATGAATTCCACACATACAAAGCGCACGCGAAGTCTCCGACAAACACCGCCGCCCCGTGCACAAGCCCCTCCCGCTGCACGACGACAACCCGCGCCGCGTTCCGAAACATGCCCACATCCGCCCCGAAAACGCTCACAGACAGCCCGAGCCGTCCCGCGATGGCCCCGAAACCCTTCAACACCCGCCCCCAAGGGGCCACTCATGCCCCCCCCACCGACGGCCCAGTGCCCCCTCGCTTGCCCCCCAGATACCCCCGAGAGGCGGCCCCTGGAAGCAGGTCCAGCAGGCTTTCCAGCGTGAACATGATGCAGAAAGCGATCACAAATACGACAAAACCCATCATGTCATGCGCCCATCCCCCCGGCGTCGCCAGCGCCACGCTGTAGTCATTGGCCACGATCGTCAGCACCGCAATCCGCACGACATTCGCCGCGACCGCGATCGGAACTGCCGACAGCAACAAGAGTAACCGCTTGTAGCCACGCAACCTGCAGGCGTATGTGAAAAGCGTTGCAAAGGCCACGAGGCTGATCAGGGAGCGCAGACCCGAGCAGGCATCCTCGACGGTGAGTTGCTTCCCGCCCTGCAGGAAGATGTCGGAGCCCTTTAGGTAAGCCGGTATGCCAACGGCATTTACAGCAGCGGTCGAAGCCTGCGCAGCGAAGATTTTCAGATGAAAATTGATGTTGTAAATCGTCAAATCCGGCAGCGGCACCATGAACGCCAGAAAGGCGATCGGGAACCACAGACGCCTAAGCATCGGCCAACCACCGAGATACAGCACAAATGCCGCCAGGATCGGCAGCATCATAAACCCGGAAACAAAGATCACCCGGGCATACATCGACGCCAGGTGAATCAGGAGCGAGCCGACGAGGACCACCAGCGCGATCACGCGGCTGGAGCGCGTCGAGTGCATCGGTAACCCATTGCGGCGAATGATGATCCATGCGGCGACGAGGGAGATGGGGAGGACCAGGGGGCCGTGGGAATAGTAGCCAGTGGAGACGTGCCAGCGTTCCCACATCCGGGCGATGGTCCAGAAGAAGAGGGCAGTTGTGGCGATAAGTAATGTGATTGCAGGGAGTAAGAGCGAACGTGGCGCGGAGAAGTAGCGGCGGGCGGTGTAGCGGTACCGGCTGGCCGCGGGCGCTGCCGCGGGTTCGAGAGGCGCCGGCGGCACGGAAGTGTAATCTTCACAAGGGTTTGCTGCTCGGGTCATGAAGCCTCTCGCCACAAACGCCGCGGGGGTCCAGGGCCGCGGGTCAATGGCAATACGCTGAACAGGCGGGATGGGATGGATGGAAGGAAGATGCAACTCTTATGGCTGGGCGGAGTTAGGAATGGCAGCCGGGGGCGGGGCAAAAGCAGAACTCGCGCGGGCCGCAGGAAACTGTGGCCAGCGCGAGTGCTGCGCAGAAGAATCTAAGTGGTTATCCGATATAGACTTCTGGCGGGCATTCTTCCTTGCGGCGTGGCTGGGGCGCCGGCTGGGCAATGCGCGTGGTGCCGATGGACCAGGCATGGGTGATCTGGTTGTCATTGCGCCGCGGCGGCGGGACGGTGATGTTGGACGGGATGGTCTTAACTGTTGGTTGGGACGGTGGATACGTCGCGTTATTGGTTGTCATCGCAACCTCCTCTCGCGAATGCCTAATTATGGGGCTGAAAGCCAGCATATACATGATAAAGCGTCACTTGCAAGGGTATTATGTGACCTTTTTCGTCAGAAGTTGCCTATTTTTACAGTCGGTCGGACCGGTCCTCGAGATAAGGACTTGAGCCCAAAAATTCCCCTTTTTTCGAATAGTTCCCCCGCCACCGGGCGGATCCGGGGCGCGACGAGGGGCTTCCATCGGGGGCAGTGGGGGTGGATTTGTGCGGCGGATCGGCACCGCTTTGCACGGTTTTGGCTCCGTTTTGTATGTCGTTGGTACCGTTTTGTACGGCTTTTTGAGGCGTCTACGCGCCGATTTTCGCGACTTCGCAGGACGCGTTGCCTTCGCGCGAGTTGCCCGCTACCCTTACGCGAGTTTCACTCTTCTCTCTGGAGTTCATCCACAATGGGATCGCTATTTGATAATCCGATGCGCGTGCGCGAAGAAATGTTGAATCACCCGACGGGCAACCTGGTGCCGATCGTGGTGGAGAAGTCGGGTCGCGGGGAGCGGTCGTACGATATTTTTTCGCGGCTGCTGAAGGACCGGATCATTATGTTTGCGGGCGGGGTGGATGACACCGAGGCGAACATCATCATCGCGCAGATGCTGTTTTTGTCGAACGAAGATTCGAAGACGGATATTCAGTTCTACATCAACTCGCCGGGCGGGAGCGTGACGGCGGGTCTGGCGATTTATGACACGATGCAGTTTCTGCGTTGCGACGTGGCGACGACGTGTATTGGTCTCGCGGCGTCGATGGGGGCGTGGCTGCTGGCATCCGGGACGAAGGGGAAGCGGGCGGCGTTGCCGAACGCGCGGATCATGCTGCACCAGCCGCTGATCGGCGGGGTGATGCAGGGGACGGCGACGGATCTGTCGATCGAGGCGAAGGAGATGCTGCGGTTGCGTCAGCGGATGTACGAGATCATGTCGCATCACACGGGGCAGCCGATCGAGAAGGTGCACAAGGATTGCGATCGGAATTTGTGGCTGGAGGCGGAGGAGGCGGTGAAGTATGGGGTGGTGGATCGGAAGTTGAACAAGATGCCGACGGGGCAGCAGGGGCGTGGGGGGGATTTGGCGCCGCCGGCGGGCGGGGAGACGGATTCGGCGGATCAGTGATTCTTGCGAGAAGCAAGAATCAAGAATTAAGAATCAAGAAGACCCTGGTGAGAGCCGGGGTTTTCTTTTTTTGCATTAAATCGTGAAGAGTATGTAGGCCGGGGATGGACGAAAACTCATTTGATCAGGCCACGTCGGATCGAAGATTGATGCGCCGGCCGGCGCGACAATAAGAGGAACAACGTGGGGGCGAAGAGGGCGGCGGAGAGGGGTTCCGGCGTGGGGGTCAGCAAGTATGCGACCCGACTGGTCGGCGCATCTCGAACCCTCAGGCCAACACCTGCGATTTGTCCGGTCGGCGTGACATAAAATGCGTCGGCGAGGCTTTGCCAGCCTGTGCTGGAGAGAGAAGGGGTGACGGTGATCCCGAGATCGACGAATCCACTGTTTTCTGTCCAAGCGAAGGCAAAATTTCCCAGCGAGAGAGAGCCGCTGTACTTGGTGTAATCGCCGAGGACGAGTCCGTCATCGGTGAGTACGCGCACCGTGGAGTTGGAGGTTCCATCGGACTTCACGGAAAACTGCAGCGGATAAGTGGTATCGGAGTTGGAGTCGTAAATCCAGTAATCGAGACCTAAAGAAGTGCCGGTCGACGAGTATCGATTGGAGTATCCGGCGATAAGACCGGTGGTGTTGACGAAACGAATAGAACCGAATCGAGTTCCGTCTGATTTTTCATAACCGGAACCTGTCAGACCAATCCTGGTTGTTTTGTCAGTTATTGGGTTGTAGATCCAGGGGTCCTGGCCAATAGCGGTGGAGCCGTTGTAACGGTTGGCGGCGCCGATCACGATTCCCGTAGGAGTAAAAGTAGGGCCGGTGGCGGGCGAGCGAAACCCATTGGATTGTTCATAGCCGATGCCGGTTAGACCGATTTGTTTGGAAATGCCGGTTGCGCTTTGATAGATCCAATTGTCCTGACCAAGATCGGTCGTGCCACTATATCGTTTCGAGTAGCCCACGACGGTCTGTAAAGGGCCTGTTCCACCGCAGGAACTGTAACGGTAACCATCGGATCGGACATAACCGGCGCCGATCAAGCCGAGTTGCGTGGTCGTCTGGGACGCGATGGAGTAGATCCACGCATCTGTGCCCATGTCGGCGAAACCGGAATAGCGTTGAGACTGGCCCAGGACAGTGCCGTCATCTGAAAGACCAAATGGAAGGCTGTTTCGAACACCGGCTGGATTTTCGTATCCGGAGCCAACCAGTCCGATGCGGGTCGTGGCGCCGGTCGCGGGATCATACACCCAAGAATCCGTGCCGAGCTTACTTGAACTGACGTTGGGATCGTATCGGTCGGATTCTCCGACGGCCTGTCCAGATGAATTTACGTAGGCAACTGCACTGGATCGGGAAACGCCACCAACGAGTTGATAACCGGGTCCGGTGAGTCCGAAGCGTACTGTTCCGGTGGAAGGAGAGAAGATCCACGCGTCTTGCCCGAGGGAAATCCCCGATGACGTTCTGTAGATTTGTGTTGTGCCTGTGACGTAGCCGCTGGGAAAAAGAGATCCGAATCCTTCCGAGCGGTATCCGTCAGAACGGAGGTAGTCAGGGCCGGTGAGGCCGATGAAAGTGGTAGAATTGGTGGCAGTGGAGTAATACCAGGCGTCCTGACCGAGCGAACCAGCGCCGCGCGTTGCGTAGCCGATGACTTCACCGGTGGGGAGCGTGTGAAGAACGTCGTTTCTTCGATAGGCGCCCGATCCATAGTCGGGACCGAAAAGCCCGATAAGCGTTGTGGCTTGCGTTTGAGGATTGTAGGCCCAAAGGTCCTGACCGTTGCTCCCGCCGGCTGAATTGTAGCGAAGCGAAACACCCACGACGGTTCCGCCGGTTGCAGCCAGCCAGATCGTGCTGTCACGCAGACCGGTTGGACTCACATAGTCGGCGGAAGTGAGGCCAATTTGAACGGTATTGTTGGTCTGAAGCGAATACGCCCAGGCGTCTTCTCCCAGGCTTGTCATCCCGGTGTAGCGATTCGAGGTGCCGGCGATGATGTTCCCATTGCCGGTAAAAACTCTCATTGACTCCAGGCCATCGGAGCGAAGGTAACCGGAGCCACTCAAGCCAAATTGCTGGATGCTGTAAATGGTGGCGGCCGAGGCGGACGTCGAAACAGCCAGTGCCAGCAATGCAGTGAAATAACCGGAGAAGCGGAGTCTGGCGAGATCAAGGGCTCGCTGCCGCGTGATATTCCAATTCATTTTTTACCTTCTCCCCGGGGATCAAAGAGGCTCTACTCAACGATAATCAGCATATTACCTGTACAAGATCGCCAAACCAATCAAATTTCGGCGGGGAGTGACGGTCTGTTCGCTGAGGAATGGCGAAGGGCTGCCGGATGAGGGGACGCAGAAGACGTTCATTACTGACGCTATATGTGTTTCATCGAAACTAAAGCCACCGGCGTTTGCGTTTTCAAATTTCGGGTTGCGTTCAAGCGCCGTTGCCGCGGCTTCACATTTCCTTAGGCATTTTGCGTCCCACGGCTTTGCCGTGAGATACACTTCCGGCACCGCTTCCGCGGCTCAGCGCCCGGCTTTTGGCTCGCGGTTATAAAAGTTCGAGTATTCGATGTCTGCTGCGTTGGCGGTTGTTACGATTGCGCTTCCGGAGCATTCCTGATCTTTCGTTCTCGAGTTCCAGGGGCTCCCTGCAGTTACCCCTGGCTATTTTCGAAGGCCGCGTCCGCGGCTGAACGCGTCGATCTTTGATCGACCTTTGATCGACGGCTATTGATCTTCATCTTTTGAATGTCTCGCAACGAAGTGCCGGCCTTTCAGGCCTTCGACCGCGCAAATGTCGGTACCGGGGCCTCACGACACCCGGCTACCACAAGTGGCGGCCCATTCGGGCCGGGGCCGCTCTTGTCGGGGCCGTTGTTCAGGTGGAGATCACTCATTTCACGCCGCCGCTACCGCGGCTCAGCGCTCGCCTTTGGCTCGCGGCTAAACTTTGGGTTGAGGAACGGGCGGGACGATGGCGGGGTGTCGGAGGAGGAGACGCGGCGGGATGATATTCGGGTGGTGGTGGTTGGGGGGTAGGTTTTGCGGGGGCGGTGGAGTTTCAATGGAGCGGGAAAACGCGGCGATTGAAATCGCCGGCTAAACTGTGCAATTGCGGGGGTGTTCTTTATCCGAGGCAGAAGCGTGGCTGCGCGTTTCGCCTCGCTCCGCATCGGCGGAGACTGCGGCCCGCTGGGCCGGCGCTACACGCGTTGCGTTCTGACGTCGCAAACTGATTTTCGTTCCTCATTTGATGAACGATTCGAGCGCCGCTACCGCGGCTTTGAATGATCGTGCGACACTCGAACCCACGACTTCGTCGTGGGCTACATTCCCGGCGCCGCTACCGCGGCTCAGCGCTCGCCTTTGGCTCGCGGCCTTTGATCTTCACCTTATGAATGTCCCGGGAAATGAGTCGGCCCTTCGGGCCTTCGACGGATTTCGTTGGGTGTCGGTCCATGGGCGTCCGGCCATGGGTACTGAAAGTCGGCCCGTTCGGGCCTAGACTGCCCGGCCCAAAGGCCGGGGCTAAACGGGGACATTATTTTGGTGAAGATCAATAAACGTTGGGATGACGAATGATCGGGATGATGGCGGGGTGGCGGAGATGAGGAACGCGGGACGCGGTGATTGAAATCGCCGGCTAAACTGCGCGATTGAGGGGGGCGCTCTTCGTTGGGGTGTCGCATTTGTTGAGAGGGTGATGGGGGGCGTATAGTCGCGCGCGACGGTGAGACATGCGGGCGTGGAGGTTTGGCATGGTGAGGACGCTTTGTGCTGCGGGGATTTTGCTGGGGATGTGCGTGATGGCGCGGGGGGCGGTGTTTCAGTGGTCGGTGGAGGTGGGGGATGTGGTTTCTTCGGAGACGCATGGGCATCCGCGGGCGTTTTTGTGGGTGCCGGAGGGGTGTGAGCGGGTGCGGGGGGTGGCGGTGGCGCCGCAGAATATGGAGGAGGAGCAGGTTTTTCAGGATGCGGGGTTTCGAGGGACGCTGGCGAAGCTGGGGTTTGCGGAGGTGTGGATGACGCCGGGGATTGGGGGGATTCGGTTTCGGTTTGACCAGGGGGATGGGGAGCGATTGGAGAAGGTGTTGAGGGAGTTGGGGGCGGTGTCGGGGTATGGGGAGATTGGGGAGGCGCCGCTGGTGCCGATGGGGCATTCGGCGACGGCGAGTTGGTGTTGGGATGTGGCGGCGTGGAAGCCGGAGCGGGTGGTGGCGGTGGTTTCGTTGAGTGGGCAGTGGCCGTATTTTGAGTCGGAGTGGTGGAAGGGTAGGAGCGTGGATGGGGTGCCGGGGTTGACGACGAAGGGGGAGTATGAGGTGCAGGGGAGTTTGGAGACGGGGTGGTATGCGGGGTTGGGGCGGGATTATTTTTCGAAGCATCCGCATGGGGCGTTTACGCAGGTGGTGGAGCCGGGGGGCGGGCATTTTGATGCGTCGGCGGCGAAGATTGAGTTGATTGGGATGTATTTGGAGAAGGCGGCGAAGTATAGGCTGCCGGAGAAGGAGGGCGGGGCGCTCAAGGCGGTGGATGCGTCGAAGGCGGGGTGGCGGTATGAGGTGTGGCATCGGGGGGCTGGGCCTTCGGCGGCGGCGGGGCCGGTGGGGACGTTTGAGGGGACGGGGGAGAAATCGTTTTGGGCGTTTGATGGGGAGATGGCGCGGACGATTGAGGGGTTTCAGAGGA
>JBQCGD010000146.1:0-10045 GCA_051955985.1 Phycisphaerae bacterium | reverse complement strand
GAATCAACGCTTATAACGTATCCGCGCCAACGGGGTCAACGCCCCCCATCACCCCCTCCGATCCTCCCAAACGCCCCGCCCCTAAACCCCGCGCCCGCCCCCGCTTCCCCCCCAAATGGGATGCCAAATCCCCCGCCTTCGTTTACCATCCCCACACCATGCGCTGGATCACCTTCTTCATCCTTCTCCTGCTCGCCGATGCGCTGCAGCAATCGCAGTTCGCCAGCATCCCACACCCCGCCAGCACACCCCCCTGGCCCTCCATCGAATACCTCCCCATGCTCGCCATCTTCTACGCACTCTTCGCCGCAGAAGCCTACGCCCCCCTCTGCGCCCTCCTCTGCGGCATTGCCTACGACCTCGGCAACCACGACCTCGCCGGCACCACCGCCGTCCCCCTCGCCGTCACCGCCTGGCTCGTCGTCCGCATCCGCCTTTCCATCTTCCGCGATCACGCCATCTCCCAACTCCTCATCACCCTCCTCGCCATCCTCACCTTCGCGCTCCTCTGCCTCCCCATGCGCTCCCTCACCCGCGCCCCCTTCCAGGGACACAGCGTCTGGGCCCACTTCGTTACCCTCGCCGGTAACGCCATCTACACCGCCCTCATCGCCCCTGCCTTCTACTGGCTCGTCTTCCGCTTCCCCAACCTCCTCGGCTTCTCCTCCCACGGCCCCCGAACCCGCCACGGTTAAGCAGCAACACCCCTAACCACTCCCACACCGCACCCCTCCATTTAACCACTTAACCACTTAACTACTTAACCACTAATCTGCTATCCTAAACCCCTCCCCACGGCCGATAATCTCCGCATCAGCGTAAACCACGGACGGTTCCCCATCCCCATGCTCAATCGCCGCCTCATCACCCTCTTCATCCTCTTCGTCCTCGGCTTCATCGCGCTCGGACTCAAACTCGCCAAGCTCCAACTCGCCGACGCCGCCCACTGGCAGGAGCAGATGCAAAATGCCACCCGCCGCACCTATTCCATCGACACCGCCCGCGGCGCCATCCTCGATCGCAACGGCCTCGTCCTCGCCAAGGACCTCCCCTGCGACGACCTCGCCATCGACTACCGCGCCATGAACCTCGACGACCGCTGGCTCTCCGGCATGGCGCTCCGCCGCATCTCCTCCGAAAAATTCGAAAACGCCGCCGACAAACGCCGCCGCCGCGATGAAATGAAACAAATCATCGCCGATCAGGTCGATCACATCCCCGATGCCATCGCACAGGTCTGCCACCTCCCCAAGGAAGACATCCTCGCCCGCTACGAAGACATCCGCCAGCGCATCCACCTCCTCCACCAGGACATCTGGTTCCGCAAGTACGACCGCCTCCACCCCGCCGACACCGATGCCGAGGACGACAAGGACGCCTCCGACGACCAGCCCCTCGATCTCACCTACCGCAAGGAAGACCTCACCGACGAACGCCGCGCCCACACCATCGTCCACAACCTCCCCCCGCTCATCGCCAACTACTTCCGCCAGCACAGCGACGATTTCCCCGGCCTCGTCATCCGCGACGATGCCAACCTCCGCGTCTACCCCAACAACGATGTCGCCGCACAGGTCATCGGAACACTCCGCAACGTCAACGGCGGCGACATCAAAAACGAGTTCAAGCTCCCCGATTTCCAGGGCGATCCCGGAAACCTCGCCGGATACAAGCCCGGCGACAGCATGGGCGAGTCCGGCGCTGAAAAAATCCTCGAACCCTACCTTCACGGCGCTGCCGGCGCTGCCCTCCATGTCATCGGCGACGCCGGCGACGCCGACCAGCGCATCGAACCCGTCCCCGGCAGAGACGTCCGCCTCACCCTCGACATCTCCCTCCAGCGCGACATCACCACCGCCCTCAAAGACCCCGCCAAACACCTCCTCTGGGGCACCAACACCGCCACCGACCAGACCGAACACTACAACCACTTCGCCGCACTCGTCATCCTCCGCATCTCCGACGGCCAGATCCTCACCATGCTCTCCACCCCCAGCTACGACCCCAACCTCATTGACCAGACCCGCGTCGCTCTCAACCACGACGAATACCGCCGCCCCCTCGCCAACCGCTGCCTCGAACCCTACCAGCCCGGATCCACCGTCAAACCCCTCCTCGCCACCGCCGGCCTCACCGAGGGCGTCATCACCCCCGACACCACCATCACCTGCAACGGCTACCTCTTCCCCGACCGACCCAAGGCCTTCCGCTGCTCCATCTACGTCGAAACCGGCGGCCGCGCCTCCCACGGCCCCCTCCAGCTCGAAGATGCCATCGCCCAGTCCTGCAACATCTACTTCTACACCCTCGGCGAACGCCTCGGCATCGACAAAATCTCCCAGTGGCTCGGTGCCTACGGCCTCTCCCACGACACCGGCTGCGAACTCTACGAATCCGACGGCTTCCTCCCCAGCCTCAAACCCCCGCGCGATCCCAACGAAGACCGCACCGAATCCATCTACCTCGGCATCGGCCAGGGACGCGTCGGCGCTACCCCCCTCCAGATGGCCAACGCCTACGCCACCCTCCTCCGCGGCGGACTCGCCATCTCCCCACGCATCGTCCTCGGCAACCCCCCCAAAACAGAACAACGCATCCGCCTCGACCCCAACGTCGTCGCCTCCGTCCGCGCTGGCATGGAAGCCGTCGTCTCCCGCGGCACCGGCAAGGACATCTTCCGCAGCATGCACCTCCCCATCGCCGGCAAGACCGGCACCGCCGACACCTCCCGACCCGCCTTCGACGACAACGGCCAACCCCTCTACGACACCTCCCGACCACTCCTCGACAAAAACGGCCGCCCCCTCCTCGGCCCCGACGGCAAACCCCTCTACTCCCGCATGCCACACCCCGGCACCGACGCCTGGTTCGTCGCCTACGCCCCCGCCGACAACCCCCAGTACGTCGTCGCCGCCGTCATGGAATTCGGCGGCTTCGGCGGTAAAGCCGCCGCCCCCATGGTCAAGGAAGCCCTCCTCCAACTCGAACGCCACGGCTACCTCCCCAAAATGGACGTCCCCGAATGACGCCACCCAATTACCAATTGCCAATTACCAATGACCAATCACCTTCGTGGTCCTTCGCGCCTTCGTGCCTTCTTGTTGACGTCGTCGGTGGGGGGGGGAAGTGAAAAAACTCAACACCATCGTCGCGCGCGTCCTCACCACCCGCGCCGCCTGGCCCATCCTCCTCACCATCACCGCTCTCTGCACCGCCTCCATCCTCTCACTCCGCCTCTCCTCCGAATCCCGCGCCGACCGCCAGGAAATCCACATCCTCGTCGGACTCGCCGCGCTCCTCCTCTGCCTCCTCCCCCATTTCCAGAACATCGGCCGCGCTGCCTACGGCCTCTACGCCCTCGCCGTCTTCCTCCTCGCCGCCGTCCTCTTCGCCCCCGCCATCGCCTACACCCACCGCTGGTTCGCCATCCCCGGCACCTCCGTCCAGCTCCAGCCCTCCGAGCTCGCCAAGATCGCCTTCGTCATCGCCACCGCCTGGTTCCTCCGCAACCGCAAAAATACCCGCACCCTCGAAGGTCTCATCGTCCCCTTCGCTCTCGCCTTCATCCCCTTCGCTCTTATCCTCGTCGAGCCCGACCTCGGCACCGCCTCCCTCTTCCTCTTCGTCCTCTACGCCATGCTCATCGCCGCCGGCGCACGCTTCCGACACCTCCTCGCCATCGCCATCATCCTCCCCCTCATGGGTTGGGGCGCCTTCCCCTTCCTCAAGGACTATCAAAAGGAACGCGTCTACTCCATCGTCCGCGTCGCCATGGGCTACGACGACCCCGCCCACCACACCGGCTCCAGCTACCAGCAGCTCCACTCCATGATGGCCATCGGCGCAGGCGGTCCCACCGGCCAGGGTGAAACCGGCGCCAAGCTCGTCACTCCCGAAACCCTCCCCGAAGCCTATACCGATTTCATCTTCGCACTCATCGGCATCCAGTGGGGCTTCGCCGGCTGCCTCCTCATCCTCTTCCTCTACCTCGCCTACTTCGCCGCCTCCGTCGAAATCGCCGCCTCCACCCGCGACAACTTCGGCCGCCTCCTCGTCGTCGGACTCTCCTCCATCATCCTCTTCCAGGCCCTCATCAATATCGCCATGACCATCGCTCTCGCCCCCGTCGTCGGCATCGAACTCCCCTTCCTCTCCTACGGCGGCTCCTCCCTCATCTCCAGCTTCATCGCCGCCGGACTCCTCCTCAACGTCTCCATCCGCCGCGACACCCGCACCGCCCACTCAACCAAATAAGGATCTTACGGGTGTATAAACCACTCGTCGCTCAAAACGACAACGCAATCCGCACTTCATAAATCCGCTCCACCTCCCGCGCCCACTGCCACCACAGCACCCCCAGCCCCACATACACCCCCACCAGCAGCCAGCACGCCGGCGCTGCCCACGCGCTCTTCCGCACCCGCCACAGCATCACCGACCCCGCCAGGTACATCAGCAGCTTGTACGCAATAAAACTCGGCTTCAACCCCGCCGCCAGATACGCCGACGCAATCGGATTCATCTCATCCAGCATCCCAATGTGATACGCAAACAGCGTATACGCAAGGTCCAGTCCATTCAGCACCCCCAGTAAAACCAATAGCCCCGCCAGCCGAAAGGCCTTCCGCTGCTCCGCCCCCAGCAACGCCGGAATCCCCCCGCGCCCGCGGCTCATCGTCATAAATGGATCGACTGCAATCGTCATTGCCTATCTCCCCTGGTTCCTCCATTTTAAATCGTCTCGGCCACAACCCGACTTAATCTGCGACCGCCCCCACCCTGCTGAACCCAGCAATGCAACAAGGTCCGATATTCCCGCCTCAAAATGCGACAGCCTGTCGCAACTCACCCACTCTTTTCTTAACAAATCAGGATATCCCCCCTTGCTTCCCCTCAAATCGGGGGTAAATCATCAACAATCGTGCATGGGTGCAGCCAGCTTCCCTTTCCCCATGACCCGCCCCATGCGTCCCGTGACACGCGTCTCGATTCTTATTGTGAAAGGCTCCCTATGAAAACCATCGCTCTCGCAGCCTCCGTTGCGGCCCTCACCATGTTCGCCTCCCTCTCGCAGGCCTCCTCGGTCAGCTATGACCAGAACCTCGTCTCCCCCAATGCCTCCGCCGCCAACCCCGTCTACTTCGGCTCCGGCAACCCCAACGGCGGCTTCACCGTCGATAACGAAAATGGCGTCGAACTCGGCCTCCGCGCCAAGTACCGCCAGAACGGTGCCGTCATTGATACCAATAGCAACCTCTACACCGTCGTCCCCGGCGCCCAGACCAACACCACCTCCGGTGGCAACGGCGCCGCCACCAACCGCGCCGCCTGGAACTGGGAATTCTCCATCGACCTCCGTCCCAACGGCGTCGGCACCCTCAGCCTTTCTGACATCATCAACTCCACCACCCTCACCTTCACCGACCTCACCACCAGCACCGTCCTCTTCAGCGGCAGCCCCTTCGCCGGCTTCCCCGATACCAGCAGCTTCGGCGCCTCCGGCAAGAACTCCCCCTTCTCCGTCAATGACTGGGCCGCCCAGAACTCCGAAAACGGCGTCTTCTTCCCCGGCTTCGACATGAACGCTCCCCACCTCTATGAAGTCACCCTCGACGTCAAGGGCGTCACCGGCGCTCCCATTGCTTCCAACACCATCGACATCCAGGTCGCTCCCCTCCCCTCAGCCGCCACCATGGGCCTCGGCATGCTCGCCCTCGTCGGCGCCGCAGGCCTCCTCCGCAAAAAGCTCGCCGTCGCCTGAGCTCCCACCCCTCACCTTCCCAAACCGCCCGACGCGCAACCCGCGCCGGGCGGTTTCTTTTTTGCCCTCATCCCGCCTCCCAACCGTTGTCCGATTCTACATCTCTCGCAATACCCACATTTGCATGCTTCTCCTGTTGCTGAGCTCCCGATTTCTCATGTTTTTTTAAAAACAATTTGCTTCCGCTAAGTTTGACGGTAAGTCTCTGTATCCAAACATGCTGCGTGTGGGCGTCTGCGTCCGTCGTTCGAGTTCGTAAACGCTGCAGCTCCCGATCTCCAGAGAATATCTTGACTCAGTGTTCATATTTGGATGAACACGTGGGATACCTCGTCGAATTTTCGAAAGGAACACCAATGAAGGAACGCATCGCTCTCGCTGTACTCGCTGTGGTCGGCTTCGGATCCCCGCTCTTCGCAGACAGCCTGCTCGTGGACCGTGGACTCCCCACCGCCAACCTGAACAACGCTGCCGGCGCCAACCGCAGCAACGTCGCCTGGGCCGACGCCGAAACCAGCCCCACCAACCCCGACCTCGTCGGTGACAACTTCACCATCACCGGTACCGGCAGCTACCACATCAGCAGCATCCGCGTCTGGACCACCGCCACCAGCAGCACCACCGGCCTCTCGCTCGTCGGCGGCTTGAACACCGCCATCGGCACCCTCCCCGTCCTCTCCTCCTCCTACACCTCCACCCCCGTGACCTACAGCAATGGCGACGGCTACCAAACCCAAAGCGGCGCCTTCGACCAGATCTACCAGCTCGACTTCGCCGTCAACATCGACGCCACGGCTGGGCAGACCTACAACTTCTTCCTCAATGGCCCCACCACCACCCAGGGCTCCGACAACATCGGCCCCTACCTCCTCGCCTCCAATGCCGGCCTCAGCGGTTCCACCCAGGACGGCGCTGACGGTTTGTATTCGTTCTACAACACCACCACCGGCGCCATCACCCCTTGGGATTCTGCTGCTCCCGTGATTGGCGGCTGGGACAAGAGCTCCGACATCAACGTCCAGGTCGTCGGCACCGCCGTCCCCCTCCCCTCCGCCGCCACCATGGGCCTCGGCATGCTCGGCCTTATCGCCGCCGCCGGTATCGCCCGCAAAAAACTCGCCATCGCCTGATCTTCTCCCCTCGCTTTCCATCACCGCCCGTCGCGCAACCCGCGCCGGGCGGTTTCTTTTTTTGCCCCATTCAAGTATCGTAATGGGCTCGTTTTTCCGACCTCCCCGCACCCCGAGGACCTCATGAAAATCCACGAATACCAGGCCCGCGACCTTCTTTCCAAATATGGCGTCCCAGTGCCCCCCGCCACCGTCGTCGAATCCCAGGACGCCGCCGCACAGGCCTTCAAAGCCAACGGCGGTGCCCTCCAGGTCGTCAAGGCCCAGGTCTTCGCCGGCGGCCGCGGCAAGGCCGGCTTCGTCAAACTCGTCAAATCCGCCGACGAAGCCCGCGACGCTGCCCACTTCATGCTCACCAACCGCATGGTCTCCGTCCAGACCGGCCCCGAAGGCATCGAAGCCAAGAAAATCCTCGTCGCCAACGCCGTCGATATCGCCAAGGAATACTACGTCTCCATCACCCTCGACCGCACCCGCGGCACCCCCATCGTCATCGCCTCCGCCGAAGGCGGCATGGAAATCGAAGAAGTCGCCAAAACAAACCCCGACGCCATCATCAAGGAACCCCTCCACCCCCTCCTCGGCCTCCTCCCCTACGCCGGCCTCAAGGTCGCCAAAAAGATCGGATTCACCGGCAAAAAAGCCTCCATCGTCGCCCGCACCCTCGTCGCCCTCTCCAAGCTCTACTACGAAAAAGACTGCTCCCTCGTCGAAATCAACCCCCTCGTCGTCACCAAGGACGATCAGATCGTCGCCCTCGACGCCAAGGTCCAGTTCGACGACAACGCCCTCTTCCGCCACCCCGACGTCGTCGCCATGAAAGACGACTCCGAAACCGACCCCCTCGAACTCCGCGCCTCCAAGGCCTCCCTCAACTACATCAAGCTCGACGGCCAGATCGGCTGCCTCGTCAACGGCGCCGGCCTCGCCATGGCCACCATGGACGTCATCGCACTCCACGGCGGTACCCCCGCCAACTTCCTCGACGTCGGCGGCGGCGTCACCGCCGAAGGCGCCAAGGAAGCATTCCACATCATCCTCTCCGACAAAAAAGTCAAAGGCATCCTCGTCAACATCTTCGGCGGCATCGCCAAGTGCGACCTCATCGCCCAGGCACTCATCGACGCCGGCAAGGAAATCGGCTTCAAAGTCCCCCTCGTCGTCCGCCTCGAAGGCACCAACGTCGACAAAGCCCGCGAACTCCTCAACAACGCCAAAAATGAACTCCCCACCCTCCAATCCGCTACCGACCTCAACGACGCCGCCAAAAAAGTAGTCGCCGCCACAAAGTAATGACTCTCAAGCCGTACTTAACCACTTAACTATTTAACTACTTAACCCCCGGAGCCAGAAATGTCCGTCCTCGTCAACAAAAACACGCGAGTCATCACCCAAGGCATCACCGGCTCCGGCGGCGGCGCCTTCCACACCAAGGGCTGCCTCGACTACGGCACACAGATGGTCGGCGGCACCTCCCCCGGCAAGGGCGGCACCAAGGACCCCAACGGCCTCCCCGTCTTCGACACCGTCTCCGACGCCGTCAAAGCCACCGGCGCCACCGCCTCCATGGTCTTCGTTCCACCCGCCTTCGCCGCCGACGCCATCATGGAAGCCGCCGACGCCGGCATCCACATCATCGTCGCCATCACCGAAGGCATCCCCGTCAACGACATGGTCAAAGTCAAAAAGTTCCTCCAGGACTACCCCCACGTCACCCTCATCGGCCCCAACTGCCCCGGCATCATCACCCCTGGTGAATGCAAAATCGGCATCATGCCCGGCTACATCCACACCCCCAAAAAGCCAGGCCAAAAAACCGTCGGCATCGTCTCCCGCTCCGGCACCCTCACCTACGAAGCCGTCTTCCAAACCACCACCCGCGGCTGGGCCCAGTCCACCTGCATCGGCATCGGCGGCGACCCCGTCAAAGGCCTCGACTTCGTCGATGTCCTCAAACTCTTCAACGATGACAAAGACACCGACGCCATCATCATGATCGGTGAAATCGGCGGCACCTCCGAAGTTGAAGGCGCCAACTACATCAAACAGCACGTCAAAAAGCCCACCGTCGGCTTCATCGCCGGCGCCACCGCCCCCCCGGGCAAACGCATGGGCCACGCCGGCGCTCTCATCTCCGGCGCCGACGACACCGCACCCGCCAAAATGAAAGCCATGCGCGACGCCGGCATCACCGTCTGCGAATCCCCCGCCGACCTCGGCACCACCCTCGACAAGGTCTTCAAGAAGTAACCCTTCCATCACGATAACTACACAGTCCACCGCGTGGGCGTTGATCCATCAACGCCCACCCTCGCTTTTGCCCCCAACGCCGATAACAACGTCGCATAACATCCCGCTCCACACCTTTTCCCTCCCGCTATTCGCGGCCCGCCCCGTCACATAACTCAAATTCTTACCTAATTTTGCCAACTTCCCCACCGAATCGTACGAATATGGTGGCGAGGCATTTGTGTCCTCCCCCCGAGGATCCCTTTCAAGGAGCCCCGCACATGTTCCACACCCACCTCACCCACCGACGCGCCTTCACCCTCGTCGAAATCCTCATCGTCGTCATCATCCTCGGCATCCTTGCCGCAATCGTCATCCCCCAGTTCGCCAACGCCTCCACCGATGCCCGCGCCTCCAACCTCAAAACCACTCTCAACTCCGTCCGCAACCAGATCGAACTCTTCAAAGGTCAGCACAACGACCAGCCCCCCCAACTCACCGGCATGTGGACACTCCTCACCACCTCCTCCGATACCAACGAAACCAGCGTCGCCGCGCCCACCGGCACCCGCTGGGGTCCCTACATCCAGTCCCCCCCCATCAACCCCCTCAACAACCAGACCGCCGTCTCCTCCGCCGCCAATGACCCCAACGCCGGCTGGTACTACCAACCCTCCGGCATCGGCTTCACCTTCTCCGCCCGCGACGCCGCCGGCGACGTCATCACCACCTACTAACCCAACCTCCAATAAACCGAAACCCCCTCCAAGCCCACGGCTTCCACGCCAAAGGTATCTACACAGTTATCCGGTATCTTGATCGTTTGCGAGGGCGGGCGGAAGGAGCGTGGGAGGGAGTGTGGCACGAGCCAACTTGCGAATCTCCTCCAGCGTGTGGGTTTCCAGAAGATGAAGCATCGGGAGCA
>JBQCGD010000145.1:0-116075 GCA_051955985.1 Phycisphaerae bacterium | reverse complement strand
GAGGATAAAGATAAAGATAAAGATAAAGTGAAGAGGGGTTATTTGGCGGGGGTGGTGGTGGGGGTGAGGAGGGATTTGGGGAAGGTGGGGTAGGTGTCGTTGATGACCCAGAAGCTGGTTTGGGGGTCGACGGCGAGGGGGCGGCCGAAGGCGAGGCCTGGGGGGAGGTGGTCGCGGGTGACGAGGATAAGGTCGGAGCTGACGGCGGGGTTGGAGACGAAGTAGTCGTGGCCGTGGCTTCCGGCGTTGGAGACTTTGGCGTCGATGATTTCGGGGGTTCCGGAGGAGCGGAGTGTGGAGAGTTCGTCGTAGGAGAACATGGAGGAGACGCTGGAGCCGCCGAGGCGTGCGAATCCGCCGAAGAGCCAGTTGGAGAGTTGGAGGAGTTTGTCTTCGTTGCCGACGTAGAGGACGAAGCGTTCGGGGTCGTGGCCGAGTTGTGCGGTGGTGCTGCGTTGGATGGTGACTTCGAGGTCCATGTCGGGGGCGGCGAAGACGACGGTGCCGAGCTTGAGTTCTTTGCGGGGGGACTTGCCGGCGGCGGTGTATTCGATGTGGAGTTCGCGGAGTGCGGTGGCGAGGACGTCGGTGCCGCGGCTGTGGGCGATGATGTTGAGTTTCTGGACGTCGGGGTTGGCGGCGATGAGTTTGAGGGATTGTTTGAGGTGGAAGACGGTGAATTCGCTGGACTCGCGGTCGTACATGTATTGGCGGAGGGTGGGGCTGCCGGCGGGCCAGGAGTAGGCGATGGGGACGCCCTGTCGGCCGAAGAAGTGCCAGATCTGGGCGATGCGTGCGACGGCGTGGATGTGCTGGTTGTTGACGCCGTGGATGGAGAGGAAGACTTCTTTGTCGGGGGTTTTGGCGAGCATACTGGAGAGGGTTTGGGAGAATTTTTCTTCTGCGGCGTGTTGGTCGGCGTCGGCTTGTTTTTCTTCATCGGAGCCGGCGCGTTGGAGGAAGTTGCGGGGGGTGGGTTGGAGGCGGCCGAGCTCGGTGGTGGTGGGGACGGAGATGTCGAGGTTGAGGCCTCGCCAGCGGGAGGTGCTGGCTTTGACGAGGTCGTTCCAGGAGGTGTTTTTGTCGCCGAACTGGACCTGGGAGATGCCGAAGGCGAGGGAGCGGGAGCGGCCATAGCCGTACTCGAGGTGGTGGGTGTTTTGGAGCGGGGTGCGGTCGGTGAGGTAGAGGACATCGACGGTGGTGGTGCGGAGTTCGGGGGGGACGTTCGGGAAGGGGTTTTGCAGGCCGGTGGCGTAGAGGTTGGGGGTGGGCATGAGTTTTTCGTGGCTGCAGGCGGTGAGGAGGAGGGTGCAGGTGAGGAGGGCGAGGGGTGGGGAGAGTCGGGATCGGAGGTGGGGCATGGGTGCTCCTTGCGAGGCGGACGGGAATTGTCCACAAATGTTCACCAATGGCCGCAAATGATTGCGCGTGGGGAAACGTCGCTGCTGCGGCGACGGATAACACGGGGTGGTGAACTGTTCGTGGGGTGCATAGGTGGAGGGTATCGAAAGGGGCGGGGGGGCGTCATTGGGAAAACTCCCAGTGCTGGGTGTGTTTTCTGCGCTGGAGTGGCTTTGCTTCGTGGCGGATCTCGTTTCACGAACATGCCCAGGGGCCTTCCCGGAGCATGGCACACGGGGGGATAGGCAGAAATGTGCAGGGAGTGTTGGTGGAGATTGTGTTTGCACGGGGGGTATGATCCGGGCTTTGTGGGTGATCGATTTCAGATTTGACGAGAATGGAGAACTGTCATGGCGAAGATGCGTGCGGTTATGGTGTCGAAGGCGAAGGGGGCGTTGGAGATGGTGGAGCGGGAAATTCCGGAGCCGGGGTTTGGGCAGGTGCGGGTGAAGGTGGAGGCGTGTGGGGTGTGTCATTCGGATTCGTTGGTGAAGGAGGGGTTGTGGCCGGGGTTGGAATTTCCGCGGGTGCCGGGGCATGAGGTGGCGGGGAAGATTGACAAGGTTGGGGAGGGTGTGAAGGGGTGGAGCGTTGGGGAGGCGGTGGGGATCGGGTGGTATGGCGGGCATTGTGGGTATTGTGACCAGTGCCGGCGGGGGGATTTTGTGGCGTGTGAGCGGGGGTTGATTACGGGGATTTCGTTTGATGGGGGGTATCAGGAGTACATGGTGGCGCCAGCGCAGGCGTTGGCGCGGAGGCCGGAGGGGTTGAGTGCGGCGGAGTGCGGGCCGTTGATGTGTGCGGGGGTGACGACGTTTAATTCGTTGCGGCACAGCGGGGTGATCGCTGGGGATCGGGTGGCGGTGCTGGGGATCGGGGGGCTGGGGCACCTGGGGGTGCAGTATTCGAGGAAGATGGGGCTTGAGACGGTGGCGTTTGCGCGCGGGAAGGACACGGAGAAGCTGGCGCGGGAGCTGGGGGCGCATCATTACATTGATAGCGATGCGGGGGATGTGGCGGGGGCGTTGATGAAATTGGGCGGGGTGAAGGTGGTGCTGGCGACGGCGACGAGTGCGAAGGCGATGGAGGGGACCATTAAGGGGCTCGGAGTGGACGGGAAGCTGGTGGTGCTGGGGGCGGATTTTTCGCCGATGGCGGTGTCGGGGGTGGATTTGATCATGATGCGGCGGAGCGTGGCGGGGTGGCCGAGCGGGACGGCGATGGATTCGCAGGACACGATGCGGTTCAGTGCGTTGAATGGGGTGCGGTCGATGAATGAGGTTTATCCGTTGGAGAAGGCTTCTGAAGCGTATGAGCGGATGATGAGTGGGAAGGCGCGGTTTCGGGTGGTGTTGAAAGTCAGTTGACGACGACGGAAACACGAAGGCACGAAGTTTCGAAGGGACACGAAGACCGGATTACCACGGAGGACACGGAGAGCACGGAGAGGGATTTCAGATTTGACGATTTGAAATTTGAAAGCAGAGGGTGCGGCGCTTTTGCGCGATCCGCACCCTCTTCGTTTTTTGACCGGTTGTCAGTTGTCGTCGTCGTCCTTTGCGGGGGTGGTGCCGGGGACGTGGGGGGTGGGTGGCATTTCGCTTTGGGGGCCGCGGACGGATTTCCAGATGATTTGGTTGAGGAGGTCGGCGGGGGCCTGGTCAGCGTGGGAGAAGTCCATGGCGTTGGAGGCGGCGACGAGGTTTTGTTCGGAGGTGAGGGGGAGGTTGGCGGCGCCTTTGTTGTCGATGTGTGGGGGTTCGTTGCTGGGTTGTTCGGGGTTGAAGTCGGGTTCGGATTTGCCGGTGGTGGGGTTGCGTTGGGCGAGGAGGGTTGCGCTGGGGAAGATGGCGGTGTAGGGGGCGGCGTTGTTGGGGGCGGAGTCAAAGTCGTTGATGACGGGGGCGGCGGCGTCGTATTGGCACATGGGGGGGAGGTTGAGGAGGGACTCGATGGTTTTGATGGTGCTGACGGTGTTCTGGAAGGAGTGGTCGACGGAGGATTTTTTGATCCAGGGGGAGATGACGAAGCAGATGGAGCGGTGGGCGTCGACGTGGTCGGGGCCGTTCTGGGCGTCGTCTTCGAGGATGAGGATGGCGGTGGAGTTCCAGATGGGGGAGTGGGAGACGGCGTCGACGAGTTGGCCGATGGCGTAGTCGTTGTCGGCGACCATGCAGGTGGGGGTGGGCATGTTGGCCTTGGCGCCGAGGGTGTGGTCGGTGCCGAGGCGGAGGGTGATGAGGTTGGGGACGGCGTTGCCGGTGGGGTCTTTGGCGAGCATGAGGTTGAGTTCGCGTTTGAATTCGGCGATGCGGGAGGGGAGGTGGTCTTTGCCGAAGGAGTGTTTTTCCCAGAGGAATTTGTCATCGTGTTTTTGGGTGGCAAGGGTGGAGGGGGCGTCGGAGTCGGGGAACTGGAGGTCGAAGCAGCGGTAGTCGAGATCGGTGATGCCGTCGAGGTCGTGGCCGCCGGGTTGGAGTCCGGTGACGGTTGGGTAGTTGTTGGGGATGATGGTTTTGCCGTCTTTCAAGAGGCCGCCGGTGACGAACATGCCGTAGTTGCGGTAGGAGAGGTTGTGTTTGCGGGCGAGGTCCCAGAGGTGGCCGCCGGGGGATTCGGCGACGTCGGGGACGGCGGGTGCGCCGTTTTGGAAGCGGGGGTCGTCGGAGAGGGGTTTGCCGTCGGGGCCGGTGGCGGGGAAGCCGCCGGTGGGGTATGCGTTGTTGGTGCCTTCGAAGTCGAAGGTGCGGCCGCGGGTGGAGTAGTTGTAGGGGACGTTGCGGACGGTGTATTCGTTGGCCTGTGCCTGGGTGGACCAGGTCCAGCCGTCGCCGGAGACTTCGCCGGAGTCGTAGAAGTTGTCGAGGAGGACGAAGCGTTCGGCGAGTGCGTGGAGGTTGGGGGTGACTGCGCGGGGGAAGAGGCAGCGGGCGGGGTCGCCGTTGCCCTGGGGGAGGTCGCCGAGGACCTGGTCGTAGGTGCGGTTTTCTTTGACGACGTAGATGACGTGCTGGATTTTGCCGGCTTTGAGGGAGATGGATTCGAGGGGGTTGGGGGCGTTGAGGGCGGCGGGGGTGAGGCGGGCGTCGGCGAGGACCGTTTTGGTCATGAGCTCGAGATCGGCGTGGCGCGGGAGGGGCATATTCCAGAGGGTGCCTTCGAAGAGCCAGAGCGGGGAGGTGACGTGCTTGGGGGTGGAGAAGTCGTGGGGGACGCGGGGGAAGTTGCCCTTGGCGTTGGTGACGAGGAGTTGATTTCCGGTAACCGCGAGAGAAGTGGGATACCAGCCGGTGGGGATGTAGCCTTCGAGTTCGGGGCCATCGTCTTCGGCGAGGTCGATGACGGCGACGGCGTTCATGTCGGCGAGTGCGACGTAGAGGGTGTGTTCATTTTCGGTGAGGGCGAGGCCGAGGGGGGTGGCGCCGGCGAGGTCCTTGGCGATTTGCGGGCGGAGGAGGATGGTGTGGGTGACCTTGAGGGAGGCGGTGTCGATGATGGAGATGGTGTCGGAGTGGGCGTTGGCGACGAAGAGGGTGGATTGGGATTTGTTGAGGAGGAGTGCGGTGGGGTTGGTGCCGGTGGTGAGTTTTGCCTGGAGGGAGATGTTGGCGGGGTCGGCGGTGTTGAGGACGTAGATGGCGGAATCGCGTTCGCTCGTGACGTAGGCGCGGGCGCCGTCGTTGGTGACGGTGACGGCGAGGGGGAAGTTGGAGAGGTGGAGGGGATCGGGGAAGGTGTAGCGGCCGAGTTCTTTGCCGGAGGTGGCGTCGAGGATGGAGAGGGAGGCGGGCGAGAGCATGGGTTGGCCGGGGACGGAGGGGTCGTTGTGGGTGACGAAGAGGTGGTTGTGGTGGTCGAGTGCGAGGCCGGTGGGGAAGTCGGTGGTGTTGGTGGTGAATTCTTTTTCGGGGTGGAGTGTGCCGTCGCGGCTGATGTGGAGGAGGGCGATGGAGTGATTGGCGCCCTGGGCGGCGTAGAGGGTGCCGGAATCGGAGAGGGCGATGCCGTAGTAGAGGCCGTTGGATTTGTGTTGTTTGGTGGAGGGGTAATCGATGGTGGAGATGGGGGCGCCGTCGGAGATGCGGATGGAGGTGAGGTGGTCGCGGTAGCCGGAGGAGGTGGTGATGGCGAACTGGTGGTCGGGGGAGAGGAGGATGTTTTGCGGCATGGAGCCGAGGTTGGCGGAGGGGGCGGGGGGATCGACAATGGAGCGGCCGGTGGGGAGAGGGGTGCCGGAAGTGGGGCGAGTGGCGGGGGGTTCGGCGAAAAGGGCCGAGGCGGAGGCGGAGGCGATGGCGACGGCGAGCGAAGCGATGAGGGGGTACTTCATGGGGTTCCTTGTACAACAAGAGGAGGGAATTCGACAATGGAAAATGCGCTGGCGGGTCGCCTGGCGAAACGACAGCGCGGGGGAGTGAGGGGGTTGGTCAGCGGTAAAGGGTGCCGATGTCGGACCACTGGAGAGGCATGGCGGGGTCGCGGGTGACGCCGGGAGGGAGAGAGGTGGCGCCGGTGGGCGGGTTGTAGGGTTGGCCGTTGAGGAGGTATTCGCCGTGCCAGCGGTCGATGGGAGAGTGGGGGGCGTTGCCGAGGGGAACGGCGGGGGCGAGGAGCGGGAGTTTTTCGTGTTCGGCGTGTGCGTCGACGAAGGCGATGTTGGCGGCGCGGTCGTGGCGGAGGGCGGGCGGCGTGCCACTGCCGCCGGTGTTGTTGACTTCCATGGAGAACTGTCCGCTGTCGGTCTGGGAGGGGAAGTTGCCGACGATGTCCATGGAGATGCCGTCGCCGATGGCGACGAAGGTGGAGGGGTTGGGGACCTGGGTGATGCGGGCCATGGTGTAGGGTTTGTTGCGGCGGAGCATGGAGTTCATTTTGTAGGAGCGGGCGAATTCGGTGGTCTTGTTCTGTCCGCCCGTGGTGGAGCCGTAGTCGGTCTTGTCGCCGAGGATGGAGTCGAGGACGGGGCATTGCTTGTATTTCTGATAGGAGCGCTGTCCGGCGACGCCGGAGCGGTTCGAGTTGACGAGGGCGGCGAGGTAGGGATCGACGGCATTGAACCAGAGGGCGGTGGCCCACTGGGTGGTGGTGGGATAGGGGAGGCAGTTGTTGTAATCGTTGGCGTACATATTGAAGGCCATGGCGTTCTGGCGGAGGTTGCTGAGGCACTTGGCGTTGACGGCCATTTGCCTGGCCTTGCCGAGGGAGGGGAGGAGGATGGCCATGAGGAGTGCGATGATGGCGACGACGACGAGGAGTTCGATGAGGGTGAAGGCACGGTGGGAGGTGGGAATCTTCATGAGGTGACCTTTCGGCACGAGTGACAAAACAAAAATTGCCGAGTGTTTCTGACGACTGGCGGGGACCTGTGGTTACATCACGCAGGGGTGTTTTGGAGTCCCGGGATTAGAGCGGAGTATTGTGAGAGTTGGGTTAAGCGGGGGATAAAGTGGGGTGTGTGAAGATTGCGTGAGATCGCGAGGGAATGTGGATTTTCCGGTAACGGCGCGGCCGCCTTATTTTTGCGGCTCCTAGGGGGGATGCTTAGCTGGGTTTAGGGTTGTGCGGGGAAGCGAGGGATTTAGCATGGATGGGGTGCGGGTGTGGGAACTTGGGGTGAGAGGGCGGGTGCGTAAGATTTTGCGATGGTCTGTGGGGAGCGAGGAGGAAGGGTATGCGTTGCGTGCGCGGCAGGGCGGGTTGTGGGGCGAGGGTGATGGAGGTGTTGGAGTCGCGGGTGTTTTTGTCAGGGAGTGTGCCGGGGGTGGCGGATCTTTGGACGGGGATTGGGTATGGCGGGATGCCGGCGTATGTGGTGTCAGGGTCGGGGACGAAGTTGAGTTTTCCGATTTTTATCTGGAATGAGGGGAATGGGCAGGCGGTGGGGACGACGGATTACACGTTTTATGCGGAGAATGTGGAGACGGGGGAGGACTTGCTGATCCAGCGGGTGAGGGGGCTCAAGGTGAATTTTGCAGCAGGCGACGGGGATATCGAGCGGTTTGGGTTCACCGTTCCACGGTATATCCCGGCGGGGACGTATCGAATCAAGGGGGTGGTGAATGAATCGCGAGCGATTCATGAGACGAACCTGGAGAACAATTCGGATGTGTTTCCAGATGCCTTTTACGTGGTGCACGGGTTTTACAATGTGAGCGGGAATTTTGCGGGGAGTTTTTACGGAACGAAGTTGCCGGCGGCGGCGATCACGGGGCGGCCGATCAATGGGACGATTGCGGTGACGGTGCGGAATGAGGGGAATCTTGCGTTTCCGAAAGTGCAGCAGGTGAGGATACGGGTGGTTGCGCATGATGCGGCGCAGGGGATTGAGAAGGCGGTGGGGTTGAGCGGGGTGCAGAATGTGTCGGAGTTGCCGGCGTGGGGGTACAAGGTAATCAAGGTGCCGATCAGCGTGCCGACGGGGTTGCCGCTGGGGACGTATCGGTACGAAGCGACGATCACGCCGGTGCAGGCGCTGGCGGAATCGCGGGTGTCGGACAATTTTTGCGTGTCGGACTCGTTCAAGCCGGCGTGGTTCCTGCGTGTGACGGTTCCGAATTTTGCGGTGACGGCGGGGAAGGCGACGCTGCCGGCCGGGGTGGTGGCGGGTTCGAAGACGGTGTATCGGGGGAGTGTTCCGGTGACGATCAAGAACCTGGCGGCGGATTTGCCGGTGGGGCAGCGGTTGACGGTTTCGGTGGGGGTGAAATGGGCGATTGTTGAAGGAGGGTTGGTTCGTACGGGGGTGACGCCGATTTACGCGACGACAGTGTCGGCGAGTGGGATGAAGGTGGGGCAGGTGCTGGCGTTGACGCTGCGGTTCACGTTTGATGGGAGGTCGGTGACGGCGGGGCGGAATTTTCTGGCGGTGGTGGTGACGATTCCGGAGACGTTTGATTTGCGGTGGCAGGGGGATGTGGCGCCGGTGCTGGTGGCGCCGGCGGGATGACGTGAAGTGGGAAGGAGAGGCGGTATGAGTACTGTGCAACATCGGGCCGATCGACTTTGCGCTCTGAGGAGCGGGAAGCAACGTTATGCGCGGGCAGATCGGGTGGAATGGCTGGAGAAGAGAGAGTTCCTGTCGGGCGCGCATGGTGTCGGGCGGACCGTGCAGGCGGCGGTGAGTGGAGGCGGGGTGCCGGATCTGTCGGCATACGTCAATGTCGGGCCTTCGCTGACCTCGGCGGTATCCGGGGCGGCAACGAAGATCACTTCGAAAATGCTCATTCTTAACTACGGCAATGGGACGGCGAGAGGCACAACGGATTTGGCCTTTTACGCGAGGAACCTGAAGACCGGAGAGGATCTGCTGCTGATGCGCGACACGCACGTGCAGTTGAATCTCAAGCCGAACGGCAGCGTGATAATGCAGTTTTCATTCAGCGTGCCCCGCTACATTCCGAGCGGCACGTATCGGTTCAAGACGGTGATCAACGAATCGCAGGCGATTTTTGAATCGAACCTGCGGGACAATTCTGAAGTTTCCAAGTATTCGATGAAGATCGAACACGGCTTCTACAACATCACGGGGATGTTCGCGGGGACCGATATCCCGGCGGTGATTTATGGGGGTTCGCCGCTCGACGGCAATATTCGGGTTGCGGTGAAGAATGCCGGGAACCTGGTGCTGCCAGCGGGGCAGCAGGTGAATATCACGGTGATTTCGCACGATTCGACGAACGGTGCGGAAAGGACATTGGCGGTGCGGGGACTGCAGGATGTTTCCTTGTTGGGGGCGGGGCAATCGAAGGTGTTCACCATTCCCATTCATCGCAACCCGGGGTTGCCAGGGGGGAAGACGGCGGCGACGGCCTATGGGATGGACTATCGGTTTGAGGCGACGATTACGCCGGTGCAGCAGTTGGTGGAAAGAACCACAGCGGACAATCACTTCACATCGGAGCAGGCGGCGAAGCCGTTTGTTGTGAAGGCGGTGTATCCGGACGTTTCGGTGGCGGTGGGCGCGGTGAAGTTGCCGGTAAGTGTGATTCCGGGATCGAAGACCAAGTACAGCGGGAGTGTTGGGGTGACGATCCGAAGCGACTGGGTCGCGCTTCCGGTGGGGCAGCAGTTGAAGCTGACGATCGCGCTGACCTACTGGGATTACTATTACGGCTTCATTTTGAAACGGATTCCTTTGGATTCCAAGCTTGTTTCCGTCAGCGGGCTGAAGGCGGGAGGTGAGATCCGGCTCAATTGGAATTTTCATTTCAGCACGACGGGATTCCCAAGGGGCGAGAACTCGCTGATGCTCTACAGTGATCTGGTGCCGTATCTCTATCAGCTGAATTGGGGGAATGACCAGGCGACGGTGATGTCAAATCTGGTGGTGTTGCCGCCACATACGGGGTAAGTGGCCAGACGCCGGCGATATGTGAATGGCCTGCGGGCTGTCATGGGCGGGACGCCGATGCCACGGGATTGCTTTGGAGTTGGGCGAGTTGGGCGCGGATGGCGTCTACGCCGTGGAGGGCGTTTTCGGGGAGGGGGTGGTCCTGGGTCCAGATGCGCATTTGATCCGGCATTTCGAGGGTGATGTGGGATTCGTCGAGGGTGCCGTCGGGCTTCGTGGCGGCGGCGAGGTTGAGGTGGAGTTGGTTGGCGAAGAATTTGTACATGGCGAGGCGCTTGTCGGGGCCGTAGTCGTGACGTTCCCTGGGGAAGTGGGCGTTCTGGACGTTGTCGGGGGCGCCGAGGAGGGTGTAGATTTTCTGCAGGAAGGGGAACTCAGTTTCGGGGACGTGCTGGGTCCAGTCGGCGCCGTCGGAGATGACGAGCATGGGGCGTGGGGCGCAGAGGGAAGCGATTTCGGCGTTGGTGCAGAAGTGGTCGGCATCGCGGTGGACGGGGCGGCCGGACTCGCATTGGCAGCCGCCGAAGAAGTAGGAGGAGACCATGACGCAGGGGACGTTGATGGCGATGCGGGAGTCGAGGGCGGTGAGGAGGAAGGTTTGGGTGGCGCCGCCGGATTCGCCGGTGACGCAGAGCTTGGAGGCATCGACATCGGGGAGGGAGGAGAGGAAGTCGAGGGCGCGGATGTTTTGCCAGAGCTGCATGGGCGTGGCGAGATCGGATTTGGTGTGGGCGCTGGCGGGGACCTGGGCGGTGGAGTCGCCGTAGGCGAACATTTCATCGGAGAGGGCGATGGCGCCCAAGCGGGCGAGGGCGGCGCAGCGATGCTGGACATTTTCAGCGAAGCGGCCGCCCGTTTCGGGGTTGCCGTGGCCGTGGGTATTGAGGATGGCGGGGAGTTTTGCGGCGGTGGGGTGGAGGGGGCGGTAGAGGGTGCAGCAGGAGTAATAGCCGGGGATGGTTTCGAAGGTGACGGATTCGGCGGTGTAGCCGTCGTAGGTGCGCTTGTTGAAAATGTGCGCGTTGAGGGGTGTTTTTTTCGGCCAGGGGTAGAGGCCTGCGCCGCGCTGGATGGCGGCGCGGAGGTGGGCGGCGTGTTGTTGCCAGGCTTGTCTGGAGGTGGCGAAGTGGTCGAGGGAGAATTGGAGGGCGGCTTTGCCCTGGTCGGGTTTCAGGAAGTTGCCGCGGCAGAGGGCAGGGCCGTTCGCGGGGAGCGGCGGGAGGAAGGGGGGCTGGGGTTCGGGGTGGGCGGCGGGGTTGGGATCGAGCGGGGGCGTGGCGGCGGATTCGGAGCTGGTGTTGGAGTGGGTGCAGGCGCAGGTGAGGAGGGCGGCGGCGAGGGTGAGGGTGAGGGCGAGATGTTTTTTCATGTGGGCTCCGGAGATGAACGGTTGTGCGCCGCGCCGGAGGCGGCGGGCGTTGATGTGTGTGAAGATAAAAACGGCGTGGGGGTGGATTCATTGCGTGAGGTGCAATGCCTGAGACACGGGGGCGTTCTAGGAGGACGACAGGAATGAGGTGATTTGTGAAGCATGCGTTGATGGCGGGTTGTGTTGTGGCGGCGGTGATGGGCGCGATGGCGGGGTGCTCGCATGGCAATGCGGAGGCGATGGGGCGGGGCGTGGAGATGAAGGGTTTTGTCGCGGGAAAGACGGTACTGGTGGGATCGCTGGCGGAGCTGCAGCAGGCGGTGGATGCGGCGCGGCCGGGGGACGAGATTGTGCTGGCGAAGGGGACGTACACGTCGGACGGGCCGGTGACGATCAATTGTGCGGGACGGCAGGGGAAGCCGGTGGTGGTGCGGGCGCAGGAGGTGGGGGATGTGGAGATCAAGGGGAAGGCGGGGTTTACGTTTGGGGAATCGGCGCAGTGGGCGGTGGTGGAGGGGTTCAAGTTTGCGCATTCGTCGGTGACGATGCTGCTGCCGGCGGGGACGAAGCATTTGCGGGTGACGCGGAATGAGTTTGCGTTGCAGAACGATGTCTCGAAGCAGGTGAACGTGCCGACGATCGAGGTGTCGGGGGATGACTGCGAGATCGATCACAACTTTTTTCACGACAAGGCGACGCAGGGGTGCTGGGTGACGGTGCAGGGGCCGGGGAAGGAGGAGATGGCGCAGCGGACGTGGATTCACCACAACGAGTTCAAGAATTTTGTGCCGACGGCGAACAACTGTTCGGCGATCCAGGTGGGGTTGAGCTGGCGGAGCATGCATTCGGGTTTTGCGCTGGTGGAGCACAATCTGTTCATCAAGTGCCGTGGGGAGAATGAGGGGCTGGTGTGCAACAAGTCGTGCGACAACACGTATCGGTACAACACGGCGATGGAGGGGACGCGGGAGCTGTCGTTGCGGCATGGGAACCGGTGCCAGGTGTATGGGAATTATTTTTTGAACACGGATGGGCTGCGGTTTTTCGGGCACGATCATCGGATTTACAGCAATTACTTTGAGGGGTGCAGGCCGGCGATTCATGTGGGGAACGGGGATGCGACGATTCCGCCGGGGCGTCTGCAGATGCACGATGAGCCGGTGGGGGTGGTGGTGGCGTTCAACACGCTGATGAACAACCAGGAGGACATCATCATGTCGCCGCGGGGGAAGCCTTACGGAGCGGCGAACGTGACGATTGCGGACAATGTGATTGTGGGCGGACCACAGGCGGCGGATATCCAGGGGCCGATGAAGGGGGCAGCGTGGGAGGGGAACGTGGTGTGGAAGACGGAGGTGGGGAGCATTCCGGCGGGCGGGTTTGTGAAGATGGATCCGGGGCTGGAGAAGGGGGCGGATGGGATCTGGCGGCCGGGCGCGGGGAGTGCGGTGGTGGGGAAGGCAGTGGGGAATTTTCCGTTTGTGACGGTGGATGTGGATGGGCGGGGGCGCGGGGCGGTGAAGGATGTGGGGGCGAGCCAGGTGGGGGGGAGCGGGGAGGTAAATCGGGTGTTGACGGAGAGGGATGTGGGGCCGGGGGCGGAATAGTTAGAACAGGGCTGCCACATATGCCGGCTCGCAATCGGCTTTGACCGCATCGACAACGCGCTTTGCATGTTCGCTGAAGGACATGTTTTCTCGCCGTGTGGGCATGGTGATGGATCGATAAGGACCAGATCTTCCGCCGCTTGCGGACCACTGCCAGCGAGTGCCATCCAAGCCAATCCGAATTCGGAGAAGACGATCGGGATTTTCATCACGAACGGTTGCGATGATCGCATAATACCGGCCGTTTCCACCCTCTTTTCCTTCCTCGCTCCAGTCACACTTCAAACGTGGCGTGGTTTTGAGCCATTGGGCGAGCTCGTTGTGCATTGCAATCTGTTCTGATGTCGCCGTCATCGAAAATTCACTCGTATTCGAGCCAGTTGGGGCCGGTGCCGATGTCGACTTTGAGGGGGACTTTGAGGGTCATGGCGGTTTCCATTTCGGTGCGGATCAGGTCGGACATTTCCTCGGCGAGATTGGCTTTGCATTCGAAGACGAGTTCGTCGTGGATTTGCATGAGCATGCGGATGTCTTGCGCGCGGCCGGCGATCTTTTTGTGGAGGTTGACCATCGCGAGTTTGATGAGGTCGGCGGCGCTGCCTTGAATGACGGAGTTGAGGGCGGCGCGCTGGCCGAACTGGCGGCGGGATTGGATGGGGGAGTTGATGTCGGGGATGGCGCGGCGGCGGCCGAGGATGGTGGTGACGAAGCCGGCGGTGGTCGCCTGCATGATGCATTCGTGAGTGAAGGCTTCGATGGCGGGGAAGCGGCGGCGGTAGGCGGCGACGTAGGCGTTGCCCTGGTCCTGTGGGATCTTCAAAACTTGCGAGAGGCCGAAGCCCGTCTGGCCGTAGATGATGCCGAAATTGACGGTTTTGGCGACGGCACGCATTTCGGGGGTGACCTGGTCTTCGGGGACGTTGTTGAGTTCGGCGGCGACGAGTCGGTGGACGTCGCGGTTGGTGGCGAAAGCTTCGACGAGGGATTTTTCGCCGGTGTAGTGGGCGAGGACGCGGAGTTCGATCTGGGAGTAGTCGGCGGAGATGAGGACGTGGCCGGGCTCGGCGACGAACGCGCGGCGGATTTCGCGGCCGATGTCGGTTTTGACGGGGATGTTCTGGAGGTTGGGGTCGGAGGAGGAGAGGCGGCCGGTTTCGGCGACGGTCTGGTTGAAGTGGGCGTGCACGCGGTTGGTTTTTTTGCTGGGGAGGTCGGCGAGGGTGTCGAGGTAGGTGTTTTTGAGTTTCGCGAGCTGGCGATATTCGACGACGAGGGCGGGGACGGGGTGCTTGTCGGCGAGTTTCTCGAGCACGGTGATGTCGGTGCTGGGGCCGGTTTTCGTTTTCTTTACGACGGGGAGCTTGAGGTGCTTGAAGAGGACTTCGGCGAGTTGCTTGGGGGAGTCCTGGTTGAAGTCGACGCCGGCGGCGGTCTTGATGCGGCCCTGGAGGTCGAAGAGTTTTTTCTCGATTTCACCGCTGAGTTTTTTGAGGAGCTTGGTGTCGATCATGACGCCGTGGTATTCCATGTCGGCGAGGACCTGGACGAGGGGCATTTCGATGTCGAAGAAGAGAGAAACGATGTTTGACCCCATTTTCAGGAGCTGGGGGGCGAGGGTATTGGCGAGGCGGAGGGTGACGTCGGCGTCTTCGGCGGCGTAGTGGCAGGCGCGGTCGAGGGGGACGTCGGCGAAGGAAACCTGCTGGGCGCCTTTGCCGATGAGATCGGTGATGGGGATGGGTTTGAGGCCGAGGAGATCGGCGGCGAGGGAATCCATGCCGTGGGAGAGTCGCGAGGAGTCGATGACGTAGGAGGCGACCATGGTGTCGAAGTGGATGTTGTTGAGTTGGAGGCCGAAGTTGCGGAGGGAGTTGATGTCGTACTTGAGATTTTGGCCGACCTTTTTGATGGCGGGGTCGGAGAGGAGGGGGCCGAGGCACTCGCGGGTGACCATTTCGTCGAGGCAGTCGCCGGCGCCTTTGAGGGCGATGTAGTAGCCGGTGCCTTCTTTGGCGGAGAGGGAGATGCCGCAGAGGTTGGATTGCATGGAGCCGAGGGCGTCGGTTTCGGTATCGACGGAGAGGAAGGCGCGGTCCTCGGGGAGGGCGGCGAGTTGGGCGCGGAGAGTGGCGACCATTTCGTCGAGGAGCTTGTGGGTGTTGATCAGTTTGTAGTCGCCGATGACGGGGCGGAGGCCGGTTTGTTGGGCGGGTTCTGAGGGCTCGAGGTCAGAGTCGGTTTGCATGGCGTGTTCGGGGGCGGCGGTGGCGAGGGTGACTTCGGCGGATTCCGAAGTGGGCGCGGCGTGGGCGGAATCGAAGAGGCCGCCGGCGAGGGAGTCCTGCGTCATTTTCGATTTTTGATTTTCGATTTTCGATTTAGTGGCGGGTGCGAGCGGCTGTGGTGCGGGGGCGGGACGTGTTGCGGGGGCGGCGGGTATTTCATTGCGATAGAGGTCGACGACTTGTTCGAGCATTGTCAGGAGTTTGGTGAAGCCGAGTTGTTGGAAGATGGGGGCGAGTTTGGGGAGGAGTTCGGGGTGGACGCTGGCGGTTTTCCAGTCGAGCGGGGGGACGGGCACATCAAACTGCAGTTCCACCAGCTTCCGCGAATTATCTAGCACACCAATATTGGTGCGGAAGGTGTCGCCGATTTTGCCGGTGATCTTGTCTTTGTTGGCGATGAGGTTGTCGAGGGAGCCGTAGGTGGCGATCCACTTGGCGGCGGTTTTGGGGCCGACGCCGGGGATGCCGGGGATGTTGTCGACGGCATCGCCGGTGAGGGCGAGGACATCGCGGGCCTGCTGCGGGGTGTAGCCTTTTTTCTCCAGGAGCTTGCCAGAGTTGATTTCCTCGTTGGTCTGGATGTCGTACATGACGCATTGGTCGTCGATCAGCTGATCGAGGTCTTTGTCCTTGGTGCACATGTAGATCTTACAGTGGGGGCAGTTCTTGTCGCCGCGCACCTGGCGGACGAGGGTGGCGATCGCGTCGTCGGCTTCGTAGCCTTCGGCTTTGTAAATGGGCATGCCGAGGGTGTCGCAGATTTGCAGGATGCGGTCGATCTGCACGGGCATGTCTTCGGGCATGGGTTTGCGCTGGGCTTTGTAGGTGGTGTCGAGGGTTTCACGGCCGGAGGTCCCGGCGTCCATGGCGAGGACGACGTGGGAGGGTTTGCGCATCTGGAAGAGCTTGAGGAGCATGCCGACGAAGCCGAAGGTGGCGTTGGTGGGTTCGCCGGAGGGGGATTTGAGGCCCATGACGGCGTAGTAGGAGCGGTAGATCTGGGCGTGGCCGTCGATGATGTAGAGGGTTTCGGGCATGGGTGCCTCGCTTAGGGCGATTCGTTGGAAACCACGAAGAACTCGGAGGGCACGGAGAGGGCGCACTTGGTGGCGCGCTCGCCGTGACCACGGATGTTAGGTGATTATTTTAGGGGAGAATTGGGGTTATTTCTTGGTGAGAAGTTTGTCGTCGAGCCATTGCCAGCATTTGGCCCAGGCTTCCTGGGCTTTCTCGGGGTTGTAGAGGCCGACTTTTTCGGCGGCGGGGCTGGCGAAGGCGTGGCCGACGCCGTCGAACTGGTAGATGGTGACGTCGGTTTTGCCGGCGGCGGAGAGGGCCTGGCGAAATTTTTCGACGTCGGTGGGAGAGGGGGCTTTGTCGTTGTTGCCGAAGATGCCGAGGACGGGGCCCTGGAGCGATTTGAGGCGGTCGGGGTCGGTGACGAGAGGGCCGTAGAAGATGGCGGTGGCTTTGACGCGGGGGTCGGCGAGGGAGAGGAGGAGGGACTGTTCGCCGCCCATGCACCAGCCGATGGAGCCGACGCGTTTGGGATCGACGACGCCGTTGTTGGATTCTTCGGAGAGGAGGTCGAGGCCGGTGCGCATGTCGACCATGGCGACGGGGTTTTTCATTTCCTGTTTGAGCTTGGCGGCCTGGGCGGGGTCGTCGGTGACCTGGCCGTTGTAGAGGTCGGGGGCGACTGCGTAGAAGCCGTGCTTGGCGAACTCGCGGGTGCGCTGCTGGATGTCGTCGTTCACGCCCCACCATTCCTGTAGGACGATGAGGGCGGGGACGGGGTTGTCCTTGGAGAGGGCCTGGGGGTAGGCGAAGTAGAGGCGGACCTTGGTTTTTCCGTCTTTGGCGGTGCGGGTGATCCAGCCGGCGGTGACGCCGTCGGCGGTCGTGGTTTGCTGGCCGTTGGATTGGCCGGGTTGCTGGGGTTTGGCCTGCTGCTGCTGTTGGGGCTGGGGTTGGGGTTGGTTGGAAGTGTCTTGTCCGTTCATGGCGCGCTCCAGGTCTTCGTTGTGTTGCTGGACGGCGTTGTTGAGGTTGCCGGAGATACGCTGCTTGACGCTTTGGGCGAAAGCCGGGGAAGCGGTGAGCAGTGCGGCGAGCGCCAGAGCGGCGAAGGATTTCATGGGCGGCTCCTCGTGAGAAACGGCGTCCGATGATTGGCCGACGGGGGCGTCGGCCCCACTTTTATGATAGGCCTTGCTCGGCGAGCGCAACGGCTTTGAGCAGGGCGGAGGCCTTGTTGATGCATTCCTGGTGTTCGCTGGCGGGGACGGAGTCGGCGACGAGGCCGGCGCCGGCCTGGACGAAGACTTTGTGTTTGGCGGGGTCGGTGGTGGGGGTGACGACCATCGTGCGGAGGGCGATGCAGGTGTCGAGGTTCTGGTTGTAGTCGATGTAGCCGACGGCGCCGGCGTAGGGGCCGCGCTTGGTGGGTTCGAGTTCGTCGATGATCTGCATGGCGCGGATTTTTGGGGCGCCGGAGACGGTGCCGACGGGGAGGGCGAGGCGGAGGGCGTCGAAGACGGTTTTGTCCGGAGCGAGTTTGCCGGTGACGTTGGAGACGATGTGCATGACGTGGGAGTAGCGTTCGACGGTCATGACGTCGGAGACGTGGACGGAGCCGAGCTCGGCGGCGCGGCCGACATCGTTGCGGCCGAGATCGACGAGCATGATGTGTTCGGCGCGTTCCTTGGGGTCGGCGAGGAGGTCTTCTTCGAGGGCTTTGTCTTCGGCTTCGGTCTGGCCGCGGCGGCGGGTGCCGGCAAGGGGGCGGTTGGTGATGACGCCTTCCTGGACGCGGCACATGATTTCGGGGGAGGAACCGATGAGGATGCATTCGGGGCTGGAGAGATAGAACATGAAGGGGGAGGGGTTGATGACGCGGAGGGCGCGGTAGATGTCGAAGGGGCGGGCGGTGGTGGTGGTTTCGAGGCGCTGGGAGAGGACGACCTGGAAGATGTCGCCGGACTTGATGTATTCCTTGGCGGCGAGGACGGCGTGTTCGTACTGGTCTTTGCTGGTGTTCGCGACGAATTGCGGACGGACCTCGCGGGTGAGATCGACGCTGGGGAGGTGGAAGGCGGTGGGTTCCTGGAGGGCGGCGATGATCTGGTCGATGCGGGCGACAGCGTCGGTATAAATTTCCTTGTAGGTGCGCTTATCACCGGGGGCGATGTGGGCGTTGGCGACGACGAGGATGGTTTTCTGGACGTGATCGAAGATAACGAGGTCGTCGTAGATGCCGAAGAGGAGGTCGGGGAGGTGGCGGTCGTCCTTGGGGACGTTGGGAAGTTTTTCGGGCTCGAGGTAGCGGACGGTGTCGTAGGCGGCGTAGCCGACAGCGCCGCCGACGAAGGAGGGGAGGGGCGTGGGGGGAGCGTGGCGGATGCCTTGGATGGGCTTGAGGAGGTTTTCGAGGTCTTTGAGGGGATCGGGGGATTCGAAGGATTTGGTGGAGGTGACGGTGCGGCCGGTGCGTTGTTCGATGGTGACGTGGTGGCCGTCGGCTTTGATGAGGGTGCGGGGGCTGGTGGCGAGGAAGGAGTAGCGGGCGATGCGTTCGCCGCCGACGACGGATTCGAGGAGGAAGGCGTGGTCGGTGCGGCTGGCGCCGGCGGTTGCTTTGGTGAGGCGTTCGAAGGCGGTGACGGGGGGGAGGTGGTCGGCGAGGAGGGTGCGGTAGATGGGGATAGCGATGCCGGGGGCGGGGGTCGGGGAGGGGGGGGAGGCGAGGGATGGGAATTGTTCGAAGGAGGGGGTTTGGGTGGGGGTGTAGGATGGTGAGGGGGCGGTGGGCACGTAGGGCTCCAGAAAGTGGATCAGCCTTGGGGGGTGTCGAGGAGGGCCTGCAGGCGGGAGGCGAGCGGGGGAGGGTACTTGTTTGTCCAGGTGAGGTCGACGAGGCCGACCTCGATGAGGTCGCGGAGGTGGGTGCGGTCTTTGTCGCGGTAGGCGGTGAGTTTGATTTGGACGAGGGCTTCGAGGGAGAGGACGCGGAACTCGGCGGCGGGGGCGGATTCGGAAACGTCGGGATTGGGGGCGTGCTCGTGGGGGCGTACTTTCTCGTTGGCGAAGATGAGGTGGATGCCGCTGCGCGGCGAGCCGGTGGGGCCGTCGAGGAAGACGTCCATACCGGCGGCGTGGCGATAGACGAAACCGGCGGATTCGAGAGCTGTTTTGGTGGCGTCGAAATCGGAGCGGCGGATGAGGATGTCGACGTCGTGGGTGTTGCGCACGGCGTCTTCGTCGACGGAGGAGACCCATGCGGCGACGGCGTTGCCGCCGGCAACGGCGTAGTCGAGGCCGGCGCCCTGGAGGGCGGCGATGGCGCGCAGCAATCGCTGGCGGACTTTTTCCACGGCGTTCACCCTTCGATCGAGGGAAATTTGTGCGGCAGAAGCTCCCATGGAGGCTTCATTATAGGGATTTTTATAGCGAGCGTCAGTGGCATGGAGCAGGGCGTGAATGGGGGGCGCGGATTTGATAGAATCCCGCGACCTGCCTTTTGGAGTTCACGGATGAAGGAATATCTCGACCTTGTTCGGTTGGTGCTGGAGAAGGGGATTCGGAAGCCTTCGCGGACGGGGGTGGATACGATTTCGTATTTTGGGGCGTTTTACCGGGTGGACCTGGCGGCGGGGTTTCCGCTTTTGACGACGAAGAAGGTGAATTTCAAGTCGTGTCTGCATGAGTTGCTGTGGTATTTGTCGGGGGAGGATCATATTCGGAATTTGCGGAAGGTGACGAAAATCTGGGATGCGTGGGCGGATGAGAAGGGGGACCTGGAGACGGCGTATGGGCGGTACTGGCGGCGGTTTCCGCATCCGGTTCAGAAATCGCATGCGCCGATTGCGGAGACGGGGGAGACTTCGGCGCCGGTGCAGGAGATTGATCAGATTCAGTATGTGATTGATGAGATCAAGCGGAATCCGTATTCGCGGCGGCTGGTGGTGGTGGCGTGGGAGCCGGGGAATGCGGAGGTGAGCAAATTGCCGCCGTGCCATTATTCATTTGCGTTTAATGTGAGTCCGGATGAAGAGGGGAAGCCGCGGCGGTTGAATTGTCATTTGACGCAGCGGTCGGGGGATATTGCGCTGGGGATTCCGTTCAACCTGGCGTGCTATGCGACGTTGACGCAGATGATTGCGCAGGAGGTGGGGCTGGAGGTGGGGTATTTTGGGCACACGATCGTGGATGCGCACATTTATTGTGCGGATGCGGGGTCGGCGATGGCGGAGTATGACCATGTGGCGGGGTTGAAGGAGCAGTTGAAGCGGGAGCCTCGGGCGTTGCCGCGGCTGGTGATTGCGAAGAAGCCGTTCAGGGAACTGACGTTTGAGGATTTCCGGGTGGAGAATTACGATCCGCATCCGGCGATACCCTTCAAGGTGGCGGTGTAACGGGCATGTCGATGCGGATCAGCATCATTGTGGCGATGACGCCGGAGCGGTTGATTGGGGCCGCGGGGCGGTTGCCGTGGTATTTGCCGGACGATTTGAAGCGGTTTCGGAAGCTGACGACGGGGCATGCGATTGTGATGGGGCGGAAGACGTTTTCGTCGATTGGGAGGCCGTTGCCGAAGCGGCGGAACCTGGTGGTGAGCCGGAATCCGGATCCGCCGGCGGTGGAGGGGATCGAGTGGTTCACGTCGCTGGATGAGGCGCTGGAGTTTGCGCGGATGGCGGGGGAGACGGAGTGCTTTATTGCGGGGGGGACGGAGATTTATGCGGCGGGGCTGGAGCGGGCGGATCGGATGTATGTGACATTTGTGCAGCGGGATTTTCCGTTCCAGGGGGATACGTACTTCCCGATGTGGGATCAGTCGCAATGGAAAGCGGTGAGTCATGAGCTGGTGGGGAAGGATTTGGAGTTTGTGGTGTATGAGCGGAGCGCGGGGGGGAATGGGGGAGTTTCGATGGAGCCGGGGAATTAGGGGGAATTCAGAATTCAGGGTTCAGAATTCAGAATGATGGGGGGGAGAGACCGCCAAGTGGGGGTACGTCGTTGGCGGCCTGTCGATTTTGGGCTGAAAACGAGGGTGAGGGGTTGCCTATTTTAACAAAGATGGGGTGGGGGGTTAGCGGAGGCGGAGTTCGTCGAGGGCGGCACCGGCGCCGGCGAGGTGTTCGGGGTTCATTTCGGGGTAGTTTCGGGAGAGGATGAGGCCGGTGGCGCCGCCTTTGAAGGCGGCGAGGACGGCTTGTTTGACGCCTTCGGCGGTGGATTGGCTGGAGCCGGGGTGGACGGGGACGTCGATGTCGATGCCGGGCCAGACGTCTTTGCCGGGGCCGGCGCCGTCGACGCAGCGCTGGGTTTCGCGTTGGACGTAGTCGGGGGAGAAGCCGGCGGCGGCGAGTTTGTCGTAGGGGGCTTCGTTGTAGTTGAGGAAGTCGTAGAAGGTTTGGAGGGCGTCGGCGGGGGGGATGTCGCCGAAGACGTTCTGGGTGGTGCTGGCGATGCAGCCCTTCATGCGTTCGCCGGCGCAGTTGTTGTAGAGGACGGGCTTGATGAAGTCGGTGAATTGGGCGATTTGGGCGTAGTCCATTTCGGCGCGGTGGAAGGGGCTGAAGGAGACGGTGTGCCAGATGTGGGTGCCGACGGGGAGGTCGGGCTTGATGGATTTGACGAGTTTGTAGATCTGGGATTGGAGTTGGAAGCGGCTGGAGGTCCAGAGGTTTTCCCAGGCGAGGAGTTCGGGGTATTGGAGGAGGAGGCGGAAGAAGGTGACGAAGTATCCGTCGCGTGGGCGTTTTTTGGCGCGGCCTTCGCGGACGTATTGTTCGAGGGCGGAGAAGCCGGCTTTGGCGCGTTCGGGATCGATGCCCTGGTTTTTGGCTTTTTTGGTGCAGAACTCGCAGAAGCAGGTGGCTTTGCCGGGGTCGGAGGAGCCGCCGCCGGCCCAGGCGCCGAGGGCGTTGAAGAAGCCGCCCTGGCGTTCGTTGGCCCACATGAGGCCGTCGATGTCGTAGGAGCGGGTGTAGTCTTCGACGAGTGCGAGGGCGAAGGCGATGTAGGCGGGGTTGTTGTAGCAGGGGCCGGCGGGGTGCTTGAGGGCGCGGCGGCCGTGGAAGTCGATTTCGTAGAGGGGTTCCCAGGCGGGGAGAGGGCAGTGGGAGTGGTCTTCGAGGATCCAGGCGAAGGTTTTCATGCCGTGCTTTTTGGCGATGGGGATGGTGCGGGCGAGGAGATCGGTGTCGCCGAAGTCTGGGGCGCGCATTTGATCGTAGGTGAGGGGGACATTTTTGTAGTACTGCATGTGGGGGATGGCGAAGTTGCCGCCGCGGAAGTTTTTGAAGGCTTGCATGGCGGCGGTGGATTGGGTGTAGGTGTAGATGAAGGGGAAGAGGGTGTTGACGCAGCCGCGGGATTGCATGAGGTCGAGGGATTTGTCGAGGTCGTTGGAGGCGAGGGGTGGGAGGCCGGTTTGGATGCCGATGGTGGGTTTTGGTTTTGGCGTGGGTGCGGGTTGGGGAGGGGAGGATTGGGCGGAGGTGGAGGGGGCGAGTGCGGCGAGGGTGAGTGCGGCGGTGGTTTTGAGGGCGTCGCGGCGGGAGATATCGGGCATGTTGGTGTCCTCGTGTGAGGTGAGAAAGGTGCGCCGAGGGGATAACGCGTGGGGGGTGGGTTTATTTGGTGTGTCGGGGAGGGGGTGTTCCGGTTTGGGGGTGCGGTGGAGCAGGAATGTATTCACGCGCCCCTACCGGGGCTTTGCAATTTTCATCGGGCATATTACCCACGGCTTTCGCCGTGGGCTAAATTCAGGCGCCGCTACCGCGGCTGTTGGGTCGCCGCTGGTGCGGCTATTTGTAGACGTGCCAGTGGAGGGCGCGGAGGGCGTCGACGGCGTGGCGGCCCCAGGGGTGGATGTGGCCGTAGTGGACCCATTGGAAGAGGATGTCTTCGAGGTAGTTGTCGGTGGAGAGTTCCCATGCGACGAGGCCGGGTTTGAGGTCGCGGTAGATGTCGGCGAGGTCGTCGGCGAGGTCGCCGGCGGTGGGTTCGTCTTTGGCGGGGTTGGCGGCGGCAGGGTTGAAGAAGGCGGCGTAGTGGGCGTCATTGCCGAGGAGTTGGCGGAGGTGGTCGAAGATGACCTGCCACTGGTCGTTGGAGAGGCGGAGTTCGGGGGGGATGTTGGCGGAGTGGGGTGTGTGGTCGGGGAGTCCGAGTTCGCGGACGACGGGGGCGGCGGCGTAGAGGATGGCGATGGCGTGGAGGAGCTCGGCAAGCCATTGGTCGCGGTCGGGGGGATTGGATTCGATGAGGGAGCAGTAGCGGTGGGCGGCGCCGACGAAGGCGCGGATGGAGGGGTGGTTGCGAAGAGACGGGTCATTCGACATGGCGGGATTGTAGTGGGAAGTGGTGATTGGGTTCTACAGCGGCCGTGCATGGCGGGCGATTATTGAGCTTCGGCTTTTGAATGTCTCGTCGTCAGAATGTCCCGTTCAGGTGCACGGGAGTTAGACTGGCCACCAAGGCACCAAGGCACCAAGGCCTCGAGACACCCAATTGCAACGAGATCAAAAATGGAAAGCAGGGCATTGAAAAGGTGAAGATCAATAGTCCGTGCGGAACCCCATGGGATGTCATGGACGGGCGTTGGGTGTCGAGCGGTGGGCGTGGAGCACTTTCCACTGGTTGTCCTGCAATGTGAAGACGATGGTCTCGGCAAAGGGGGCGGTGATCTGGCGGCCGTCGGGGAGGGTCGCGGAGGATGAGCCATCGGCAACCCAGAGGACGGTGGTGGGGGAGAGTTGGGTGACGTACTTATGGTCGTAGGTGTAGGAGACGGAGGCGAGGCGGGCGAAGCCTTGGCGTGTGGAGGCGAGGGCTTCCTGGCGCGTGGGGTAAAGGCGGCCGTCTTCGATGATGGGGCCGGCGTTGGAATCGACGACGTGGGAATAGAGTGCATCGGCGTCGAGACGCTCGGCGGCGGCGCGCAATTCCGCATGGAGCTGATTGATCGACTGCTCGAGGGGGGTGGGCGCCGCCGTGGGAACCGGGGCCGCGGACACCAGGAGAGAGGCAAGAGCCAGAAGAGAAAGCGCGTGCAGGTAGCATTTCATGGCATACTCCTTGTGAAGGAACTGCCGTCGTTCACGGAAGGTGGGTTTGTGAACGTCTGAAATTGTACCTCATTCGGACATCAGGCGTTGGCAATTGCGGGGACGGACTGGGCTTTCTGGTAGTGGCTCTTGGTGTGGCCGCTGGCATCGACGCTGCTTTTGAGGTCGCAGGCGTGGGCGTCGGGGCCGTAGCCGAAGTCGGATTCGACGAGGTTCTGGATTTCTTCCATTTCGGCGGGGGTGAGTTTTGTGCCGTCGCAGGCGGCGGCGAATTCGCGGAGTTCCGCTTCGGTGAGGATATTGGGCTGGACGCTGACGACGGTGGGCCAGGTGAGGAGCCATTTGATGGCGAGCTGGCTCATGGTGCAGTTGTGGGCGCGTTGGATGTGGCGGAGTTTTTCGACTTTTTTGAGGCCGTAGATGAGCCAGTTCTTGTCGCGGAACTTGCGGTGGTCGTCGAATTTTTCGTCGGGGGAGTACATGTCCTGGAGGATGCCGGAGGAGTGGGGGACGCGGGCCATGATGCCGGCGGTGTGGGTTTCGGCGGCGACTTCGGCGAACTCGCGGCCGGGGTGCTGTTCGAGCATGTTGAAGACGGTCTGGACGGTGCAGCAGGATTTCCAGTTTTTGAGGGCGATGACGCCTTCTTCGCGCCAGCCGATGGCGGGTCCGAGGGCGATGCCCCAGTGTTTGACCTTGCCGGTTTTGACGAGGTTTTCCATGGTGCGGACGAACTCGTCGTTCATCTGGGGGAGTTTCATGTTGTGGGCCTGGTAGAGGTCAACGTAGTCGGTGCCCATGCGCTGGAGGGATTGTTCGAGGGCGTAGGAGACGAATTTGGCGGAGAAATCCTGTTTGCGTTCGCGGTGGGAGCCGGCGGCGCCGGGGTCGTTGTAGAAGTCGTAGCCGAACTTGGTGGAGAGGATGATTTTGTCGCGTCCGGCGTATTTGAGGGTATCGACCATGAGTTTTTCGGCGTGGCCGTTGCCGTAGGCGTCGCCGGTGTCGAAGAAGTTGACGCCGAGATCGAAGGCGAGGTTCTGGAGGCGGATGCCTTCTGGGGCGTCGGCCGGAGTTTTGCCCCACATGTGGGAGCCGAACATGAAGTTGCCGAAGGAGAGTTCGGAGACGGAGAGGTTGGTGTTGGGGATGGTGCGGTAGTGCATGAGTGGGCCTCAAAGGTTTGGGATGTCAGAGCTCCGCATTGTAGCGAATGGGGGCGCGGGACTCACGTGAGCGGGGGAGAAGTTGTCAGGAGGGGGATTTGCCGATGAGTCGGAGTGCGTCGGCGGTGAGGTCCTGCATGTCGGCGAGGAGGATTTCGCAGAAGTTGCGGGGATCGTTGTGGACGCCGGCGGGATGGGGGGTGGGGTTGCGGATGGGGTCTCCGTGGGCGGCGCGCCAGGAGTTGACGAGTTCCTGGCAGCCGTGGAGCGTGGCACCGAGGGCGATGTTTTTGCGGATGGCGAGGATGCGGTGTCCCATGGCCATGAAGAAGGGGAGGATGCGGGCGTGTTCGGCGGCGACGCCCTGGAGGAAGTCGAGGAAGCGGGTGGGGACGTTTCGGCCGACGGCGAGGATTCCGAGGCCGAAGCCGTAGGGGATGTTGATGTGGGGTCGTCCCTGGGAGACTTCGGCCCAGAGCTGCCAGACGCCGTAGTCTTTCTGTCGGACCATGGTGTCGTGGAAGAGGATGACGCCGCGGTCGGACATTTTGGGGAGCCAGGTGTCGTAATCGTGTTTGACGGCGTCGTAGGTGTGGTAGCCGTCGATGTGGAGGAGGTCGATGGATTTATCGGGGAATTCACGGGAGGCGGAGTCGAAATCGGTGCGGAGGAGGCGGGAGAAGTGGCCGTATTTGGGGTCGTGGGTGGCGCGGAGGACTTCGTAGCGTTCAGGGCCGTAGGAGCCGGTGTGTTCATCGCCGGACCAGGTATCGACGGCGGTGCACTTTGTGCTGAGGCCGAAGTGGGCGACGGCCTGGCAGAACATCATGAAGGAATCGCCGCCGAAGGCGCCGAGTTCGACGAAGGAGCGGGGCTGGAGGAGTTTGACGAGGACGGGGACCATGGGTTCGTGTTCGACCCAGGAGGAGGTGGGGGTGATCCATTCGGGGACCATGGTGATTTCGGGGAAGTCGGTGATGGAGAATTTGGGCACGGGGAACCTCGCGATATGGGAAGCGGCCGGGGTTTTGAGAATACGGAGGCGGGGCGTGGTTGGCAAAAGGGAAAATCGGCGACGGCGTGCTTATGATCGTCGAAGTTCAGCAAGAGGGAACCATGGCGAAAAATGCGGTTGTGTTGTTGAGCGGGGGGCTGGATTCTGCGACGACGCTGGGGATTGCGGCGGCAGAGGGGTTTGGGGTGTATGCGTTGAGCTTTGATTACGGGCAGCGGCATCAGCGGGAGATTGAGGCGGCGGGGGCGCTGGCGCGGCATTACGGGGTGAAGCGGCATGTGACGCAGAAGATTGATCTGCGGGCGTTCGGGGGGTCGGCGTTGACGGCGGATATTGAGGTGCCGAAGGATCATCTGGGGGATGCGGGGATTCCGGTTACGTACGTGCCGGCGCGGAACACGATTTTTTTGAGTTTTGCGTTGGGGTATGCGGAGACGAGCGGGGCGTTTGACATTTTTCTGGGGGTGAACGCGGTGGATTATTCGGGGTATCCGGATTGCCGGCCGGAGTTTGTGGAGGCGTTCGAGCGGGTGGCGAATCTTGGCACGAAGGCGGGGGTGGAGGCGGCGGCATCGCATTCGGGGAAGGCGTTTCGGGTTCATGCGCCGCTGATTCGGTGGAGCAAGGCGGAGATTATTCGGAAGGGGATTGAGCTGGGGGTGCCGTATGAATTGACGCATTCGTGCTATGACCCGTCGCCGGAGGGGAAGAGTTGCGGGCACTGTGATTCGTGTTTGCTGCGGCTGGCGGGGTTTCGGGAGGCGGGGGCGCGGGATCCGATTGCGTATGCGTGAGGGGCGTTTGTTGGAACGCACGAGGCGGGTTGTCGGCGACGCGCGTCGATCTTCGATCGACGGCTAAACTTTTTGCAGGAGCGCGTCGCGCGGGGTAAGGGGTCAGTCTTTTTTTGCGCCTGGGGAGGGGAAGAGGTTGTTGTCGCGGGTGATCCAGGTGTCTTTGTCCTTGATGATGGCTTGCGGGGGGAGCATGGCGGATTAGGGGGCGAGGTTGGGGAGTTTTTTGACGGCGGTGACGATGTCCATGAATTCGAGGAGGTTTCCGAGGTCGTGGATGTGGGTTTTGATGCCGACGACGTCATCGGCGCCGATGGCGTTGGCTTCCTGGCGGATGAGGCCGATGGCGTGTTCGCGGGCGTCGTAGATGAGGGAGGTGAGGTCGTTGACTTCGCCGCGGGAGAAGGATTTGAGGGCGGCCATGAAACCGCCGACGAGGCCGAGGGAGTAGACGGCGGTCCCGAGGACGAGTTTGAGGGGGGCGTAGCCCATGGCGGCCATGTTCCAGGTTTCTTCGGCGGTGAGGTCGGAGGTGAAGGCGCCGGCGCCTGGGGCAGGCGGGGGGAGCTTGGGGTTGAAGCAGGCGGTGCCGATCATCATCATTTCGTGGACGCCCTGGAAGGGGAGGACGGAGGTTTCGATGCCGAGGATGGCGTTGGAGCCGTACTGAGCGGCGTCGGCGGCGATGCGTTGGAGGGCGAGGTGGCGGGTGTGGTTGAAGATGTCAGAGAATTCCTTGACCTCGCCGCGGGCCATGGATTTGAGGCCACCGAGTAGGCCGCCGGTGATGCCGACGGAGTAGGCGACGTTACCGAAGACGAAGTGGTGGGGAGTGTAGTTGGCATCGAGCATGCAGTAGAGTTCCTGGGCGTCGTGGGAGGTGGAGAAGCTTAAGGTTTCGGGGGAGCCTGGGGCTTTGCCTTCGGCGTGGACGGTGGAGCCGACGGAGAGGAACTCGATGTTGCCGTGGAAATGGCGGAGTTCGGAGGAGACGCCGGTGATGCCGAGGCCGCCGTGTTTTTGGGCTTCGGCCTGGAGGCGTTGGAAGGACTGGAGGCGTCCTTCGTGGATGATCTGTGTGACCTGGGTGACTTCGCCGCCCATCATGTTGCGGAGGCCGGCGCCGAGTGAGCCGACGAAGCCGAGGGAGTAGACGGAGTTGCCGACGACGAGTTCGCCGGGGGTCATGTTTTTGAGGTGGAGGCAGTAGATTTCGTTGCCAGAGAGGCCGGTCATGACGGGCATGGGATGCTCCTTTATGGGACGGCGTCATTGTCCACAAAAGGGGGCAGAGGGCCAGAGAAAAGCGGCGTGGGGGGGAAGCAATTTTTGATTATCGGTTTGCGGTGCGGGTGTGTAGAGTGATGTCAACCTCTTGATGTTTTTTGGAGAGAGTCGGATTTGCCGCGGGTGCGGCAGGAAGGAAGCGTTATGCGTGGGATTTGCGTTGTGGCGGCGGCGGTGGTGATGGGGATGGCGGTGGGGGCGGTGGAGGGCGCGCCGGCGTACCTGGGGTTGACGTCGTCGACGGTTTCGCCGGTGATCATTGGGGCGCAGGTGCCGGTGAATGCGTTTGTGTATAACCAGGCGGCGGCGGGGGCGAACGACCTGGATTATTCGATCACGTTCAAGATGCCGGACGGGACGAAGTACCAGGGGACGGGGGTGCGGGCGGCGGATGGGGGGGCGGGGTATGACCATTGGCAGAAGTATTTCGACACGTCGGGCAGTCCGTATGGGGTGAACACGGCGACGATCTCGGCGACGGATCCGAATGCGTTGAATGATCCGCAGGTGCAGCAGTTGCCGATCGAGGTGATGGCGCATGCGGTGCCGGGGGTGTGGATTGCGGGGAAGCTGGTGACGCCGGGGGCGCAGGCGCCGTCGGTGGAGCCGCTGGCATTTGGGGCGACGGGGGGCGGGAGTCATTTTGCGGCGAAGGCGCCGAACGTGATCGGGGATCCGCCGTTGACGATACCGACGGCGGAGCTGGACCTGGATTATGTGCATCCGCATGGGGATCCGCAGATCACGGTGACGCTGGCGCCGTTTGTGGATTTGCCGGCGAATGATGATCCGACGGCGGGGGATGCGTGGAGCATCGATGTGGATGCGTCGCAGGCGGGGACGTTTACGACGTATTTTGATTTGGGATTTTCGGACGAGCAGGATTTGCTGGGGGCGGATGCGCCGGGGTCGGTGGCGTGGGAGTTTGAGGTGACGGCGACGGTGTCGGCGGATTTGTCGACGGTGACGGGGAATTTGATTGTGTTGCCGGAGCCGGGGAGCGCGTCGATGGTGGTGCTGGGGGCGGCGGGAGTGGGGACGCGGTTCAGGGGGCGTCGCCGTCGGCATCGTCATTGACGTCGAAGTAGGGGGGGCGATGGGGGCGGCGTCGGCGTGCGGCGGCTTCGGCCTGGGCGTGGAGGCGTTTGTTTTCGCGGACGACGTCGATGGCGTCGAGGAGGTAATTGGTGGGTTCGCGGAGGTGGTTGCTGCGGGACTTGTCGAAGGCGTAGAGGAGCTTGGCGTCTTCGATGAGGCGTTTGAGGTCGGCGCCGCTGAAGCCGTCGGTGGCGGCGGCGAGGCGGTTGAAGTGGATATCGGTGAAGGGGGACGGGGCGTTTTTGGCGAGGGACTGGAGGATGGCGGTGCGGCCGGGTTCGTCGGGGAGGCGGGTCTGGAGCCAGAGTTCGATGCGGCCGCTGCGGATGAGGGCGGGGGGAAGGGAGGCGACGTTCATGGCGGTCATGGCGATGCAGACGAGGCCGGCGTCGGCGGATTCGAGGCCATCGAGCTTGGTGAGGAGGTAGCGGTAGAAGCGGGTTTCGGAACCGTCTTCGAAGATGACGTCGGTGTCGTCGATGAAGATGAGGGCGGGGGCGTTCTGTGCGGCGGCTTCGAAGATGTTGTCGACGGCGCGGTAGAAGCCGGCGGTGCCGGAGAGGAAGGTGCCGTCGATGAGGAAGAATTTGGATTTGAGGCGGTGAGCGAGGGCGCGGCCGATGGAGGTTTTTCCGGTGCCTGGGGGTCCGGCGAGGAGGATGCCGCGCTTGGGCCTGGCGTGGAGCTCACCGGCGAGAGAGGCATTTTCGAGGGGGCAGATGAGGTTTGTTTCGAGGGAGAGGAGGAGGTCGTCCATGCCTTTGAGGTCGGAGAAGTCGATGGGGGGGAGGTTGTCGGCGTCGACGTTGCTGGTGAGCTGCTGGGACTTCAGGTAATCGATGAAGCGATCAGTGGTGAGGGAGGGTTCGTGGGCGAGCCAGAGGCAGGCCTTGTGGAGCTGGTGGGCGGTGAGTTTTGGGGCGAAGCGGTGGATGTGGTGGAAGTCGAGGGAAGCGGCGAGTTCCGGGCCGAGGAGGTTGGCGCAGAGGGCGGCGTAGTCGGGGGCTTTGAAGGGGGGTATTTTCCAGAAGAAGGTGTGGGGGGAGAAGGCGGAGTCGCCGACGCGTCCGAGGAGGAGGCGTTTGCGGGCGCTGCGGAGAAAGGCGAAGAGGCGTTCTTCGAGGAGTGCAATGACGGGGTCGCGGCCGTATTCGTGGCGGGTGACGGTTTTTGCGGTTTGGAGCGCGAGGTCGAAGTCATCGATGATGAGGAGGTCGGTGGATTGGAGGGAATCGAGGAGGAGGTTGGCTATGGCGTGGTGAGGGGGTGGATTGGTGGTGCAGCAGGGGAAGAGGTGTTGGGCGTGGAGAAAGGCGCCGCCGAGGGAGGCGTGGGCGTGCTGGAGGATGGTGGTGACGCCGGAGCCGGGGTTTCCCCAGACGGAGACGCACGGGCCGCGGGTGAGGCCGTTGGTGATGCAGGAGAGGGTTTCCCGCTGCGCGGGCGTGAGCGCGGGCAGCGAGCCGATGGGGGGAGTTGGGATGGTGAGCATGAGAAAGCCGCCGCGGGCGGCCGGTAGGAGTGATGCTGAGCGCGACGGTTGTCGCGAGGAGCCCAGCAGGGGTTATCTTTGCGGTGGGGGGGTGAAATGTCCAGAAAAAATTGCGGGGTGGCTGTGAGATTTGCGGGCAGGTATGTTTTGGCAAGGGTTGACCGGACGCGAGGATGCACTTAGGGTATCGATGTACGTCTATACAGGTTTCTGAGGAGAAAATGATCATGACGGCACATCTAAATGCGGCGCGGCAGTTGGGGAAATCGGAGTTGAAGGTGTCGCCGATCATTTTCGGGGCGTGGGCGATCGGGGGATGGATGTGGGGAGGGACGGACGAGAAGGAGGCGATCGAGGCGATTCATGCGTCGATCGATGCGGGGGTGAACACGATCGACACGGCGGCGATCTATGGGATGGGGCAATCGGAGGAGATCGTGGGGAAGGCGATTGCGGGGAAGCGGGAGAAGGTGGTGATCGCGACGAAGTGCGGGATGCGGTGGAACACGCCGGAGGGGACGGAGCCGTGGAATACGCGGATGCCGACCGGGAAGGACGTGGTGGTGATGAAGAACGGGAAGGCGGATTCGATTGCGTACGAGTGCGAGCAGTCGTTGAAGCGGCTGAAGGTGGATGTGATCGATCTGTACCAGGTGCACTGGCCGGACGTCTCGACGCCGGTGGAGGAGACGGTGGGGGCGTTGGAGAAGCTGCGGAAGGAGGGGAAGGTGCGGGCGATCGGGGTGAGCAACTACGACGTGGAGTGGCTGGAGCGAGCGGTGAAGGCGGGTCCGGTGGCGAGCAACCAGCCGCCATATTCGCTGATCACGCGAAAGATTGAGAAGCCGGGCGCGAGTTTGCCGTGGTGCCGGGAGCACGGGGTCGGGGTGATCATTTATTCACCGCTGGAGCGGGGCTTACTGGCAGGTGCGGTGCCGCCGGAGCGGAAATTTCCGGAGGGGGATCATCGGGCGACGCACCGGTATTTCACGGTGGAGAACCGGAAGCGGATCCTGGCGGCGCTGGAGGAGATTCGGCCGATCGCGGAGAAGCACGGGGCGAGTTTTGCGCAGACGGTGATCAACTGGACGATCCAGGAGCCGGGGATTACGGCGGCGCTGGTGGGGGCGCGGAATGCGGAACAGGCGACGCACAACGCGAGGGCGCTCGGGTTCCGGCTTTCGGACGAGGAGCGGGCGACGATCCGGCGGGTGTTTGATCCGGTGGCAAAGGAAGTGGGGGGGACGGACGGGAAGAGTTGATCAGGGAGTGGGGGAGATGTTGCGGGGAGCGGCGTCGTGGTGGTCGCGAGGCGGGGAGGCGTCGGTTGCGCGTTGGGCGGGGGAAGCCTGGGTGGTGAGGACCATGTTGCGGGAGAGCGTGGGGCGTTCTTCGCGGTGGAGGATGCGCGGGAGGTGGGGGGCGATGCCGGACCAGTGGTTGCGGCGGCGCTGGTGACGGTGGGGATCGGCAACGGAAGCGAAGTGGATGCGGGCGCGGGAGCGCGGGACGACGAGGTCGATCTGTCGGGTGCGTTCGACCTTGATGACGGTCTTCTGGGTGATGGGGAAGAAGGTGATCTGGGTGCCGGGGATCATGGCGACGCCGAGGTCGGCAATGTTTTGCGTGCAGCAGAGGGTGCGGAGGAGGAAGGCATCGCGACCGACGCAGGCGACGAGGGTGGTTTCGGGGGAGAGGGTGAACTTGAGGTCGGGGAGGTCGGGGACGGGGGGTTTTCCGGGTTCGAGGGCGATTTCGATGGATTCGACGGGGGTGTGGTGGACATTGAAGACGGCGAGGAAGCGGGCGGTGTAATCGACGAGGTAGCCGGGGAATTCGACGGTGTTGGCCATGCCGGGCGGCGGGGGAATCATGCCGGGGAGTTGGGGGACGGCGATTTCGACGACGACGGGTTTTCCGATGTAGCGTTCGAGGATGGGTTCGTAGGCGTTGGCGGCGAGGTTGATGACGGAGCCGGTGAGGGCGTTGATGTCGCCGGCCTGGGAAGAGAGGACAGCGCCGGCCTGACCGGCGGCGGGGGTGGCGATGCGGCCGATGACGAGGGAGGCGGTTTTGCTGAGGGCATCGCGCATGGTGTTGATGGTGTTGCGGAGCCAGCGGCGGGAGCGGTGGTAGAGGTTGGGATTGAAAGTGCGGCGGATCTGGAGGTGGCGGTGTTGGCGTTCGGCGTCGGTGAGGCCGTAGACGGAGCGGGTGAGGGCGATGAGGCCGGTGAACTCATCGTCGTAGAGGAGGGAGGAGGTTTTGACGAGGCCGCGGGGCGTGGTGAAGGGTTCGTCAAAGAGGAGTTCGAGACCCTGGGAGAAGACCCAGAGATCGCCCCAGGCGGCGGCGCGTTGTTCGTGGAAGAGCGCGGCGTGGTATTGGTGGAGGAGCTTGAGGGCTTTGTCCTTGGCGAGGCGGCGGAGGAGTGCGGTGAAGATGGTGATGAGGAAGATGAGGAGGACTGTGGCCCAGAAGAGGTTGTTCATGAAGCCGATGTTCATGGGGGTGGGACATGCAAGGCGTGCGCCGGAGCTGAGCGGGGAGGGGGCGCGGATTGCTCCGGGGGCGGCTGGGCCGTATCATGGTGGGCGTAAATCCCTCCTGGTGCTGATTTTCTTGTGAGAGTTTGCATTCGAGCGTTACCCGGGCCCAAGGCCGGGGCTGGACGATTTGGTGGTGGGGGCGATTGTGATTGGAGCGATGATGCCGTTTTCTGGATTTGGGTTGCATGCGGATATTGTGAAGGGGATCAAGGACTTGGCGTTTACGCGGCCGACGCCGATCCAGGCGGATTCGATTCCGCCGGCGATGGAGGGGCGTGACGTTCTGGCGTGTGCGCAGACGGGGTCGGGCAAGACGGCGGCGTTTTTGCTGCCGACGATTCATCGGTTGATGACGCATCCGGCGAAGCATGGGTGGGGGCGGGCAGTGCGGGCGCTGGTGTTGACGCCGACGCGGGAGCTGGCGGCGCAGATTCATACGAACCTGGAAGAGATGGCGACGCACACGCCGATCACGGGGGCGCCTATTTTGGGCGGGGTGGGGATGGGGCCGCAGGAGCATGCGTTCCGGACGGGCGTGGACATCCTGGTGGCGACGCCGGGGCGGCTGCTGGATCACCTGCGGTCGCCGTATGCCAATTTGAAGCACCTGGAAATTTTGATCCTGGACGAAGCGGACCGGATGCTGGACATGGGATTTCTGCCGGACATCCGGCGGATTTTGAAGTTTTTGCCGGAGAAGCGGCAGACGCTGTTTTTCTCGGCGACGATGCCGAACGAGATCCGGCAACTGACGATGGAGCTGTTGAAGAATCCGGTGACGATCCAGATTGAGCGGCAGGCGGCGCCGGCGGTGGGGATCACGCAGGCGGTGTACCCGGTGCCGATGCATTTGAAATCGGGGCTGCTGCTGGAGCTGTTGAAGAACGAGGGGCTGGAGTCGGTGATTTGTTTTACGCGGACGAAGCACCGGGCGAACCGGGTGGCGGATTTTCTGCGGCGGAACAACATTCCGTGCGCGGCGATTCACGGGAACCGGACGCAGGGGCAGCGGAATGCGGCGCTGGCGGGGTTCAAGTCGGGAGGCTTCCGGGTGCTGGTGGCGACGGATATTGCAGCGCGGGGGATTGATGTGCAGGCGGTGAGCCATGTGATCAATTTTGATTGTCCGCATTTGGCGGAGGACTACATTCACCGGGTGGGTCGGACGGGGCGGGCGTCGATGACGGGGGATGCGTTTACGTTTGTGTCGCCGGAGGAGGAGGGGGATTTGCGGATGATCGAGCGGGCAATTCACAAGCGGTTGCCGCGGGTGACGCTGCCGGGGTTTGATTACAACGCGAAGGCGGCGGAGAAGCTGGAGATACCGATTGCGGAGCGGATTGCGGCGATTCGAGCGCAGAAGGCGGTGGAGCGGGCGCGGCGGGAGCAGAAGATGCAGGGAGGGCAGGGGCACGGGCATGGGCGGGGCTTTGGCCAGCAGCGTTCGCAGGGAGGCGCGCCGCAGGGGGGAACGCCGCAAGGGGGTCATGCGGGGAATGCGCCGCGGCCGGGCGGGAAGAAGCATTTCGGCAAGAAGCCGCCGCATCGGGGGCCGGTGGGTCCGAATTCGGCGGGGAACCGGTACGGGAATTCTAATTGGAAGGGGAATCGCGGCGGCGGCCATGGCGGGCAGCAAGGCGGCGGGCGCCCCGGGCGCTGAGCCATTCGCGGACGATGCGCCTGCGGGCTAGGCGGCGAGTTCGACGGGCTCGTAGCTGGATTTTTCGAGGAAGAGTTTGAGCGCTTCGAAGCAGGCGGGGTCGAGGGCTGCGCCGACGTTGCGGGTGAGGATGTCCATGACCTGTTCTTCGGTGAGGTCCTGGCGGTAGGGGCGTTTGGCGGCGAGTGCTTCGAACATGTCGGCGACGGCGAGGATGCGGGTGTCGGTGGGGAGTTGGGAGGCGTCGAGGCCGCAGTCGTAGCCTTTGCCGTCGAGGCGTTCGTGATGGGCGGCGGCGGTGCGGGCAAGGTCGCGGAATCCGCTGACGCGTTCGAGGATCTGGCGGGTCCAGAAGGGGTGTTTGCGCATGGTGGAGAGTTCTTCGTCGTTGAGTTTGCCGGGCTTGTCGAGGATGAGGTTGGAGATGCCGAGCTTGCCGATGTCGTGGAGGAGGGCGGCGCGGCGGAGGAGGCGGATGTTTTCGGCGGGGAAGCCCATGACTTCGGCGATGCCGGCGGCGATTTCGGCGACGCCTTCGCTGTGGCGGTAGGTCCAGGGGCTTTTGGCGTCGATGACCTGTCCGAAGCCGGCGGCGATGTTGTCGAGGAGGTCTTCGGTGGCGGTGAGGACGCGGTCGTGGGGTTCGAAGGTCATGGCTTCGCGGAGGGGATTTTCGGCGTGGAGACGTTGCCAGAAGGCGGCGTCGTTGCGGAGAGAGTGGAAGGCTTTGACGAGGTCGGGATCGAACCAGGTGCCGCTGCGGGATTTGGCGACGGCGATGGCGGCATCGACGCCGCCGCGGCGGTAGAAGACTTCGGCGGTCTGGGCGAGGCCCATGATGCGGGAGAGGGTGGGGATGTCATCGCCGGCGAGGCCGTAGGGATGGCCCTGGCCGTCCCAGTGCTCGTCGAGGCTGCGGATGGCGATGGCGGTTTCCTCGGGCATGGCGAGCTTGCGAGCGATGGAGGCGCCGCGGTCGCAGCGGAGTTCGACGAGTTCGCGCGCGGCGGTGGCGCCGGCGCGGGCGACGCGCATGAAGCTGGCGATTCGGGAGGCGAAGCTGCCGCCGGGGGCGGCGTTGCGCAGGATGTAGGTGATTTTCCCGGGCAGGCGGGTCCAGTTGGCGGTTTTGAGATTGCGTTTGGCGCGGCGGTCATCGGCGCTGAAGAGGTAGCAGACGCGGGAGGCGTTGCTGGAGCAGCCGAGGTCTTTGAGGAGGAGGGCGTAGAAGAGGGCGGAGCGTTGTTTGGGGGTGAGGTAGATTTCCTGGGCGAGGCGCATGCCGATCATGCAGCTTCGGACGGCGTGTCCTTCGGGCTGGCCTTCGGTGATGTCGAGCGCGAAGGAAAGCGCGGAGACCACTTCCGACAGGCGCAGCTCGCCCGCATTCACTGGCGACGGGACTGAGACCATGAACGCTCCGAAATGAGTTCAGTCTCAGCATCGGCAGATTTTGCGCGTCACATGAGGCAGCACTGGCAGGGGAAAGATTTTCGGACTTAGCAGACCGGAAGGGCGGATCTGGGCGAAGTATTTCGCGCTCGCTATTTGCAGTCGAGGACGGAGAGGAAGACCGCCTGGCGCGGGAGCGTGAGGTGGAGGACGGCCTGGTGATTGGTGAGCTGGACGGTCTGCGGTTCTCCATCCTGGGCGAGCTGGCCGGCGGCTTTGAGCTTCTGGTATTGCTCGGGCGTGGGATTTTCGGGGGAGCCCATCGTTTGCCAGAGGGTGTAGGCGTTGCTGTGGGTTTGATCGATGGCGTAGCGGGTGAGGGTGGCGGTGGTGGCACTGGCGGGGAGATTTTCGAGCGTGAGGGTGATGTCGGCGGAGGGCCCGGGGACGTCGTCGTCGTGGTAGTTCCAGGTCATGACGGTGAGGGTGTTTCCATCGCGGGCTGCGAGTGCGGAGATATCGGGAGCCTGGCGAACGCCTTTGGCGGCGATGAGATCGGTGGAGAGACCGGCGGAGGACTGGACGGAGAGGCGGTCGCCGGACATTTTGGAGAGCATGCGGAAGACGTTCATGATAGGGTGATCGATGCCGTTGGAGGAGAGGACGCGGAAGCCGGGGAAGTAGGGTTTGTGTTCGAATTCGAAGGACCAGGTGAGTGCGCCTTGGAGGTTGACGTGGTGCTTGTCGGCGAGGTCGTATTCGCGGGCGATGCATTCGGCGGTGTAGGAGGGGAAGAGGGTCGTGTTGCGGTAGCCGAGGGCGGGGTTTTCGGAGGCGGGCTTTGCGGCCATGCCGTCGGGATCGGATTCGCCGATGACGATGGGGAGCTTGTTGAGTTCGGGGAATTTTTCGATGGCGGCGAAGTTGCGGTCGATGGCGGTGAGTTGGGCGCCGATTCCCATGCGGACGTGGTGATCGGTAAATCTGGGATCGCCCTTGGCGTGGAAGGAGATGAAGTCGATGGGGACTTCGGTTTTGCCGGTGGCGTAGTTGGGGCCTTCGGCGATGTGGTTGAGGAACTTGGTGGTGAAGCGGGAATCGGCGGCGGTTTCGGGGCCGCCGACCTTGGCGGTGGGGAGGGCGGCGCGGATGCCATCGACGGCGTAGTCGTAGAGTTTGAAGTATTCCTCGGGGGTGCCGCGCCAGTAGGAGATGTTGGGTTCGTTCCAGACTTCCCAGTACCAGGAGTTGACTTCGTCCTTGCCGTAGCGGTCGATGCAGTGCTGGACCCAGGCGTGGGCGAGGTCGCGCCACTTGTTGTAGTCCTTGGGGGGGTAGGCGACGCCTTCATCGTGGGAGATGCGCTGGTTGGGGTCGAAGTGGGTGGGGTATTTTTCGGGGTGGGTGGAGAGGTCTTTGGGCATGAAGCCGAGTTGGGCGTAGGGTTTGAGGCCGAGGTGGATGTAGGTGTCGAAGATTTTGTCGACGGTGGTGAAGTCGTAGTGGGGGTTGCCTTGGGCGTCCTCGGTGTAGATGTTGGTGGCGCCCCATTTGAGGGCGAGGTCGTCGGGGTTACCGGAGGTGAGGAGGTGGTGGCAGCGGATGTAGACGGGGTGGGGCTGGAGCTGGGCGAGTTCAGAGAGGAGTTGCTGGCCGTCGTGCATGTAGGTGAAGTTGCATTCGTCGTAGCCGAAGAAGCGCCAGGTGGGGGTGAGGGGACCGCGGGTTTTGGTGGCGTCGATTTGGATGGAGACGGGGAGGTTGGCGGGGGGGGTGTTGTCCTGGGCTTGTGCGAGGGACGTGGTGAGTGAGAGGGCTGCGGCGATGGTGGTGAGGAGGAATTTTTGCATGAGTGGTTCCTTCTTCGCGCTCGAACGGTTTTTTACCACAGACGGCACAGGGGGCTCAGAGACGCACAGAGTTTATTAAGAATGTTAAATAATAACGGCGCTCGGTGGAAGTTATTGGGGTTCTTTTTTATTTGTCCTTTTGCTGGCGGAGGAGTTCGATGGCGGCGGAGAGGTCTTTGTTGCCGAGGCCGGCGGCGATGGCTTGTTCGAGGGTGTGGTGGGCGGTGGTGCCGGTGGCGAAGGTGACGTGTTGCTTGGCGGCTTCGGCGATGGCGTAGCGCATGTCTTTGTCCATGAGGTGGAGGGCGAAGTTGGGTTCGAAGGCGTTGGCGGCCATGCGGGTGGCGAGGTTTTTGATCATGGGGCTGCCGGGGGTGCCGGTGGAGAGCATCGCGAGGGCTTTGTCGCGATCGAGCCCGGAGCGTTCAATGAGGGTGAGGGCTTCGGCGAGGGAGACGAGCTGGACGCCGCAGAGGTCGTGGTTGATCAATTTGAAGAGCGCGCCGGCGCCGGTGGGGCCGAGGTGCTGGATGTCGCGGGCCATGGGGGTGAGGATGGGTTTGGCACGGGTGAAGGATTCCTCGGAGCCGCCGACGAGGAAGAGGAGTTCGCCGTTGGCGGCCTGGGGCTTGGATCCGGTGACGGGGGCGTCGAGGAGGTCGCAGGATTTTTGTTTGGCGGCGGCGGCGAGTTCGTGGATCCAGGCGGGGGTGACGGTGCTGGATTCGATGAGGAGGGAGTTGGGGCGTGCGCCGGCGAGCGCGCCGTTGTCACCGAGCCAGAGGCTGCGCGAGGCCTCGTCGTCGGCGAGCATGGAGATAATCACTCCGGCATTGGCGGCGGCTTCGCGCGGGGAGCGGGCGACCTTTGCGCCCTTGGCGGCGAGCGGTTTGGCTTTGTCGGCGTTGCGGTTGAAGACGGTGACGGGGAAGTCGGCTTGAACAAGGCGGGCGGCCATTCCGGAGCCCATGATGCCGAGGCCGAGGAAAGCGATGTGGGTGTCGGGCATGATTTGGTCCTCACGTCAGGAAAGAATCGGGGCCGATTGTGAGGGAATGGTAGCCGCATTATTCCGTGACGTGGAATTTTTGGAGGGCGGATTCGTTGATGGTGAGTCCGAGGCCGGGCTTGTTGGGGTCGAGGTCGATGAAGCCGTCCTTGGGGGTGGGTTCGCCGTCGAAGATGTTCCAGAAGAGTTCGTTGCCGACTTCGACATCGGTGGGGGGGAAGAATTCGGCCATGGGGGAATTGAGGCTGGCGATGACGATGTGGTAGTTGTGCATTTGGCCGGCGTGGGGGACGACGGGGATGGAGTGGGCTTCGGCGAGTGCGGCGATTTTTTTTGCCTGGGAGATGCCGCCGACGCGGTTGGTGTCGAACTGGATGTAGTCGACGCATTTGTTTTCGATGAGGTTGCGGAAGCCCTGGAGGGTGAACTCGTGTTCGCCGCCGGCGATGGGGACGCGGCCCCAGGATTTGAGTTTGGCGTAGCTGCTGCATTCGTCGGGTAGGACGGGTTCTTCGAGCCAGCGGAGGTTGAAGGGTTCGAGGCGGGGGAGGATGCGCTTGGTGTAGTCGAGGGTCCAGCCCATGTAGGCGTCGGCCATGATGTCGATGTCGGGGCCAACGGTTTCGCGGAGTGTTTTGACGAGGGCGATATTTTTTTCCATGCCGGCGGGGCCATCGGCGGGTCCCCAGCCGAAGCGCATCTTCATGGCTTTGTAGCCTTCGGATTTGTAGCGGTTGGCTTCGCGGGAGAGTTCGTCGAGGGGGGTGGCGTAGAGGCGGGAGGCGTAGACGGGGATTTTGTTTTTGGTGCGGCCGCCGAGGAGGCGGTAAACGGGTTGTTTGGCGGATTTGCCGAGGATGTCCCAGAGGGCGATGTCGACGGCGGAGATGGCGGCCATGCCGATGCCTTTTCGGCCGAAGGCAACGGTTTTGCGGTACATGTGCTGCCAGAGGAATTCGGTGTCCCAGGGATCGGCGTTGAGGAGGAGGGGTTTGAGGTAGAGGTCGATGGTTTGCTTGGTGAGTTGGGGCGCGAGGGCGGCGTTGCCGATGCCGGTGATGTTGGCGTCGGTTTCGACTTCGCAGACGAGCCAGCCGTGGAAGGTGAAGGTGGACATGGGGGAGGGGTGGGATTGGAGGAGGTCGAGGGGATTGGTGCAGAAATGGGGGGGGAGGGGGACGGTTTTTCCTCGCCATTCAACGACGCGAGTGCGGATGGCGGTAATTTTCATGTGGGTAATCCCCTGGAAAAGCGAAGCGGGGTGGAATTGCGCGGGCAGCAGAAGGAGAGGTGCAGCGTTGGGGAGGGGGAGGGAGGGATTTTCCGCGGACGGCGCTAATTGACAATATATTATATATAACGTACACTTCCAAGGGAATTTACAGGGGACAGGCTCGACAGCGGGAGGCGCAGAGCTACATTCAGCACATTCCCGAACCGGGTTTGCGGCCGGTCGTGGACCGAAAGTGACCGGAAGTGACTGAAAAGCAACCGGTTTTGAACGTTTTTTCGGTTCCAGTGCATTGGGGTGAAGGCTGAATGGAGTCCGAGGGATGGGAACGGAGCATCGTGGAAAGGATCCAGAAGTGACTACCAGTGCATCGGAACCAAACACAGGCGCCGTGCGGGGTGTGCGCGAGACGGTGATCCTGCGGACAGGGCTGCGTGAGAAAGTCACCGAGCAATTGCTGACGAGCATTTTTGAAGGGCGATTCCAGGCAGGGGAGCAACTGGTGGTGCAGCGGATCGCGCAGATGCTGGGGGTGAGTCCGACGCCGGTGCGCGAAGCGCTGGTGGAACTGGCGGGGCTTGGAGTGGTGAAGCTGATTCCGAATCACGGTGCGGTGGTGAAGCCGTTCCGGCGGGAAGAATTGAAAGAAATGTCGCAGGTGAGGCGGGTGCTGGAGTCGGAGGCGGCCCGGTGTGCGTGTGGCCGCGTGGATGCGGGGGCGCTCAAGGGGCTGCACGAAGAGTTGATGCAACTGGACGGGATGAATGCGTCGGCGGATCGGGACAGGCGGGCGTTGGCGGCGGATACGGCGCTGCACGAGATGGTGGCCGAGAGTTGTGGAAGCCAGCGGCTGACGGCGGAAGTGGAGCGGTACCTGCTGCTGTTTCGTGCGCTGCGGAACATCTCGCATTTGCGGGATTCGTGGGATGACTACCGGCACACGAACGATGTGCCGGAGCATTTGCGGATCGTGGGGGCGTTGATGGCTGGGGACCAGGAGCAGGCGGCGAAGAGGATGGAAGAGCATATTCGGTCGGTGGAGCGATCGATGGCGGTGATTTTGTTTGGGGCGGAAAGTGCAGAGGGGTAGCGGGTGGGGGTGAGGGTGGGGGGCAGACGCGATGTATCAGGGCGGGTGCGGTAATCTGGGTAATTTGAATGGTGAGGGGCTGGAGGGGGGGGGTGGATTTTGGAAGAAATAAAGAAGGGGGCATTCCGTCAATTTGAAGGAGAAAGGGGGGACGGTGGGGAAGAATTCGGGGAAGAAGGGACTTTACTTGCGGTCAAAATATATTATATTTAATTTCACGGGTGAGATTTTCAAGTCTGTACTCACCTGAGCGGCGACAGTGGCGCTGTTGTCGCGTGGAGCCCTTAGAGTTGTTGAATTGCGGCGATGAGGCGATACGTCGGCGCGATTTTTCGGTTGTTCCGTTTAACTCCGCCGAGGCGGCGGAAAATGTGGAAACTGTCTGGCGGCGCATGCTGCCGGAGTGCTCGTTGCGAAGGGGTTCGATATGAGGCGGCGGTCTGTCGGTTTCACGCTGATCGAGTTGTTGGTAGTGGTGGCGATTATTGCGGTGCTGATCGCGATTTTGCTGCCGTCACTGGGCCGGGCGAAAGCGAACGCGGTGCGGGTGAAGTGTGCAGCGCAGTTAAGAGCGTGGGGATCGGTGATCACGCTCTATGCCCACGAGAATTACGATCGTTTTGGCCTTGGGTACAAGGACCCGGACAACACGAGGCATTCGTGGGCGTCGCTGAGCGTGGCGGACGTCAACCTGTACCAGTCGGAATGGAATAGCTTTGCCGCGGACGGACAAGCGTTGTCGCAAGAGTACCGGACGTGTCCGGGCGATCCGGCATTTGGGCAGATGGCTGCCGCGGGCGCCGGAAGAGGGAAGGTTGCGAGCACGAACGGGATGCGGCCGCCGATCGACTACTGCATGGTGAGATATCTTCCGATCGTGGGCAACCAATCGTTGATCTACCGGATGAATCAGTTCAATCATCCGCAGTCGACGGTCCTGATGTGCGATGCGAACCCGGCGGTCACCGGGGGCAACAGCGGGTACATCTATTTTTCGACGACGGCGGATCTAAGCCCGGTGACGGGGAATGAGCAGAAGGATGCGTTGATGCAGCGGCACCTGGGGATCGGGAATGTCATGTTCCTGGACACTCATGTCGAACAGCACTCCTATGGAGACTACCTGAACAACATCCCGTCGAAGACGGTGTCGAGCAGCGCGGGATACGTGGCTCCTCCCCTCGAGATGGGCAAGGTCTGGACTACGATGGATACGCCGTAACAGGGAAACGGCTTCTGGTTAGACGAAGGGCGTGAAAGCGCCCTTCGGGATTCGGTGCAGCTCTGTGGGCCCCTCAGGGGCCGGTGATGGCCTGTTTTGCCTGGGGCGGAACAGCAAGCAGGTCTGCGCCCGGACCGAGGAAGTTTTTCTGAAAGCCGGGCGGGAACGTGGCGCTCGCGGTTGTTTTTGCGTGTGAGCAGAGATGTTGCGCGCGGCATTTTGCGCAACGAATTTTTAAAAAATTACCCTTCTAAATAAATTGCCAAAGGCAGAATCCGCGGTAGGTTTCAGTTTAGAACAATGCCAAATTGCGCACAGCGGTGCTGGGTGTGTGAGGAAGCAGGAACTTTTATTGGCGAGGAAAATCATGGTCAACGCGTCCAGTTTGGTGGTCGGTAATTCCCGGAAGAACTCCACGCGCGGCGCAGTGCTGGCGCTCGCGGTGATGACGGCATCGTTTTATGGGGGCATTTCTTCGCGTGCGGACACGTATGCAAACAACGGGGGGACGACGTTGAACACGCCGGGGAGTTGGATTGACCTGACGAATCCGGGGAACACGGGGATTGGTATGCCGGGGGCGGCGGATCTTGCGCAGTTCGACAGTCATTCGGCGCTGGCGGGGGCGACGACGTTTTCGCTGGGCTCGCCGACGTCGTGGCTGGGGCTGCTGGTTACGAACCCGGGCGCGGCGATCACGATTGACAACGGGGCGAACCCATTGACGCTGGGGGCGTCGGGGATCGACATGTCTGCGGCGGCATCGGGCGTGACGCTGGGCGCGAGCCAGACGATCATTGGGGCGTCGCAGACGTGGAACGTGAACACCGGGCAGACGCTGACGGTGAATTCGAACGTGGACACGAACGGGAAGGTGCTGACGATCGCCGGCGGCGGGACGACGGTGGTGAATTTCATGCTGCAGGGGACGGGGAGCCTGGTGCTGTCGGACACGGGGGTGGTGACGCTGGGAGGCGGGAACAGTTACACGGGGAACACGACGCTGAATTCGGGGACGGTCAATTTCAACACCGGGTCGGCGCTGGGCTCGGGGGTGCTGACGATCAACGGCGGGACGATCAACAACACGAGCGGCAACGCGCAATTTTCGTCGAGCAACAGCCAGATCAACATCAATGGGAACTTCACGTACGGCGGGTCGCAGTCGATGGAGCTGACCGCGCCGATTTCGCTGGGGGCGACCTCGACGATCACGGTGAACGGGACGGGCGCGAACGCGTTGCTGACGCTGGACGGGGTCATTTCGGGCGGTTTCGGATTGACCAAGGCGGGGACGGGTTCGCTTGTGCTGACGGGGGCGAACACGTACACGGGGCCGGTGGGGGTCAACGGCGGCGTGCTGAACTTCAATTCAGGGGCGGCGCTGGGGGCGGGGAGTGCGATTAATTTTGGCGGCGGCACGCTGCAGTACACGCCGGGGAATGGTTACGACATTTCGGCCCGGACGGTGACGTTCACGGGGAACGCGACGATCGATACGAACACGAACAACGTGACGTTCGCGAACTCTGTGGGGAACGGCGGGGCGGGCGGGCTCACGAAGACGGGCACGGGGACGCTGGTGCTGGCAGCGACGAACAGTTATTCGGGCAACACGACGGTGAGCGGGAGCAATGCGACGGCGGCATCGGTGCTGTTTTTCCCGACGCTGGCATCGCTCGGGTCGGGGAGTGCGATCAACATCAACAATGGGACGCTGATGTACGGGCCGGGGATTTCGCCGGACCTGACGCAGCGGACGGTGTCGGTGTCGGGGACGCTGGCGGCGATTGATCTCAACGGGAACAGCGTGACGTATGCGAACCCGATCAGCGGGACGGGGACGCTGACGCTTGCGAACTCGCCGGGCAGCCCGGTGACGGTGAACCTGAATGCGTCGAACCAGTACGCGGGGACGCTGGCGGCGAACAGCGGGGTGACGCTGGTGATGGGGAAGGTGGACACGCTGGCGAAGGCGAGCGTGACGTTGAACACGGGGAGCGCGTTGAATTTCGGGAACTTTACGAACGTGACGCTGGGCGGGCTGGGCGGGGCGCAGGACCTGGTGATGGCGAACAACCTGGGGCAGCCGGTGGCGCTGACGCTGGGCGGGAACAACCAGGGCGGGACGTACAGCGGGATTTTGAGCGACAACGGGGCGAACCTGTCGATCACGAAGATCGGCACGGGGACGCAGACGTTGCAGACGGGTTCGACGTTCAGCGGGGACACTTTTGTGAACGGGGGCACGCTGCAACTGGATTTCCGCAATTCGCCGGCGACGACGACGAACATTCTGTATAACGGCCTTGCGACGCAGGGGCGGCTGGTGATGTCGGGCGCGACGTTCACGACGACCAATAAGGCAAGCACGACGAACTACCAGCAGTTTGGTTCGACGGTGATCAATTCGGGCGCGTCGGCGATCACGCAGCAGGCGCGGCAGTCGAACGGGCACCCGGCCATTTACCTGTACGGAATCAGCCGGAACGTCGGCGCCACGGTGCAATTCGGCGCCAACACGGGGACGGGCGGAACGCAGACGAGCACGGATACCGGCATTTTCACGACGAACACGAACGGGCCGTCGGGGATCCTGGGCGGCTGGGCGACCAACGGGACGGGCGAGTGGGCGCGCGTGAACACGAGCGCCGGCGCCCTGCCGAGCAGCGGGACACATATTTATGGCGGGGCGACGTACACGAATTCGTTTGCCAACAACACGATCAACACAGACATGACGGCGAACCTGACGGCTCCGTCCGGGGCGACGACGGGGTCGGTGCGGTTCAACACTGCGATTCCGGCGACGCTGACGACGACGGGGGCGAACGTGATTGCGACGGGCGGCATCCTGGTGACGCCGGCCGCGGGGTTGAACGTCGTGTCGATCGTACCGGCGGATGGATCGTCGACGCTGACGTCGGGGAACGGTACGGACCTGATTGTGATCGACTATGACACGACGGCCGGCGGGGCGCTGAACATCCAGACGCCGATTGTGGACAACGGCGGTCCGATTGCGTTCACCAAGAGCGGGCCGGGGACGGTGATTCTCTCGGGAGCGAACTCCTTTACGGGCGGGGTGTATTTGAACGAAGGCGTCCTGCAGCTTGGGAACGCGGGGGCGTTGAACGCCGGAGCTCCGAACGCGGTTTATTTCGGGCAGGCGACTTCGACCTCGGGTACGCTGACGCTGGGCGGGAACAACGCGACGGCTTCGCTGATTTCAACCGCGGGCGCCACGGTGGGCTCGCCGGTCATTCAGAACGCGAGCGGGACCTCCGCGGTGCTGACGGTGAACGGGTCGAGCCCGAGCACCTTCAGCGGGACGATTCAGAACGGCTCGGGTTCGGGGAGCCTGGGCCTGACGGTGGGCGGAGCCGGCGGGATGACGCTGTCGGGGACCAACACGTACACGGGGAACACGACGATCCAGAGCGGTTCGAAGCTGATACTGTCGGCGGCGTCGAACAACATTTCGGGTTCGAAGAACATTCTGGTGAATTCGGGCGCGACGCTGGCACTTGGGGGCGTGACGAACGGCTTCACGCTGCTGAGCGGCCAGACCTTGAGCGGCAGCGGGACGATCACAGGCTCGCTGGGGCTGGGCGCTGCGGCGGTCCTGAACCCGGGCACCTCGGGCATTGGGACGCTGACGACGGACGGCCTGGCGCTGAACCCGAACTCGGTGGTGAACCTGCAGTTCGGCAGCGGCGTGAATGACACGGTGGTGGTGAACAACTCGGGCGGGCTGGTGCTGAACGGCACGGCGGGCTCGATCAACATCAACCTGATCAACGTTGCGGACGGGACTCCGTTCGCGACGTCGGGGACTTATGACCTGTTCCAATATGCGGGGGCGATCGGGGGGACCGGTTTGAGCGCGCTTGCGGATGCGAACGTGCCGATCGGGACGCAGGCGACCTTCGGGACGGCGGTGGTGGGGGGCAATCAGTTTGTGACGGTGACGCTGGCGCCGAGCACGATCCAGTTGCCGACGTGGAATCTTTCGGGCGGCGGCTCGTGGAACGTGGCGTCGAACTGGAATCCGTCGGGCGTGCCCAACGCGCAGGGGCAGACTGCGGTGCTGGGGTCGAGCATTACTGCGGCGAGCACGGTGACGCTGGATGGGGCGCAGACGGTCGGCACGATCGCGTTCAACAACTCGAATTCGTACACGGTTGCGGCAGGGACCGGCGGGTCGCTGGTGCTGGACAACGGCGTGAATCCGGCCCGCATCGTGGGGAGCCTGGGCAGCCACACGATCTCGGCGCCGGTGGTGCTGAACTCGAACTTGAATGCATCGATCACCGACGGGTCGGTGGCGCTGTCCGGCGTGGTGTCGGAAGGAAGCGCCGGGAAATCAGTGACGATGAACGGCGCGGGGACGCTGATCCTGGCGAACGCCAATACGTACACGGGCGGGACGGTCCTGGGGAGCGGGACGATCCAGGTGGGGAACGACGCGGCGCTCGGCACGGGTTCGCTGGACATCCAGTCGTCGGCGAAGCTGCAGGCGGGGGCGAACGTGACGCTGGCGAACAACATCACGGTGGAGCCGACGACGACGGCGACAATCGACACGCAGGCGAACACCATGACGCTCACCGGGGTGGTGAGTTCTATCGACACGACGGCGACGTTCAACAAGACCGGGGCGGGCACGCTGGTGATCACGGGGACGAATACGTTCACCGGCGCGGTGACGGTGAACGGCGGGACGATGCAACTGGGCAACGGGGTGACGAACGGCTCGTTTGCGAACGCCAGCATCACGACGGTGAACAGCACGCTGGCCTTCAACACGGTGGGCGCCGTGACGGTGGCGAACAACATCACCGGTTCGGGCGGCGTGGTGCAGAACGGAAACAACACCATCACGCTGAGCGGTGCGAACACCTACAGCGGCGGGTTGAACATCAAGAGCGGGACCGTCTCGCTGGGCACGTCGACGACGAACGACGGGGCCGGCGCCGGCAACATCACGATGGCCAACGGGACGACGCTGAATATGCCGGGGTACAACGCGAGCACGGGTCCGACGTATGTGACGATTCCGAACAACGTGGTGATCGCGGATGGGGCGACGGTGACGATCAACAACGGGCCGCGCGGCGAGTTCTCGGGCGGGGTGATCGGGAACGGGACGCTGAACTTCACCGTGCAGTACGTGCGTGGCGCGGTTTCCGGCGACTGGTCGACGTTCCACGGGCAGTTGAACCTGACGGCGACGACGCCCAACCAGGGGACGGGCCCGGGCGGCGATTTCCGCATCAACAACGGGAATTTCGATCTGTCGGGCGCGTCTGTGAACGTGGGTCCGAACGTGAGTGTCTATACGTTGATCACGAACGGGACGGTGCGACTGGGCGACCTGACGGGGAACGGGACGGTGGGCGCGGCGGACAACAACGCTGCGACATATGAGATCGGTGCGGTTGAAACGGCCGGCCAGACGAGCACGTTCACGGGGACGCTGGCGGATGCGACGGTGGGCCGTGCGACGAATGTGACGAAGGTGGGTCCGGGGACGCTGGACCTGGCGGGTGTGAGCACGTTCACGGGCACGGTGACAGTGAATGCGGGGCTGCTGACGCTTGCAGGGAGCAGCAGTGTGCCGGCGCAGGTGAATGGGCTGTCCGTGGCGGCGGGCGGGACGCTGGACATCGGCGGGTGGAATCCGACGATTGTGCAGGCGACGAACATGACTTCGCCGGGCATCACGGGGAACGGCACGATCGGATCGAGCAGCACGTCGGCGCCGACGTTGATTTCGTACAACCAGGCGGTCAACAGCACGTTTGGCGGGACGATCCAGGATCACATTCTCAGCGGCAACCAGCAGGTGTCTTTGACGGTGAATGCCGGCAACCTCACCCTGGCGGGCGCGAACACTTACTCGGGCCAGACGACCATCAACGGCGGCGGGCTGTTCGTGACGAACACGACGGGCTCGGGCACGGGTTCGGGGAACGTGACGCTGACGACGGGCACCCTCGGCGGGACCGGGACGATCAGCGGTGCGGTGACGGCGAGCGGCGGCACGATCAATCCGGGCGTGAACACGGCGGGCGCCACGGGCACGCTCACGGTGGGCAGCCTGGCGGCCGGCGACGGGAGCACGCTCAACTTCGACCTTGCCGCCCCGGGGACGTCCAACGACCTGGTTGCGGTGACGGGGAACGTGAGTTTTGGCGCCGGGAACATCACGGTCGGCGCGAGCCCGCTGACGGGTGCGGCGTCGCTCGGTTACTACGAGATCATGACGTACGGCGGCACGATGAGCGGCCTGTCGAACATGACGGTTACGCTTCCGACCAGCGCCGATACGACAATTCTTTACTCGCTGGACAGCACGACCACGGCGGGGGTCATCAGCGTGCACAAGGGTTACATTGGCGATGCGAACGACGACGGAACGGTGGATCTCACCGATCTTTCGATCGTGTTGAATAATTTCGGCGTGGCGACGTTGTCCTGGAGCAAGGGCAATTTCGACGGGGCGGCGACGGTGAACCTGACCGACCTGTCGGACGTGCTCAACCGGTTTGGGACGAGCGTGGCAACGACATCGGTTTCGGCGGGGCCGTCGATTGCGGCGACGCCGGAGCCGGCATCGCTGGCGATCGCAGTGCCTGCGGCGTTGATGCTGATGCGTCGTCGGCGGAGCCGGTAATCGATAGAGAGGTTTTCGCAGCAAGGACAGTAGATGCGGAAATGTGTAACGCTTCCGGTGGCCGCGGTGCTCATTGGCCTGGCCGCTGGATGCATGGCGAGACGTGCGGGCCATTCTGAATGGCCTCACGTCTCGCCTTTATTTGATCGTGACTGGCGGTTCCACAAAGGGGACGTGGCGGGTGGGGAGGCGCCGGGGCTGGCGGACGCGGCGTGGCAGCGCGTGGATGTGCCTCATGACTGGAGCATCGAGGGGCCGTTCGATCCGAAGAACCCGTCGGGCGGGGCAGGGGCGTTTTTGCCGGGCGGAGTGGGGTGGTACCGGAAGCACTTCACCATTTCCGAGGTCGGCCAGAAGCACGTGTTCATCACGTTCGACGGGGTGATGGCGAACAGCGATGTGTGGGTTAACGGGGTGCACCTCGGGCACCGGCCGTACGGATACGTGACATTTGGGTACGAGCTCACGCCGCACCTCCGGAACGGAGAAAACGTGGTGGCGGTGCGTGCGGACACTTCTCAGCAGCCGGCGTCGCGTTGGTACGCGGGGTCGGGGATTTACCGGCACGTGCATCTTTACACGACGGATGCGGTGCATTTCGTGAGGGATGGCTTGTTCGTGACGACTCCGGACCTGCAGCCGGGCGCCGAGAGGGCGACGGTGCACGTGCAGAGCGAGGTTGTGAACCAATCAGACGTGCCGCGGCAGGTATCGGTGCACCTGAGGCTGGTGGCTCCTGACGGCCGGCCGATAGAGGGCGGGGATTCAGCGCCGCAGGTGATCGGGCCCGGCGCGACGGGGGTGTTTGAGCAGGATGTTGCGGTGGCGCCGCGGTGGTGGGATCTGGAGCATCCGCAGCTTTATCGAGCGGAAACGGAGATTCGCGGGGACGGCCAGGTTTCTGACGGAGCGTCGACCGAGTTCGGCATCCGCGCGGCGGAATTCAGCCCGACGGAGGGATTTGTCCTCAACGGCAAGAGCGTGAAGCTCAAGGGGGTCTGCCTGCACGGAGACTTCGGGGGCCTCGGCGTGGCAGTTCCCGTGGCGGCTTGGGAACATCGGCTGTCGGCCCTGAAAGGGCTCGGCGTAAACGCCATCCGCACGGCGCACAATCCGCCCGCGCCGGAATTCCTGGACCTGTGTGACCGCATGGGGTTCCTGGTGATGGACGAGATGTTCGACTGCTGGCTGGTGGGCAAGACCCGGTATGACTATCACCTGTACTTCAAAGAGTGGCACCTGACCGACACGCGGGACACGGTGCGCCGTGATCGCAACCATCCGAGCATCGTGCTGTACAGCGCCGGGAACGAGATCCACGACACGCCGAACGCGCAGAGCGCGATACCCATCCTGCGGGGCCTGGTCGAAGTGTTTCACGAGAACGATCCGACGCGGCCGGTGACGCAGGCGCTGTTCCGCCCGAACGTGAGCCACGACTACACCGACGGGCTCGCCGACCTGCTGGACGTGGTGGGCACCAACTATCGCGACGACGAGTTGCTGGCGGCCCAGCGTGACAAGCCATCGCGCAAGATCGTGAATACCGAGAGCGGCCCGGCGCTCAAGGCGTGGGCGGCGGTGCGCGATCATCCGTCGTACTCCGGCCAATTCCTGTGGACGGGCGCCGATTACCTTGGCGAATCGCGGCGCTGGCCGGTGGTGCTGCACGAGAGCGGGCTGATCGACATTACCGATACGCCGCGGGGGATCGGGTATCAGCGGCAATCGTGGTGGTCGGAAAAGCCGATGGTGGCGATGGTGCGCGACCAGGGGGCGGTGGCGAATCCAAGTCTTCCCGGGGAGCCGCAGACGCGTGCGGTGCAGGCGTTGGACTGGACGCCGTCGATTCTTTCGCCGCACAAGGAGCGGGTGCTGGTCTACTCGAATTGTGAGGAAGTGGAACTGTTTCTGAATGGGAAGTCGCTTGGAGCGCGGGCGGCGCCGAAGGACGAATCTCCCCGAAGATGGGAAGTGGATTTCGCGCCCGGGACGTTGAAAGCGGTGGGGCGCAACGGCGGGCGGGAGGCGGCGGAGAGCGAACTGCAGACTGCCGGCAAACCTGCGAAAGTGGTGTTGATGTGCGATCGCAAGGCGGTGGGCTCGAACTGGGACGATCTTGCGTTTGTGACGGCGCGGGTGGTGGATGAGGCCGGCATCCAAGTGCCTTCGGCTGACAATCGGATCACCTTCAGCATCACCGGGCCGGGCGCGATCGTGGCCGTGGAGAATGCTGATCCGGCGGCGCATGATCCGTATCAAGCGAATGCGTATCCCGTCTATATCGGCCGCTGCCTGGCCATGGTGCGCGGATCGTCCGGCGGCAGTGGTCCTTTCACCATCACGGCACGCGCCGATGGCCTTGCGGCCGGGACGCTGCAGTTGAAGAATCAGGATCGGTGAAATTCCGGCGCGGGCTTGCGGCGGACGCGAGGAAGTGTATTGTCGCGGGGATGAAGACTGTGAAACAATTCCGCGGCATCTCCTTTGTGCTTGTGTCATCAGCAGCGCTCATCGCTTCCGCTCACCGGGCCCAGGGGGAGGCGGCGACGGGCACTGCGCAGCCGCCGCGCATCGCGGTGGAAAACGCTCCCGCCCCGCTGTATGACGATCCGGTGTGGCATGGTGCGTCCGATCCGGCGGTGGTGTGGCTTCCCGGGAAAGGGGCGCACGGCGAATACTGGATGTACTACACGCAGCGGCGCGCAACGCTCCCGAATGCCAAGGGAGTCGATTGGGTGCATGGGAGCGCCATTGGAATTGCGACTTCGGCGGACGGCCTGCACTGGAAGTACGAGGGCGTTGCGCAGGGCACGTTGAAGGAGGGGGAGGTTTCCAAGTCGCTGGGCGATCCCGTGAAGGACGATGTCACCTGGTGGGCGCCGACGGTCTTCTGGGAGAAGGGGAACGGCATTGCGGGGGGCGGAGCGCCCGGGGACAAACTCCACATGTTCGTCACGTATGTCCACGGCATTTTCACGAACTGGGCAGGTGACCGCACGATTGAACATTTCACCTCGGAAGACGGGGTCCACTGGACGCACGTCTCTTCGCTGCCGCTGGCGTCGCGCCGGACGATCGATCCGACGGTGCTGAAGATCAACGGCACGTGGTACCTGTGGTACAAGAACGAGGCGGCGGGTTCTCGCACGTTCCGCGCCGCCTCGCCGGATCTGAACATGTGGAAGGACCAAGGCGACGCGAACATCGGGCGGGGACACGAAGCGCCGTTCGTCTGGCACTGGAAAGGGGCCTACTGGGACCTACAGGACAACGGGCGTGCGCTGGATGCGTGGCGGTCAGACACCGGCTTGTCAGACTGGTCTTTCAACGCGTTGCTGCTCGATCAGAAATCGATCGGCAAACGGACGCTGGACCAGGGCACCGGCCATCATCCCTGGATCGTGATGCAGCCGGCGGGAAGCGGTTCCGGGAGCCCGGAGGACCAGCAGCTCGTGCTGTTCTATTTCACGCATGATGGCAAGCGGACCTTCATGCAGATGGCGGAGATCACGCTCGGGGCCGACGGCAAGCTGCAGTGCGATCGGAACAAGTATGCGGAAACGCCGCCGGCGAGCGAACCGGCGAAGTGATGAAGGGGTTGCAGGAAGGGGCCATTCACCGGGGGTTCCTGCATCGGCGCCTGCAGGCGAGTGATGCAAGCGAACCGCATAGAAGTGCGAGGGTGGAAGGTTCCGGGATGGAGAGGGTGATGGCGGGGTCGCCGGTGAATGTCATGGCGAAATGATTGTTGCCGACGAGGACGTCGTAGTCGCCGAAGGTGCCGGTGAAATGGACGGTGCCGTCTGCGCCGATGGTGGTGTTCAGGTCGGTGTTCCACTGATCCATCAGGGATGCGTAGGCCGCGCCGACGGGAGTGAGATTCCAGTTCGCATCGTAAAGAGCGGCAGCGGTGTAGTTGCCTCCGGCAGCGCCGGCCCAGAAGTCCCAGAGGCCCATGGTGGTTGCGTTGGGGGAGCCGTACATGAGACGCATGGTGTCGGTGAGGATTTGGGCGGCATCGGCGGGGGCGGCGCCGTTTTTCACCTGGAACTCGGTGAGCGAAATGGGCAGGCCGGTGACGGAGAGATTTTCGAGGGCCTGCATGATGCGCGCGGGGCTGTGGTTGGAGAGGGTGCTGTCGGCGTAGTACTGAATGCCGACGCCGGAGACGGTGGGTTCGCCGGGGAGGGCATTCTGGATGTCTTCGACATTCTGGCGGTACCAGTTGGCGTAGGGATCCTGGGCGCCGTTGGCGGGGTTGTTGGAGAACTGGAGGACGTTGTACTCGTTGGTGTACAGGCGGAGTTTGGGATTGCCGGCGGCGGCAGCGGCGTTGGCGGCCATGTTGTAGATTTGTGCGAGGCCGGAGGGGCCGAAGATCTTCCAGTAGGGGGGTGTACGGAGTGCTTCGTTGAGGACGTCGAGCTCCTGGAAATTGTCGGAGCGGTTGCCATTGGGGCCGATGTAGTAGTTGATGCGGTTGGCGATGGCGGTCATGAGCCGGGATTTGGCGTTCGCGGCAGTGGTGGGGTTTGAGGACTGGGCGCTGGTGAGCAGGGAGTTGACCCAGGCGGGCTGCTGGGCGCCCCAGATCAGGTTGTGCATTCGGACGTTCATGTGGTTGTTCCGGGCGTAGTTGAGGAGGGTATCGACGTAAGACATGGTGGTGAAGTTCTGGAAAGGTTCGTTGTTGGCCCACTTGCCGGCGTTGGCGGGTTCAAGCGTGTTGAAGCTGGCGTTGTAGAATTTCTGGTAGTTGGCGGCGGTGGAACCGGGGACGGGCTTGGCGACGGCCATGTAGGAGGTGGGGTCGGCGGAGTTGCTGCCGGTGACGGAGCCTTCGAAGTTGAAGGCGTTTCGGACGAGTTTGAATTCGACGGGGGTACCCGGCGCGATGCCGGGGAAGGAAATGGTGGCGTTGCCCTGGCGGAAATTGGCGGCGTAGGTGTCGGCGGCGGCGAGGGCGTTCGAATTCGTGTTCTGGTTGAGAATATTGGCGCCGGAGACGGTGAGGTTCTGGATGGTGAGGGATTGGTTCCTGCCGGTGATGACGTTGGAGAGGTCGGTGCGGACGAAATGGGTGCCGGCGGGGAGGGCGGCGGTGAGGGTGTAGGTCCCTGGGGAATTCGAGACGGAGAAGTGCTGCGAGGAATTGTCAACGGAGATGCCGAGGAGCGGGGCGGAGCCTGTGCCGGGTTGCCCGGTGGCCTGGACTGCGAGGGTGACGGTGCCGGGGGCAGGGAGGGTGATGTAAGTTCCGACGTACCCGTCGGAGGCAAGCGTCCAGGAAGGACCGTTGGCGGATCCGCCGGACTGAAAGGCCATGGAAGCGGCGTTGAGAACGGCGGCCAAGGAGGTTGAGGGGATCATCACCGCGGAAAGGAGCGCAGCGGCGGCGTACCCATGCGCCTGGTTCATTTGCTTGTCCTTCGAAGGGGATTGAAACAAGGTCCACCACTCAGCGGGACGCACCGCCGGACAAAGGGAGCGTCGAGGGGAATGATTACCGGACAGTGTTCTCGTGCGAATTTCCGAAAAGTTCCGTTTGAATCAGAGGTACAGAAGCGGAATGCGGACAACATTCCGCGGACTTGCGAAGGGAATGGCCGTGGAGGTGTGGACAGAGCGATGTCCAGCAGGGACGGCGCGCGAGTTGTGCGGGCGGTTCGGGTAAACGTTTACTCAAGGATACCTCGGCTCTGGAGGCGGTCAAAGGAAATTCGCGGTTTTTTGGAACCGGCGGGAAGGGTTGCCAAGACCGGAGTTGCAACTGAAGCGAGCAGGAGTTCGTCCCCTTCTGACTCGGAAGGAGGTTGGGGTGCGGACTTGAGGACCTGCACCTCCTGGGCACCGGCATGCAAAAACATCTGCCTTTCAGGCTCAAAATGAGCGATCACTACGCGGAAATGCGACCGGGACGCGGGATCACCGGGCCTCCGCGAAAGAGCAGGATGTCCCGCATGCGGGGTTGGAAGAGGCAACAGAAAAATCCAGAATTCATTTGCCCCGCCGCAAAACGCCATTATATTTGAGTAAACGTTTACCCAATGACGACAGAGGCTGGCCGGTCATCATTCGCCACCGTTGTCGTGCCGCGACTTCACTTCTTGCACGTGGCGTTTGATTTCTTTTTTTAGGGAGGAGCTATGAACACTCGGTGTGCGATTGCATCTTTTATTGCCTGTGTTGCAGGATTGGCGGCGGCTTCGGCGCTGCGGGCGGACGTCCTGCTGGGAAGCTTCGAAACCGGCGACGACGGTTTCAGCGGGTTCAGCGCCTCGGGGCCGGTGCCGTTTGCGAGTGCGACGAACGGCACGTATGCATTTGTGACGGAGGGCGCCACGGACGGGTCGAAAGCGCTGGCGGTGACTTCGTCCGGATTCGCGCAGAACCTCGCGTACGATTTCGTGGCGGCGGGGAAGGTTGGGGACTTCCAGGCAAACGACGTTCTTTCTTTCGACGTGACGTTTCCAGCGGCGCCGTCGGGATTCCAGGAGTTGTACCAGGTGGTGCTCAACTTCCCGGGCAATTTTGCGAACGCGACGCCGAATCCGGTGCCGGGGACGCATGTCGAGGGGACGACGAATTCGCCGACGACAGTGCACGTGTCGTTCAATTACGATTCGTTCAAAGCGTCGGTGGGGTCGAACCCGCAGTATTTCCAGCTTGTGATCGCGAACAACAATGACGGGACTGCGCGGACGACGGCGGAGTTCGACAACTTCCGTTTGAGCAGTGTGCCGGAGCCGGCCTCGCTGGGTGTACTTGGCGCGGGAGCGCTGCTGATGCTCCGCCGCCGGCGCGCGTAAGGGATTCGGATGACGTGTTTACGAGGAAGCAGTCTCGGACGGGAGGCTGCTTTCGCGTTTTTTTTTGCTGGAGGCGGTTGGACGTGGCGATCAATGCGAGGCCGCGGATGGGTGCGGCGCAGGGGTCGGAGTTGATGCGCACCAGGTGAGAACAACTGCAGCGCGGCTGCGCGCTGGATCAATTTGCCGGGGTGGGACGATCGTGGGGAAGAGGCGGGGGATTTTTCCTGGGAGCGCTGGCAGGAGGCGCAGTCGACCAGCGGACGACGAGTTCTTCCGGGATTCGTATTTCCTTGGTCGGGGCAGCCTTGGTGCCGACGAGGCTGTTCAGGAGCAGGCCGGCGCCGACGCGGCCCATTTCGCGGCCGGAGACGCTCACGGCGGTGATCGGTGTGGGCAGCAAAGCGACGGGGAAGACGTCGTTGAAGCAGATAAGGCTGAAATCCTGCGGGATGCGGAGACCCATGGCGTGGGCGGCGCCGATGATCATGACAGCGATGTGGTGGTCGTAGGTGATGATGGCGGTGGCTTTTTCGCTGACGACGCAGTCCCGGAGAAATTCCGAGGCGGAGCAGAAGGGGACGTCGTGTCCGCGGGCGAGCTCGATCCCGAGGCTGCGGGCTGCTTCCATGAGGGTCTCGTAACGCTCGGTGACGGAGTAGTGGGTGAGGTAGGTGGCGCGGGCGTTGGCGTAGCTGATGCGCCGGTGTCCGAGCTGGTGGAGATGCTCCACCGCGCGACGCATGCCCATGCGGTCGTCGGCAAGGACCTGGACGACCGGGCGTCCGATCTTTTCATTGACGCAGACGTAGGGAACGCGGCGGCGATCGAGTTCCTCGACCATTTCGATGGGAGGGGATTGGAGCAGGACGGCGCCGTCGAAGCGCCAGAATGGAAGGGCGTGATTGCGCGCGGTGCTGAGATTGAAAAAGACATCGTATTCGCTTGCTTCAATGACCTCGGCGATGCCTTCAAAGAGAAGTTCGTAGATGCCTTCGGCGACGTGGGTCTTGGGTGAGGTGAACACGCCGATGATGTTGGTGCTTTGGCGATTGAGGTTGCGGGCCGCGAGATCGGGGGCGTAGCCGAGGCGCTTGGCGGCGGCGAAGATCTTTTCCCGGACGGCCTCGCTGGCACTGAATTTCTGCTTGTTGTTGAGAACGCGACTGACCGTGGCGGGAGTGACTCCCGAGAGCTTGGCTACGTCGGTCAGAGTTGGGCGATGGTTCGGCACAGGGTGTCGATTATAGCGATGAGTCGGCGGCATGTTCAAATTCTGGCGGGCGGGCAAAAGGGAAGAGCGTCGTTCTGCCTCTCGATCGGAAGAAAAGAGCGGTGAAAGAACGACGCTCTGGCTGAGGAATGAGGAGAGCTGTGAGGGAAGAAGTCGCTTCTCCATGGGAATCAGGAAAATTCGGTCAGAAGCCGAGGCTTATATTGCCGCGATGGCCGGTCCGCCGGGGCGAGGGCAAAGAAGAGTCCTGCAGATCACTGGTTGAGGTACACGTAACGGCGGAGGAAATCGGTTTTGTTGGGGCTGTTGGCGTCGGCGCCGGTGTTGAGGGTGTAGCCTTCGACGTGGCCGTCGACGACCAGCACGTTGGCTTTCGTGTCGCTCATGTGGCGGAAGCGGATGTTGGAGGCATTGGCCGTGCTGGAGGAGGTCATGTCCTTGTTGGTGAAGGCGACGGAGTTGTTCCAGGGCGTCATGTCGACACTGTGGGTGGGCGTGCTGGTGTTCATGAAAGGAGTCGCCCCGCCGGACCAGATGGCGCCGTTGTCGATGTAATTCGCGGTGGCATCATCGTAAATGGGCTTCATGACGTTGGAAGGAGGAGAGGGCAGGAGCGTGAGATCAAACGCGAGGGCGAGGTCCGGGTGGGGGATGCGTTCCATTTTGTAAGGCTGAACACTGGGGTTGCCGAGATACGTTTTGTAGACGTTGTAATCGGGCATGAGTGCGGGATGGCACCCGTATTGGCAGATATTGACCTGGTTTCCCGTGACCAGTGCCCCATTGTCACCCACCTGCGGACAGATAAACATCTTGCGAATTTTTGAGGAAGCGGCATGGGTGGTGTAGGAATCGTTCCACGTGGTGCCGGCGCTTGAGTCGGCCATATTCTGCACCAGGGAATACCAGCGTGTATTCACCGTGCCGCCGGTCGCCTGGTAATCGCCAAAGGGGAGCGATGAATAGGAATTGCTGTACATATAGAGCAATTGGCCAATGGAATGCAGGTTTGCCCGGCAGGAGGTCATCTTCGCCTGGTCGCGGGAGCGGCCGAGGGAGGGGAGCAGGATGCTGATCAGCACGGCGATGATAGCAACGACAACGAGCAGTTCGATCAGGGTGAATGCGGGAGCAGGCCGACGGAAAAGGCCGCGCGTTTCCATGGAAGGATTCCTCCGCATGACAAACCCCTTTTCTCAGGCCGGGCGGCTTCGGGGAAGGGGGGGGAGAAGCGACCGTGCCTGAAGCGAGAAAAAGAAATGACCACCGACAGACCAGGGCGAGCAGCAGAAATGTGGGGCCGCCCTCGGTTACCGTGATTAAGTAACCGTTTACCTAAAATAGACCACGACTAACGGGATGTCAACTAGAAAGTTTTCGGATTCGTTCTGATGGTGAAATGGGTGGCTGAGGGAGGTCGGGGCGGGGCGGCGCCGCACGGCCGGAGGACGGCATCTTTGCGGAAAAATGCCAGAAAATGCGTGAATTCACGCGATTCCTATGAGAAGCAGCCCGTGAGTGATGGTTGCGTGAGCCGATTCTGTCCGAGAACGACGTTGCACTCGGCGCATCCGCCGGCCAACGCGCTGGGGCATGTTTTTCCTTGACAGGGATGGCAGCTGGGTCTATTTTTAGGTAAACGCTTTCCTGGTCGCCGGGCCCCTGTTTCTGTCCGGCCAGGCCACTTCAATTCTGGGTGGAAGCTCATGATGCATTCGATGAAGCGGGTGATTCCCACCGTGGTTACGCTGGTCGCTTCCGGTTTGTACGCAGGAGCGTTGGCGGCCGCAGGCGCGGGGCCGCTCGGAGTGGAGTTTAAGCCCGATCATGCCAATGGGATCTATCAAACCGGGCAAGTGGTGGGGTGGACCGTTTCAAAGGAGAGCGGGGCGGCCGGTGCGGGCAGGTTCGAGTACACCGTAAAAGAAAATGGGGCGGTAAATATCAAGAGCGGCAGCCTGGATCTGAGCAAAGGCACGGGGCGGATAGAAGTGAAAGTCAATGAGCCGGCAATGGTGCTGGTGGATGTGGCGCCGGAGGGTGAGTCGGACGGGAAGGCTCAGGGAATAGCCCTCGGGGCAGCGGTTTCGCCGACGGACTTGAAGCCCGTCGTGCCGCGGCCTGCGGATTTCGAGTCCTTCTGGGACTCCAAGGTGAAGGAGCTCGAAGCGGTGCCGGCCAATCCGGTGCTGACGCCGGGCGATAGCGACAAGCCGGGCGTGGATTTTGCCATCATCAGGATGGACCACCTGAACGGCGGGCACGTGTACGGACAGATCGCCAAGCCGGCCGGGGAAGGGAAGCACCCGGGCCTGGTCATTTTTCAATGGGCAAGCCCGCCTTATCCGCTGCAGAAGCAGTGGGTGACGGATCGTGCGGCGGAGGGCTGGCTCGCCTTGAACATCGAGCCGCACGACGTGCTGCCCGACCAGCCGCAGGCGTATTACGACGCATTGCCGAAGGAGTTGAAGAACTACCAGGCGATTGGAGAGGAAGATCGCGACAAGAGCTACTTTTTGAAGATGTACCTGGCCGACTATCGCGCGGTGGAGTACATGGCGAGCCGGCCGGACTGGGATGGAAAGACGCTGGTGGTGATGGGGACGAGCATGGGGGGCCAGCAGAGTCTGTGCGTGGCGGGGCTGGATCCGAAGGTCACGCATTTGATCGTGAACGTGCCGGCGGGGTGTGATTTGAACGGCGGGCTGCACGGGCATGCGGTCGGGTACCCGTTCTGGCCGCCGAGCAACGAAAAAATCATGGCGGCCGCGCCTTATTTCGATGCGGTGAACTTTGCGCCGAAGATCCATGCAACATCACTGGTGGCAATGGGGTTTGTCGATACGATCGCGCCCCCTACAGGGATCTGGGCGGCGTTCAACGAAATTCAGGGCCCGAAAGAAGCCGCGCCCATGGTCGATTCGCCGCACAACAACCTGGCGACGCCCGCGCAGCAGCGGCCATTTACGAAGCGGTCGGCGGGGTGGCTGTCGTCCCTGGTGAAGACGGGGACTGTGGAACCGAACACCCGGTGGGAAACGGCGAAGTCCTCGGGCGCCGCGGACATGCCGATCGAGCGAAGAGACCGAAACTCGCAACTGGCGCACGCCGATTTACTGAAGAAAGCGAAAAGCGGGAAAATTGATGTCTATTTTGAGGGGGATTCCATCACCCGGCGATGGGGCGCGAGCGATCCGCAAAGTGCGGCCTTTCTCGCGAACTGGAACCAGAATTTTCACGGCTGGAACGCAGCCGACTTCGGGTGGGGGGGTGATACCACGCAGAATATCCTGTGGCGCCTGGAGAATGGCGAGCTCGATGGGGTGAATCCCAAGGTGATCGTCATCATGGCGGGCACGAACAACATTGGAAAGCCGCGGCCGGGCGTGGACGTGGGTGCCACGGCGGCGGAGGTGGCCAAGGGGGTGGAGGCCATCGTTGCGACATGCGAGGAGAAGGCCCCCGGGGCGAAGATCGTGCTGATGGGCATCATGCCGCGGGGAGACAGCGAGGCCGGCCTGGAGATCATCAAGCGCGTGAACGGCCTGCTGGCGAAGTATGCCGACGGCGACCGGGTGCGGTTTATTGATTTGAGCGATCGCATGCTCGATGGGCAGGGACATTTGAAGGAGGGGATGACGGGGAGCGATCATCTGCATCCGGCGCTGGCGGGTTACCAGGTGTGGGCCGATGCGTTGAAGCCGGTGTTGACCGAGCTGATTGGACCCCCCGGGCCGACGGATTCGGCGCCGGCACCGACGGGGGATCCCTCGGTAACAAATCGTGGCAATGTTGCCGCTGGCCGGAATCGTTAGCGCGGCCGATGGCGAAACGATAAGCGGCGGCACGAGAGGAACGAAGGGAAGGGACATGAGCGACGCGAGCCAGAAACTGACCGTCACCGAAAAGCTGGGGTACAGCTTCGGCGATGCCGCGGCGAATTTTGTGTTCCAGACCCTGATGATCTTTCAGTTGAGTTTTTACACCGATACGTTCGGGCTGACGGCGGCGGCGGCGGGGCTCCTCTTGCTGGTTCCTCGGTTTTCCGACGGCTTTTTCGACATCCTGTTCGGGGTGCTAGCGGACCGGACGAAGACGCGGTTCGGCAAGTTCCGGCCGTGGGTGCTGGCGACAGCGCTGCCGTATGGAATCATTGCAGTGCTGGCGTTCTCGACCCCGGACCTGAGTTACAACGGAAAGCTGGTGTATGCCTATGTCACATACATGCTGCTGATGCTGATCTACTCGGCGAACAACCTGCCCTATTCGGCGTTGAGCGGCGTGATGACAGGAGATCTGGGGGAGAGAACCAGCATTTCGTCCTATCGCTTCTTCTTCGCGATCTCGGCGTCGTTCGTGATCCAGGCCCTGGGTCCCGTGATCCTGCAGCACTTCAGCCACGGTGCGCCGGGGCACTACGACGCGCATGCCTACCAGATGATGATGATCATTTTCGGGGCGCTGAGCGTGGTCTTTTTTGTGATCACGTTTGCGACAACGAAGGAACGCATCACGCCGCGGGCGGAACAGCATGGTTCGATCAGGGGGGACCTGAAGCAACTGGTGAAGAATGGGCCCTGGTGGGCGCTGTTCGCACTGACGATCGTCGTGTTCATCACGCTGAGCATGCGTGGCAGCACGATGATCTACTACTTCCAATACTACGTGAAGCCGCACGATGTCCTCCCATTCATCAAAAAGGAGGACCTGTTCAGTTGGTTCAATGGCATCAGCCAGGGCGCGTCGCTGGTCGGCATTCTCTTCTCCAAGCCACTGGCCATGCGCTTCGGCAAGAAGGCGGTCTTCATCGTGGGGCTGGGGATTACGGCGATTCTGACGGCGGCATTCACGCTGATCGGCCCGGAACAGGTCGAACTCATGTTCGCCACCGAGGGCGTGCGAAGCCTCGCTTATGGTTTCACGATTCCGCTGCTGTGGGCAATGATGGCGGATGTGGCGGACTATTCGGAATGGAAAACGGGACGCCGTGCAACGGGAATTGTGTTCAGCGCGATCGTTTTCGGGTTGAAGGCGGGACTCGGTTTCGGCGGGGCCATTGCGGGCTGGCTGCTGGGAGCCTACGGGTACGTCGCAAATGCCGAGCAGTCGGCGACGGCTCTGAACGGCATCCGCCTCACCAGCAGCCTCTATGCGTCGATTCCCTTCTTCCTCGGCGTCGGATGCCTCTTCTTCTACAGCATCAACAAGCAACTGAATATTCAGATCACGGATGAGTTGAATGCGCGTCGCGGCAAGCCGGAGCCGGAACTGCCGCCGGCGGTCGATCCGCCGATTCTTGCCGAGGCGCCCTGAGCCTAGGCATCGCGGCGCCGCGCAAGATCCAGGACGCGGCTTCAACCCATTCGCCACTTTTTGTGTTGCGAGGAGCATCGTGACAGTCCAACTCAAACCCCTCTCGGGAAACATCAGCTTCAACGCGCAGCATTCGCCCATGGGCGCGTTCATGAGTTTCACCTGCGGAAATTTTGGCACGCGCGGCGGCATCGCTGCGCAGATCGGCAGGCCGGCCAACCAGGATTTGTACATCGGCATCAAGGAGGGGGGGCGGTTCGACGAGGGAACACTGCGCTGTCTGCCGTTCTTTGCCCGTGCTGCAGGGGGCGGCGCCGGGGCGGCCGATTACCTGGTGGAGCAGGCCGGCCCCGCGGAACAGAACGTTGCGGCACGCGTGAAGGCGTACGGGCGCGAGCAGATCGAGCGGCGCTACGGCTGGGCGACCGACGCCTGGGCCACACGCGACTTTTCATTCACACTCTTCACCCCCTTCGGCGAAATTCCCGACCCGACCACGGCCACGCCCTCCGAGATGCGCGACGCCTTGTTGCCGGCCGTCGTGGCCGAACTGGCTGTCGATAACCGCAACGGCTCCAGGGCCATCACGGCGTTCTTCGCGGTGAATTTCAACGAGCCCGGGTGGCGCCCCGTGGATTCCGGAAATCCCCTCCGGCGCGGATTTGCCCTGCGCCGCGATTACGGGGTGCTCGGCGAAGTGCTGGGCGACGATTCCCAGGCTGCTGAAGCGCCCGCCCTGTTCTGCAGGTGGTCGCCCGACCAGGGCGTCGCAGAACGCGTCCCGCATCTGCTCGGTTCGTGCCCCGGTCTGCTGATGGAGGTGCCCCCCGGCGAGCGTCGCGTGCTGCGACTGTCCATCGGCTGCTACATCGCAGGTGTCGTGACCACCGATCTCGAGGGCCGCTATCTCTACACGAACCACTTCGGCAGCCTCGAGGATGTGCTGAACGCCGCGCTCATGAAAGGCGATCCCCGCCACGCCGCCGAAACGTTGGATCAGCGGCTGCTCGACTCCGGTCTCAGCAACGATCAGCAGTTCCTGATCGCCCACGCCACGCGCAGCTATTACGGAAGCACGCAACTCCTCGACGTGGGCGGGCAGCCTTTCTGGGTGGTGAACGAAGGCGAATACTGCATGATGAACACGCTCGATCTCTGCGTGGACCACATGTTCTGGGAGATCGAACAGAACGCGTGGGTCGTGCGAAACCTCCTCGATCATTTCGTGCGGTATTACAGCTACGTCGACGGGCTGAAGGTCGGGACTTCCGGCAAAACCATGGAAGGGGGTCTGAGCTTCACCCACGACATGGGCGCCCACAACAACTTCAGCCCGCGCGGCCAAAGCAGCTACGAGTTGCCCGACTTGAACGCCGTGTGCTTCAGCTACATGACCGCCGAGCAGTTGTGCAACTGGGTGTTGATGGCCGCGACTTACGTGGCGAAAACCGGCGATGTGAACTGGGCCCGCCAGAACAGTTACGTCCTGCTCGGATGCCTCGAAAGCCTCTGCAACCGCGGCGGCGAGAGCGCCATCCCCGAATATGACAGCACTCGCTGCGGATCAGGCGCCGAAATCACCACCTACGACTCCCTCGACCATTCCCTCGCGCAAACACGCAACAGCCTTTACATGGGCGTCAAATTCTGGGCAAGCTTCGTCGGCCTCGCGATGATGTTCGAGAGACTCGGCGAACCCTGGCAGCCAACTCAGACGCAGGCGCTCCGCAAAGCAGAACAGGCCGTGCGAACGCTCGTGCGACAGGCCGGCCCCGATGGCGTCGTCCCCGCCGTGTTTGAAAAGGACAGCAACGGCTACCGTTCACGGATCCTGCCTGCATGTGAAGGCCTCATCTACCCCGCCGCCTGGGGAATGGATGTCGCGCAAGAGTTCCCCGACCTTTTCAACTGCCTCAAACGCCATACGATCGCGCTTCTCACCGACGGCGAACGACGCAACCTCTTCGCCGACGGCGGCATCAAGCTTTCGTCCACGTCCAGCAATTCCTGGATGAGCAAAATCGCGATCTTCCAGGAAATCGCCCGGCACGTTTTCCGCCTTTCCGATCACGCCGCAATCTTGGCGATCTTCGAGAGAGCGGACAGCGCGCACGTCAAATGGCAGACGGACGGCAGCAGCTACTGGGCCTGTTCCGACCAGTTCGTCGAAGGCGTCGCCAAGGGCAGCCGCTGGTACCCCCGCGTCATCACCACGGCTTTGTGGATGGACCATTCCGGGAAACATGAACCGCGCGGCAAGGAAGCGGCGCTCGCCGGCGGACCAAAAACAAAAGGATAGTCGAGGCACGTACCTTGGCCGCACCGACTGGGGCGGTGCGATTCTGGAGGAGATGAATTGCGGCTTTTACCGGCACATGCTTGCTGGCTGCCGGCGGTCTCGTTGTTCCTGATCGCAGGAAGAACGGTGCTCGCGGCGGAGATGAAAGCGACAGAGCGGCCAACGCCTCAGGCCGTTGCTCTCGTCGCGAATGGAACGGCCGCGCCGATCTACGTCGACGCCCAAGATGTGCAGCCCGCCGGAATCGCCGCGCAATTGCTGGCGGATGATGTGCAGCGGGTCACCGGCCGCATGCCGCCGTTGATCTCCAAAGAATCATCCCTCACGGGCGATGCGGTCATCGTCGGAACGCTGGGGCACAGTGCGTTCATTGATCGTCTGGCCGCCGACGGAAAGATCGATGTCAGCGGCCTGCGCGGCGAGTGGGAGGCGTACACCATCCAGGTGGTGGAGCATCCCACCGACGGCATTCACCGCGCCCTGGTGATCGCCGGCAGTGATCGCCGCGGAACAGCCTACGGGGCCGTCACCGTCTCCCAGGCGATCGGCGTTTCGCCGTGGTACTTCTGGGCCGATGTGCCGGTGCAGAAGAAATCCTCCCTCTATCTTTCCACCCAATCGATCACCGAAAAGCCTGTCGTAAAATACCGCGGCATCTTCTTGAACGATGAAGCGCCGGCCCTGACAGGCTGGGTGGAAGACCACTTCGGCGACTACAACCACCGCTTCTATGCAAACGTCTTCGAACTGCTCCTGCGGCTGAAGGCCAACTATCTCTGGCCCGCCATGTGGAACAACTGTTTCAATGAAGACGATCCCCTGAATCCAAAGCTCGCAAATGATTACGGCATCGTGATGGGCACCTCCCACGTCGAACCCATGATGCGTGCCGACAAGGAATGGAACCGGGCCGGCTACACGCAGGCGCAGTGGAATTACGAAAAATTCCCGAAGGAGTTGCAGGAGTTCTGGAAGCAGGGCCTGGAACGCAACAAGCCGTACGAAAACATCATCACCGTCGGCATGCGCGGAAAAATCGACACGCCGATGTCCGAAACCGCCAACATCTCCCTCCTGGAGCGCATCGTCGCCGACCAGCGAAAACTCATCGCAGAGGTAATCAATCCCGATCCCGCGAAGGTGCCGCAGCTCTGGGCCCTCTACAAAGAGGTGCAGGAGTATTACGAAAAAGGAATGCGCGTCCCCGATGACGTGACGCTCCTCTGGTGCGATGACAACTGGGGCAACCTTCGGCGGCTCCCCACGCCCGAAGAGCGCACCCGCCCCGGCGGCGCCGGGATCTACTACCACTTCGACTACGTCGGCGGCCCGCGAAATTACAAATGGCTGAACACCGTCCCAACCACCAAAATCTGGGAGCAGATGAACCTTGCTTATCGCTACGGCGCGACGCGCATCTGGATTGTCAACGTCGGCGATCTCAAGCCTATGGAATTTCCCATCGATTTCTTCATGACGATGGCATGGAACCCGGAGCAAATCGGTCCCGACGGAATCGCCGACTTCGGAAAATCATGGGCCGCCCGCACCTTCGGCCCCGCGCACGCGGATGAAATCGCAGATGTCCTCGAGAAATACACCAAGCTGAATGGCCGGCGAAAACCGGAACTCCTGGATCCCTCCACTTTCAGCCCCACCCATTATCACGAGGCAGAACGCGTGCTGGCAGAGTGGAAAAGTGCGGTCGACGAGGCCGAAGCAATCGAGAAGCAACTTCTCCCTGAACAGCGCGATGCCTATTTTGAACTGGTGCTCTATCCAACCCAAGCCTCCGCCAACCTGACGGAACTCTACATCACCGCAGGACTGAATCATCTCTACGCCGACCAGGGCCGGGCGAGCACGAATGACCTGGCCGATAAAGCCCGCCGGCTCTTCCGGAAAGATGCCGACCTCGCCGACGCTTTCAACCATCAGGTCGCCGGCGGCAAGTGGAACCACATGATGGACCAGACCCACATCGGCTACACCGGCTGGCAACAACCGCCCCGGAACGTGATGCCGGAAGTGCGGGAAATCAGCGTTCCGAACTCCCCCTCGCTGGGCGTCGCCGTGGAAGGATCGGCGACCGCCTGGCCGGGGGGAAGCGGCAGCCCCGTTTTGCCGGCGTTTGACGCCGTGAACAAGCAGGTCCGCACAATCGATCTCTTCAATCGCGGAAAGGAGCCTGTTGATTTCACCGCGAAAACATCGGCGCCATGGATCGTGTTGAGCGCCGCGTCCGGTCAAATCGACCAAGATGCGCGCATTCAGGTCAGCGTCGATTGGAGCAAGGTGAAGGCCCCCTCGGCCGATGGACGGATGACCATCGCCGCCGCCGGCCGCGAGCCGATTGCCATCGCCGTTCATGCCTTCTGCCCTCCGGGAGTAACCGCCGAATCCCTGAACGGTTTCGCGGAAGGCGACGGCTGCGTCTCAATCGAGGCTGAGCATTTCACGTCCAAGCACGATGCCGACGCGCATTGGGAAAAGATCCCTGATTTTGGCCGCACCCTCTCCGGGATGACCCTCTTCCCGGTCACCGCCGCCAGCGTCGCCCCTCCCGATGATTCCGCCTGTCTCGAATATCGGATGTTTCTCTTCGATGCCGGCGATGTCGATGTCACCGCCATCGTCGCCCCGACCCTCAACTTTCTCCCCGGCCGCGGCCTCCGCTACGCAATTTCCTTTGACGATCAGCCTCCGCAGGTGATCGATCTCCTCGCCAGGAATTCCCTCCACGACTGGGAAACTTCCGTCAAGGACGCCGTGCGGTACAGCCACTCGCATCACGTCCTCAAATCCGCCGGCTATCACACGCTCAAATTCTGGCAGGTGGACCCCGGCGTCGTCCTTGAAAAGCTCGTTGTCGATTTCGGCGGAGTTAAACCCTCTTATCTCGGTCCCCCGGAAAGTTTCCGGCACGTCGCTCCTTAACTCGTGATCCGTCGCCCGTAGCGCCGCGATCCGTTCATGGTGATCAACAGACAAAAGGTGATAAGGTGAAGAGCAAGATGTCGGTGATTCGCAATATCATGGTCGGTCTGGCTGTGATTGGGTCCATGCAGTCCCTCTCTGGATGTGCGGCGGCGGATACACACACACCGGAACTCCGCCAGGAGCCCCTGCGCAAGGCCGTCGCCGGGCGATTCCTCATCGGCACCGCCGTGAGTTCCCGCCAATTGGACCAGCCGGCCATGGCCGATTTCGTCGCAACCCAGTTCAACTGCCTCACCGCGGAAAACGAGTTCAAGCCGGATGCCCTCGAACCCCGGCCGGGAAAATTCCAGTTCGCCGCCGCTGACAAAATCGTCGCCTTCGCCGAGGCCCACCACATGAAAGTCGTCGGCCATAACCTCTGCTGGCACAACCAGACCCCCGCCTGGATGTTCAAGGATGACTCCGGAAACCCCCTCCCGCGCGACAAGGCGCTGGCCAACCTGAAGCGGCACATCGACGGCGTCGCCGGCCATTTCAAAGGAAAGGTCATCGGCTGGGACGTCGTCAACGAAGCCATCAGCGACAACCCGGGCGAATACCTGCGACCCACCCCCGTGCTCCAGGCCATCGGCGACGATTACATCGCCAAGGCATTCGAATTCGCCCACGCCGCCGATCCCAACGCCGAGTTGTATTACAACGATTACAGCATCGAAAACCCCGATAAACTCGCCAAAACCATTCGCCTCATTCGTGACTTGAAGAGCAAAGGGGTGCACATCGACGGCGTCGGCATCCAGGGACATTTCATGCTCCTCTATCCCGACACGCCCAAGGTGCTCGACAAGGCCATCCAGGCCTTCAGCGCCGAGGGCGTAAAAGTGATGCTGACCGAATTGGATCTCGAAGTGCTCCCGCGCGAAACCACCGGCGCCGAAGTCACTGCCACTCAAAAAGACAACGCCGGCATGAATCCCTACCCTCATCACCTGCCGAAGGACGTCGCCGAGGCGCAGGCAAAATTTTATGCCGATACCTTCCGCGTCGTCCTCAAATATCCCGGCGAGGTGACCCGCGTCACTTTCTGGGGAACCGACGACGGCCACTCCTGGCTCAACGATTGGCCCGTCCGCGGCCGCACCAACCACGCACTTCTCTGGAACCGGGATCTGCAGCCCAAGCCCGCCTTTGACGCGGTCATGCGCGTGCTGACGGACGACACCGCCGCCGACGCCAAGCAGTAGGCCCCGCGTGGCAGGCGGAGGAGATGGCACGATGAGAACAACGCTTCTGGTGACTGCGATCATCACCCTCGCCGCTCTCCCTGCGCTCGCCGCCACGCGTGAACCGCCAGCCACCTCCCCCGCGCTCTATCCGCCACAGGTCCATTTCAAAGGCGACGGCGATCACCGAAACATGATGGAGCAACTCGGAATCCGCAAACTCCGCCCCGGCGCCAACCCAAACGACCAAAGTACCTTCGACGAATCCGCCGCCAACAAGTACCCGCTTCCCGATCTCCTCACCATGAACGACGGAACCAAGGTGACGACCCCCGCACAGTGGTGGAAACGCCGCGCCGAGATCAAGGAAGAGTTTGAACGCGAAGTCTACGGCCGAATCCCCCCAAACGTTCCAAAAGTAGCCTGGCAAGTGACCGCCTCTTCCCTCTCCGCCGATGACATCCCCGCCGTCACCAAGACCCTCGTCGGCCACGTCGATAATTCCGCTTACCCCGCCATTGCCGTCAACATCCACGCAACGCTCACCATTCCCGAAAAAGCCCCCGGCCCGGTCCCTGTCATGGTGGAATTCGCCGGATTCGGCTTTGCACGCCCTCGTCCTGCTTCAAACCCCGCCTCCACAACCCGCCCCTCCACCAGGCCGCCATTCTCGCCCGCGTGGCACCACCTGGTGCTCGCAAGAGGCTGGGGCTACGCCACCATCAACCCAACAAGCATTCAACCCGACGGCCCCGCACTCACCTCCGGAATCATCGGTCTGACCAACAAGGGCCAGCCGCGCAAGCCCGAGGACTGGGGCGCGCTCCGCGCCTGGCAATGGGGCGTCAGCCGGCTGCTCGACTATTTCCAGACCGATCCTGCCGTCAACTCGCGCCGCGTCGGCATCGAAGGCCTCTCCCGCTATGGCAAAGCCGCCCTCGTCACCGAAGCCTTCGACGAACGCATCGCGGTCGGCTTCATCGGCTCCTCAGGCGAGGGCGGCGCGAAACTCCACCGCCACCTCTTCGGCGAAAGCGTCGAAAACCTCACTGGCGGCGAGTACTACTGGATGGCCGGAAACTTCTTGAAGTACGGTGCCGAGGAATCCACCTTCGGCCGAAAAACCGCCGCCGACCTCCCCGTCGACTCCCACGAACTCATCGCCCTCTGCGCCCCACGACCTTGTTTCATCAGCTACGGAATCGTCGAAAAAGGCGACGCCAAATGGGTCGACGCCCACGGCAGCTTCATGGCCGCCGTCGCCGCTGGTCCCGCCTATCGTCTCCTCGGCAAACGCGACCTCGGCACGCCGGGCAACTACCTCACCGACCCCATGCCTCCCGTCAACCAGTTAATCGGAGGCGAACTCGCCTGGCGCCAGCACACCGGCGGCCACAGCGTTGCCGAAAACTGGCCGGCCTTCGTGGAGTGGGCCGCACCCTATCTGGATTCGCCCGCCCCCTGATCACTACCTCTATGGAAGCTCGAGCGCACCACGGCATCCGGTGGACCATCGCCGACAAGCTGGCCAAAGAAAAAGGGCTGCTCACAAACATCTGTTGCCCAGATGATCATGACGCAGCCCTTGTTCGCAACGGAGAGAACGGGATTCGAACCCGTGGTACAGGGGATACCCCGTACATCGGTTTAGCAAACCGACGCCTTCAGCCGCTCGGCCATCTCTCCCTGAGCGTTCCCACAAGGTATCGGCTGCCCGTACGCGGGTCAATAGCAGGAACTTGCCGCAATTCCGCCTTCTTCAGTGGCTGTGCGGCATCAGCTCCGTCGGGGCTACCGAGTCCCCGCCGTCGCCCAACTGCCGGCCGACATACCCCGGCTGCTCCGAACGATGAACTTCCGCGTTGAACGCCGCAAGGATTTCCTTCTCGATCATCTGCCGGCAATCGACATTGATCGGATGCGCCACGTCGCAGTGCAGCTTCACCCGCTCGCCCGCGGGAACCATCGCCGGTAGCTGCGCCCCGCACTGATTGCAGAAGCGGGCGTGCAGGTGGTTCTTCGTCCGGCACTGCGGGCACGCCGCCATGATCTTGCGCGAAGGCATCGCAACGAACAGCCCGTTCGGGCCGTTGATGATCTTGATGTCGCGCACGACAAAGCAGCCATCGATCGTGATGCAGCAAAAGCCGCGCAGGCGATCCTGCCCCGCGGGAGCAAGCTGGACGGCAACGTCGGTGATCTTCATGGGTAACTCCTGCACAAATGAGTTAGATGCCGGACGAGGTAATCCGTGACGGGGCGGATCGAAACCGCATGCTGCATCGATAAAGCATAAGGGGGGACGCGAAATGCGCGGGCCTCAGCAACACTTCTGCCGATCGCGGGAACATCCCGCAAGGGTGTGGCGGGTAGCATACTCTGTCAGACACCGATGTGAACACCAGGCAATCCTCAGGTCGACATCGACCATCGTCCGTAATTATACGTAGCAGCCTTCCCGCACGGAAGCCGTCCTCGCACCGCCAGTTTTGACACCACGAGCCGAAATTACGGCTGTCAAAGAGATGATCAACACCACACACAGTGTATCGCCGCACATCCTTGTCGGCGAGCAAAATCAATGCTTTCTTACTCGTCCTTGCCTCTAATATATCAATGGATGCATGCGTCCGCCACTCCGCCGCCCCACGCCCCTTGGCGCACAGCCTCCCCGCCCCTTATGCTCGCGCCGATATGGCCAGAGCTTACATCGCCATCGGTTCCAACCTCGGTCCCCGCCAGGACGCCATCCGCGCCGCGCTCGCTCGCCTCGCCGAAGTCCCCGGCGTCACCCTCACCGCCATCGCCACCTTCCGCGAAACCGACCCCATCGACGCACCCCCCGACTCCGGTCGCTTCATCAACGGCGCCGTCTCCATCGATACCCACCTCCCCCCGCTCGATCTCCTCCGCCACCTCCTCCAGATTGAACGCGAAATGGGACGCAATCGCCGTGACGAAGGCGACGTCCGTAACGCCCCGCGAACACTCGACTTGGATTTGCTTCTCTACGCCGACGTCGTCCACGCCGACGACGAACTCACTCTCCCTCATCCCCGCATGCACCAACGCCGCTTCGTCCTCGAACCGCTCGCCGAAATCGCCCCCGAAGCCCGCCACCCCGCCAGCGGCAAGACCGTGAGAGAACTGCTCCAGGAATTGAAGGATTAACCGCACCTTGCTCGTCATTCACCACATCCCCCAGTTTCGCAAATGGCGCCGCAGCCTCAATGCACCCGCCGTCACCTTCGCCCCCACCATGGGCGCCCTCCACGAAGGACACGCCTCCCTCCTCCGCCACGCACGCGCCATGGCCGGCCCCTCCGGAACCGCCATCTCCTCCATCTTCGTCAATCCCACACAGTTTGGCCCCTCAGAAGATTTTTCCAAGTATCCCCGAACCCTCGACGCCGACCTCCAGATTCTCGAAGCCGCCGGTTGCGATGCCGTCTTCGTCCCCTCCCCACAGGAAATGTACGCCGCCATCCACACCCTCAACACCCAGGCGCTCGCCGAAATCACCTCCATCGATCCCGGCCCCCTCGCCGCCGTCCTCGAAGGTGCCATTCGCCCCGGCCATTTCCGCGGCGTCTGTACCGTCGTCGCCAAGCTCCTCAACATCGTCGAACCCACGCACCTCCTCCTCGGCCAGAAGGATTTCCAGCAGCAGGCGATTCTTCGCCACATGTGCCTCGACCTGAACATGCCCGTCGAAGTCGTCACCTGCCCCACCATCCGCGAACCCGACGGCCTCGCCATGAGCAGCCGCAACCGCTACCTCTCTCCTGACGAACGCGCCCGCGCCGTCGCCCTGTTCGAAGCCCTTACCGCCGCAAAATCCCTCTACCACGCCGGCGAGCATTCCGCACCACTTCTCGAATCCGCCATGTGCGACCGCATCGCCGCCCGCGGACTCTCCTTGCAGTACGCCGTCGCCGCCCACCCCGAAACCCTCGCCCCCTGGAATCAGCACCCCGACGCCCGCATCGCAGGCCCCTGCGTCCTCCTGATCGCCGCAAAGTTGGGAACCACCCGACTCATCGATAATATGCTCCTTTGAGAAACGCAGGTTTCGCCGAAACGCCGCCATGGCCGCGGCAACGTTCTAATCCGTGATGTCCCCTCTGGAGATTGCATGAAATTCGCCCCGCTCCCCCGCCTCGCCGCTGCCCTGGCGCTCGCATCACTTCTCTCGTTCGGCGGTTGTGCAGCCCACGACGATCCCACAAACATCAACGTCCAGCCCTCCTTCCCCGTCCGCTATGCCACCTCGCGCATCAGCCCCGCCGTCGTGCGCCTCGATGTCGTCACCGAAAACTTCATCCAGGGACAGTCCCGCTCCGAACGCTCCATCGGCTCCGGCGTCATCATCGACGACCTCGGCCACGTCCTCACCAATTTCCACGTCGCCGGTCGCGCCAAACGAATCGACATCACCCTCGCCAACCTCGAACACGTCCGCGCCAAGCTCCTCGGCTCCGATCACTGGACCGACCTCGCCCTTGTCCAACTCGATATGGACGAAATCCACCGCCGCCACCTCTCCTTCTCCCATGCAGACCTCGGCGAATCCAACAGCGTCATGCTCGGTCAGCCCGTCATGGCCGTCGGCACCCCCTACGGCCTCTCCCGCACCGTCACCGCCGGCATCGTCTCCAACACCGACCGCTTCTTCGACGAATCCGATATCGACGGCTACGAAACCGGCTGGTTCAACAACTGGATCCAGACCGATGCCGCCATCAACCCCGGTAACTCCGGCGGACCTCTCATCGATCTCCACGGCGATGTCATCGGCATCAACACCCGCGGCGTCAGCTCCGGCAACAACCTCGGCTTCGCCATCCCCATCGATGTCGCCAAGGAAGTCATCAAGGTGCTCCTCGACCCCGCAAACCACGGCCGCGTCGACCGCAGCTACATCGGCGTCCAGCTCCAGCCCCTCCAGGATTTCGAAAAGTTCTACGACATCGCCATCGACAAGGGCGTCCTCGTCGCCAGCGTCGAAAACGACTCGCCCGCCGCCATCGCCGGCCTCAAGGCCGAGGACATCGTCCTCGCCATCGACGATACCCCCGTCAACGTCCGCTTCCCCGAACAGCTCGCCGCCGTCCGAAAACGCATCAGCGACTACCCCATCGGCACCACCCTGACGCTCACCGTCCACCGCCCCGGAAAAGCCGAACCCCTCAAGATCTCCGTCAAAACCGAAAAGCTCGAAAGCGTCATCACCGAGGAACAGGCCGTCCCCGCATGGGGCCTCAGCGTCCGCGACCTCACTCGCGCCTACCTCCGTGACAACCGCATCCCCTACACCAAGGGCGTCCTCGTGACCGGCTCGCGCCCCGGTTCCCCCGCGCAGGTCGCCAACATCGGCCGCGACGACATCATCCTCAAAGTCGACAACAAGCCCGTCACCAACGTCGATGAACTCCAGGCCGCCGTCGAAGCCTGGTCCAAGAATCCCAGGCCCATCGCCATCGATATCCGCCGCGGCCGCGGGGAAATACTCCAGGTTCTCAAGCCGCGCGATTAAGATAGTCGCCGTCCCCAGCCCCGGAGTTTTCCCCCGGACGCCACCCTTCACCTTTTGGAGTCGCCATGCATCGCAAACTGTTCCCCGCCGCCGCCGGCATCCTGCTGACCCTCGCCGCCGCAGCCCCCGCGCTCGCTGCGGATGCCGACATCTCCGCCAAGGCGGACGAAGTCACCAAGTCCCTCGTCGCCGTCGAATACACCGCCCGCAACGAAAACGTCTCCCGCGAAGAATCCGGCCAGGGAATCCTCGTCAAATCCGATTCCTCCGGCAGCGTCATCCTCATCGCCGGCAGCCTCATCTCCGAAAACCTCCCCAAGGAATGGATCAAGGACCTCAAGGTCCGTCAGCCCCTCAAAAACTTCACCAGCGTCGATGCCAAGTTCCTCGGCCGCACCCAGAACCGCCTCTTCGCCTTCCTCAAAACCAACAAGCCTATCGACGCCCCTGTCTTCAAGGCCGGCGAACTCGCCCCCTCCTCCCTCGGCGAAGAAGTCTTCTCCATCGCCATCCTCGGCAAGTCCGGCGGCTACCAGACCTACGCCGGCGTCTCCCGCGTCAAGGCCCTCCTTGACCTCACCCACATCATGGCCAATACCGAATCCTTCGGCCTCTCCCGCGGCACCAGCCCCGTCTATGACCTCCACTCCGGAAAACTCGTCGGCATCACGCTCCCCGCCCTCGGCGAAGCCATGTACCTGCGCGACGCCGGCGGTTACCGCCGCATCGAACTCATCGACGAAGACCAGAGCAGCGGCTACCTCCCCGCCGATGAAGTCTCACCCCTCTTCAAGGACATCCCCACGCAACCCTTCCAATCCCACCGCCCCTGGCTCGGCCTCGATGAAATGACCGGCCTCAGCGAAGACCTCCGCACCGTCAAAAACATCGAACAGCCCGCCGGTGTCATGGTCGGCGCCGTCATCGCCGGTGAGGCCGCCGACAAGGCCGGCGTCCAGGCACAGGACATCATCCTCACCATCGACGGAAAACCCTTCAGCAAAAACCCCGTCCCCGAAATCATGATCATGCACTTCCAACGCGCTCTCGAACAGCACAAGCCCGGCGACAAAATCACCCTCGGCATCCTCCGCGGCGATAAAAAAATGGACATCCCCGTCACCCTCGGCTCCGCCCCCAAAACCCCCAGCGAAATGCCCCACGTCTTCTCCCCCAAGGTCGGCGTCACCACCCGCGACCTCGTCTTCTCCGACGCCTACGCCCGCCGACTCCCCCAGGACCAGAAAGGCGTCATGATCGCCCTCGTCAAAAACGGCGCACCCGCCTCCCTCGGCTCCACCCCCCTCCACGTCGGCGACCTCGTCACCAAGGTCAACGACGACACCGTCGACAACCAGGAACAGTTCCTCGCCGAAATGAAAAAAATCGACGACTCCCCCGACATGAAAGAAGCCGTCTTCGTCGTCATCCACCCCGACGGCAACACCCAGGTCTGCCACATCGACCTCACGAAGTGAGCCAAGGGAACCCGTAGCGTGAGCGCCGGTGCGTCAACCGTGCACGACACCGGCACCCTCCCCGCGCACGCGAATGCCGATCTGCAAAAAAGCAAAGGTCCCGACCAGTTCGCTGGTCGGGACCTTTTTTCTTATCCAAAATTGCGCTTCGCTCACGCCGCCGCCGTCTCCGCCGCCTGCCGCGGCGCCCCCGGCGCCGGAATCACCGCCGTCCCCTTCCCATCAAACTTCACCGCCACGCGCTTCGAGCACCCCTGCTCCTGCATCGTCACGCCATACAGCGTGCTCGCCACGCTCATCGTCCGCTTGTTGTGCGTGATCACGATGAACTGCGAATACTGCAGGAAGTCCTGGATAATCCCCGCGAACCGCGTGGTATTCGCTTCGTCCAAAGCCGCATCGACTTCGTCCAGGATGCAGAACGGCGACGGCTTCGATTTGAAGATCGACATCACCAGCGCCACCGCCGTCATCGTCTTCTCCCCGCCCGAAAGCAGCGACATGCTCTGCGGCTCCTTCCCCGGCGGCCGCGCCATGATCTCGATCCCCGACTCCAGGATGTCCTCCGGATTCTCCAGGATCAGGTCCGCCTTCCCGCCGCCGAACAGCTTCCGGAACATCTCCTGGAACTCCGTCCGCACCGCCGCAAAGCTCTCCGCAAACCGCACCCGCGAGTCTTCGTTGATCTTCGTAATCAGCTCTTCCAACTGCCGCTTCGCATCGATGATGTCCGCCAGCTGCGCCGAAATCGACGCCTGCCGCTCTTCGAGCTGCGACTGCTCCAGGATCGCATCCAGGTTCACGTTCCCCAGCCGCGAAATCTTCCCCTTCAGCTCGCTGATTTCCGACGCCACCGCATCCCAATCCATGTCCTGCGCCTGGTACGTCGAATACGCCTCGTGCAGGTTGATCTGCAGCTCTTCCATCGTGTGCTCAATGAGCGTTTCGATGCGCACCGACAGCTCATTCTTCGCCAGCGACAGCTCGTGCTCCCGCCGCGAGAAGTGCTCGATCTGCTCCTGGATCGTGTCCAGCCCCGAGTTCACCGAGGTAAACTCGTTCCGCAGCACCGACACCTGTTCCGTATGCGTCGCCAGCTCGCTCTCGGCAATCGCAATCTTCTCGGCCAACCCCTTGAGCACCTCTTCCGTCTGCGCAACCGTCGCCTCCGCATCCCCGATGCGTCCCTCCACCAGTTCCGCCTCGTTAATCAGCCGCTGCAACTCCATCTGCATCTGCGAGACCGCCTGCCGCGCCGTCGCCAGCTCCCGGTTGATCCCGCTCCGCTGCTCCTGCACCTGCCCCATCGCCACGCGCGCCCGCGTCGCCGCCTCGGCCAGCTCGCTTACCTCGTGCTGCCGCACGATCAACTGCGACCCAAGCTCGTGCACCACCGCTTCCACTTTCTTCTGCTCCGCCTCCACCCCCGCCGCCTTCTCCTCAAATTCCGCCTGCCGCTCTGCCGCCGACAGGATCTGCCGCTCAATGCTCTCGATTTCCCCCGCCAAAAGCGGCGCCTCGCTGGTCGTCCGCTGCAACTGCGAGCTCGTCTGCTGCAACTGCGCGTTCACCTCCGCCCGCTGCGAATCCGCCTGGTAAATCCGCTGCCGCAGTTCCTGCTGCCGCGCATCCAGCTCCCGCGACGTCTGGTCGCACTGCGAAATCTGCCCCGTGAGCTCGTTCACGGTCGCTTCCACATCCGCCAGCTCCTGCTCCAGCTTCGCCACCTCGGCACGCCGTGTGATGATGCCCCCGCGCTTCGACATGTCCCCCAGCGTCAACGCATGATTCGCCGACCCCGCCTCGATCACCTCCCCGCTCCGCGTCACGAACCGATACTCCCGCGGCCCCGCTTCTGCCAGCTCCAGCGCATCCGCCAGCGAATCCACCACGATCGTCCGCCCCAGCAACTGGTGCATCAGCAGCGAACTCTCCCCCTCCGTCTTCACGAGATCAATCGCCGCCACCGCGCGCTTCCCATGCCGCGACCAGTCATACCCGTCCTGGTACGCCAGCATCTTGTCCGCCGCCAGCACCGTCACGCGCCCCGCGAGCTTCTGCCAGTGCTCCTGATCCGCCAACAGCGCCGAAGAATCAGAAACCACCACCGCATTCTGCAATTCCCCCAGCGCCGCTTCAATCACCGTTGCATGCTCAAGATCCGTGCTCAGTGCGTCGGCAACGATCCCCTTCACATACCCAAACCCCTTCCCCGCATCCCGGCTCTTCAGCAGCTCCCGCACCACCTGCGAAACCCCCTCCCGCTTGTTCTGCAGGTCATTCAACACATTCTGCCGGCTCTTCAACCCCGACCGGTGCTCCCGCTGCCGCGCCAGTTCCTGCGAAATCCCCGCCATCTTCTGATTGTTCGCCTGCTGCTCCGCCCGAACGGTATTGGCCTCTTCCTGCAGCGTCGCCGACTGCTCCGTCAGCTCATTCTTCCGCCCCTCCAGCTCCCCCACCCGCCCCTTCAGCTCCGCGATCTGCGAGTCCACCTGCAGCTTCCGCTGCTCGATCCGCCCCTTCTGGTTCGTCAGATTCTCCTGGTTGATCCTCAACCCATTGATATCGTTGTGCAGCCGCGCGAGCTGCCGCATCAAATCAATCGCCTTCGACTTGTGCTCGTCCACGCTCCGGTTCAACCCCGCGATCGCCTTCGACGCCTGCTCCTGCTTCAGCGACGCCTCCGCCACCTCCGCCTCATGCTCGCGCAGCTTCTGGTCGATCGCCGCCACCGCCTCCTCGTGCCGCTTCACATCCTCAGCCCGCCCCTGCAGCCGCTCCTCCACATCCCCGCGCCGCCCCGTCAGCAGCTCCCGCTGTTCCGAAAGATGCAGGATCTGCTGCTGCGCAAACTCCCCGCGCTGCTTCGCGCTCGCCTGCTCATTCTGCGATGCCAGCAACTCTCGCTCCGCCTTCCGCGCCGCCTCCTGCGCCCCCTCCAGTTCCATCTGCAATTCCGCCTGCCGGTTCCGCTTCCCCTCCATCTCCCGCCGCACCGCCGCCAAATTGTCCACGACCCCCTCCAACTGTTCATTCAGCCCCACCACCTTCTTGTGCAGCCCATCATATTCCTGCATCACGTACGCCGACCGCAGCTCCTTCAGCCGCGCCGCATATTCCTGGTAATTCCGCGCCCGCCCCGCCTGCACCTTCACGCTACGCAGTTGCTTTTCCACTTCCTCCAGCACCAGTTGCGACTGCGCCAGGTTCTGATCTGTCTTCTCCAGCTTTCTTAAAGCTTCCTTTTTCCTCTGTTTGAATCGCGAAATCCCTGCCGCTTCTTCAAAAATCTCGCGCCGATCCTGCGAATTTGATTCCAAAAGCGCCGAAACCCGTCCCTGTTCGATCAAGGAATATGCATCCACCCCCACGCCCGTGTCCAAAAACAGCTCCCGAATGTCCTTCAAACGCGACATCTGGTTGTTAATCAGGTACTCCGACGTCGCATCCCGGTACAACCGCCGCGTCACCTTCACCGTGTCCGCATCGATCGGCAACCGCCGGTCCTCATTCGTGAACGTCAGCGATACCTCCGCCATCCCCATGGGTTTACGCGTCCCCGACCCATTGAAAATCACGTCCAGCATCGCATCGCCGCGCAGACTCTTCGCCGACATCTCCCCCAGCACCCACTTCACCGCATCCACAACATTGGACTTGCCGCAACCATTTGGCCCCACAATACCTGTGATGCCATCGTCAAAGACAAATTCGGTGTAGTCGGCAAAAGATTTAAAACCGGAGAGCTCGAGGCGGGCGAGTTTCAAGGGCGACCTCCATGTCGGAAGCTACAAATAGGATGATGAAGCCGCAGGCCGGGGACAACCTCAACCCAACCGCTTGCGGCGACATTCCGCAGGGTGAGGCAACGCCCCTGAACACCATCCGTGGAGTGACCGAGACAATACCATACAACCCCTTGCGCGGACAATGCTTTTCCCGCATCTCCGTGCCACTTGCCCTTATCGGGCGTTGCCTCGCAAAACCTGCAGTAATTCACAACGTCAGTCCTATAACGCAAATGCGGAGACCGCCGTTCCCGCCGCTGCCCTCATCCCCGTCGCTCACTTATTGGTGGATACCAGGTTTAAGATCCGCTGCGCCAACAGGTTATTGAGGAGATTGGTCTCCGCAACATGCGGCACCGGCACAATCCGCACCTGAACACGATAAACACCCGCCTTCAGCACCTTGTTGGTGGCGATGTTCAGCGTGAAGTTCAGCGGCTTCTGCGGCGAGAGGTTTGCGATGCTCACCACCCGGCTCCCCAGCACAATATTGCCGCTCCCATCCGCCGCCGCTGCCGGATGCGCAAGGACTTGCAATTGCACCTTTTGCGTCGCGGGCAGATTGCTGTTTCCCAGCGTCCGCACCGTGAGGTTGACCGCCCCCGCAACCCCCTTCGGCGACGACTTCAGCGTCGAAGAATTCAAAGTGCCAGTGAGATCGTAGGTGGGGGGGGTAATGCTGAGGGCGAAGGCGCTGGCGGCGGTGTCGTCGGCCGCGCTGGATTGGGCGAGCCTCGGGGTCGGTGCGATGCGGACAAGAAGAGAATAGGTGCCGGCCGGAAGGCCCGCGGGAAGTTTGAAGGTGGGGGAGGTGATGCGGACGACCGCATTCGGCTTAAGGTTCGCGAGGGACTGGGGTTTGAGTGTGAGGAGGGGGATAGTGGCGCCGGTGGTGTTGCGGGCGAGGAGGGTGATGGCGGCTTGCTGGGTTTTAGGCAGGGGAAGCGTGCCGGTGTTGGCGATGTTGAAGGTGATGGTGCCGGCCAGAGGCGTCTTGGCGCGGGCGGATCTGGGGAGGGTGCTGGAAAGGACGTGGGGAGTGAGGTTGGTGTAGACGGCGTTGACGGAGAAGGTTTGGGGAGTCGTGGCGGAGTCGTTCGTGGGATTGGGGTCGGAGATGGCGGCGGATTGGTTGATGCTGGCAAGAAGAGTGTAGGTGCCAGTGGGGAGCGTGAGGGGGATCGGTGCGTTCAGGGAGTAGGTGACGCCCCCGTTGGGGGTGAGGGCGACGGTGAGGGCGGGGTAGGCGGCGAGGAGGGTGTTGGTGTTGGTGGCGGTGTTGTGGGCAAAGATCTGGATGTCGGTGGTGCCGGTGGCGGTGGAGGCGGCGCCCACATTGGTGATGCGGATGGGAAGGGTAAGGGTGGTGGCGGTGTTGGTGTTGATGCGGGTGGTGGGGAAGGAGGTGGTGTCGAGGGTGAGCTGGAGGTCGGGTGAGGCGTTGTTGATGCCCTGGAGGGGGAAGGAGTAGTCGGGGCTTTGAGGGTCGTTGCTGGCAAAGTGGATGGTGGCGGTGCGGAGGCCGGTGCCGGTGGGGCGAAAGGTGACGGTGTAGAGGCCCGGGATGCCGGGGTTGGACGAGACGAGGAAGTCGGAGGGGTTTTGGCCGGAGAAGGAGATGGCGGGGAGGCCGCCGAAGGAGAGGTTGGCGCCGAGGTTGCCGTTGGCGTCATCGGCGAAGGAGTTGTTGAAGACGCTGAAGGAGTGGGCGGTGGAGGACTGCGTGCCGGTGAGGGTGCCGAAGTCGGTGCCGTCGTCGGCGTTGGGGGCGGAGGCGCCGGGGGCGATGGTGATGCCGTTGCCGGAAACACCGAGGGCGGGGCCGTAGGCGAGGGCGTTGCAGGTGACGAGGTAAATGAGCGGCTGGTTGGGAAGGAGCGAGCCGTTGGCGGAGGCGCCCACGGTCTGGGAGGCCGGGAGGAAGAGGAGCCGGGTTTCGCCGGCCTTGATGCCCTGCAGTCCGTTTTCCCAGCCATCGATCTGGGGGAAGTCGTAGGCGTTCTTGATGTTGGCGGGAGACTGGTCATTGTTGATGAACGGGTGGCCCGGGACGTTGTCGAGGCGGAAGCTGGCGGAGCCGGAGAAGTAGGTGCCGGTGGTGGGCTCGGCCTGGAAGGAGATCTGGAGGAGTTCGCCGTTGGCGGCGGCGATGGTGGTGTTGGCGGGTTGCAGGGTGGCGTAGCGGACGTTGCTGGGGGGCGTGGTGGTGGCGACGCCGGTGCCGGAGACGGCAAAGGTGAAGGGGTTGCCGAGGGCATCGGAGGTGACGTTGACGATCGCGGCGCGGGTGCCGGCGGCACTGGGGTTGAATTGAATGGTGAAGGAGGTGGATTGGCTGGGAGCGAGGGAGGAGAGGGCGGGCGGGGAGGCGATGGAAAAATCGGCGGGGTTGGCGCCGGTGATGGAGACATTGCCGAGCGACAGCGTGGAGGTGCCGGCGTTGGTGATCGTGAAGGTGCGGGTGACCGCGTCATTGGGGGAGAGGGATTGGTAGGAGAAGTCGGTGAAGTTGTTGATGTTGGTGTCAGCCTCTGCGTTGGGGATCGAAAGATTGTTGGCGGAGAGCGCGATCGCGCGGGTGTTGGTGCCCTGGATGGTGAAGGTGTAGTCCGGGTTGAAGGCGTCGTTGGAGTGGAGGTGCACGGTCGCGGTGCGGGTGCCGGTGCCGGTGGGGGAGAAGGTGATGGTGAAGTTGCCGTTGACGGGGGTGCCGTTGGCGACGGTGATGGGGTTTCCGCCGGCGAAGAAGAAGTCGGAGGCGTTGGGGCCGGAGAGCGTGACGGTCATGTTGTTGTAATTAAGGCGGTTGATGAAGTTGCCGGTATCGTCCGTGGCGTTGCTGAAGTCGACGATGGAGAAGGTGTGGCTAATGGAGGATTGGCCCGGGGGGATCGTGCCGAAGTCGGTGCCGTGGGTGAGGTTGGCGGTGGAGGTGCCGGAGGGGATGAAGGCGTTGTCGGTGCCGCGGATGCCGACTTCGGGGGCGTAATCGAGTTCGTTGAGGAATGTTTCGAAGACGAGCGGGGCGTTGGAGGGAATCTTGGGCGGAGAGCCGTTGACGCCGTAGCCGAGGGAGGAGGGGATGATGAGGATGCGCGATTCGCCTTCCTTCATTCCCTGCAGGCCTTGTTCCCAGCCGTCGATGAGATTGAAGTTGGGGTTGTGGCCGATGAAGTCGCGGGTGGGGGTGTTGTCGAGAATGAGAGCGAAGGGGTTATTGGCGGGGCTGGCGTCGAAGAGGAAGCCGTTGAGGAGGTACCCGGCGTACGAGATGGAGAGGACATCGCCGTTGCTGGCGGTGGCATTGCCGGAGCCGGCTTGGACGGTGGCGACTTCGAGGCCATTCGGGAAATTGGTGGTGGCGAGGCCCGTGCCCTGGATGTCGAAGAGGAAGGGGGCATCGATGTTGGAGGCGTCGGGGATGGTGAGGGTGGCGGTGCGGGTGCCGGTGGCGGTCGGGTTGAAGGCGAGGGTAAGGGTGGCGGGGGTGTTCGGATCGAGCGAGGAGGGGAGGGCGGAGACGATGGAGAAGTCCGCGGCGTTCGTGCCGGTGAGGGTGACGTTGCCGAGGGGGAGGGTGGCGTTGGAGGTGTTGGTGATGGTGAAGGTGCGGGTGATCTGGCCGATGGCGCCGGGCGCGGTGCTGGAGGCGTAGCGGAAATCGGTGCCGCTGGAGAAGGAGGGGGCGATCTGTCCCGGGGCGGTCTCGGAAGTGAGGGTGGTGTTGGCGTAAGAGACGGAGATGGGGAGCGGGGTTTGGGAGAGGAGGAGGCGGGATTCGAGGTTGTCGAAGAGGAGGCGGTGGTTCGCGTGGCGGATGCGGGCCATGGTGTTCCTTCCGAATCGAAACGGCCGGGGATTTGCGGCTCGGCACGCAGGGGGTTCGCGCGGGCCATGAGTGTAGCTCTGCAGTGCGGTTTGTTGCTTATAAATGATGGAAGGGGCGGGGGCAATATCAAAGCGGGAGAGGCGGGCAAACGCGCCGCCAGCGCCCGCAGCGCCAGCCGTGGGACGTGGGATTATCGGGCGTTCTGGCGGATTACTTGGGTTCTTTCAGCGCGTCCGATTTGGGCAGGTCCTTGATGTTGGCAAGCCCGAAGACTTCGAGGAAGTAACGCGTCGTGCCGTAAAGCATGGGCCGGCCGATTTCTTCGGCCCGGCCGACAATCTTGACGAGGTTGTGTTCCATGAGGGTGCGAAGCGTTTCGCCGCAGGCAACGCCGCGGATGACCTCGACGCCGGCGCGCGTGATCGGTTGTTTGTAGGCGACGATGGCCAGGGTTTCGAGGGAGGCGGGGGTGAGCCGGCCGTCATCCTTCTTCCGCACCAGGCGCTCGATGTACTGCGCGTACTGCGGCAGCGTCAGCAACTGGTACCCGCCCGCCCGCTCCTCGATCCGATACGCCGCCTGCCGCTCCTCGTACGTCTTGTTCAACTGCTCGATCGTCTGCTTGATCGGCTTCGTCGAATCCACCCCCACAATCTCCGCCAGCTTCCCCGCCGACAGCGGAACGTCCGTGGAAAACAGGATCGCTTCGAGCACCTGGAAAAGCGGCATGGAATCCGCCGTCAGCTCCGGCGTGCCACTCGGCGCCGCGACCGTTTCCCCCGCATCCTCGCCCGCAGCCGCAAGATCGGGCTGATTGATCGCTTCCGTAATGACATCTTCGCGCGGCGCATCCTCCGCAAAAGGCACTTCTGCAGCGGTAGGGGGGGGAGAAGCTTCCGGCGTTTCTTGTGAGTCGGTCATGCGGGCAATGTAGTCTTTTGATCGGGGGAGGTAAAGCGACGCATTCGAACGCCCACGCTGCCCGCGGAACCCGCGACGCCGGCCTCCGGCTGCGAAACCGCCAGGGCCCGAAAGCGAACACGCATTGCGACCCGCCCCGAACTGGTGGATACTGCGGCCATGGAGATTTTCAGCGATTTTCGGCAATTTCCCCCGGCACGCCGCGGCGGCGTATTGTGCATTGGAAACTTCGACGGCGTCCACCGCGGCCACGCCAAAATGCTCTCCACAGGCCGCGACGAAGCCACACGCCGCGGAGCCTCCTTCACCGTCATGACCTTCGATCCCCACCCCTCCGTCATTCTCCGGCCGGGCGAAGTCCGGCAGCCGCTGACGATCGCCTCGCAACGCGAAGAACTGCTCGCCGCCTGCTCCCCCGATGTTCTCATCGTCGTCCCCACCACGCGCGAATTCCTCGGCATGACCGCCGAAGAGTTCCTCCGCGATGTCGTCAACTCCGCCATCGGCGCCACCCTCCTGGTCGAGGGCCCCACCTTCACCTTCGGCCGCGGCGCCAAAGGCAATTCCGCGCTCCTTCAGTCCCGCGGCCACGAATTCGGCCTCAACGCCATCATCGTCCCCACCGAGCAGGTCGCCCTCTCCGATCTCACCCTCGTCAACGTCTCCAGCAGCCTCATCCGCTGGCTCGTCGCCAACGGCCGCGTCGTCGATGCCATGAAGTGCCTCGGACGCCCCTACACCCTCCGCGGCGAAGTCGTCCACGGTGCCCAGCGCGGTAAGGCCCTCGGCTTTCCCACCGCCAACATCGCCACCCCCCAGCTCCACCCCGGCCCGGGCATCTACGCCGGCCGCGCTCGGGTAGGGGGGGGCAACTACCGCGCTGCCATCAGCGTCGGCACCAACCCCACCTTCCACGGCACCATGACCACCGTCGAAGCCTTCCTCCTCGATTTCACCGGTGACCTCTATGGAAAAACCCTCGACCTCGAATTCCACCGCTGGCTCCGCGAAATGCTCCCCTTCGGCGGCGTCGAACCCCTCGTCCGCCAGATGAAAATCGATGTGGAAAACACCCGCGAATTGGTGACAATGCCCGCTTGAGCACATCAAGTTGCGACTGCAAAAGGAATCAGCATGAGCGCCGGGCTTGCCAGCATGGATCAATTGATCGACCGCCTCAAACGCGCTAAACGCGTCGCCATCTTCACCCACCAGCGCCCCGATCCCGACGCCCTCGGCTCCCAGACCGCCGCCGCCTGGATCCTCAAGGCCCTCGGCGCACAGGAAATCCAGACCGTCCACTTCGCCAAGCCGCCCGCCCCCTACGCCTTCCTCGCCGACGCCATCCCCGACTCCGGCGCCGAGCTCGAGGGCGGCCAATGGGAATTCGACTCCGAATGGGCCGGCAGCGCCAGCGGCGTCGTCGACACCATCCTCGTCGTCGATACCTGCACCTACGCCCAGATGGAACCCGCCACCACCCTCCTCAAGGGAGAACGCGAGAAAGTCGTTGCCATCGACCACCACCTCAGCCGCGACGACATCGGCCCCGTCATCTACGCCGACACCTCCGCCGCCGCCTGCGTCGAAATTCTCTGGGAACTCGCCCGAAAAGCCGGCGTCCCCATGCACGAGAAACTCGCCCTCCCCCTCATGGCCGGCCTCGTCTCCGACACGGGGTGGTTCCGCTTCGATTCCGTCAAGCCGCGCACCCACCTCATGGCCGCCGACCTCACCCCCTTCGTCAACAACGCACAGCTCTACGAACGACTCATGCAGACCGAAACCAAGCCCAAAATGCTCCTCATGCAGCGGGCCCTCGACAGCCTCCAGTGGGCCTTCAACGACCGCTTCGCCTGCATGAGCCTCAAGCAGACCGACTTCACTGAAACCGGCGCCCTCGCCAGCCAGACCGAGTACCTCGTCGACATGCCCCTCACCGTTCAGACCGTCGAAGTCGTCGCCCTCCTCACCGAAATGCCCGACGGCCGCGTCCGCGGCAGCCTCCGCAGCAAGCGAAACGTCGATGTCAACCAGGTCTGCCGCAAATTCGGCGGCGGCGGCCACGCCAAAGCTGCCGGCCTCCGCGCCGACGGCCCCCTCGACGTCGCCCTCGCCCGCCTCACCGCCGCTGTCGGCGAAGCACTCGGAACCTGATCAGCCCCCCAACCCCCACGCATCAAGCCCACGGCTTCCACGCCGTGGGGATCATGGACCCTCGCCAACAGATAAGCCCGCGATCTTCCGAAATCGCTACTCCTGCCCACCATCCCCAGCTTGCGTCTCCGCCTCGTCCGGAAACTCAAAATACGCCGCCAGTTCCTGCGCCGTCTTTTTCCCCAGCCCCGGAATCCGCGCCAGGTCGTCCGGCGTCCGAAAGAGAACGCCATCCGGCGTCAGCGCCTTCCGCGCATCCCGGTACGCCACAAGCTTCGCCGCCACCTTCTCCCCGATGTGCGGAATCCTCGCCAGTTCTTCCAGCGTCGCCACGTTGGGATCAATCCGCGCCGGAACCGTCACCGGCTGCCCATGCAAAACCACAACCCCATCGCTCAGCAGATGCGGCCGCTGGTAAAGAATCACCGTGAGCACCACCAGCAGCAGCGCGGCGAGCATCCCCAGTGCCGCCCGCTGTCGACGCGTCCACCCCCAATCGTCCGGCTCCCGGCGGTCACTTGCCGGCTCGGCGAGTACGGGCTCATCGAATTGTTGAGGTGCGCCCATGTCCGGAGTTTACGCCATCCCGCCAGAGCAGGGCGAGCATTTTCCCGGCGAAAACCCGCTCTCAGCTCCTCGGAGACTGCGGCGGCTTCGGCGGCTCCGGCGGCTTCGGCGGTGGCGGCGGTGGCGGCGGATTCCCCCGAAACCCCTGCACCGCACGCCGCAAACTCGACCACGTCTTCATCGCCTGCTTCGGTCCCAGGTCCGCACCTGCCAGCCCCCCGAACGGCACCGAATGCCCGCCCCCGCCCTTCTGCGGATTGTCCGACAAATCGTGCCAGCAGATCGCTTCCACGTACGGCTTCGACAACGCAATGTCCGTCACCGCCTCCATCCACTTCCCCTGCAGCATCTCCGACCACGGCTTCCGCCACGTCCCCGCTGCCCCACCCTCCACCACCGCGCTCGGTACCTGCAGCGAAGAAATCATCACCGGCTTCCCCAATGCCGCAAACCGGTCCAGCAGCGACGAAATCTGGAACAAATCCCGCTGCCAGCACCCATCCCGCGGAACCCCAAACCGCAGTTGCACCCCGAACACATCAAACTGGATCCCCGACTGCACGATCATTTCCGCATACAACAGCGGCGGAATCGATCGCTGGTTCGTCGCGTAATACTCCCCCCACGGCTGCGTCAGCTCAATCATCGTCCGCGCATTCGGGTTCGATTTCTTCACCAGCCCCACCGTCATCCGCGTCAGGTCCATCAACTGGTCGAACGTGAACGAAAACGACGCATTCACATGCAGCCCCGACAGCACGTTCCACAACGCCACCTGCGGCCCGTACCGCTGCACCACCCGGTCGATGTGCTCATACATCAGGTCCCGCACGGTTTCATAGTCGTGCTCCCAGATGTACAACCAATCCGGTATCGCCACTTCGTTGAAGAACACCAGCGGCCCCGCCACCACCGGCACCTGCACCTTCGGCCGCCGCAAAAACTCCATCCACTCATCGATCGCCCCCCACGCAAACTGCTGCTCCTGCGGCTCAATCTGCTTCCACCACATCGGCAGCCGCACAAAGTCCGCGTTCGGCAGCATCAGCCGCCGGTACGTTTCCGTCGCAATGCTCGGATCGACCCGCACCCCGAACGCCCCGCGTGGAAAATTCCGCGTCGTGATCCGCCGCTGCAGCAGTAGATCCGCATGTGTCAGCGCCGCCTGCTCCGAAATCGGCAGCACGATCGTCAGGCATTTCTCCGCCAGCTCGCTCGCCTTCGCCGGATTCTCCTGGTTCGTGATCGCTTCCAGCAGCAGGTCCCGCGCCTCCAGCGCCTTCTCGTTCACCGTCGCCGCTTCCGCCACATCGAACAACCCCCACTCCTCCCGCTTCTGCATCAGCCGCATCACCCGCCCGCGCGCCAGCTCCAGCGCCAGCACGTACGGCTCCTCGCGCTCCGGCAGCCGCGTCGTCTCCAGCATCACATTCCCAAACCCCTTGAGCTCCCACAGCAGCGTCAACGCCGCCGGCCCCGCCGCCCGCTTCCGGCACACGATCTCGCCGTTCGAGTAGAAAAATTCCCCCCGGATGGGCACTGAATCAGAACCGACGAGATACGCCGTCGAGAGATCGAGGTCGGCCGGCACTTGGCCATCTTTGTAGACGCGGAATCGGAGCATTACACACTCGAAATTGCCCGTGCGGAGTTGCGGGGGAAACGTCACTGCCCGCCGAACGGATTATACGGGTGTCGAAAGGAGTTGCCAGCATATGGAGTCTCGTCCCGCCAATGCCCAAGCAGCACGGCGCGACCGCCATCCCCGCAACCTTCCTCATCGCCCGCGACGGCCGCGGCGACGCCCTCCGAAAAGCCGTCGCCGAAGCACTCGCCCACCCCGCCGCCCCCCCTAAATGAATCTCTTTCGCGTCTTTAGTGTCTTTCGTGGCTCATTTACGTCGTTTTGGAACCCGCGCGCTAATCCCGGTTCTCCATATCGCTCAAATACGCCAGCGTCCGATCCAGTTGATTCTTCAAATGCTTCACCCGCAGCAGCGACTTCACCCGCGTCAGCAGCTCCAGCTTATTGATCGGCTTCGTCAGAAAATCATCCGTCCCTGATTCCACCCCGCGCTCAATATCCCCCAGTTCATTCAACGCCGTCACCATTAAAATCGGAATTTCCCGCGTCTCCGGATTCGCCTTCAGCCGCCGGCACACCTCAAACCCCGACATCCGCGGCATCATGATGTCCAGCAGAATCAAATCCGGATTCACCTTCGGCACCTTCTCCAGCGCATCCACCCCGTCCACCGCCACGTGCACCGTGCAGTTCAGCGTCTCCAAGTACGCCTGCATCAGCTCCACATTCTGCTGATTGTCATCAACCACCAGGATGGTCGACGTCGGCAGATGCGTGTCGCCCGACGACGGAGTAGGGGGGGTAGACGGCGAGGGTGCGGCCATAAGTGTCTCCTGACAGATGGAGAGCCACTATAGCACGAGATCCACGGGTGAAGTAGTTAAACCGTCAAGTGGTCAAGTCGTGAATCGCCTCGTCTGCGGAGCTCACCCCGCACGTGCGGCAACTCTTCGCGGACCGTGGCAAATAAGACGTAGAAAACGCAGCCAGGCGGAGCGCGCAAACGACAACCCATCCACCCAGGCTACTTAACCACTTAACTACTTAACCATCAAACCGTCTTCAGGCCGCTTCGCCGCCACGGAAATACGCATCCAGCATCCGCCGATTCTGCAGCCGGGCTTGCTTGCCCTTTGCATACCGCGAGTTGCCGATGCCGATTTTGTGGGTGCGAACCTTTGCGCCGGAAGTGCGACGGTGGGGCATGGGAAGACTCCATTCCAGGGGGAACCAACTGAACGGTCCATTCCTCTTCCGATCCCTCATTCCTACATTTCCCGTTCACCCAATGCAAATAAAATCTCCAAATTTGCCCCCACATTTCTCGGGATTTCTCCTACCCCGCCGCAACCCCCAACACCCGCTGCGGCCCGGCACGACCATTGCCGCGTATTCCTTGACGGACTTCGCCCGCCCGGCGGATACTACCCTTCGGAGCCACCGAGCCCGGGCCACGGGGCTACCCCCTTTCATGGATAAGGATTCCAAATCATGATCACCCGCAAATTCCGGACAACCCGTGCCGCAGTCGTTGCGCTGCTCTCACTCGCCACCCTCAAGGCCGCCTGGGCGGATGCCCCAGCCGTCCTCAACCAGGTCCCCGCCGATGCCAACGCCGTCATCGTCATCAACAACGTCCGCTCCCTCAGCACCAAGATCTCCAACTCCGTCACCCGCCTCAACGTCCCCATCCCCCTCCCGCCCGATATCGCCGGCTACATGCTCCGCAACCTCGGCATCACCGAAGGCTTCGACCAGGATTCCTCCGCCGCCCTCGTCGTCATGAAGCCCCTTCACGCCGATGCCAACGACACCAACCTCTTCGCAGGGCCGCCCCCCGCCGTCATCCTCCTCCCCACCACCGATCCCAAGGCCATGCTCCAGAACCTCTCTCCCAGCGCCCCCGACAAGGACGGCATCTCCGAAGTCACCCTCCCCGGCGATTCCACCGACAAAGGCTATGTCGCCAACATCGACAAGTGGGTTGCCCTCGCCCAGGACCGCGATGTTCTCAACAATTTCCTCTCCAAAAAGAATTCCTTCGGCAAGGCTGCCACCGCCGAAACCCTCAAAACCTTCGAAAACAACGACCTCGTCCTCTGGGCCAACACCGCCGCCGCTTCCGCCAGCGTCAACAAGCTGCTCGAAGACAAGCAGCAGGAAGTCACCGGCATGATGGACCTCATGAACCTCAACAACAACAAGGACCAGACCGCCGGCGCCCTGCAGAAGGAAATGATCAACCTCTACTTCGCCGCTGCAAAAGAATTCGTCCAGGACGCCAACCACACCATGGTCACCCTCCGCCTCAACGACTCCGGACTCACCTTCGGACTCGTCGGCGCCTTCAAACCCCAGTCCCCCTTCGGCAAGTTCGTCGCTGCACAGAAACCCAAGGACGCTCCCTCCCTCGCCGGACTCCCCGATGGCGAATTCCTCGCCGCCGGCGCCTTCACCTTCAATGGCCAATCCTTCGCTGACCTCCTCGGCAGCGTCTCCAAGCAGGTCCTCGCCAACGAAGTCATCGCGCAAGACCCCAAAATCGAGGAATACAAAAAATCCATCGTCATCTACCAGCAGCTTGCCGCACTCTCCTCCGGCACCAACTTCGTCTTCCTTCCGCCGCCCGCCACCGGCAAGGGCGGCTTCCTCTACGGCGCCACCATCGTCGACGTCTCTGACCCCGCCAAGTACCACGCACTCCAGCTCCAGGCCCTCAAGAGCCCCTTGTCCCAGCAATCCATGAACCCCGACTTCGCCCAGAAAGTCACCGTCACCCCCAACGCCGTCACCGTCAAGGACATCAAGCTCACCAAGATCAACATGAAGTTCACCCTCCGCCCCGAAACCCCCGACCATCCCCTCTCCCCCGGCTCCCGCGAAGGCATCATGATGATCGAAAAAATGTACGGTGCCGACGGCCTCACCATGTACACCGGCATCGTCAATAAACGCGTCGTCACCGTCTTCGGCGCCGACCAGTCCATCCTCGAAGGCGCCATCGACGCCGCCCAGAACAACGCCGACACCCTCAGCAACAACGCCATCATCAGCAGCGTCCGCGACCAGGTCGTCGCCAACCCCGTCGGCTTCGTCTACCTCCCCATCGCCCGCTGGATCGCCGTCGCCCAATCCGTCCTCAAGCCCGGCTCCGACGCCACGCCCCCGCAAAATGTCGCCCCCGTCGTCGCCAGCGCCGGCATCTCCGGCGAAACCCTCACCGCCGAATGGCACATCCCCCTCAACGCCATCACCAGCACCATGGAAGCCGGCACCAAGCTCAAACAAGCCATGAGCGGCAACGCCGGCGCCACCCCCGCCCCCGACAACACCCCCGCCCCGTAACCCCCTCTGCAAACCATCCCACAAAAAAAGGCCCGCGAAAACCGCGGGCCTTTTCGTTTCAACAAACTCAAAAAAACACGGAGACCACGGAGAGCACGGAGGAACCCGACTCAATCTCTCCGTGCCCTCCGTGTTCTCCGTGGTTCTCCCCGTCCTCTCCTCCCAAGCAGGATCACGCCTTCCGAAACACCCCCTTCAAATTCGCCATCGTCCCCCCCACATCCCCGCTCTTCATCAACGTCTCCCCAATCAAGAGCGTCCGCACCCCCGCCGCCACCATCCGCTGCACATCCGCCTTCTCCCGAATGCCGCTCTCCGAGACGAGAATCTTCTTGTTCTCCACAAACTCCGCCAGCCGCACCGTGTTCTGCAGATCCACCGTGAACGTCCGCAGATCCCGGTTGTTGATCCCCAGCAGGTAATACGACGCATGCGGAAAACTCATCGTCGAGTTCACCCGCAGCAGCGAATCCATCTCGTGCACTTCCACCAGCGTCGTCAGCTTCAGCTCCGTCGCCAGGATCTGCAGGTCGATCATCATCGAATCCGTCAGGATCTCCGCGATCAGCAGAATCGCATCCGCCCCCGCCGCCCGCGCCTCGTACACCTGGTACGGATCAATAATGAAATCCTTCCGCAGCACCGGCAGCGGCACCTCCTTCTTCACCGCCGCAATGTACTCCAGCTTCCCCTGAAAATACTTCTCATCCGTCAGCACCGACAACGCATCCGCCCCCGCCGCATGATAAACCTTCGCCACCGCCACTGGATCAAAGTCCGCCCGAATCGTCCCCGCCGACGGCGAGGTCTTCTTCACCTCCGCAATAATGTTCACCAGCCCCTCCGGCTCCTTCGTCAACGCCGCAAAAAAATTCCGCGGCGGTTCCGCCTGCCGGCAACGCTCTTTTAACGCGTCCAGCGACACCCGCCCCTTCGCCGCCGCGATCTCCTCCTTTTTTGTTTCCACGATTTGCTGCAAGATATCCGGCGTTCGGTTCGGCTGGGGGGACGACGATGACATACATTCTCTCTGTGAGTGCAATTTGCTGATTCAAAACTTCATCTTATGGGTGGCGACTCACCTTGACCAACTCTTCGGCTTCAGCCAGTACCTCTGGCTCGTCGTTGGAATCGGCCTGATCATCGGCCTCCGCGTCTTCCGCGCTGCGCCGCTCGCCGCCGCGCCGCCTCGCCTCGGCGGTATCTCCGCCCTCACCGTGGCCGCCGCCATTCTACTCTATTGCGGCACCGCCTTCATGACCATCACCGCCTTCGCCCTCTGGAACCAGGCCCACGCCCCTCCCGCCGCCACCGCGCCCGCCACATTCCCCGCCACCTCCCCATCCACCGCTTCCGCCCCGGCATCCCTCCCCGCCGCCACGCGACCGGCGACCACCCGCCACGCCCCCGCCACGCGCCCCCGCATCCTCTATTCCGAAAGCACCTCCAACATCCTCCTCAGTCAGCTCCTCAACACCTTCGCAGAAGCCGTCCCCGCACTCGTCCTCGTCATCCTCGCCTCCCGCATCGTGGTCGGCGGGCTCGATGGCTGGGGCCTCTCCCTCCGCAAACTCCCCAAAGGCGTCGGCTACGGCATCCTCGGCTTCCTCGCCCTCACCCCGCTCCTCATCATCGTCGCCAACGCCACCGAGTACATCATCACCCACTTCGAGAAACGCCCCGAGGAAGTCCACGAAACCCTCCAGGTCCTCAGCCGTAAGCCCCCCCTCTGGGAACAAACCGCCTTCATCCTCCTCGCCGGCGTCGCTGCCCCCATCCTCGAAGAAATCTTCTTCCGCGGTTGCTTCCAGACCATGCTCATCCAGCCCCGCTTCGGCTTCTCCTTCCAGCACCCCATCGACCTCAACTACCGCCCCACCCCCGCCCGCCGCTGGTTCGCCATCCTCCTCACCAGCGCCTTCTTCGCCAGCGTCCACCCCATCGACCACTTCGCCGTCATCTTCCTCCTCGCCCTCGGCCTCGGCTACCTCTACGAACGCACCGGCAACATGTGGGCCAACATCACCCTCCACGCCGCTTTCAACAGCTTCAGCATCTACTTCACCCTCATCAGCGGCTCTTAAGCCCCTCCTGCGTCCCTGAGATCGTTTCAAATCCCCCGCCAGGCCTCATCATCCGCATGTTCAAACGGATTCCGCCAACCGACGTCACGCACCTGTTATAATGCCTCCATGGTAAAAAAGACCGACATTCCCCACGATCTCCTCGCTGAATTCGAAGCCGCTGCACGGCGCCCTTTGGCCCAGCGAATGAAGTACGCCTTTATCAAAACCTACAAGCCCGTGATGGATGATGCGCGCTTCCGCTCATTCCAGACCATGCAGGAATATCGCGAGTGGTGTGAAAAAAACCTTCCAGAGTGGCTCGGCTATGGGCGCATTTGAATACCGCCAGGCGCAGGAAATCCGCGACGTTTTCAATGCCCACCGCTGCCGATACTTGTTCATTGGCAAATCCGGCGCAATTCTTCTCGGCTTCCCCGATACCACGCAGGACGCCGACCTCTTCGTCGAAAAAAGCAACGAGAATGGTCGCGCACTCGTCGCCGCGCTCAAGGAACTCGGCTTCGCTCTCACCGAGGATGAAGCGAAAGAAATTGAACGTGGCAAAGACTTCATCCAGTTGAAAAACGGCCCCTTCGATCTCGACCTGATCTTCGCTCCCGATGGCATCGAACGCTTCGATGATGCTTGGAAACGCCGCGTCGAGCCCGAAGGCTTCCCCGTCTGTCACCCGGACGACATCATCGCGAGTAAAAAAGCTGCCAATCGCCGAAAAGATGTCGAATCCCTCCCCCGCCTTATATCCTTCCGGGATTATTGGAAGCAGCACCACCGCTGATCGCCGGCGTTTAGACCCGGGCAGCACTGCCACTGGTATCACTGTTCCAATCCCTTAAAATGCCCCTTTCCCAAAAAAGGACCCCAACCCCCCATGCCCACGATCGACGAACAAATGCAGCTCCTCCTCCGCGGCACTGACCACGTCTACTCCGCCGAGGAACTTAAAAAACGCCTCGAACACGCGCAAAAAACCGGACGCCAGCTCCGCATCAAGCTCGGCATGGACCCCACGGCCCCCGACCTCCACCTCGGCCACGCCGTCGTCCTCCGCAAAATGCGCCAGTTCCAGGACCTCGGCCACAAGGCCGTCCTCATCATCGGCGACGCCACCGCCATGATCGGCGACCCCACCGGCAAAAAGAAAACCCGCCCCGTCCTCTCCGCCGATCAGGTCAAACAAAACGCCGAAACCTACTTCGCCCAGGCCGGCAAAATCCTCGACATGTCCGAAGGCAAGGTCGAAATCCGCTACAACTCCGAGTGGCTCCACCAAATGACCTTCGTCGACGCCCTCAAACTCTGCCAGAAAATGACCGTCGCAAGAATGCTCGAACGCGACACCTTCCAGGAACGCCACAAGGCCGGCGAACCCATCTACATCCACGAGTTCATGTACCCCCTCATGCAGGGCTGGGACTCCGTCGTCATCAAGGCCGACGTCGAACTCGGCGGCACCGACCAGACCTTCAACAACCTCGTCGGCCGCGACCTCCAGGAATCCGAAGGCCAGCCCCCGCAGATCGTCATCATCATGCCCATCCTCGTCGGCACCGACGGCTCGCAAAAAATGTCCAAATCCCTCGGCAACTACATCGGCGTCTCCGAACCCGCCTCCGAACAGTTCGGCAAAGCCATGTCCATCCCCGACGAACTCATGCCCAACTGGTTCCGCATGACCACCCCGCTCCCCGACGACCGCATCACCTCCCTCACCAACCCCAACGAAACCCACCCCCGCAAAGCGAAGGAAATCCTCGGCCGCCTGATCGTCGAGCAGTACCACAACCCCGCCGAAGCCGAAAAAGCCGCCGAAGACTTCCGCAAACGGTTCACCGAGCACCAGGTCCTCGCCGACGAAACCAAAACGCTCCCGCAAAGCGCCTTGAAGGACGGCAAAATCGGCATCATGACTCTCCTCAAAGAAGTCGGCTTCGCCGCCTCCGGCAACGAAGCCAAACGCCTCATCGAAGGCGGCGGCGTCACCTACGCCGGCAACAAAGTCACCGACTTCAAACTGAATGTCGAACCCAGAACCGGCGACATCCTCCAGGTCGGCAAACGCCGCGTCTGCAAAATCGAAATCAGGTAACACCAAAACTCTGTGCGTCTCTGTGCTCTCTGTGCGCCTCTGTGGTAGATAACGATGCCCGCCAAACTGATTGATGGTAAAGCGCTTTCATCCACCATCCGCGACCACGTCGCCACCGAAGTCGCCGCGCTCAAATCCCAGCAAAAACCCGTCAAACTCATCGCCATCCTCGTCGGAGACAACTCCGCCGCCAAGGTCTACGCCGAAAACCAGAAAAAAACCTGCGCCCACGTCGGCATCGACTACGAACTCCACCAACTCCCCGCCGAAACCACCGAGCAACAACTCCACTCCGCGATCCACGCCCTCAACCGCGATCACACCGTCACCGGCATCTTCCTCCACTCCCCGCTCCCCAACGGCTTGGACCTGCAAAACGCCCAGTACCAGATCGACATCCTCAAGGACGTCGAAGGCGTCAACCCCGCCAACATCGGCCACGTCGTCTACGGCCACACCATCATCGCCCCCTGCACCGCCCTCGCCGTCGTCGAACTCATCGATTCCACCGGCGTCCCCCTCGAAGGCGCCAACGTCACCGTCGTCGGCGCCAGCCGCATCGTCGGCCGCCCCCTGAGCCTCCTCCTCACCGAGCGCAACGCCACCGTCACCCTCTGCCACATCCACACCAAAGACACGCCCGCCGAAACCCGCCGCGCCGATATCGTCGTCGTCGCCGTCGGCAAGCCCGGCCTCCTCCGCGCCGACCACATCAAACCCGGCGCCGTCGTCATCGACGTCGGCATCAACCGCGTCCGCATCACCGACGCCTTCGGCAAAGTCACCGAAAAAACCGTCGGCGACGTCGACTTCGACGAAGTCGCCAAGCTCGCCTCCCACATCACGCCCGTCCCCGGCGGCGTCGGCCCCATGACCGTCGCCATGCTCCTCCGAAACACCCTCCGCGCCGCCAAACTCGTCTATCGCCTCGAGCAGCCCTTCAGCGGAAAATAAGGGAGAATGAAATGGTTAATCAATTCATTCAGCAAAGCATGGCCGGTTTGCAATCCCAAACTGCCGCGCATTCTGCGACCTGGGATCTTGGCCAAGAAGAGAATTGGTCAGTGGATCAGGAAGCCGGAACGATTACCTTCTCGTTTGCCGATGGCACGGTTGCAGAAGCGTCAGTCCAGATTATCGGTACGTACAATACTCAGGATGGCACTTTTCTTTGGGGATGGGACCATCCCTCGATTCTTGAGCCGCTTCGCGCTCACGCCGAGTTGGCAAAGCAATGGGGTGAAACGAATCACGCAGAACAGTTCATATCGCGGAAAGTACGATGTGCCGAAAATGACGCATGGGCGTTCACCGCTGTCGCCGCACGTTTGGGAAATGCAAACGGTGCCTATCGGGGCCCCGCGGGAACCACTCTCGTTTACATGACTTTCGGCGAGATTAGGCTTTCCAAAGTGAATGCTCAATAATACGGGCGATTTATGCAGTCGTTTACGGGACGAGCTGGCGTACTCACCGCCGAAGACCTCTGGAAAATGGGGAGCGACGGCAAATTTCTCGAACTCCACTACGGGCTCCTTTACCCCGTATCCCCCTCAGGCATGCGCCACGGGTTCATCGCCGCCGAACTTGCAACCGAACTACATGCCTTCGTCCAGTCTCGAAACCTGGGCCATGTCCTCCCCTTTGTCGGATTCATCACAACCCGCGACCCCGATTCCGTCCTCGGCCCCGACATCGCCTTCATCACGCAAGATCAATCGCCCCCTAAGGAAAAACGAGATTTCTTCGTCGAAGGTGCTCCCGCGTTCGCCGTCGAGATTCTTTCCCCAACAAGTCCCCTTGAAGAGTGCAATTTCAAAGTTCAGGAATACCTCAAGCACGGAACCTCCGAGGCGTGGCTGCTCGATTCAAGCAATTACACGATTGCCGTCTTCCATCCGCACCAGACGCCTAAAATCTTTTCCCGCGATCAAACCGTCGAGTGCACGGGCGCACTCGCCGGCTTCCGTATCTCCCTGAATGACGTCCTACCCGAGTGAACCCAAATGCCTCACACCGTCCTCTCCCTCTCCCACATCCACTTCTCCCGCCCCGCCGGCGAATCCACCCGCCCCATCCTCACCGACATCTCCTGGTCCGTCGCCCCAAAGCAAATCGCCGCCATCCTCGGCGCCAACGGCTGCGGAAAATCCACACTCCTCCGCATCGCCTCCGCCTACCTCTGGCCACAGAAAGGCACCGTCCAACTTCTCGGCCAAACCCTCGGCGGAGTCGCCATCCCCCAACTCCGCGCCCGCATCGGCATCGTCGAACCCACCACCATCTACCCCTTCGACGAAAACATGTCCGCCCGCGATGTCGTCGTCTCCGGCTACTTCTCCGCACTCACCATCGGCTACGTCAACCCAACCCCCGACCAGTGGCAACACGCCGACCACCTCCTCGATCAGGTCGGCCTCGCCACCCAACGAAACCAAAACTACTTCACCCTCTCCACCGGCCAGCGCATGCGCGCCCTCATCGCCCGCGCACTCGTCCGCCGACCCGAACTCCTCATCCTCGACGAACCCACCACCGGCCTCGACCTCCCCGCCCGCGAAACCATCCTCGCCACCCTCGCCCGCCTCCACAAACAACCCACAGGCCCCGCCATGATCACCGTCACCCACCACCTCGAAGAACTCCTCCCCGACACCCAGAACATCCTCCTCCTCTCCACCCACGGCACCACCATCGCCACCGGCACCCCCCAACAGGTCCTCACCGACGAAAACCTCACCGCCGCCTACAACATCCCCATCCACGTCACCCACAAAAACAACCGCTACTCCGCCCACGTCGACCCCCGCACCTGGTCCGACCTCCTCTAAAGTGGAGCCGACGCCCCCGTCGGCTATTCCAAACAAGCGAAGACGCACATTCCATCAAAGCTCCTCCCTCCCCAAACACGAAATCCCCGCCCCACACGCTCCATCTCCGTTCGCAAACCCCGCCCTCTCTCCTATAATGATCCGGCTACCCACAAAGCCCTTGCGAGGAACCACCCACCATGTCCACCCCTCACCATGCCTCCCACCACGCCCACGACAAAAAAATCGAAAAACTCGTCATCATCGGCTCCGGCCCCTCCGGCTGGACCGCCGCCATCTACGCCGCACGCGCCTCCCTCGAACCCCTCGTCCTCGCCGGCGACGGCCTCAACCGCGACCGCATGCCCGGCGGACAGCTCATGTTCACCTCCGAAGTCGAAAACTTCCCCGGCTTCGTCCACGGCATCGACGGCCAAAAACTCATGGGCACCCTCCAGCAACAAGCCGAACGCTTCGGCACCCGCACCAAACCCCACTTCGTCACCCGCGTCGACCTGAAAGAACGTCCCTTCAAAATCTGGCACCTCAACGACCTCTCCGGCGACGAGGAACAACTCACACTCGCCCACTCCCTCATCATCTCCACCGGCGCCAGCGCCAACTACCTCGGCCTCCCCTCCGAACGCAAATTCGAAAACATGGGCGTCTCCGCCTGTGCCGTCTGCGATGGCGCACTCCCCCGCTTCCGCGACAACCCCCTCGTCGTCGTCGGCGGCGGCGACTCCGCCGTCGAAGAAGCCACCTACCTCACAAAATTCGCCTCCAAGGTCTACCTCGTCCACCGCCGCGATTCCCTCCGCGCCTCCAAAATCATGTCCCAACGCGCCCTCGCCAACCCCAAGATCTCCCCCGTCTGGAACTCCGTCGTCGAAGAAGTCGTCGGCAACGACAACGACGGCGTCACCGGCGTCAAAGTCAAAAACATCCTCACCAACCAGCTCGGCACCATCGAAGCCAAAGGCATGTTCGCCGCCATCGGCCACACCCCCAACACCAAATTCCTCGCCGGCCAACTCGAACTCAACGAAAAAGGCTACGTCGTGTTGAAAGACCCCTTCCGCTCGACAACAAGCATCGAAGGCGTCTTCGCCGCCGGCGACTGCGCCGATTCCATCTACCGCCAGGCCATCACCGCCGCCGGCATGGGCTGCAAAGCCGCCCTCGACGCCGAACGCTGGCTCGCCGAAACCGGCATCCACTAACCGTGCACGCAAACCCCGCGTTACCGCAGGTTAGCCGGCGGTTTTAACCGCCGCGTTCCCGCGCATACCGCAAGGCTCCCCCATGTCCCAGCAACAACTCACCCTCGACGAAGCCCTCCACCTCGCCTTCACCCACCACCGCGCCAACCAACTCCCCGACGCCGAACAAATCTACCGCCAGATCCTCCTCGCCGCCCCAGACCACTTCGACGCCACCCACCTCCTCGGCGCCCTCTGCTTCCAGCAAAACCGCCTCGACGAAGCCGCCGACCTCCTCCTCCGCGCCATCAAGCTCGACCCCATCCCCCCCGAACCCTTCTACCACCTCGGCTGCGTCCTCCAGGCCCAGAACCGCTTCTCCGAAGCCATCACCCACTACCAGCTCGCCCTCGCCCGCAACCCCAACTACCCCGAAGCCCTCAACAACCTCGCCAATTCCCACAAAGAACTCGGCAACATCCCCGAAGCCCTCACCGCCCTCCGCTCCGCTCTCCAACTCCAACCCACCAACCCCATCACCCAATCCAACCTCCTCCTCACCCTCTGGTACGATCCCCGCCTCTCCCTCAACGACATCGCCGCCGAACACAAAAAATGGGGCGCCCAATTCCCCGCCAACCCCGCGCAAACATTCCCCAACGAAAAGAATCCCACCCGCCGCCTCCGCATCGGCTACGTCTCCCCCGACTTCCGCCAGCACCCCGTCACCACCTTCTTCGAACCCATCCTCTCCAACCACGACCGCACAAATTTCGAAATCTTCCTCTACGCCCACCCCCTCCGCACCGACGATGTCACCGCCCGCCTCCGCAGCAAAGCTGACCAGTGGCGCGACATCACCCACCTCACCGACGACCAGGCCGCCCACCAAATTCGCACCGACCAGATCGACCTCCTCATCGACCTCGCCGGCCACACCGCCGCCAACCGCTTAGGAATCTTCACCAAAAAACCCGCCCCCCTCCAAGCCACCTACCTCGGCTACATCGGCACCACCGGCCTGCCCACCATCGACACCCGCATCGCCGACCAACTCACCGACCCCGAAAACACCAACCACTTCTACACCGAATCCCTCACCCGCCTCCCCACCCCCTTCGCCCCCTACCAACCCCCCGCCGACGCCCCACCCGTCAACGACCTCCCCGCCCTGAAAAACGGCCACATCACCTTCGCCTCCCTCAACGCCCTCGCCAAACTCCCCGACGACCTCCTCCACCTCTGGTCCCTCCTCCTCCACGCCCTCCCCACCGCCCGCCTCCTCATCGCCGCCATCGGTCTCGCCGACCCCGCCGCCCAAACCCGCCTCCGCACCTTCTTCCACTCCCGCAACATCGATCCCGCGCGCCTCACCCTCCTCCCCTTCCAACCCCTCCCCCAATACCTCGCCCTCCACCACCACATCGACATCCTCCTCGACACCTTCCCCGTCAACGGCCACACCATCACCTGCCACGCCCTCCACATGGGCATCCCCGCCATCACCCTCGCCGGCGAATCCTACGCCTCAAGACTCGGCGCCTCTCTCCTCACCACCATCGGTCTCCCCGACCTCATCGCCAAAGACGGCCAAGACTACCTCCAAAAAGCCCTCACCCTCGCCAAAAACACCGCACGCCTCACCGAACTCCGCGCCACCCTCCGCCAAAAAATGCACCCCCTCACCAACGCAAAACAAATCACCCAAAACCTCGAACAAACCTACCGCCGCCTCTGGCAACAGTGGTGCAAAAGTGGAGCCGACGCCCCCGTCGGCTAAGTCCTCCCGCCCTCCACCCAAAACGCCCCCACCCACCCCGAATCTACAAACCACACACAGGCCCCCCCAAAAAATCGAAAATCGAAAATCAAAAATCGAAAATCCCTCACACCCGCTTAAACCGCCACTTCCCCGTCCGAAACACCGCACTCGTATACACCGCCCGGTAATTCAAATCGACAAAAATACAAATCCACACTGCCAGCAGCCCCCACCCCGCATGCCCCGCATGCTTAAACGCCGCCATCACCCCAAACACCAGGATAATCCGCAACACCATCCCCGTAATCGTCGAAAGCATCGGCGACACCGTATCCCCCGCACCCTTCAACGCCGACGACTTGATAATCGCCACCGCAAACCCCGGCTGCGCCAACCCCGCCAGCACCAGCGGCCACCGCCCAACATCCATCACCGTCCCCGACTCCACCAAGAGCCCCACCAAATACCGCGGAAACAATACCATCGGCACCGCCGCCGCCGTCATCGTCATCACCGCCAGCCGATTCGACATCCCCACCGCCCGCTCCGCCTCCCCCGCCTTCCGCGCCCCCAGATACTGCCCCACCAGCGTCGAACACGCGATCCCAAACCCAAACCCCGGCAAAAACGCAAACGACTCCACCCGCAGCACCGCCGTGTGCGCCGCCATCGTCGCCCCGTTCACCCCAATCGCCACATCCGTCGGACTGATCACCAGCATCACAATCGCCACCTGCCCGCCCCACAACAACATCCCCTCCAGCCATGACGGCATCCCGATCCGCAACACCCGCTTCAACAACGTCGGCACAATCCGAAAATGCCTCAACCGCAGCCGCAACCCCGCCCCCTCCGAAAGCAGCAGCCACAGCGTCATCACCCCCGCCGCCGCAAACGCCAACAGCGTCCCAATCGCATTCCCCCGAACCCCCATCGCCGGCAACCCAAACCACCCAAACGTCAACGCCGGCGACGCCACCCCATTAATCACGACAATCGCCACCGTCACCATCAACGGCCGCACCGTGTCCCCTGCCCCGCGCAAACACGCCATCCCAATCTGCCCCACACTTTGCAGGCACACCGTCAAACTCATGATCCGCAAATACGCCACCCCATACTCCGCCGCCGCCCCGTGCAGCCCAAACACATGCACCACCGCCCACGGCAAAAAATAAAAAATCCCCGCCGTCACCAGCCCCACCAAAAACGCCCCACTGCAAACCGTCCCCGCCACCCGCGTCGCCACCTCCCGCTTCCGCGCCCCAATGGATCTTGCCACAATCGCCGTCGCACCCACCCCCAGCGCCGAAGTCATCAACCCCGCAAACCACTGCAGATACGTCATCGTCCCCACCGCCGCCGCCACCGCCGCATGCGCCGCCGCATCCGGCCCCGTCCGCCCCGCCACCCACGTATCCGTCACCCCCACCAGCGCCGAAACCAACTGCTCCACAATCGTCGGCAACGCCAGCGCCATGATCATCCCTACCCCCACCGCCTCCTCCGCCCACACCCGCTTCCCCCCACCCCGCCGCGCCACCCCCTCCACCTGCGAAGGCGTCCCCAACGAAGGCTCCAACCCCGCCTCATCCGCCGCCCCCTCCACCGGCGCACTCACCCGCAACGATTTCTCAGGGGGCCGCAAGTCGTTCTTCCTTCACCAACGAGACGCCCATCCTAGGCCGCCCCGCCCACGAAGGAAAGCCCCCGCAAATCGCGCCCCGCTCTCCGCGTGCCCCTGCCCAAATCAAAAATCGAAATTCGAAATTCGAAAATCCCCCTCACGGCGCCGGCGCAAAAAACACCCACCGCGCCCCCGTAAACCGCCCCGACACCGGTGCCCAAAACTCCCCCGCCACCGTCCGCGGATCCGCCACCATCCCCACCGTCGTCCCCCCGGGAATCCGCCGCCGCGCCACCGTCTCCGCATGCCCATCCACAAACACCAAATTCGTCGCCGTCTCCCGCCGATGCCGCGCGCTCACCCGGAACGGATCCATCGACCCCTGGTTCATGAAAATCCCATCATAAAACAACACCACGTCCCCGCTCCCCGCATCGCTCAACCGCGCCAGCGCCCAGTCGTTCGCATTCCCATCCCCCGGAATCCGCCGCCCCGGCAACCAGTGGTTCGAATGCGCCCCCGTGTTCCCCGTCCCCCCGTTCATCCCATACCACACATCCACATACACCTTCGTCGATCCCGACCGCACCCGCCGCGGCCGCATCCCCTCCACATCCTGCACCCCGTGCGGCATCCCCGACGTAAACCCATCCACCTCCCCCGACGGACAACAAAACACCCCCATCCCCATCGGCCCCTTCGGCGGCGCCACCGCACGATCCAACCGCTGATTCCCCTGCGGCGGCACCAGCGACAGGTTCACAAACAAGTTCGGCCAGTTCTCACTGATCTTGTAACCCGGCCCCGCCACCGCGGGATCCCGAAACTGCGCCGGCACAATCTGCCCCCCAAACTGCGACGCATACCCCAAATGCGCCACCCCCAACGCCCGCTCATTCGCCAGGCACCGCGTCCCCCGCGCCTGCTCCCGCGCACTCCCCAGCGACGGCAACAACAGCGCGCAAAGCAACACCACGATCGCAATCACCACCAGCAATTCGACCAGCGTAAACCCGCCAAAATGCCAATTCCACTTCGCCCGCATAACCGGTCAGACATGAGCGCCAAAAAAAGAAATGAGGCACTCCCCCCATTCTGCCACCCCACCCCCACCCGATGCGAGAAAATTCCCCCCGTAACCTGCCTTCCCCCCTCACTCCACTCCTTTATCGCACCCCTTATTTTTTTGCGTTGTATCTAATATCGACGCGCTTCTTCGATCGTTTCCTTCCGAATCCGGGTAACTCCCTTCCGTTGATATTCACCCCAAACCAACATCACCACGCACCGCCGTGTACCTTGTTAGTAGCCTCCGCCGCGCTCGGAGTTCTGAACCCACACCAGACGCTACATTCCCCCCATCCTCCCCAAACAATCTCCCTTTCGCAGGGTAGTACCCCCTGCCGGCTGACGTTGAGTAATTCGCACATGAGTGTCACCTCGAAGAGCTGCCGGTGTTCATGATCGCCACAAACTTCACGACATCTGGCTCGAGGCATAGATGCTGAACTTTTTTAAAATATCCCGCTCCATCTCCGCACGACGAAGCTGCTTCTGAAGCTCGGCAATGTGCGCCTTGAGCGCAGCCGGATCGTCGTTCTGGATTCCCTGGGCGATCTCGCTCGAACGCTTCCGCTTACGCAAGGGACGGACCCAGTTGGCCAGGGTCTTGTGGGGAACGCCCAACTGCTTGCCGGCCTGCCGGGTGGTATACCCCTGCTCGATCACCAGCTTGATCGCCTCGGTTTTGAACTCCTCCGGGTAATGCCTGCGTTCCACCAGCGTCGGCTTGTCTGACTTGTCTGCCATCACAAATCTCTCCTTCGCGGCCACCATGCCGCCGCTTTGACGCGCCCACTATTCGTGGGGAAGGTCACCCACGCCGCCCGGGGCGGCGGGCGTCGTTCGGGTTGGACGTTCAAATGTTGAGGACGCGGGCGAGGAGGAGGCCGTCGTAGCCTTTGGAGCCGACGGTTTGGAGGGTGGTGGCGGAGATGCGGGGTTCTTTGGAGAGCATTTCGACGAGGCGGCGGATGGCCTGGATGTTGGGATCGGAGGAGTGTTCGTCGAGGATGGCGCCCTTGCGGACGACGTTGTCGGCGATGATCAGGGAGCCGGGGCGGGAGAGTTTGAGGGACCAGGTGAAATAGTCGGGGAGAGAGGTTTTGTCGGCGTCGATGAAGATGAGGTCGAAGGGGGCTTCGGGGATTAGTTTGGGGAGGGTGTCGCGGGCTTTGCCGGCGCGGATTTCGACGAGGGCGGAGAGACCGGCGTTGGCGATGTTTTTGCGGGCGATTTCCGCGTGGGTGGAGTTGGCTTCGAGGGTGATGAGTTTGCCGGTGGGAGGCGTGGTGGGCAGGGCGCGGGCGAGCCAGAGGGTGCTGTAGCCGGCAAGGGTGCCGATTTCGAGGATGCGGTGGGCGTTGAGGGAGTGGGCGAGAATCTGGAGGAATTGGCCCTGGTTGGGGGCGACCTGGATGTTGGGAAGGTTGGCGTCGGTGCTGGATTTCAGGGTGGATTCGAGGGCGGGGTCGGGGGGGAGGAGGTGCTGGTTGAAATAGTTGTCGACGTTGGTCCAGGTAGTTTGCGGATCGGGGGCGTGCATGGGGCACCTCGGGATTAGCGTTGCTTGCCGATGATGAACACGGCGTGGGGGTGTTCGATGGCGTCCGACTTGAGGGTGACCGGGCCGGCGGGGATGGGATGGGAGAAGACGGTCCAGTACCAGTGCTGGCCATCGGGTTGGGAGGAGCTGAAGATGCCGGGGGTTTGGGTCCATCCGTCGTTGGCGAGGGCGTGGAGTTGTGCATCGGGGACGAGGCGGTCGTCGTTGTTCTGGCAGAGAACGGCAATGTAGAGGGTGGCGGCGGTGGGGACGGTGACGGCGCCGTCGAGCCAGGTGCCGGCGGTGGCGATGGCTTCCTGGCGTTGGATCAGGATGGCGCCCTGGAGGGCGGGGGGATAGAACTCGACGGCGTAGTAGTTGTCGGTGAAGAGCGGGGTGCCGCCGGCGACGGGGGCGGCGGTCCAGCCGGAGGCGGCGTCGATGGAGATGGAGGGGACGGGGATGCCGGTTTTGATGATCGGGGGAGGGGGTTTGGGGGTGTGATGGCAGGCGCTCAGCCCGAGGCTGAGAATGACGAATGACAAATGACGAATGACGGAACGGTGCATGCTTTAGGGATAACGTGGTATGGGGGTTGCGGCAAGTCGTTGAGTTTGAATGGAGGTGATTTGTGGCGGATATGAACGAACATGGACAGGTGAAGGATGAGATGGGGCCGGAGGGGAAGTTGATGAGTCATGAGCAGGATGTCGGTGAGTTGAGTGCGCAGAACCGGGGGGGAACGACGAGGCGCGGGGCGGAGGAGACGAAGCGGCTGGAGGAGGATGATGTGGAGCAGGCGGAAGAAAAGCGCGCCGAGGAGCGGGCGGAGGATCGGGCGTTGGCAGAGAAGCTGGATATTGATGATGAGGTGTGCGAGGGGGATGAGGAGAGCAACGAAGAGGTGGGGATTGGGAATACGCTGGCGGATGAGGCGGCGGAGGAGGCGGTGGAGCGGCCGACGGAAAGTTATGTATCGGACGTGGGGAAAGGGAAGAAGGGGCGGAAGCGGCGTGGGGATGAGGGGGATTTGAGTGCGCGGTAGCGAGGGAAATAGGCGGGGGGAAATGCTAGAATGGTGGCATGCAGGGATTGATTGTCATTCTCATTGTGGCTGCGTGCGCGGCTTGGCTTGCGTGGCAGGGGTATCGGTACTTTCGGCCGAAGCCCGGGGGGAAGTTGTGCGGGGGGAATTGTTGTGATGGGGGTGCTGCGCCGGTAAAGAAGGAGCAGCGAGGGGGGGAGCGGGTGATGATGATTTCGTCGGATGATTTGCGGGCGCGGGTGGCGGCGCGGAAGGGATAAGGGCGGGACGTGGGGGCTGGGGCTAGAGGCTGGGGGATGTGGTGGGGGCGGATTCGGTGGCGGCGGGGGTGCGGTTTCTTTTTGAGAAGATGTCGGTGGCGATCACGCTGGCGGAGATGATCAGCGTGAAGAGGATCAGCAGGCCGATGATGCGCGGGTTGAGGCGGGGGGATTTGTCGGCGGGTGGCGGGGCGGGGTTGGTCATTTGGAATCCGGCCAGGGGTAGTTTTCGGTGGTGGCGTATTCGCTGGCGATGCGGACGAAGAGTTCGTGGTCGGCGGGGGAGAATTCGACGCCGCGGCGTTTCATGGCGATGGCGGCGATCTGCTCGATTTTTTCGAAGTCGGCGCGGGCGATGGGGTGGTCTTCATCGGTGAGCCAGGCGAAGGAGGGGACGAATCGCGGGGGGCGCGGGATGGTGACGTGGGAGGCGAAGCCGATGACGGAGCCGGTGGAGAGGTAGGTGCCGATGCCGAGTTTGACGTGGTCGGCGATGAGGGAGCCGAGAAACTGGCGGTTGGTGGGGGTGTCGGTGTTGGCGATGGGCATGCGGACGAGGCCGTAGGTGTTTTTGAGGTTGGAGGTGGTGGTCCCTGCGCCGAGGTTGGCCCATTCGCCGACGATGGACTGGCCGAGGAACCCATGGTGTTGTTTGTTGGCGTTGCCGAGGAAGATGGAGTGCATGATTTCGCCGCCGACGCGGGAGTTGGGTCCGAAGGAGCAGTCTTCGCGGATGTCGGCAGCGGTGCGGATGAGGCAATGGGGGCCGATGGAGGTGGGGCCGGTGATGACGGCGTTGGCGCGGATTTCGGTGTCCTCGCCGACGAGGATGGGGCCGGCCTGGGCGTCGAGGACGGCGCCGGGCCAGACTTTGACACCCTTAGCGAGGTGGATGTGTTCCTGGTTGAGGAGGTGGACGCCGGGGAGGAGGGCAGCGTGGTTGGCGGGGCCGAGGTGGGCGAAGTCTTCGAGGATGGCGGCGCGTTGGTGGTCGAGGAGATGCCAGGGGCGCTCGATGAGAATGCCGTGGGCCTGGGTGCGCTGGACGCGGGGGAGGAGGGCTTCGAGGGTGCGGGGGTCGGAGAGCTTGGAGAAGTCGATGTCGGCGGCGAGTTCGGGGGAGAGGTGGATCCAGAGGATGGTGGTTTGGGAGAGTGCGGCGGAATCGGGAAAGGGGATTTCCCAGGCAGGGTCGTTGGGCTTTTTGAGGAAGAGCCAGCGGGCGTTGACGAGGAGTACGCCGTCCTTGGTGGAGAGGGCGGGGTTGACGGGGAGGCGGGTCCGGGCGCGCAGGGTTTCGGCGAGGGCGTTGCGGACGAAGAGCCCGGCGATCGGGTGGCCGAGATTTTGTTCGAGACGTTCGAGGAGCGTGAGGTTGCCGCAGCGGAGTTCGAAGGCGGGCCGCGCGTAGGTGAGGGGGAAGAGGCGGTCGAACTGGGAGTCTTCGAAGACGTAGAGTGGGGGCATGCGGGGTCCAATGACGAATGACAAGGTTCGAACGTCGAAACGGCGGTCAGTTTAGCGGGGAATGTGCGGGAGGGGGAGCGCGGCGGATGGCGTTATTTTTTCGGGGAAATGGCAAAGGTGTGGATGGCGGCGTCGAAGGCGGGGAGGTGCTGGTTCCAGGTGGAGGCGAGGGTGATGAGGGTGAGGGTGTAGAGCCGGTCGTTGGCGATGATGAAGTACTGGCGGGAGCGGAGTTTGAGGGCGTTCTGCGAGAAGGTGCCGCCAAAGGTGACGGCGTCGAGGCCATTGAGGGAGAGTTGCTGGGGTTTTTCGGTGATGCGGTAGTCGGGGATTTCGCCGGCGACGTGGGCCTGCTGGGCGTTGCCGTCGATGGGGGCGTTGGGACCGGTGTGAGGGGAGGAGCGGATGATGAGGACGGGCGAGTAATCGCCGGTGGTATCGGATTCCGGGGAGGCGGGGCCGGCGACGAGGAGGATCTGCGGGGACTGGTTGGGGCGTTCCTTCCAGTTTTTGGGGAGGTTGATGGAGATGGCGTCCCTGGAGATGGGGGCAGGGTCGAGGAGGTCGTCGGGGGCGGCGGCGCGGGCGGCGGCCGCGATGGCGAGGAGGGGGAGAAGATGGCGGAGGCGGAGGCGCATGGGTTCCCTGTCAGAGACCTGGGCATTATCGGCGATTAAGAAGAGTGTGCGTCAATGGAATAGACAGTTCAAGGGGCGGGATGTTTGTGGGGAGGCGCCAGGTCAGGGGGCATGGGAAGTTGTGCGCATAAAAAAAGCCTCCATGTGTGCCGTGACGAGGTGAGGTTTCGAACCCTGATTAACAGGGCGGGCCGCGCGAAGAACTGTTTTGGAACTTCCACAACTAGGCCGCACTCAGGCAACCAATTTCTTGGAGGGAATGCAGGGAGGCATGTTCGTCAGGCCAGCTCTTGGGGCCCTTTGGGATGCTCATCGGTCCGAAGCCACATAGGACCTCGTTAGCACGAACACCGCAGAGGCGACATGTATTAATAGCAACCGGGGGGTGGAGAAGCAAACGGAATGTGGGGGAATGATGCGCGGATTTCATTCTTCGAGAAATCGCAAAGAAGCGAAAGGAAATGATCGGGGAGTTCCAAATCAAGGGCCGATATCGCACAATCTGGGGCAATGACCATTGCAGCGGCGACAAGATCACGCATGCGGGGGGAGGCGGGCACGGGCGCCCGGCTGATGCGCGAGACGACATGGGGGCTGCACGTGCTGATCTGGCTGCTGGCGATTTTTTCCATTGCGACGAATCGGTTTGACCTGTGGGTGGACCTGCGGATGCTTGGCGGCGTCGGGGCGGCGGTGGTGAAGATCGCGTGGGTCGGGACGGTGCTGCTGGTGCCGTTTTGTGCGGGGCCGTGGATATTCGGTGTCCGGCGGCGGGCGTGGGTGAACCGGGGAATGGCGCCGGGGGCGGCGGCGGTGCTCCTGTGGCCGAGCTATTTTCTGATGGCATGCCTGGTGGCGAACACGGTCTACTATTTTGTGCTGCTGGCGCGAGGCGATGTGGAGCCGGATGTGCCGATCACGTTGTGGGCGGCGCTGGCGCTGGGGGCGTGGGCGCTGCTGACGCGGGAATGGGTGCGGCGTTCTGCGCGTGCGCCGCAGCGGACGGCGGCGAGCGGGTGGGCGCTGCTGCGGGCGCTGGGCTTTGTGCTGGGAGTGTTAGCGGCGATGGCGGGCTTCTTTGCCTTGCATACGTATGGGCGTGCGCCGAAAGGGCCGGTGGATCTCGCGGTGGTGCTGGGGTCGCGGGTGCGGCCGGATGGCACGGCGTCGCCCGCGCTGCGGGATCGGGCATTGGCCGCGGTGGATTTGTACAAGCGCGGGATGGTGAAGCGCCTGCTGCTTTCGGGGGCCGTGTGGGATGCGACGAAGCCGGGGGAACATCAGCTCAATGAGACGACCGCAATGTACGAGGTGTGCGCGGCGGCGGGGGTGCCGGACGGGGCGATTTCGTTCGATCCGGTCGGCGTGAACACGCGGGCGACGGCGTACAACACGAAGGAATTCATGCGGAAGAACGGATATTCGAGCGTGGTGGCCTGCTCGACCGATTTTCACCTGTACCGGATTGCGATGAGTTTCCGGGCGGAAGGCATCGAGGCGTACACGGTGCCGGCGAAGCCGATCGAATGGATCTGCGCCAAACCGCGCGACGATGTGCGTGAAGTTGCGGGGATTGTTGTGTACAAGCTGGACGCGAATTACCGGGCACCGAAGGCAGAGACGATGAAACTGGCACATCCGCGGGTGGTGGTGAGCAAGAGCGGGCACTCGCTGGAGTTGTTTGACGGCAACGCGCTGGTGAAGACGTATGCGTGCATTACGGGGGGGAACGCCGGCGACAAGGAGGTGGAGGGGGACCGGAAGACGCCGCTGGGGACGTTCCACATCGTGTACAAGAATCCGCAGTCGAAGTTTCACCTGTCGCTCGGGCTGGATTATCCGAATGCCGAGGATGCGGAACGGGGGCTGAAGGCCGGGATGATCGATCAAGCGCAGTACGCGCAGATCCTGGGGGCGCTGAAGTCGGACTTGTCCGTGGCGGAGAACCAGGAGAAGCTGTGGAAGACGCCGCTGGGCGGGGAGATTTTTCTGCACGGGCATGCGGAGGGGCGGACCGGGACGGCGGGGTGCGTGGCGCTATCGAACGAGGACATCGAGGAACTGTACGCGATATTACCGGTCGGGACGGAAGTGCAGATTCTGCCTTAAATATTGCAGGATCGGGCCGGAGCGGGAAATCGTATTGATCGGCATCGCGGGGAGAGGGTACCGTGCAGTGACATGTGCGGACGTGGCGATTTGTCGATGAGGATGCGATGGCGGTACGAGTGAGTTCGCGTCATTTTCTGGCGGCCGCGGTGATCGGGGCGATGCCGCTGGCGGCGGCTGCGGATCCGGTCTTGCCGACGATCCCGGCCAATACCTTCACGGTGGCGGCGGCGACGGGGAATGCGACGACGGACACCGCGAACCTGAAGGCGGCGATCACGAGCGCGAAGAATGCGGGCGGCGGAACGGTGGTCGTTCCCGCGGGGACGTACATCAGCAGCACTCTCACGCTTTCGAGCAGCATCAACCTGCAGCTTTCGTCGGGCGCAATCATTCAAAACGCCGCCCCCTCCTCGACGCTGATCAATGTCTCAAGCAGTTCGCACGATGTGGCGATCACCGGCAGCGGCATGATCGACGGGCACGCGACGGCGACATCCAGCAACAATCTCGTGAGCCTGCTCGGGGTGACGCGGCTGCTGGTGAGCGGGGTGACGATTGCGAATGCGTCGCACGAGCACCTGGTGATCGAGAAAGACACGAATGTGACGGTGAGCGGGATCACGATCAACGACAACTACACGCTCGCGCATATCGGGAAATACCTGAGCAACACGGACGCGATCGATTTTTCCGGGAACAACTTCCTGATCCAGAACACGAACATCAACGCGGGGGACGATGACATCGTGGCGAAGCCGGGAAGCACGAACACGAACAACATCACGATCATCAACAACACGATCGGGGCGGGGCATGGGATTTCCATCGGCGGGCAGACAAACGCGAACATGAGCAACATGACCGTGAGCAACATCACGTTCAACGGCACGGCGAACGGGGTGCGGCTGAAGGCGGGGACGGGCCAGGGCGGCGTGGTCAAAAACGTGAGCTTCAGCAACATCACGATGACGAACGTGGCGACGCCTATCATCATCAACAGTTGGTACCAGAGCGGCGACAGCTATGGGTCGGCGCAATTGAGCGGCTCCCAACTGCACAACGTGACGAACCCGGGGGAGACGCCGGTGCAGGTGAATCAGGCCAGCAACACGAACCTCGATCCGTTCTGGGACAACATCAGCTACAGCAACATCACGGCGACGGGGGCCACGCAGAACGCCGCGATCATTTACGGGCTGGACAGCATTGCGGCGAGCGCCAATGATCCACCGCGGAACATCGATTCGGTGTTCTTCAACAATGTGCATCTGTCGGGGAAATACGGGGCGGACATTTATTACACGTCGAACCTGGACATTTCCGGGTTGTCGGTGACGGCGACTTCGGGGAACGCGTTCAATCTCTATGGCGACACGCCGCTGGGGGATGCCAACGGCGACGGCACGGTGGATCTGTCGGACCTGAGCATCGTGCTGAATCATTTTGGGGAGACGACCAGCGCACGCTCGCTGGGGAATTTTGACGGCGCGCCGACGATCAACCTCACGGATCTGAGCGACGTGGTGAATCATTTCGGACTTTCGTTTGCCAATGGGGGGCTCGCGCCCGGGGCTCCGATGATGGCGGCGGCGAACGGCGTTGCGAATCTCGCAGCGAGCAGCGCGCCGGAGCCGGGAACGCTGGCGGTGCTGGGATCGGCGGCGGTGCTGATGGGCTCGCGGCGGCGCGTGCGGGCCGCCCCGTGACCTTTCCGTTTGTTCGCGTTTTGGTTTTCGCGGGGCAGTTCTTAATATAGCGGCCATGACGCGAGTCCCCTTTGATCCGATGAAAACCGCGGCCATGCGGTCGGCCCAGTCGAAGAAGCCTGCTGCGCCGAGCATTGCCCGTGAGGCGGCCCCACTCCTTTCCGTGCAGGAGGAGCGGGCGCTGATCGAGGTGATCGCGGAGCGCGAGGCGGCGGACCTGATGGCGCTGCCGGGATCCTCCGCGAGCAAGCCGATATCCGTCGGCGAACTGAATGCCATGGTGAACCAGGTGCTGGGGGCGGCGCTTCCCCCGGCTTTTTTTGTTTCGGGGGAGATTTCGAACTTTCGAACTTATGACCGCGGGCACGCCTTTTTCACGCTGAAGGAGGCGGGGGCGGAGTTGCCGTGCGTGCTCTGGAAGGATGGCCTGGCGCGGCTGAAGTTCCGGCCCAAGGATGGCATGGCGGTGATTGCCCGGGGCGCGGTGAAGCTGTATGAGCCGCAGGGGAAGCTGCAGTTGTACGTGGAGACGCTGCTTCCGCAGGGGGCGGGCGCGCTGGAGATGGCGTTCCGGCAATTGTGCGAGAAGCTGCGGGGCGAGGGGCTGTTTGAAGCGGCACGGAAGCGGCCGATCCCGAAGTTTCCGCAGCGCATCGCGGTGGTGACCAGCCGCACGGGCGACGTGCTGCATGATGTGCTGACGACGGCCTTCCGGCGGTTTCCGGGGCTGCACGCGATGCTGTTTCCGGTACGCGTGCAGGGCGAGCAGGCGGCGGGGGAGATTGCCCACGCGATCAAGACGCTCAACACGCATGGCGAGAAACTGGGAATCGATCTGATCCTGCTGGTGCGCGGCGGCGGATCTCTCGAGGATTTGTGGGCGTTTAATGAAGAAATTGTGGCGCGGGCGATCGTGGCCTCGCGGATTCCGATCGCCACGGGGATCGGCCATGAGCCGGACACGACGATCGCGGATCTTGTCGGCGACCTGCGCGGGCCGACGCCGACGGGGGTGACGGAGCTGACGATTCCCGACGTGCGGGGTCTGCTGGCGAGCGTCGAGGGGAAGGCGGCGATCCTCACGCGGGACATGCGGCGTGCCGTCGAATACGCGCGGACGCGATTTGAACGCGTGCTGCTGGAACTGACGACGGCGGGGAAGGAGGCGATGCGCAACCGGGAATTGCGGATCGATCTTCTGTGCAGGCAAATCGCGCAGATCGAGCCGAAGCATGCAATTGCGCAGGGGTGGCGGCGCGTGGAGGAGGGGCATCGGAATTTGGACCAGGCGATGGCGTCGCGGGTGCGGTGCCAGCTCGATTCGCTCAACCGCATGCATTACCGGCTGGAGCGTTGTTCGCCGCTGGCGCGGATTGAGCGGCAGCGGGACCGGCTGATGCACCTGCAGAACCGGCTGCAATCGGCGCAGTCGATGCGGATTGCGGGGGCGCTGCAGAAAGTGGCATCCCTGGCGACGCAGTTGCGGGTGGTGTCGCCGCAGGCGGTGCTGGATCGCGGATTTTCGATCACGACGAACCACGCGGGGGAGATCGTCCGCAGCAAAGACCAGGTGAAGAAAGGCGACGTGATCACGACCCGCGTGGCGGACGGCACGATCGATTCGACCGTCGGCAAGCCGAAACAGTCCTCCCTCTTTTGAAATGAGAATTCTCCATGGCCAAGGAAAACCAGAAACCGCAGACGTTTGAAGAATCGGTTGCCCAGCTCGAACAGATCGTCGCGGCCATCGAATCAGGGCAGATCGGCCTCGAGGAGTCGCTGGCGAAATACGAGCAGGGAATGGACCTGGTGAAGAAGTGCCGCTCCATTTTGGACCGGGCGGAGAAACGCATCGAGCAGTTGACGCAGACGGCGGACGGGCTTTGCGCGGAGCCGCTGGATCCGAAACAGGTGCTGGGCGGGCCGGGGGGGGCGGGCGGGGCGGGCGGGGGGGGGGAAACGCTTACGACGTGACGCGTTCAATGGCATCGTGAAGGGGGTGGAAGTTCACA
>JBQCGD010000144.1:0-47964 GCA_051955985.1 Phycisphaerae bacterium | reverse complement strand
CCGTTGGCGCACCCCCCACCCCCCCCCCACTCACAACCAATGTGTTTTTCTTTCTGTTGTATTGGTAACGCGCGGGGGGGGATGCAAGGAATTTTTGGGTTGTTGTGGGTGGGGGCGGGACCCCCGGGCGGAGCCCGGGGCTATGTGGGGTTTGCCGATGGCAAACTGGGGGATCAGGATTCGAACCTGAACAAGCAGAACCAAAATCTGCTGTGCTACCGTTACACCATCCCCCAAGGATGGATCGCCGGGCTGGGCGAGCAAAGGAATGTACCGGATTTGGGAGGGGCGGGTCAAACGAGGCGGGGAGCGTGCTTCACGTTCAGGAGACCACGCTGCCGGGGGGGACTTCGCTCATGGGGGTGATGACGACGACACGTTCGGCGAGGGCGTTGGTGGTGTCGGTGGCGGCGAGGAGCATTCCCTGGGACTGTTCGCCCCGCATGGAGCGCGGGGCGAGGTTGGCGACGACGACGATCTGCTTGCCGACCATTTCTTCGGGCTTGTACTGGTGGCGGAGTCCGGCGCAGATTTGCCGCTGGCCGCCTTCGGTGCCGAGGTCGATTTTCAGGATCAGCAGCTTGTCGGCGTTGGGGTGTTCGCGGCATTCGAGCACGCGGGCCACGCGGAGATCGAGCTGCGTGAAATCATCGTAATCCACCAGCGGTTTTGCCGGCCGCACATCACTCATGGCACGTTGTCCTGTGTAACCAACCCTGTTTTCTCTCCTGCGCCATCATGGTACCCCCCTACCGGCTGGAGTTCCAATCGGGGAATGCCCTAAGCATGGAGATGCGGCGCAAAAAAAGCGGCGGCGGGTGCAGAGGCCCGCCGCGGCTGCGCGTTGAAATCGCCTGGTTGAGAATTATTCCTTCGCCTTGACGCCGAGCTTCGCGAGCGCGGCGGCGAGGTTCGTTTCATTGTCGGAGCTGTAGCCGGAAATCTCGTGGACGATTTTGCCGGTGGGATCGATGACGAAGGTCATGGGGATTCCGGAGACGCCGTACTCGTGGCACTGGCCCTTGTTGGGATCGCTGTTGCCGGCGGGATCGAAGCCGAAGGTGAAGGTGAACTGGCCGGACTTGGCGGCGATCCATTTGTCGAAGGACTCTTTCTGGTCGGAGACGCAGAGGCCGATGAAGGCGACCTTGTCCGTCTGGTCCTTGAGCGAGGTCCAGGCTTTCTGGACGCCGGGCATGGCGGCCTGGCAGGGGCCGCACCAGGTGGCCCAGAAGTCGAGCACGACGACTTTTCCGCGGTAATCGGAGAGGCGGGCTTTTTTGCCGTCGGCGAGGATCATTTCGAAATCGGGGGCCATGTCGCCAGGCTTCTTGAGTGCGACGCGGGGGATCTTGCTTTCAGGCGGGGCTTCGACGGGAGTGGCGGTGAGGGTGCGGGCGTCGGGCGTGGTGGAGAAGGCGTACCATTTGTCCTTGGTGAGTTCGAACGGCTCGCCGAGGCTCACATCCTCGGAGTGATCCGCCGCGCGCCACGTACCGTCGCCATCGACATCAATGAAGACTTCGGTGCCATAGCCGCGGCCTTTTTTCACGCCGACGGCATTGAAAATCCCCTCCCCGTCGGAATCGTAAAGGAACGTGAGGTACGTTTTGCCATCGATGGTAATGGGCCCGGTGGGCGCGCCGACCGTCTGGTAGAAGACGCGTTGGGAATCCTTGGGGCGGTACATTTTGATGCCGTAGGTGGCGGGGCCTGATTTGTAGAGCGCGGGGAAGACGAAGCAGCCTTCGAAGCCGATGGCGCCGTCGTCGGACTTGGTGGTGCGATCCCAGCGAAGAGGCGTGTCATTGGTGAGATCGCCATCGTGGTTGGCGTCGATGTAGACGGCCTTGGCGTCATCATCGAAAACGAAGAGGGTGCCGCGGTCGTCGGCATCGCCGAAGTGGACGGTGCCGTAGAGCGGTTTGCCCTTGTAGTCGGGCTGCTTCGTCACCGCGGCGGGAGCGTTCGCGGAGAGATCGATGCCGTGGGGGATGGTCTTCATCCAGTTGCGTGCGAAGAAATCGCCGGCCATGAGCTGGGGGTACATGGTGAGGGTACCGGTGAAGGTTTGGCCGCCGGTGGGCTTGGCGGGGGAGGCGGTGTTGGCGGGACCGCCGCCCATGGTGGCCATCGGGATGGCGTCTCCCCCGGCGAAGGACCAGGGGAAGGAACCGAGGAGCAGCGCAGCGATTGCGGCGGTCATTGCATTTTTCATGGCACTCTCGCAAGGAAATGAAGCAGCGACAAGGATACACGACTTGGTCGTGCTTTACCTCGTTGCCGCGAGCGGGCAAGAGTTTCACACAATTCCGAAAAACCGCATGGTGGGGCGGAGCGGGTTCGTCAGAGCGGCTGTGCGACCTGGAGTCGATCGCCCAGGAGCTTCACCCACTTTTCGTTGATGGCGGGATCGGTGATCAGCAGGTCGAGGTCGTCCACGGCGCAGATGCGTGCGAGGGACTTGCGGCCGAACTTGGTGGAGTCAATGAGCAGAATTTTCCGTGCGGCCTGCTTGAGGGCGAGGCGTTCGACCTCGGTCATGACGAGGTTGGAGTTGAAGACTTCGTTTTCGAACAGGCCGGCGCAGGAGAAGAGGAGGAGGTCGGCGTGCAAACCGCCGAGGGCCTGCGTGGTCACGGGGCCGACGAGCACGCCGGTGCGCGGGTAATGGGAGCCGCCGAGGACAAGGAGTTCGACGCGGTCGTCGGGGGCGAAGTGGTTGGCGACCGTGAGGGAATTTGTGACGACCTGCAGGGGCCGGGCGTCGATCTGCGAGATGCAGTACTGGATGGTAGAGCCGCCATCGAGGTAGACGGTCATGCCGGGCTCAACGAGTTTCGCGGCGGCGGCGCCGATGGCGCGTTTGGCGTCGATCTGCTCGCGCAGGCGTTCTTCGAGGGCGAGGGAACTGGTGTTGCGCGGGCGGAAGATGACGCCGCCGTGGGTGCGTTCGACGAGGCCCTGCTGTTCGAGGACTTCGACATCGCGCCGCACCGTGGAGCTGGAGACCGCCAATGCCTCGGCCAGTGTTTCCAACTGCACCGTCTTCTGCTCTTTGATGATGTCGAGCAGCTTTTTCTGTCGCTCGACGATCAGCATGGAGGCTCCTTCATCAAATGGCGGAAGCGGTGCGCGTTACTTCTTCAACCCGGCGACGATCTGGTCAGTGACCTGCTTGACGAGGGCTTCGAACGCGGCGCCTTCCATGCCGCCGGGCTTCACCACATTTCCGGTTTCGCAGTCGCATTCCGCGGAGGCGACGGTGGCATCCTGGAAGGTGGAGAGGTACGGCTGGTTGTCGGCGCCGATGCAGCCGGTGGGCGCACAGGCGAGGCGGGCGTCGGGAATGCCGAACTTCTGCTTCACCTTGAGCAAATCGATCATTTCCTGCTGGCTGAGGAAGTTCACCTTGCCGACCTGCTTGATCAGCAGCAGGATGCGGCAATAGGCGTCGAGGATTTCAAGCTTGTAATAGGTGTCGATCAGCGTCGGGGCGAAGCAGACCGAGCCGTGGTTGCCCATCAGGACGGTGTTGGTTTCCGGGCCGATGAGATCGCAGACGCTCTTGCCGAGTTCGGCGTAGGAGGGGGTGGTGTACTTGGCGGTCGGCACCTTGCCGAGAAAAACTTCGGCCTCGGGGTGAACGCCTTCCGGGATCGGCACGCCGGCGCAGGCGAAGGCGGTGGCATGCGGCGGGTGGGAGTGAATCACCGCCTTCACGTCCGGCCGCTTCTTGTAGATCTGCAGGTGGAGAAGAATTTCGGAGGTGCGCTTGTACTTGTTTTCCTTATCGACCTGGTTTCCATCCATGTCGACAAGGGTGATCATGTCCGGCTTGAGGAAGCCCTTGGAGAGGCCGGTGGGCGTGCAGAGGACCCGGTCTTCGCCGATGCGGACGGAGTGGTTGCCTTCGTTGCCCGCGCAGAAGCCTTTGTGCCAGATGCGGTAGCCGACTTCGCACATCTCTTGCTTGATCTGGAAAACGCTGGGAGTCATGTCATCACCTCAGTAAGGCGGCCCGTCGTCGGACCGAATCGGAGTTTCAGTAACAGGTGGCCAGGTCGTTGAGTTCCCGCTGCACGGCGGGCGTCAACGCGCGCTGGCCTTCGATGAACGGCTTGATGAGCCCCATCATTCCTTGGTAGCCAAGCTGCGGGTATTCGATGATCAGCACGTTGGCGGCGAGTTGTTCGGCGCCGTCGCGGACGGCCTTGTCGCTGGTACCGACGATCGCCCGCAGGGAGTGGCAGCGGTTGGCGTAGCAGGCGGCGCGGGCGGCGGAATCGACGAACAGGAGGCCGCAGCAGACTTTCCGGTTTTTGATCAGCCCTGCGAGTTCCTTCACAGCGCCGCGCAGGTTTTCGCCGGCGCTGCGCTCGCGCGAGGCGAGCACGTTGGGGCGGAGAGTCTCGACGACCTTGGCCACGCTGGGGCATTGGCCGCCGATCCACCAGAAAATCGGAGCGCCGCTCGCAATTCCCGCAGGCGCGGCCGTGTTCACCCGCGTCGGCACAGCGCCTTCATCGGACATGACCGTGAGGTTCTTTTCCTTGATGTAATCTATCGCCAGCGGGGTGAGGATCGCGCCTTTGGCGAGACGGATGGGATCCTTGATGCTGCGGAGGTGCGACACGGTAATCACCCCCTTAAGGGCAGTCACCGCGGGAGGCGAAGAAGCCGGAGAGGGCACAGCCGCCGATGAAGGCGAGCCCGATACAGCAGGGGCCGGTGCGCTCTGCAGATTCTTCAATTCCGGGAATTTCGAATAATCGCCGGTGCATTGGCCGATGGGGGTGCGGATTTCGGTGGGCGAGGACAAGCCCGCGCCGGCGGCGGCCCCGCGGAGCGCAGCCATCACCTGCTCCGCGATCGCTCTCACCAGATTGGGGTCCACATCTGCCATTCAATTCTTTCTTCGTGGTCCTGCGGGTCTTATGTCTTCGTGTGGAGGTCGTCAAACGACGCGCAACGAGCCGGCCATCGTCAAGCGGCGGAAGCGGGTGAACGTGAGCGGGTTCGTGACGCCCTCACCGGTGGGCGTGGCAATCGTGTAGCTCGGATACCCCTCACCGCCGCCGCCGAGGGCTGCGGTGCAGGGGCCGTTGACGACGAACAGCGTCGTGTTCATCACGCGGCCCATGCGGGTGATGTTTTCGAGGTTGTTCGAGTGAATGATGGCGGTGTGGCCGAAGCCGTGTTCGTGCTTCACTGCCAGTTCGAGGGCTTTTTCGAAGTTCGGCACGCGGACGAACGGGACGAAGGGCATCATCTGTTCTTCGGGGACGAAGGGGTTGTTTTCGTCGGTTTCGCCGTAGAGCAGGTCGCACTTCACACCGCTCAGGCCGGCCGCTTCCGCGAGGACGGAGCAGTCCTTGCCGACGAGTTCCTTCTGCACGGCCCAGTGGTTGTCCTTCCAGGCGAAGGCCTTCTTGGTGAGGGCATCGATCTGGCCGGCATTGAGGCGGACGGCGCCGTGGCGGGCCATGGCGTCCATCATCTTGTCGAAGACTTTCTCGACGACGAAGACTTCCTTTTCGCCGATGCAGAGCAGGTTGTTGTCGAAGCTACCGCCGGCAATGATCGACTTCGCCGCAACGTCGAGGTTCGCGGTTTCATCGACGACGACGGGGGGATTCCCCGGGCCGCCGACGACGGCGCGTTTGCGCTGGGCCATCGCAGCGCGGGCGACCATCGGCCCACCAGTGATCGCGAGAAGCGGAATATCCTTGTGTTCAAAAATCGCATTCGCCGAATCGAGCGTCGGCGGATCGATGATGCAGATCAAATCTTCAATGCCGAACTTTTCCGCGATGGCCTTGTTGTAGGTGCGGACGGCCATCACGGCGCACTTGTAGCCGCTCGGATGGGCGTTGATCACCAGCGAGTTGCCCGCGGCGATCATGTTGATGGCGTTCGCGGAGAGGGTGGGAATTGAGTGGGTGACGGGGGTCACGACCCCGATGACGCCCCACGGCGCCGCTTCGTCGATGCCGATGCCATCATCGCCCGAGTGGGCGACGCTCTTCAGGAACTCAACACCCGGAACGCCGGCGAGCCAGTGCAGTTTTTCAATCTTGTGATCGAGCCGCCCGACCTTCGACTCATCGAGCTCGATCTTGCCCCAGGAGTCCGCATTCTCGATGGCGATGCGTTTGATCATTTTGCAGATCGAATCGCGCACCTTGACGCCTTTGTCGGCGAGCTGCTTCTGGGCGCGCTTGGCCGCATCGACCGCCTGGTTGACATCCTTGAACACGCCGAAGGCGCCGGAACTGGCGCGCGGGGCAATGTTCGCGGTGCCCAGTTGGGAGAGCACTTCTTTCACGACGGCCTGTATGAGAGCGGACTGATCCATGACGGACCTCCGGAAGAATCAAGAAGCAGGAATCAAGAACCAAGAAGCAAGAAGGCTCTCGAAGCAAAACTTCTTGCTTCTTGATTCTTGCTCCTTGCTTCTCCGTTTAGATCTTCGTCGTGTCTTCGTGCGGCCGCGCAATCACGCTGCTCGAGACGATCTGCCCGAGCCGGCCGCCCGCAGCCACGCCAGCATCAATCGCCGCCTTCACCGCCGAGACATCACCTTCGAACATGAGAGCAACAAGCCCGTTGCCAACGCGATGCTGACCCTTATAGGTCACGTTCGCCGCCTTGAGCGCCGCATCCGCCGCTTCAAACGCGGAGATGAGACCTTTGCATTCGATCAGTCCGAGTGCCTGTTGAGCCATGACTATCTACCTTTCCAAAAATTCTCTTCGTGGTCCTTCGTGCCTTCGTGTTCTTCGTGTTTACGTCGTCGTCGTCCGTCTCTCGGTGTTCTCTGTTTCCTCTGTGGTTTATTTCCCCGTCAGCACGGCCACCGTCTGCCGCGCCACAATCAATTCCTCATTCGTCGGCAGCATCCATATCTGTACCTTGGATCCCGCCGCATCCAGCCGCGCTTCCACGTTCCCGCGCGTCGACTTGTTCTTCGCATCGTCCAGCTTGATGCCGGCCCATTCCATGTTCGCCAGGATCGCCGCCCGGATCGCGGAGCCGTTCTGACCGATGCCGCCGGTGAACGTGATCGCATCGGCGCCGCCGAGCACCGCCAGATACGCCCCGACGTAATGCCGGCACGCTTCGATGAAGACATCCAGCGCCAACTGCGAGCGTGCATCGCCCGCGGCAGCCTTCGTCTCCACGTCCCGCATGTCCTGGACGCCGGCCATGCCGAGGAGGCCGCCTTCTTTGCCGAGCTTCTTCCAGATCGTGTCCAGATCGAGGCCCTGCTTCAGCAGCTTCATCATGGCGAAGGCGTCGAAATCGCCCACGCGGGCGGCATGCGGGATGCCCGTCTGGGTGGTCATGCCGAAGCTGTTGGCCACGCTCTTGCCATCCTCGATCGCACAAATCGAGCACGACCCGCCGAGGTGGCAGTTGACGATCTTCCGCACGCTCGGTGCGATTTCGTTCATCCGCGTGCCGATGTAGCGGTGCGAAGCGCCGTGGAAGCCGTAGCGGCGGATGCCGAGTTTTTCGGTCCATTCGTGCGGAACCGCATAGGCCTGCCGCTTGAGCGGAATCGTCTGGTGGAAGCTCGTCTCGAACGCCGCCACCTGCGGAACGTGCGGCAACTGCGACTTGAACGCCTTCATCGCCGCGATGTACGGCGGATTGTGCAGCGGGGCGACATCCGCAAACTGCTGCATCACGTCGATCACGTGCTCATCCACCTGCACCACCGACAGCGGCCCGCCATGCACCGCCTTGAACCCGATCGCCTCCACCTGGTCAATCGACGCAATCACGCCCCCCTTGGTCAACTCGCCAAGGAGCAGGGCAATGGCCGCCGCATGATCCGCGAGATCGGTCGTTCCCTTGAGGTCGGGCTTGGACGGGATCTTGAGCGACCAGGCGGAATTGCCCTGGCCGATGCGATCCGCAGCCCCTTCCGCCAGCACAAGCTCGTTCTTCGACATGTCGAAGAGCTTGAACTTGAAGGAGGTGGTGCCGATGTTGGAAACGAGAACGATCATGCGTCTTCCATAGAAGCAGGAATCAAGGAGCAAGAAGCAAGAAGAACTCTCGAAGCAAACTTCTTGCTTCTTGATTCCTGCTGCTTGCTTCTCGTCAGAAGTTGTTGATCAGCCCTTCGGTCGGACGGGCGATCACGTGCGCCGCGATCAGTTCGCCCGAACGCTGCGCCGCCGCGGCGCCGGCATCGACGGCCGCTTTCACGGAGCCGACATCGCCCTGCACGATCGCGGTGACGAATGCGCCGCCGATCTGGATCGTCTTGATCAACTGCACGTTCGCCGCCTTCAGCATGGCGTCCGTCGCTTCGATGAGGGGAACTTCGCCTTTTGTTTCGATGATTCCAAGGGCCTGGGCCATTGTGAAATCCTTTCGGAGTAAATGTTCTGGGGGTCAGTCACTCGCAGAGGAGTGGCTTACTTCTTCGGAGCCGCCGCCGCCGCGCCTGCATCCTTCTTCTTCGGGAGCAGGTTGAAAAGGTCATCGTGCGGGCGAGCGATCACGTGGACGGCGAGCACTTCGCCGATCTTGCCGGCCGCATCCGCCGCCGCATCGACCGCCGCCTTTACCGCGCCGACGTCGCCGACGACGAAGCTGGTGACCATGCCGGAGCCGATCTTGTCCCAGCCGACCATCGTCACGCTGGCGGCCTTGAGCATCGCGTCGCTGGCTTCAATGAGCGCCGCGAGACCCTTGGTCTCGATCATCCCGAGTGCCTGATTTGCCATGAGTTCTCCTTCGGAGAGTTAGAAATCTTTACGAATTGCCAGTCCGAAATGGGGATTTTCCAGCCGGAATTGGGTTTTATTTGATCAATTCCATACGCGTCGCCGTTTGAAGGTGGCAGGCGTTGCCTTCATCCGTGTCGATGTGCACTTCCAATTTCACTTTCGGGTGGTAACGGACCCTCAGATTGTCGAACGTGACGCCGCAGGGGCCATCAATTTTGAGCTTCATCGCATCCCCATCCTTCACCTTGAAATGGGCCATGTCCGCCTCGCTCATATGAACGTGGCGGGCCGCGCGAATGACCCCTTCCCGCATGGTCAAAGCACCGTAAGGTCCGACCACCACGCAACCTGCGCTGCCTTTGATGTCGCCGGAGATGCGGAGAGGGAGATCGATGCCGAGGAAAATGCCATCGGTGTAGGAGAGTTCGATCTGGGTGAACTTCCGAATGCCGCCGAGGATGCGGACGCCGGGGATCATGCGGTTTTTGGGGCCGACGAGGGTGACGAGCTGTTCGGAGGCGAACTCGCCTTCCTGATACAAGTCTTTGAGCTTGGTGAGTTTAGCGCCGGGGCCGAAGAGAACTTCGAGATCTTCCTGGGTGACGTGCATGTGGCGGGCGGAGACGTTCACGAGGAGGGGATTGGGCCCGGCATTGGAAGATTTGGGTTTGACAAGTTCCGGGACGCCGACGCCGCCGGTGTGGGGGGCGAGCTGGGTTTTAAGGGCTTGCCGGACAAGTTTTTCAATTTGGGAGCGGTCGAGGTGCTCAACGCCAGCGATCATGCGAGACTCCGCCGAGGTTCTGAAGTTACCTGGGTTACCAGACCCGGGACCTGAGGGCAGAAATACCGTTGGCTGGGGGTTCGTCCTTGAAAGAGTTGGTGACGCTTTCAGGGAATTTGTGGGCTAATTCTGCCAACTTTTGCACGTCAGGTGGGTCAAGGATACGAAAGATGGCAGAAATTGCAAGAATCTTCCAAAACTTTTCAGCGACGAAGGGCAAGCGGGTTGCATCTCATAGGGTGAGGAGGGGGCGGTCTGATAAAAGAAAAGCAGGCGTGTGGCCTGCTGTGGGGATGCGGCTGAGCCGCTACGCCTTTGCGTATTCTGGGCAAGAAATCCCCATCCGATTGGCCATTTGCACGAATATTCGAGGAAGACCTCGGAAATGGCCGTATACAAGAGAGGTGGCTGTTTTCCTGCGATTTTTCGCGTCTAGACGGCCGATGATGCACGGTAGCGGGGTGTTGGACTTGGTCTGACGCGGACGCTAAAGTGCTAATGGAAGGGCGATGTATATGTCTGTTAAAGGAACCCAAATGGGCACCACCACCGAGACGACGACAAAGATTGCCGAGGACCCCAGCCAAAGTAAACCCACTGTTGCAGATCAGAGGATTCATTGGGCGGCTCCCACGACGACGGGGAAGGCTGCCGAACTCGAAGCACAGTTTGAAGCGATGCGTGCCCGTAACTGGATCACGGATCGCATGGTTGAACAGTACCAGAAGCACTGGCACTGCTCGCGGGAAGTCGCGTTGGAGCGGCTGCTTGCGAAAGCTGGATCGTAAGTCGCTGTAAACACCGAAACAGCGGCGCATTTCACCCGGCCGGTCGAATTTGCCGGAAGCTGCCTCGAGCAGGCAACTCCCGACAAAGTCCCCGGCCGGTTTTGTTTTTGCAGGGCAGCTCAACTGCACTACAAGCACCAGTCACATCAGGGTTTCTACGCAACGGGTATGCCTCACTGCCTTGTGAAACGGGCCACGAATCCGCCGCCGGATTCGAGGTGGAGTTTGAAGGTTGAGTCGCGTGTGACGGAAAGGGAACTGGGGAGGAAGGCGGCAGTGTTGTCGGGGGTGTCGTTCAGAGTGTCGACCTTGTAGGAACCTTTGGCGAGGAAGGAGAAGGCGAGGGGAAGATCGTGCGGCGTTTCACCATTGACGACGCCGAGATACCAGGTGTTGCCGGAACGGCGAGCGTAGGCGGCGCATTCGCCAATCTCAGAGCCTGGGAGAACGATGGTCTGGTCCCAGACGGCGGGCATGGTGCGAATGATGTCCTGGGCGGGCTCGGGGAGCTTGAGGAGGTTGGCGGGGTGGGCGGCGAAGGTTTGCAGGGCGGAGGTGAAGACGACGGCGGTGGCGAGTTGGTGGGACCAGGTGGTGTTGTAGCGTCGCGGGCCGAAGATGACGGGGGTGTAATCGCCGGAGCCCGCGAGGAAGCGAGCGAAGGGGAGGATGGTGTGGACGGAAGCGGCGGAGGTGCCTTCGGGATAGACTCGGTGTTCGAGGCCGAAGATGGCTTCGCGGGTAAGCTCGTTGGGGAAGGTGCGTTCTTCGCCGGTGGGTTTGGAAGAGCCGTGGAAGTTGACCATGAGGTGGAACTCGGCGGCATCCTTGAGGCAGCCTTCGTAGAACTCTTCGGCTTCCTGGGCTTCGGTATCGATGAAGTCGATTTTGAGGCCGGAGACGCCGAGGTCGTGGAGGTGGGAGAAGAGTTTGCGGCGGGCGTCGGGGTTGCGGAGGTCAAGGCGCGGCATGCTGCGTTCGCGCGGCTGCCCCGCGCCGCCCGAGGCGGCAGGCGTCGTGGGTTTAACGGCGGGGAGGGGTTCGAGGCCGGGGTTGGCGGGTTCAGGGACGGTATTGCGCGTGGGACGCGTTGCGCTGGATCGATTGGCTGGCGAGGGGGTCGGCGCCGGTTGGCGGCGGATTGTGCGGGCGGGGTCGCTGGTGAGCCAGACCCAGACGTGGACGCCGCGGGCTTTGGAGTACGCGCAGACGTCGCGGAGTTCGTCATCGGTCCAGCGGTTCCAGTAGCCTTCGATGACATTGTGTTTGAAGCCGAGCTTGCTGCCGAGGTCGGCAAATTGTTTGGCGCCTTCGGGGGAGGCGTCGCGGCCGCCGTCGAGGTAGTTCCAGACGGCGCGGCCGGGGACGATCCAGTCGGTTTGCTGGCCCTTGGGGAAGAGCGTGGGATCGGGGGGCGGGTTGAGGGAGGTGAGGATGTCGGAATTGACGAGGGTGTTGAGATCTTTGCCGATGAGGACGACGCGCCAGGGGGTGGTGATTTCGCCTGCGATGGGGACGGGGGTGGTGATGCGTTTGGCACCTTCTTCGCCGTAACGGAGCGTGAAGGGGTAGGAGGGGGGGACGCGGGGGGCGAGGCGGATGGCGAAGGCGCGGTCGCCGGCGGATTCGAGGCTGGCGCCGGGGTAGTGGTAGACGGCGGCTTCGGTGACGGAGGCGTAGCCGGCGTGGTCGGGGAGTTCGACGGTGAGGGGCGGGGCGGCGAAGGTGCCGAATTTGAGGTGGTCGATGGGGGTTTTCATGGGGACGTTTTCGTAGTGGCCGCGGACGGATTGGACCCAGGCGGTGGCGTGTGCGGGAAACGTGAAGGTGGTGTCTTCGTCCGGGGTGTGCTGGCCGGTGGCGTGGATGATGGAGCGGAAGGCGATGCCGGAGTCGTAGGCGCGGAGGTCGAGGGTCCATTTGGTGTGGGTAGCGGGGTCGAGGAAGTTAAGCTTGAGGCCGTTGGAGCGGTCGATGGCGCGGCTGTGGACGGCGCGGGTGGGGTAGGAGTCGTCGGTGGCGTAGGGTTCGGTGGAGAGGAGTTGCGGGGCGGCGGCGAGGTTGTGGCCGTCGATGCGGGGGAGGATGAGGGAGCCGTCGAGGGCGGGGTGGTTATTGAGGGTGACGCTGTAGAGGAGCTGGGAGTGGGGGTTTGGCTGGTAGAGGTGGAGGTGGATGGTGTTGTTGGGGCTGTCAAGGTCGAGGGGGAGGCTGGAGACGGTGGGCCGGTTGGTGGCGGTATTGCAGGCGGCGAGGGAAAGGGCGAGGAGAACGCCGGCGGCGAGATGTGGTTTCATCCAAGATGCTCCCAGAGAAGTGACGAGAGGAAGAGGTGTTCGGATAACGCGGGAAGGGGGTGGGGGATTGCAGCGCGGGGCAGGAGGTTTCGCCGGGGAGAGCAAGCGCGAAGAGGCAAGCAGTGATCTGGACTCGATTTTGATGGCGTGGGACTTGGGACGGGGAGCGTTTGTCGTGCGGCGTTGCGGCGGGGGGAAAAGGGGGTATTGTGGTGGGTCTGGTTTTTCTTTGAGGTAAATTGCGATGGCGTTGCGGCCGAATTTGAATCCTGAACCGATGATGTTGAACGTGGCGGACGAGGTGGGGAAGTTGAAGTGGGCGGAGGTGTTTGGGAATGAGCATCCGGTGGAGCTGGAGATCGGGTCGGGGAAGGGGACGTTTTTGCTGGGGATTGCGGAGGCGAAGCCGGAACATAATTATGTGGGAATTGAGTATGCGAAGGCGTATGCGGAGTTTGCGGGGGATCGGTTGCGGCGGCACAACACGGTGAACGCGCGGATGGTGCATGCGGAGGCGAGCTGGTGGATTCGGTGTCACGTGCCGGATGAGAGTTTGGTGGCGGTGCATGTGTATTTTCCGGATCCGTGGCCGAAGGCGCGCCATCACAAGCGGCGGCTGGTCCAGTTGGGGTTTTTGAAGGAGGTGCATCGGATGCTCACTCCCGGGGGGAAGCTGCGGCTGGTGACGGACCATGCGGATTATTTTGCGCACATGAAGGAGGTGTTGAAGGGGCAGACGGATTTGGTGGAGGTGCCGTTTGAGGCGCCGGTGGCGTTGAAGGAGGATGCGCCGGAGGGTCGCCCCCCCCTCATTGTGGGGACGAATTTTGAGAGGAAGTATATTGCGGAGGGGCGGACGTTTAATGCGACGATGGCGGTGAAGCCAGTTCGCCCGACGACGTAAACACGAAGAGCACGAAGACACGAAGGGGTTGCAATGTGTTTTGCGAGGGCACATGGGGCATGCTTCTGGCCACTCCGAATTGTGGCCAGAAGCAAAGCACCCTGGGGGCTGGTCATTGGCGGGTGAGTTCGGCGGCCATCATTTTGAATTCTTTGCCGGATTTGAGGTCGGCGCCGAACATTTCGATGGATTTGGTGTTGGGGCTGGTGTAGGTATCGACCTGGCGGATGGTCATCGGTTTTTTGGTAAGGGGGTTGTTGGCGGTGATGGTCCAGGTGAGGGTTTTGGAGTCGGGGGAGAGTTCGCCGGTGCCGTTGATGATGCCGGTGCCGGTGCTATCGATCCAGGCGAGGACGAATTTCTGGGAGACGTTGTCGAAGCCGTAGAAGCCAAGGCCGGAGAAGGGGCCCATGCCGGGCATTTCGCCGGTGGTTTCGCACTTGAGGAAGCGGCCGTTCATGAGGGGGGTGAAGGTGTTGATGGAGTCGCAGGAGATGGGTGGGGTGTCGGGTGCCATCCACATGACGTTTTTGACTTTCCAGGTGCCGGCGTCCTTCATGAGGAATTCGTGCATTTTGCCAGGCATGGCGGCGGCGATGGTGGCATCCATGTCGGCCTGGGACCAGCCGGGCGGAAGTTGCATCGGGGGATTGGCGGGCGTGATTTTGGTTTCCTCGGCGGTGGTGAGAGGGACGACGATGGCGGCGAGACCGGCAACGAGTACGGCGGTGGTGAACAGCTTGCGGCTACTCATAAGGACCTCCGTAGAGAGTGACGACGGCGGTACGTGAAAAATCCTCCAAGCGGCGCGGGGCCGGTTGGAGGATTACAGTTTAATTGATGTTTGTAGATATTAACGCACCCTGGTATCCGGGTGCGATAGGAGAATTACTGACGATAGAGGAATTCTTCGTGGATGATTTTGCCGTTTTCGACGGTGTAGAGGGCGACTTCGGACATCTGGATGCGTTTGTTGGCGGGTTTGAAAGTGACGTCGAGGTCGAAGGTGACGGCGAATTTGTCGGCGGCGACATAGGGGCCGGCGACCTTGCAGGAGTGGATGGTGTGGTTTTCGTTCCACCACTGGGCTTTCCTGCGGACGTTGTCGAGGCCGCGGGTTTCGCGGGGCATGGCGGGGCGGCCGTCTTTGGCGGGCATGTCGAAGGCCTCGAGGGAGACGATGTTGTTGGCGTAGGTGGTTTCCATGGCTTCGTCGAATTTGCCGGCCTGGCAGAGGGAGGTGAGCTTCTGGGCGACTTCGGCGGTGGTCATGAGTGCTCCTTTCGGGGGTAGGTGGAGGAACCAGAGTTCGGGGTCAACGTGGGGTTGGGATGGGGATTGAGTGTAGAGCATGGGGTGCGAACGGAGTATTAAGGTTCACAGATTTTCACAGATTTTTTTGGCAATACGAGTTGGCGGGTGCGCGTGCCTGCTCGTAAAGACATCGCGCACCGCGCGGGGGTTATTTTTTGGCTTTGGCTTCGGCGCCTGTGCGGATGGTTTCGAGCATTTCGCCCCAGCCTTTCTGGACGTTTTTGAGGTGTTCTTCGGGGATGAGGCCGATGGCGGTGTGGGTGAGGACCAGGCGCGTGGAGTTGCCTTCGGGGGTGAGGCGGTACTGAATGTGGGAGGCAGCGGCGTAGGACATGAACATGGGGCCGACGAGTTCGAGGAGTTGTGGGGGTTTGATAACCTGGACGTGGCCCCAGAGGTGGCCGGTGTTGTTGCCGAGGTCGCGGAACCAGCGGCCGCCGGGGAAGGGTTCGATCTTGAGGTTCATTTCCTGCATTTTGCCGGGGGGAGTGAGGAGGGTTTCGAAGACGATGTCGGCGGGGGCGGCGATGAGGGATTCTTTGCGGATGTTGAGGGATTGGATTTCGCGGGTTTCGGGGGAGGCAAGGGTGGTCATGATTGGGCTCCTGGTTAAGTGGTTAAATGGTTAAGTGGTTAAGTACGGTGTGCACGGTTTGTTCGAGGTTTGAAGATTGGTTTAGCCTTCGTCGCCGCTGGGGCCGTAGCTGCTGGGGACTTTTGCGCCGGTGAGGCGGAGGTAGACGCCGAGTTGGCCGCGGTGCTGGATCCAGTGGTTGAGCATAACGAAGCGGAGGAAGCTGCCTTTGGGCATGGAGATCTGGGGTTTGCCGTCGCGGGTGCCAGTCCAGGCGGTGGCGAGTTTGGCATCGGTGAAGGTAGGGAGAAGTTGGCGGACAGTTTCGACGCTGTTGCTGAAGTTGGCGAGGATTTCGTCGACGCTCGTGGGTTGTCTGAAGAGGGTTTCGAAATCCGGGAGTGGGACTTCGTCGTGCTGGGCGCCCTGGATGACGCCGCCGGGGACGACGGCGATGTGGTTGCCGAGGGCGCCGATGGTGTGGGATTTGGGGTGGGCTTTCCAGGTGAGTTTGTCGGCGGGGATGCGTTCGAGGAATTTTTTGGTGATGGCGGCTTCGTGCTCGAACTCGGCGAGAAGCGCTTGGGAAATAGACATGGGCGGCTCCTTTGGAAGAAGAGTGATGCGGATGCGTGGGCGTACTGCCCGGCCCAAAGGCCGGGGCTAAACGTCGATCTTTGATCGACGGCTAAACGGGTTGGTCAGTTCGAACCGGGTGGCGGTTGATTGCGTTCGCGGGCTTTTTTCTCGGCGGCTTTTTTGATGGCGTCGAGGTGGTCGGTCCAGAAGTGTTCGAACATGGCGATCCAGTCGTGGACGGGTTTGAGTTGGAGGGGGTTGAGGGCGTAGAAGCGTTGCTGTCCGTTTTTTTGCACGGTGACGAGACCTACCTTTCGGAGGACGCCGAGGTGCTTGGAGACGGAGGGTTGGGGGATGCCGAGGAGATCGACGAGGTCGTTGACGGTGCGGTGGTCGGATTTGGCGAGGAGTTCGACGATTTCGCGGCGGCGGGGCTCGGCGAGAGCGGTGAAGGGGTCGGAGGATGTGGGGAGCGGTGGCATATGGGGGAAGTATATTCCCATGACGGAATATATCAAGAGAAAAGTTTCATTTGTGGTTTGAGGGGAGGTATTGGCGGGAAGTTAAAGGTTGAAAAGTTAAAGGGTTAAAGGGATTCGCGCGGGGCGTTTTTTTTTATTTTGTGGCGGCTTTTTTGCGCGGTGAATGCACATTGCCCCGCGCCGCCCGAGGCGGCGGGCGTCGGCGGGTGTTCGTGCCCGATGATGGAGGTTACGAGAGGAGGATTTGGAGGTCATCGCTGGTGAGGTTGGAGAGGAGGGCGTTGTCTTCGGAGATGATGGCGTCGGCGAGGTCGCGCTTTGTCTGCTGGAGTTGGAGGACTTTTTCTTCGACGGTGGCTTTGGCGATGAGGCGGTAGGCGAAGACGTGGCGGACTTGGCCGATGCGGTGGGCGCGGTCGATGGCCTGGGCTTCGACGGCGGGGTTCCACCAGGGGTCGAGGAGGAAGACGTAGTCGGCGCCGGTGAGGTTGAGGCCGAGGCCGCCGGCCTTGAGGGAGATGAGGAAGAGCTTGGTGTCGGGGTCGTTCTGGAATTGTTCGACGGGGGATTTGCGGTCGCGGGTTTTGCCGTCCAAGTACGCATAACGGGCGGGGCCGCCGGGTCTCTCGTCGAGGCGTTTGCGGACGATGGAGAGGAGGCTGGTGAACTGGGAGAAGACGAGGGCCTTGTGGCCTTCTTCGAGGATTTCATCGAGTTGGGTGAAGAGCATGTCGAGTTTGGCGGAGGGCTCGGCGATGCGGGTTTTGTCGATGAGGCCGGGGTGGCAGGCGGCCTGGCGGAGGCGGAGCAATGCTTCGAGGACCTGCATGCGGTTGGGGGCGGCGCCCGGGGCGGATTTGCCGTTGGCGCCGAGGAGGGATTGGCGATAGTGGTCGCGGAGCTCGTCGTAGATCGCGCGCTGGGATTCGTCGAGTTCGCAGTAGATGGTTTGCTCCGTGCAGGGCGGGAGGTCCTGGGCGACCTGTTCTTTCGTGCGGCGGAGGATGAAGGGGCGTAGGGCGCGGGAGAGGAGGGCGCGCGGGGTTTCTTCGGCGTCTTCCTCGATGGCGTCCTGGGTGCTGAGTGCGGCGTCTTGTGTTTGCGCCTCGGCGGTTTCGGGTTCTGCGGTGGCGGCTTCTTCGACGGTTTTTTCGGATTTGGCTTCGGCTTCGGGTTTGGGTTTGTTGGGCTGGAAGCGGGCGTCGAAGACGGCGGAGGCGCCGAGCATGCCGGGGTTGAGGTATTCGAAGAGGGACCAGAGTTCGCCGAGGTGGTTCTGGACGGGGGTGCCGGAGAGGGCGAGGCGATAGTTGGCCTGGAGGAGTCGGACGGCTTTGGCGGATTCGGTCTGGGCGTTTTTGATGGCTTGCGCTTCGTCGAGGATGGCGTAGTCGAACTTGTAGTCTTTGAGGAAGACGATGTCGGAGCGGAGGGTGCCGTAGGTGGTGAGGATGACGTCGACGTCGGCGAATTTGTCGGTGGTGCGTTGGCGGGAGGGGCCAGTGTGGTCGAGGATTTTGAGCTGGGGGGCGAATTTGGCGGCTTCTTCGCGCCAGTTAAACACGAGGGAGCGCGGGGCCACCACGAGGGAGGGCATTTTCGAATTTCGATTTTCGATTTTCGATTCTTGGGCGGGGGTGCCGTTCGCTTCCTCGTTTGTTTGGGCGTGACCGTTTTTGCCGTTGCCGTTTACGGTGGCGGCGCTTTCGCCGTTTTTGTTCTGGCGGCGGGATTCGAGGAGGGCGAGGACCTGGATGGTTTTGCCGAGGCCCATATCGTCGGCGAGGCAGCCGCCGAAGGAGAAGGTGCGGAGGAATTCGAACCAGCCGAGCCCTTCCTGCTGGTAGGGGCGGAGCTGTCCGACGAAGCCGGGGGGCGGCTCTTTTGCGGTGATGCCGCCGAATTCGCGGAGCTGGTTGCGGAGGTTCTGGAAGGTGGCGTCGACGGAGGCGTGGGGCTGGGATTCGAGGAGGACATCGAGCATGCCGGCCTGGGCGCGGGAGAAGCGGATGGCCTCGTTGCCGTTTTCATCTTTGGTGGCGGTGCCGGACTGGACGATAATGCCGTATTTTTGCAGCCATTCTTCGGGGAGGACGCCGAAGGTGCCGTCGGCGAGTTTGATGAGGTGTTCGCCTTTGCGTGCGGCGGTGAGGAGGCGCGGGAGAGGGACGACCTGGTCGCCGAACTGGACGGAGCCGGAGAGGTCGAACCAGTCGATGCCGGAGGCGACGGAGACGCGGAAGTCGGTGGCGGCGCGGTAGAGTTTGCCTTCGGCCTCGACGATCCAGCCTTCACGGATGAGGGTGGGGACGACGGAGGGGAGGAGTCGCGGGGGGAGTTCGTGGTGGAGTTCGCCGGTGTCGGGGTCGGGGAGCTTGCGGAAGCCGACGGATTTGAGGACGGCGAGCGCGCGGGCTTCGGCGGCTTTGTCGCGGAGGACCATTTTGCGAATGGAGGGGTCGTAGGTGCCGGCGTTGGTGGCGAGGGCCTCGACGGGACCGGAGTCGTAATCGAAGAGGACGGTGCCGACGATGCGTTCATCGACTTTGGCATTGAAGGCGGCGCGGGAGGGCTTTTTGAGGACGAGGCGCGGGCGGGGCTCGCCGGCGACCTGTTCAAACTGGAGTTCTTCGGGGAGGTCGAAGCGCGGGATCGTGGGAAGTGCGGCGACCTGGCGGAGGAATTCGGTGGCGTCGTTTTTGGGGACATGGAGAGGTCCGCGGGCGGCGAAGAGTTCCATCCATTGGATGCCGCCGGAGAGTTCGATGCGCGCGACCTTGTTTTCGATGAAGAGGAGACCGGGCTGGCCGAGGGCGGGTTCGGCGAGGAGGTGTGCGGCGGCGACGGGGAAGGTTTTTCCGTCACGGCGGAGATGGCCGGTGAGGGTGTAATGTTTGCCGTCGTCGTGGGGGGCGATGCGCACGAGGAATTCGTAGGGAGGGCCGTCGTCCCAGGAGAGCTGGAGTGTTTCGGGGGCGTCGAGGGTGGTGACGGGGATGCGGAGGCGGCAGCGGCCAGTCTCGCACATGCGGCGGAGGAGGTCGATGCCGACGGTGCCGCGGAGGGAGCAGAACTTTATGCCCCCGCCACCGGCTGCGAGGCCGGCGGTCATGTCGTTGAGGGGAGATTCCTGGGCGCGGGCGCCGGCGACACGGGAAAGGATGTCGCGGTCTGCGGCGTCGGTGAAGGAGTCGATTTCTTCGGGATCGAGGCGGAAAGGGGCGCCCTTGGTCCAGCCGCCGGCGGAGCGGAAGCGCGATTTTTTCTGGGTGCGGGATTGGAGCTCGACGATGACGGCGTTGCCGCCGGCGGATTTGGTTTCAGTGGAATCGACGACATAGAGGACCTGGCGCGGGAGGCCGGGAGCGGAGTTGGGGGCCTGGGCGGCGCGCTGTGCGGAGGCCTGGGCGATGGAGGCGAGGTGGATTTTCCAGCCGGGGCGGGCGGGCCAGGCGTTGGCGGAACGGCGTCCACCGGCGCCGTTGGGCGCTTCCGGGGCATCGCCGCCGCGGTTGAAGAGGGGATGCGAGTGGGCTTCTTCGAGGGAGCGGAAGGCGCCGGAGCGTTCCGCAAGAAGGACGGTGGCCCAGATGTGCGGGCAGACAAACCCGGCGGCGCGGGTTTCGCAGGAGCAGATGGCGTTGAACTCGGTGTTGGTCCACTCGAGGCGGGTGTCGTAGTGGTCCTGGTCGAGGACGAAGCCGTGGACGGAGTTGCGGGCGTTCTTCACCAGGAGGGCGTCGCCGCCGGCGATCATTTGCTTGGCGGCAGCGTCGACCTGCGGGGTGACGTCCTGGGAGAGGATGTCGGCGAGGCGCGTTCGCGAAGAGGGCTGAGGGGTTGTCTCGGTCGAACGGCTTTCGGAAAGATCACTCATGAGTCACTTTGGTGATGCGACGCGGATGCGGGTGGGTTGACCCGGCATGTGACGACACGCGGCGAGAGACCCGCCGGCAAAGGGTGTTGTGTGGTTATGCGACGCCCATTTCGTTTTCCTGTTTGACGACGGCGTCATAAATCTGCTGCGGCGTGGTGGCGGCGCGCATCGCCTGGCGGAACGTATCGACATTCATCAAGCGGCTGATGCGTGCGAGCGCCTGGATATGCGGACCGGTCTGGTCGGGCGGGGAAGCGAGCAGGACGATGAGGTTGACCGGGCGGCCGTCGATGGATTCGAAATCGATGGGGGCTTCCGGCTTGCCGATGGCAACGACGAGGTGGTCGACGCCGGCGCACTTGCCGTGGGGGATGGCCAGCCCGTTGCCGATGCCGGTGGTGCGGGTGGCTTCACGTTCGAGGACGCTGTTGAGCAGCACCTGGGAGTCCTTGACCTCCTTGGCGTCGGCGAGGACCTGGACAAGTTCCGTGATGGCCTCGCGTTTATTCTTGGCCTGCAGCGGCACCTTGATGTGCTGCAGTTTGAGGATGTCGGACAGCCGCATAGCGCACTCCAAAGGGGAAGGGAGAGGGTCGGAAAGCCGAAGCCAAGTAGTTTAGATGGAGCCGCCATTGCGTTCAAGACAACCGCCCATCTTTAACCCGTTGAAAGTTGTGCGGGCGTGAAGCGTCTATGTCGCTGTGGCCCCTGGGGGAGGCATCGGCTACGATTGGACCGAACCGTTTGCACAGAGGAGCTTTACCGCGCATGACAGAGTCAGACGGCACCATTCCGCTTGCGGGGGAACCGGTCGGGAAGCCCGCGCCGCCCCCCCCACCGCCAACGTCAGGGGCGGTCCATGTTCCACCGGTGGTCAACAGTGCCGGCGGACGCGCTGCCCCTCCCGCTCCGCCCGCGCCGCCTTCCCCGGCGGCCGGTGGCGATCTGCACGCGGTGGAGCAGCTCAACAAGGCCTATCGCCTGATGTCCGAACAGCTCGCGAAGGTGATCGTCGGGCAGCATGAGGTGATCGAGCAGGTGCTCACGGCGATGTTCTGCCAGGGGCACATCCTGCTGGTGGGGGTGCCGGGGCTCGCCAAGACGCTGCTGGTGAAGACAATTTCGGAGGTGCTGAACCTGCAGTTCAAGCGGGTGCAGTTCACGCCGGACCTGATGCCGAGCGACATCACGGGGACGGATGTGCTCGAAGAAGACCGAACGACGGGCAAACGTGCGTTCAGATACGTCAAGGGGCCGATTTTCACGAACATGCTGCTGGCGGACGAAATCAACCGCACGCCGCCGAAGACACAGGCGGCGCTGCTTGAGGCCATGCAGGAGCACCGGGTGACGGCGGGGGAGAACACGTACGAGCTGCCGGAGCCGTTTTTCGTGCTCGCCACGCAGAACCCGATTGAGCAGGAAGGGACCTACCCGCTGCCGGAGGCGCAACTCGATCGGTTCATGTTCATGACGGTGGTGCGGTATCCGTCGCCGGACGAAGAAACTCGCATCATGAAGCAGGCGACGGCCCACTATCGCGCGGAGATGCGGCGGCTGCTGGATGCGGCGTCGATCATGAAGCTGCAGGACATCGTGCGGCGCGTGCCCGTGGCGGACCACGTGTTTGCCTATGCGCGGGACCTGGTGCGGGCGACGCGGCCGGGCGAGCCGGGGGTGCCGGGGTTCATCAACGAGCTGGTCCAGTGGGGCGCCGGGCCGCGGGCGAGCATCTATATGATTTTGGCAGGCAAGGCGCGGGCGATTCTCAACGGGCGCGTGCATGTCACGACCGAAGACATCGCGGCAATGGCGCACCCGATCCTCCGCCACCGGCTTCTGCCGACCTTCAGCGCGGAGGCGGCGGGAATGAACTCCGACAAGATCATCGACCGGCTGCTTGCCGAAATTCCAAGAACGAAAGCCTGATTCCTTCGAGCGGCTTTTCGAAATGACTACCAGCGTCAAAGCAACTCCACCCCACGCGACCGCGCTGCCCGGCGCGGACCTTCTCGATCCGCGTGCCCTGTCGGCGATTTCGCATCTCGAACTCGTGGCGAAGCAGGTGATGGATGGTTACGTGCAGGGGATGCACCGATCGCCGCACATCGGGTTTGCCCTCGATTTCGCACAACACCGGCAATATGTCCCCGGCGATGACATCAAGCGCATCGACTGGCGCGTCTTTGCCAAGGCGGACCGCTATTACATCAAGCAGTATGAAGTCACGACGAACCTGAAGGCGCACCTGGTAGTGGATGCATCCGGGTCGATGCGCTACCAGGGGGCGTATGACCGCATGTCGAAGTTCCGGTATGCGCAGTTCGTCGCCGTGTGCCTGGCGTATCTGATCCTGCATCAGCAGGATTCGGTGGGCCTGGTGACTTTCGACGAGAAGGTGCGCGACTTTATCCCCGGGCGGTCGGCCTCGCCGCACCTGTTCACGATCGCCCGGACGCTCGACGCCATCGCACCCGGCGCCTCCGGCAACGAAGTGCCCATCAGCGCGATTCTCCACGACATTGCCGAGCGGCTGGACCACCGGCAGATGGTCATCCTGATTTCCGACCTCTTCGACAAAACGGACGACCTGATGAAAGCGTTCCACCACCTGCGCCACAAGCGGCACGAGGTGCTGGTGATGCAGATCATGGCGGACGACGAGCTCACATTTCCTTTCCGCAAGTTCAGCCTGTTCGAAAACCTCGAAGCCATGGCACAGAAGCTGAAGCTCGACCCGGTGACGGTGCGGGCGAATTACCTCGAGAACGTGGCGCGGCACCTCAAGGCGATCCGCGAGGGGTGCAACGGAATGCGCATCAGCCATTCCCTTTTCAAAACCAACGAAACCGTGGAGAAGGCATTGTCGACCTACCTCGCGCAGCGCATGGGCAGCAGGTAAGGGCGCATCCGCATGTTCCTGATGGGCTCCATTCTCTTGGGCAGTCTGCTGGCGGTGATTCCGCTGGTGATCCACATGCTGCGCAAGCAGAAATCGGAGCCGATCGCGTGGGGAGCGATGCAGTTCCTTCTCGAAACGCCCCTTAAGGCCCGGCGGCGGCGAAGCATCGACAACTGGGTGCTGATGCTGATTCGCATGGCGATCCTCGTGTTTCTGGCGTTCGCGCTGGCACGGCCGATGATTCGCGGCAACACGTTCGTTTCCTCGACGCCGATGGATGTGGCGGTGGTCATTGATCATTCTTTTTCCATGGGGCGGCGCGGCAGTGCGGATGCGGGGGGGAGCGGGACGCTCTTCGATGAAGGCGTTCAGGTGGCGGAGAAACTCTCGGCAATGCTGCCGTCGTCCGCCACGATGAGCATCGTGCTGGCCGAGCACTCGCCGCGGACGATCACGCCCCTGCCGACGCCGATGGACGCATCCAGCAAGTCGGCCGATGGCGCTCCGCGCGGGGAGTGGGGCTCCATCCTGCAGCAGCTTCACGCGCTCAAACCGGGAATCACCGACGCCAACATTCCGCAGGCGATCGAGGCGGCGACGGAAGTCATCAACCGCGGACGGAACCTGCGCAAGTTGGTGCTGGTGGTCTCCGACGAACAGCGCAGCAACTGGGGCATCGGCAGCGACGCCGTCTGGGGGCCGGCGCTTGCAGGCACGCGCGACGCCAGCGGCACCGGCGCGGGAGGCATTCCCGTCTACGCGCTTCCCGTTGAGACGCCGCCCTCCATGCCCAACGTCTCCGTGAGCAGCTTGACGATCCAGCCCGCATTCCTCGGCGTTCACCGCCCCGCGCAAGTGACGGCCACGATCGTCAACAGCGGCACCACGACGCTTTCCAATATCCCGGTGCAACTCATCATCGACGGCCAGACTGTCGCGAACCGCCAGTTGCCGAGCCTGGCGCCCGGGCACTCCAATACGATGACATTCGATGAATATTTTCCCGCGTCCGGCTCGCACTGGGTGCGCATCCGGGCGGATGTCGTCGACGGCCTTGAGGCGGACAATGCCGCGACCACGGCGGTCAACGTCTCGCCGCAACTCCCCGTGCTGCTCGTCGACGGCGAACTCTCGCAGGAGCGGGCCGAGCGGGATGCCGCGTGCCTTCGGTTCGCCATGCAGCCTGTTGATGCAAGCGTTGATCCGACAACGCTGGTGGTGCCGAAGGTGATCAGCGTCGCCGACATCGACCGGGCGCGCCTGGACGAGTACCCGATCGTGATTCTGGACGATGTGGCAAGCCTGCCCGCGGCGACCGTCGGGCGGTTGTCGAGTTATGTGCAGAGCGGGCGAGGGCTCTGGATCATCCTCGGTCCGCGCACCCACGACTCGTTTCTCAACAACATCCTCGGCAAGAGCGCCATTTTCCCCGCCTCGGCGAAACCGCCCGTCAGGGCGGAACGGTCCATGGGCATCGACATCAAAGATCCGGAGCACCCCGCGCTGGCGCAGATCACCGCGGCCCAACGCAACGCGTTTGCCGGGACGGCGCTCTTCTCCTGGTGGCCGCTTTCCGTGAAGCCGGAGATGCACACGGTGCTGGCGACCACATCGGGCGATCCGCTGATGACAGACCTGGCCGTCGGCGGCGCCGGCGGGCGCGTGATCACCTGGACGACGCCGGCATCGGATCTGGCCTCGAGCTGGAACAACTTCGCGCTGGTCCCGAACTTCACGCCGCTGGTGAATGAAACGCTTTTCCATCTCGCCGCCAGCCAGGCGAAGTCGCAGAATCATGATCTCGCCGCCGGCCAGCCGCTGGTCTGGAACGCCGCAGGCACGTCTTTCCCGGCGCCCCTGCAGTCCGCGACCATCATTACCCCGAACGGCGCCGCCCACACGGCAAACGTCGAACTGCGCGGCGATCAGTACTTCATCAACTACAAGGACACCTTCGCCCCGGGGCTTTATGAACTTCGCCTCGCCTCCAGCGGACCTGCCGTTCCTGCGATTTTTTACACCGTGAACCTCGGCAAGGAGGAGCTCGACCCCGCGACCCTCTCCCCCGCCGACATCGAATGGCTCAAGAACAGCAAGTACCTGCGCGATCACCTCAACATGACGACCCTCCCCACGGCGCTCCACGCGCAGGTGGGCGGTGCGGAACTCTGGTGGCTCCTCGCCACCCTCGTCCTGCTCCTGCTGCTTGCCGAAACCTTCACCACGTGGCGGCTGATGAAGCGGCAGACCAGCGTCGATCCCGAAACCGCCGGCCTCGTTACCACCTCCGCGGCCGGAGGTGGGCGATGAGCCACATCCTCGCGGGAATCGATCTGACCCCCCACCCTTCGTTCTGGTTCGTGCTGCCGCTGTTCATTTTGTCCGGCGCTGCGATCGTCTACCTGTACCTGGCGCAGCGGCAGCTCGCGTCGGAGAATGCCGTCCGGTGGCTCACAGGAATCCGCACGGCACTGCTGCTCCTGCTGCTGGCGCTGTTCCTGCAGCCCACGCTGAAGTGGATGCACAGCCGCACATCCAACGGCGAACTCTGGCTGCTGGTGGATCAAAGTCCATCGATGCGCTCCACCGATCCGCAGGCAAGCCCCGCCGAACGCGTGCGGTGGGCGGAGGCGCTCGGCTACATCCCTGAGAACGCGCGGCCCGCAAAACCGGATGTGGTGCTCGCCAACTTTCTTGCTGCAGCCGCGGAATTCAACACGCTCCGGCCCTCGAGCGCGCAAATCGGTGCGCCGCTCAACCGCGAGCAGGAACGCTCCCGGGTGTCCGAACTCGCCGCCCGCCTTACGGAGTGGGCCAAGTCGATCGCCAAGGTGCGCCAACAGCTCGCCGCCGATCCCAGCGGCGCCACCCCCGCAGCCAAGACGCCGCTGAACACGCTCGACATTCTGATTTCCTACATCAACAACGGCGCTTCGGGCGTGAAGTCCGCCGCGACCCTTCACGATGCCGACGCCGCCGTCGATTGGGGGACCATCCAGGGGAACCTCGCCCACGTGGCGAACGATCTTTCGAGCCTCTCCGCCGCCACCGACGCCGCCTTCGCGCGGGACCACGCATCGGATGCCAGCGTCGCCACCGCCACCGAGCGTCTTTCCGGCATGTCCCGGGCCGATCTTGCCCAGGCGTTCATCACCAACAAGCAGAAGCGGCCGGACGCCGAAAGTTCCGTTGCCGACCTGATCGCCAGATACCGCGTCCGCATCGCCACCTTCGCCGATTCCGCGCAGACGACGGCGACCATCGACCCGGCCACGTTCCCCGATTCGCTCCACGCGGCGCTCACCGGCGGCGCGAATACCCACTCGACGAATCTCGTCAGCGGCCTGCAGGCGATTTCCGAGCAGATCGCCCCCGGCCAGCCCGCGGCGGTGCTGGTCATCTCCGACGGCCGCCACAACGCCGGCGGCGATCCGACGGAAACCGCCCGCCTGCTCGCCTCGCGCGGGGCACGCGTGTACGGGCTGCTCGTCGGCTCCCACGAAGTCTCGCCCGATGCCGCGGTCGAACAGGTCGACGCGCCCGATTGGATCTTCAAGGGCGACGCGCTCCACGCCGCCGCGATCCTCCGGCTCGACGGCCTGGCCGGCCAGACCGCGCACCTCGAACTCAAGCGCGGCGGATTCGTCGTCGACACGCAGGCGGTGCGGGTCACCCGCAACCAGCAGACGGAACGCGTCGAATTCACCGACACGCCGCCGCCCGACGAGCGTGCTACGGAGTACACCGTCGATGTCGCCGAAATGCCCGGCGAAGTGAACACGCAGAACAACCACGCCACCTTTCGCGTCGCCGTCAAAAAGGACAAGCTCTACGCCCTTCTGATCGATGATGTCCCGCGCTGGGAATTCCGCTACCTCGCCGCGCAGCTCTCGCGCGACCAGCGGCTCCACACCCAGACGGTGCTGCTCTCGCCCGGCCAGATCGATCGCATCGGCATCGGCCAGCCGGTGAAGGCGTCGCCGCAGAATCCGCGCGTCGAGGCGCAAATCCTCCCGCAAACCCGCGAAGAATGGCAGGCCTTTGACCTGATCATCCTCGGCGACGTCGGCCCCGACACCCTGCCCAACGAGGCGCAGCAGTTCATCGCCGCCGCCGTGCGCGACAAGGGAAGCACGCTGATTTCCATCGCCGGCCATCACCACATGCCGGGCGAATTCGCCAACACGCCGCTGGCGGATCTCCTTCCCGTCACCATGAACCCGCAGTGGAGCGAGGATGCCATCGCCCGTCACATGCGCACCGGCTTCCGCCCGGCGCTCGCGCCGGAAGGAAACGCCTCCGTGCTCGGACAGCTCGGCCTCACCGCCGACACCAACGCCGACCTCTGGTCCGACATCCCCATCTGGTACTGGCACTCGCCCTTCACGCAGGCAAAACCCTCCGCCTCGGTCATCTGGTCGCTCAGCGAACTTCCCGGCAGCGTGACCGGCGGAACGCCCAGCACCGCGAACATCCGCAACCGGGCGCTGCTCTCCACAATGCAGGTGGGCCTCGGCCGTTCCATGTACCTCGCGTCGGATCAATCCTGGAGGCTTCGCCAGGTCTACGGCACCAACGCGCACGACCGCTTCTGGGGTCAGGTGCTGCGCTGGGCCGTCGCCTCCGACCTCCCCGCCGGCGGCAAGTTTGTCCGCTTCGGTTCCAGCCAGCCGACCTACCAGCAGGGCCAGCCCGTTGTCATTACCGCCCGCGTGCTCCGGGAAGACCTCACCCCCTACACGGGACTCTCCTTCTACGCCCACGCCGTGCCCACCGGCGGCAACGGCGATACCGCCATCGACGCCCACTTCGTCGAATCCCCCGATGCCCCCGGCTATTACCGCGCCACGCTCGGCGGCCTTTCACCGGGAGATGTCGAAATCTCCCTGCAGGGCCCCGAGGTGGAACGGCTCCTCAACAACGACCCCTCCGCCTCGCAAAAAACACTCCAGATCCGAATCCTCCCCAGCCTCGACCTCGAACAGCGCAACATGAACACCGACCCCGGCCTCCTCGCCCGCGTCGCCCAGGCCGGCAACGGTTTTTCGCTCGACGCCAACTATGCCGACATCCTCGCCAGCCATCTCCACGCCATCGAACGCACCGAGGAAGTGCCGGAGCAGATCGGCTTCTTCACTGCCCCGGACGCGCGCGGCACTCGGTTCGCCCACTGGAGCTTTCTCGGCCTCTTCGCCCTCCTGCTCACGATTGAATGGGCTATCCGCAAACGCGCCGGCCTCGTGTAACGTCATTGTTCAGGGGCAAACACTGCCGTGTGCGACCCCGATTCTGCCAAATCAGGCAACCTTCGGCCGGCGTCCTGATAGAATAAAGGTGGTTCGAGAAGGATTTATGACGCTGCTTGACGAGCCCAGCCCGCCTCCCGCTGCACGCGATGTCCCGGCACCGCCGCCGATCCCGCGCCGCCTCGAGGAACCCCTCCAGATGGTCGCCGGCCGCGCCCGCCTCCTGGCGATTCTCCTCGCCCTCTTCAAGCTCATGGCCCTCGTCCTCGCCGCCTGGCTCCTGGTCACCCTCCTCCTCGGCGGCATCCGTGAACCGGCGCTCCCGCTCGCCTTCGCGCTTGCGGCCGCCGCCTGGGCCACGCTCTTCATCGGTGCCGTGCTCCTCTTCCGCCCGGCCTTTCGCCGCACCGACCTCTCCGCCGCCGCCCGCATGGTCGATATCGCCATCCCCGATACCGATGAACGCATCTCCTCCGCGCTCGAGCTCTCGCAGGAAGAAGATCCCCGTTTCCGCGGCTCTCCCGAACTCATCGCCGCCCTCGTCCGCCAGGCCGAGCATCACGCCGAAGCCGTCGATCCCAACGCCGTCGTCTCCGGAAGCCGCGTCTTCCGCTGGTTCCTCGCCGCCATTCCCCTCCTGCTGATCTGGTTCATCCTCCTCGTCGTGATGATGCCCACGCTCACGCTCGGCCTGGAGCGCCTCTTTCAACCCTGGCGGGCCGCCGCCCCCCTCGTCACGGCCACGCTTGATGTGGATCCGCGGAACGTCTCGGTCGCCCAGGGCGACTCGGTCACCATCACCGTCACCGTCACTCCCACCGATTCGGGCCTCTCCACGACCAAGGAGGTCAAAAGCGCCTCGATCACCCAGCGCTTCGCCGCGGGCAACACCAACGAAGACGTCACCACCGACATGGAGCGCACCGATCTCCACACCTTCCGCAAAATTTTCGACAACGTGCAGCAGGGATTCTCTTACCGCATTGAATCGATGGGCGCAAAGTCCCCAACCTACACTGTCAGCGTCGATCCACGCCCTGCCGTCGGCAACATCCAGGTGGATTACGCGTATCCCAAGTACACCGGCCGCGAAGCGCACACCGAGACCTCCCGCGATGGCGCCGTGGATGCCCTCGTCGGCACGCAGGTGAAACTCACCATCGACACCACGCAGCCCGTCAAAATCGCCCGCATGGTCATCACCGACAACGCCCCCGACCCCGGCGCGTTCATCCTGCAGCCCCTCGACAAAACCAACACGAAATTCACCACCAGTTTCACCGTTCGCAAAACCACCGATTACAAAATTCAGTTGGTCAACGAGCACGAGCTCGAAAACAAGGACACGCGCGCCCACCCGATCACCGCCCGCCTCGATGCCCCGCCGACCATCACCATCACCGCGCCGGAAGGCAATCTTCGCATCCGCCCGGACGACCGCGTGCAGGTCCGCTTCGCCGCCGCCGATGACTTCCAGCTCACCAAGATCGAAGCCGTCGCCCAGGCCGATGAGGAAGCGCCGGTCTCCTTCCTCCTGCCCGCACTGCCGCCGAAGTCCACCTCCTTCAACGGCCAGTGGGCGATATCCCTGCATGACCTGGTCTCCGCCGGACCCGCCGCCGACAAGATCAAACGCATCACTTATTTCCTCCGCGCCACCGACAACCGCGACCCGGCCCCGCAGACCGGCATCTCCGCAAAACAGGTCCTTGAGATCGATCAAAAGGTCGCGCCGCTCGCCGACCGCCAGGATGCCCAGGCCGCCCGGACGCTCGGCGAAGCGGTCAAACAGGCGGGTTCCCAGCTTGATGATGCGAAACAAAAGCTCGACACGCTCCGCAAAACAGCCGGCGGCCGCCCGCTGACCGAACCGGAAAAGCAGCAGGCCGGCGATGCACGGAACGAGATTTCCCGCGCCGCCCAGGCCCTGCAGAACGCCGCCGGAAAAACGAATGATTCCAGCATGGCCGACGCAGCCCGCCGCGCAAAGGAAATCGCCGACGAGCCCATGAAGCAGGCCGACGAAAACACCGCCGCCGGGCAGCTCGCCTCCGATCAGCCCGATCTCCGCGACAAGAAATTCGATGCCGCCCGCCAGAACATCGACGATGCCCGCAGCCGGCTCGACCAGCTCGCCCGGGAGATCGACAACAAGGCCAAGGACCAGCCGCTGGCCCGCGAGTTGCATCGCATTGCGGCCGAACAGAAGAAGCTCGCGGAGCAGCTCGCCCAGCACCCCAACGATCCCGCGCTGCTCGCCAAACAAAAGCAGCTTCAAAAAGACCTCGAAAACGTCATCAAGCAGCATCCGGAACTCGAAAAGCCCGCCGCTGAAGCCGCGAAAAGCGATACGCAGGATGTCCAGAAAAAACTCGACGATCTCGCCAATGCGCAAAACAAATTCAACGAACAGGCGAAAGCGCAGCAGGATGCCACCGTCGCCCAGGACAAGCTCAACGACCTCGCGAAGAAGCAGGAGGCGCTGAATCAGCAGATCAAGGATTTCACCGGCCGCCGTTCCGATGCCCTCCGCCAGGCCGAAGCCGCCCATACGCCCTCCGCCGCCCAACTCGATTCAATCCCCCGCGATTTGAAGAACCGCAACCTCACGGGCGCGACGCAAGGCCAGTCCGCCACCGCCAACCAGCTCGACCAGGCCGCCCAGCAGCTCGAAAACTCGCAACGCCGCGAAGACTCCGGCGAAGGCATCACAAACGCCGGCGACCTCCAGAGCCGGGCCGCCAAACTCCAGAAAGACATCGACGACGCCGAGCGCAATCACAATCCGCCGACGCGTCCCTCCGACCCGGCCAACCAGGAAGCCGCGCGCCTCGCCGATGCCGCCCGCCATCTCGCCCAGCAGCAGGCACTCGCCAACCCCTCGCAGCGCGGTGCAGCAAAGGCCGCCGAAGAGGAAGCCGACGCCGCCAAGCGGGAGGCTCTCCAGGGCCACGCCTCCGCCGCCCGCCAGCACCTCAGCAACGCCGCCAGTCAACTCGGCGCCGGCCAGAGCGTCAGCAGCGCCGATCAAGGCAAGGCCGCCGAAGAAGCCCGCCGCCTCGCCCAGGCGCAGCGCGACCTCGCCAACCAGACTTCCCAGGCACACCAGACGCTCCAGACCGCCGAAGAGGCAAAATCCAACGCCGATCAATCCGCCGCGCAACAGCAGCGCCTCGCCGACCAGATGGAACAAGCCGCACGCTCCGCACGCGAACTCCAGCAAAAAACACAAGGTGCCGCCCCCGGCCTCTCCCAGCAGGCCCAGAAGGCGGCCCAATCTCTCGAAAACGCCGCCCAGGCCCAGCGCGCCGCCGCCCAGGCCACCCGCAACGGCAACACCGCCCAGTCCATCGAAAAGCAGGCCCAGGCCGCCCGCTCGCTCCAGGAAGCCCAGCAATCGCTGCCCCAGTCCCGGGAGCAGTCCACCCAATCCGATCAATCCGCCCGGCAGGGTGAATCGCAGAGCGATCAGCAAGGCAGCCGACAATCCGCCCAGGGTTCCCGCCTCGGCCAGGGCAATCAGTCGAGCCAATCCCCCACGCAGGGCCGCCCCGGTTCCCAAGGCCCGGGCGGGATGAGCTCGCCCATCGGGCAATCCGGCACCACCGGCAGTTCCGGCAGCGGCGGCTCCTCGGCCGCCCAGGCCGTCCAGGCCGCACGCAATGCCCAATCCGCTGCCGCCTCCGGCGATCCCGCGGCCGCACAACAGGCCGCCGAACAACTCTCCCAGGCCAGCCAGGAACTCCTCAACGGCAACCCCGGCGGCGATACGCGAAGCGGCCAATCCCCCGGCCAGAATAGTGCCGGCAGCAACGCCTCCAGCGGCTCCGCCCCCGGCCGCCCCGGCGGGAATGCCGGCTCCGCTGCTTCCGCCGGCCCAGCCTCCGGCAACCCCAATGCTCCCGGCGGCAATGGTTCTGGCCTTCTTTCCAGCCCGCAGCAGAAGCCGCCCGCCCAGATGCCCAAGCCGGTGGAAGACATCGGCCTCTCCCCCTCCGATTGGGCCAAGCTCCCCCCCAACACCCAAGAACAGCTCCTCAATGCCGCCCAGCAATCCGGCCCCCCGGCCTACCGCGATGCGATCAAGAACTACTATTCCCGCATCGCGAAGCTCGAACAATCCAGCGAGGCCGCCAAATGAACCGAAAAGCGAAACTTGCAAATCGAAAACCCCTCCTCGCCGCGCTGCTTTTTTCCTCAATGTCTCTCGCCCCGCTCGCCCGCGCCGCCGATTCCACCACCGAGCCCATCCCGCCCCAGGTTGCCTCCGCCGTCGATCGTGGCCTCGAATGGCTCGCTGCCCACCAGGATTCCCGCACCGGCGCCTGGCTCGTCGGCCTCGATGGCAACGCTCCCGTCGCCGCCACCACCGCTCTCTCCACCATGGCCTTCATGGCCCGCGGACACGTCCCCGGACAGGGTCCCTACGGCGAAAACATCAACCACGGCATCGATTGCATCCTCAACCTCCAACAGAAAAACGGCCTCATCGCCCACGATTACGGCCACGCCATGTACGAACACGGCATCTCCACCGTCATGCTCTGCGAAGCCTACGGCATGCTCGACGACAAGCGCCAGCAACGCGTTTCCGAAGCCATCGCCAAGGCCGTTGCCCTGATCCTCGCCGCCCAGAATGTCCCCAAGAGCCCCAATGACCAGGGCGGCTGGCGCTACACCCCCGACGCCACCAGTTCCGACATCTCCGTCACCGGCTGGCAGCTCATGGCCCTCCGCGGCGCCGCCAACATCGGCGCGCCGCTCCCCAAACGCGCCATCGAACAGGGCATCGCCTACATCAAACGCCGCGCGGTCATCGATGCGGAGGGCGGTTTTGCCTACACCGGCAACACGGGCGCCAACCCCGCCCGCAGCGGCACCGGCATCCTCGCCCTCGAACTGCTCGGAAAACACGACGAGCCCGAATCCATCCGCGCCGGCGACTACCTCCGCCGCACCCCCATCACCGAGCGTGGCGGCTTCTATTACTACACCGTCTACTATTGCGCCCAGGCGGCTTGGCAGCTCGGCGGCGACTACTGGACCGACATCAACGGCCCCATCCGCCGCTCCCTCCTTCTCGCCCAGTCCGCCGACGGCTCATGGTCGGTGCACAACTCCGGCGAAGAAATGGCCGGCACCGCCTACGGCACCTCCATGGCCATCCTCGCCCTCACCGTCCCCTACCGTTACTTGCCTATTTATCAGCGATGATGGCCTTCTTCCGCGTACGACTCGGCCAGCAGTTCCACCACGTGCCGCACACGCACGGCGTGCCCCTCGTTTTTGAGCACCCGCGCAATCTGCAGCGCACAGCCCACGTTGGCGGTGACCAGTTCCTCCGCCCCGGTCGCCAGCACGTTCGCCACCTTCCGCCGCCCCAGCTTCTCTGCCATCTCCGGCTGGCTCAAATTGTAAGTCCCTGCCGCCCCGCAGCATAAATCGCTTTCCGCCAGCGGCACCACCTTCAGCCCCGGCACCAGGCCCAGCAGGTAGCGCGGCTGCGAACTGATTCGCTGCGCGTGCACCAGGTGACACGGGTCATGGTACGTCACCGTTCGCTCCACGCGCCCGGTCGGCGGATGAATTCCGATCTCCGCCAGGAATTCGGTGATGTCCCGCATCTTCGCCGCCACCCCTTCCGCTTTTTCCCCTCCCACAAGATGCCCCAGTTCCTTGAGTTGCGCCCCGCATCCCGCGATCGGCGACACAAAAAAATCGCCCCCTTTCGCGTGCAGCATCTCCACCAGCTCCCGCCCAAACCGCCGCCCCCCTTCCGGATCGTTCGAGTGCATCGCCATCGCCCCGCAGCATCCCTCGTTCGCCAGCAGGTGCACGTCGTACCCGTTTTCGGAAATCACCCGAACCGCCGCGGCGTTCACCCCCCCGCTCACAAGGCTTCCGACGCATCCCCGCAGCAGCACCACGTTCCCGCGGTGCTCGCCTTTCGCCGGCGTGAACATCGGCAGTTCCACCCGCTCGTCCCCTACCACCCCTGCCACTTCCGCCATCGCCCCGACCCCCATCATCTTCGCCACCTTTCCGGCGACGCCCCCCAGGCCCACCTTGCGCGCCACCTGCAATGGGGCCATGGCGACCGCGGCCCGGTTGGAGTACGGCAGCACATTTTCCACCATCCACTGCAGCACCCGCCCGCGCCCGCGTTTTTCCTTTCCCAAAACAGCTTCCGCCACCTGCGGCCGCACGGCTTCGACCAGCGCGTGATATTCCACCCCGCTGGGGCAGGCCGTTTCGCACGCCCGGCAGACCAGGCAGCGGTCCAGATGCTCAAACACCACCTCGCTGAGCCCCTGTTCCCCCCCCAGCTTTCCATCCACGGCCGCCTTCATCAGGTGAATTCGCCCGCGTGGAGAATCGGCCTCGTCGCCCGTTTCCACGTAGGTCGGACACGCCGGCAGGCAGAGCCCGCAATGCACGCACGCATTGAATTTTGCGTAAACCCCCTCCGAGACCACTGGCAGATTTCGCGTTCCCATCAACCGTCCCTGGTACTCAAAACCGCATTCTATCACACCTGGCGCGCTTCTTTCGGCACCGGCTTGGACACGGCCCTGCTTCCCGCATCCCAGAAACGGAGCAGTTCCTCTTTCCACGGGCCCGCGTAATCGATTCCGACCCGCACGCCGCTGTGGATGCGCCCGCGCCAACCCGCCTCCACGAAAAACAGGATCTCCCCCGTCAGGTCCAGGCCGTATTCGTCCCGTGCGATGCCCATCCCCTTGGCGAATCGGCCCGGGCCGGAGAGGTTGATGCTGCCGTCGAAGCCCGACACCGGCTCCGCTGCGCGAACGAGGACGGCCTGGGCATTGCCCATCGGGCCGGTCACGACGTTGAACATTTCGTGCATGCCGTAGATGAAGTAGACATAGGCGTGGCCGCCCGGGCCGTACATGACTTCGGTGCGTTTGGTGCGACCCTTGGCGGCGTGGCAGGCGAGGTCGTGCTCGCCGACGTAGGCTTCGGTTTCGACGATGCGGGCCCGGAGCTCTTTACAGGCGATGCGATGGACGATGATTTTGCCGATGAGTTCGCGGGCGACCACCTCGGCTTCGCGCAGGAAGAAGGCGCGGGGCAGTTTCTTTTCCCCCCGCGCGGCGCGTGTTCTCAGGGGGTCAATTGCCATTGGTCTGCTTCGGCCTGGTTGCCGCGGCGTTCGCGTTCACCGGCGCCAACTTCCCACTTTCCAAGGGTTTAAGCATCGGCACCACCAGGTCGGCCGGCAGTGCGTATGTTTCGGTTCGGCCAGCCCGGGCGATGTTGATCCCGATCACTTTGCCCGTCAGATCGACGATCGGTCCGCCGCAATCCTGGGGGCGGATCACCGTGTCGTGCTGAAACACCGAGGCGAAATCGCTTGAACGCTTGCTCACCACCCCGCCCAGCAAGCGTTCCATGCTGAACTCGGGGGGCTCTTCCGCCTGCTCTTCAAGCCCAACCCCCAGCGTGACTTGCACTTCCTCGACCACCTCCGCCTTCGCCCGCTTCACAGACAGCATGATCACATCCCCCGGCCGAAAGCTGCCGACCTGTTCGCGCAATTCCACCCCGTTGTGGATGGGCTTGCCGGCGACGGCGATGATGACATCGCCGACATTGAGGTGTGCCGCCTCCGCCGCGGAGCCGGTCAGGACCTGCTTCACGGCGGCACCGCTGCCGTCGGGGGTATTGGCCATCATCACGCCGAGGAAGCCGCTGTGTCCCGGGATTCGCCGGCGGCCGACGCTCACGACGCCGACGGCGACCGGTTCTTTTTTGAGGATGTCCATCGGGCCGCAGGTGGCAACCCATTGTCCCACTTGGACCTGGCGTTCGTTGGTGTCGGCCCATTCCACCGGCGTCCAGAGGCCCTCCTTGCCGGCGGGAACGCGGAGCATGGCCAGATCGAGCGGTTCACTGACGCCCACCAGTTTGGCGGGGAGCTTTTCTTTGCCAAGGACCACGGTCAATTGCTTTCGCCCGGCGACTTCGCTGGCCTTGGTGAGCACATAGCCATCCGCCCCATCCGTTCCAACCACTGTGCCGAGCGCGACTTGTGCGAGATCTTTTCCGCCTTCGATCATCAGGGCGTCCACCAGGACGGTGGACTGGTTGCCGCGGGCGGTCAGCTCTGCAAAGACATTTCGCAGGGTATCGCTGCCCTTGGACTTGGCGGGATCGAGGATGACGTTCTCGGCGTGAACCTGGCTGCAAAGGGCGCTGGCACAAAGGATTAGTGCCGCGGGGAGGAGGCGTGTGAGCGGTCGGGGCGGGGAATGGAGCGTCATTTGGCGGCCCCCAGCGTGGCTTTGAGGTCCATTTCTATCCCTTGCCGCAGGAGGTGGAGGGTGACGACATCCCCGGGGGAGTGGTTGCTGATGCAATCGGCGAGTGCATCGACCCCTTGCATTTTTTTGCCATCGACGGCGAGGACGAGGTCGCCGACGCGGAGGCCGGCTTTTTCGGCGGGGGTGCCGGTTCGGACGCGGCTGATGACGGCGCCGGGGCCGCCGCCTTCGGGGTCGTTGGCGTGGATGCCGAGGGAAGCGGCTTCGGCGGGGATGCCGGGCTCATTGCCGCCGCCCCAGAAGCGCTTCCAAAAACTGCCGCCGCCGCCCCATTCGTCGCCCTTGGCGAGGCGATTCCAGGTTTCTTCGAAGGTGTCGATGGGGACGTGGACGTTCATGGTGGTGCCGAGGCCGATGCGGGAATTGATGCCGATGAGGCGGCCGTCGAGATCGAACAAGGGGCCGCCGGAATCGCCGTTGATGAGGGTGCAATCGGTGTCGACTTCGAAGGGTTGGCGGGTGCTGAGGACGCGGCCGAGGCGGACGACGGGGGGTCGGCCTTCGCGGAGGCCGCCGGGGTGGCCCATGGCGACGACCCATTGTCCGCCTTTGAGGTTTTTGGCGGAGCCGAGGGGGACGAAGGGGAAGCCGCGTTTGTCGGGGGGGCGGTCGGTGATTTTGACCATGCCGGAGTCGATGTTGTTGTTAGCACCTAAAGCCTTGCCGTGGAGTTCTTTGCCGTTGGCGAGGACGACGGTGACGGCCTGGCCGGGACGGCCGGAGACGTGTCCGGCGGTGAGGACGTAGCCGTCGCGGGAGACGATGATGCCGGAGCCCTGGCCGTCGTCGAGGAGGATGGCGACGGTGGCGGGGAGGGCTTCCTTGACGACGGCTTCGACGCGGGCCTGGATGGCTTTGAGGTCGCTGACGGTGGATGGAACTATGGGCGCCGGCGGGAGTTGGGTGATTTCCTGGCGGGCCTGGCGGGAGTAGACGAGGGGGGCGTCGTCGGCGGCGAGGCCGGTGCGGAGGAGCCCCCCTATCGCAGCGGCAAAGAGTGCAAGGCGCCAACGGGGCATGAAGAATCTCCACTCGCGCAAATCGTTTTCAACTATAGCACGGGTGTGGGCGGGGCGTTATTCGGCGTCGTCGGTGGTTTCGCCGGCTTTTCGGAAGATGGCGAGGACTTTTTCGAGGGGGACGACGAAGAGGCGGTTGTCGGATTCGAATTCGACGGGGACGGCATCGCGGGGGTCGAAGAGGACCTTGTCGAGTTTTTTGATGGGGAAGTCTTCGTCGCGTTCTATCTGCTTGGAAATAGCGACGATACGGCCGGTGAGGACGGGGATTTCGTGGTTGCCGGGGAGGACGATGCCGGACTTGGTTTCGCGGCGGTTGTCGTCTTTGCGGATGACGACGCGTTTGCCGACGGGTTCGATGATGTCCCATTGGCCGGAGAGTTTGCGTGTGGAGTCGCTCACCTGATGCCTCGTGTTGAGGAGTGATGGGGGTATTGTAAGGGGGGAGGCGGGCGGAGGCGAGCGTGGGTGCAAGTGATTGGTGGAATGGGAATTAGAAGGGAGGAGCGGTCCACCAGGCGTAGGCCATGATGACGAGGATGGAGCCGCCGATGAGGGTCATGATCCAGGGGGTGAGTTGCTCCATGCGGTCGGAGGGGCGTTCGAGGACTTCGCCGAGGAATTGGTAGAAGGTCCACATATTGAATGATCCTTATGGCTCCACTTTTGCTTATCGGACGCAACTCTGCTGGTCTGCAGGATTTCCGGATTTATTGATGGGGTGCGGAGGTCCCCTTTTGGGAGGAGGCTCAGCAAAAAGGGAGCCGTGGGAAGAGGGGAGGTGGAGATTGTTGCGTGGGGGCGATGGGGGGCGGGGAGCGGGGGCAACAGGCGTTATAACCGCTACGGGGGGTGCGATCGGATTTTGGATTTAAGATTTGAGATTTCAAATACTTAGGGGCGACCGGTGCGCTGCGGCATGGGGTGGGTTGGGGTTTGCTTTTAGACGGGCATGGATGTGCAGCAGATACAATCGGGGCTGGTGGGGATGGCGCTTTTTGACGCATGGGCGGACAGCGTTGCGGCCCTGCACGGCAGAAAGCGCGTGCACGGGGATCCGCTGATTGCTGCAGCTTTCGCTGCGTTCGAGGGTTATGTGAATCAGGTGGAGGCGTCGAATGCGGCGATGATTGCGGGGGTGGGTTCGCAATTGGGGATTGATGCGGCGGGGTCGGCAGTGACGGCGGGGCAGATGACGACGTATTCGCTGAATGCGGCGGGGAATGGGGTGATTACGCAGGCGCAGATGGCGCCGCTTTTGGCGCTTAATCTCATCGCTTGAGGGTGCGATTGCGGTTGGATTCGGTACGGTTTTGCACGGTTTGTGTATGGGTTTGGGCGGGGTTTGGTGCGGGCTTGGAGGGGGTGGGGTGGGGGTGTTGAGAGGGGTTGTGCGGGGGCGCGGCGGGGTGGTGTGGGGGGGGGTTCGAGTTTCGATTGGGGCGGGGTGTCGATTTGTTTTGAGAGGCGGCGACCTTCTGGGGGCATGGGTGAGGTGCGCTCCGTGACCGTCGCGGCACCAAACGGTGTAACTGTTACCCCCCCCCACCACCCACCACCCACCATCCACCACCCACCACCCACCACCCCGACGACGGAATCACGAAGAGACGAAGGGACGAAGGACCACGAAGAATGCCGGGGGAGGTGAGAGGGAGACGGGAGTGGAACGCTGGCTCTGGTGGTAAAGGTTAGAAGCTGGGGAATTATAGAGAGCACCGGGGATGCTCAGCGCAATGCGCGGGGGTGGTCAACTGTTACCAAAGGGTGGGGTGTCGTTGTACAATTTGGAGTTTGTGAAGTGAGTGCCTGATTCCGGGTGCGCTGACCTGCGGTGGTGCGGAGCGATTCGCGCGGTGGCTGCAGAGGTCGCACAGTGCGAGCGGACGGGGAAGATTTTCAGCTTTGTTTGAGGAGTTGTGATGCGCGCGCTGGTGACTGGGCAGATTGGGTTGGACAAGAAGGCGTTTCTGGATCAGGTGCAGAAGATTGCGCGGATGAATGGGGAGGATCTGCAGGTTTATCACATTGGGGACATGATGTATCGGGAGGCGCCGGACGTGCGGCCGGGGCGGATTTTGGATTTGCCGTTGGCGCGGTTGAATTCGTTGCGGCGGGCGGTGTTTCGGGATGTGCTGGCGGACATGGGGAATCACAAGAATGTGATTGTGAACACGCATGCGACGTTCCGGTGGAAGCATGGGTTGTTCAGCGCGTTTGATTTCGATCAGCTGGCGCAGTTTGATGCGGATTTGTATGTGACGCTGGTGGATAACATTGAGACGGTGCATCAGCGGATGCTGCGGGATCATGATTTTGAGCACAATTTGAAGGATTTGATGGTGTGGCGGGAGGAGGAGATCCTGGCGACGGAGATTTTGGCGCGGTCGATTCGGCGGAGTGCGGATGGGGGGAAGGGTCTGGGGAATGGGGGTCTGGGGTCTGTGTCATCGCACGGTGATGCAAAGTTCTTTTGTCTGTCCCGGGGGCGGACGGTGCCGACGGCGGAGACGTTGTTTCGGCTGATATTCCGGCCGAACATGAAGACGGTGTATCCGAGTTTTCCGATGTCGCACGTGATGGATTTGCCGGAGACGCTGGCGGAGATCGATGCGTTTCGGGCGAAGATTGCGGAGAAGATGATTGCGTTTGATCCGGGGGATGTGGATGAGAAGGTGCTGAGCGACAATGCGATCAAGGCGGCGACGGAGGGGAAGCAGACGATGACGGTGACGGTGAACGGGGCGCCGATGTCGCTGAAGGTGGCGGATCTTTTGCAGATTGTGCCGGACATTGACGGGCAGATTTATGCGCGGGATTTCATGCTGGTGCGGCAGAGCGACATGATTGTGAGTTATATACCGGAGTTGCCGGGGAGTGATGGGAAGCCGGGGAAGCCGGGGTTGTCTTCGGGGGTGGAGCGGGAACTGCAGCATGCGCATGAGCATGCGAAGGATGTGTATGTGATCTGGAAGCCGAAGAAGGAGCCGAGTCCGTTTGTGACGCAGACGGCGAATAAGGTGTTTCGGTCGATTGAGGAGGCGTTCGCGTTCTTTGAGACTAAGGGGTACTTCCAGCCGTATTCTCTGTTCGGGTCGTAAGGGTTAAGTGGTTAAATAGTTAAGTGGTTAAGTGGGACGGAGGAGGCGTTTGGTTTTTTTGAGCAGAAGGGGTATTTTCAGCCGTATTCGTTGTTTGGGAGTTGAGGGGAAATGGGGGCTGGGGACGGCAGGGTGTGGATGCTGAATGGCGAGGAGGCGATCGTGCACGTTCAGCAGAAGGGACGTTTCCACCGTAGTCGTTTGCGCCGCAAATAATATCACCTTCCGTTTTTGTCTCTTGCAGACTCATGTCTCGTAGCACATCATTGTGCCACTTCGACATTTCCATCGAGGAGCACCATGTCCACTGAATTGACTACGTATGCCGAGAAACAAGCTGAACTCGCGGAATCGCTTCATGCATTCTCGGGGCTTAAACTGCTTCACATCAAACGTAATCTTGCAGACTTACTTAAACTAATTGGGCGGGATGGATTCTTCTCCACCTACACTGGTCACGATATCAGTCACGTCGACGAAATGCTCTCGATGCTCGAGTGGTTAATTCCCGACTCTACGAAAAAACTAATGAGTCCGGCCGACTGGCTACTGATCGTGCTCGCAATCTATTTCCACGACGTGGGGATGATCGTCACGGAGGCAGAATACGAGGAGAGAGAGGCCAGCGACTTTAAGGCATTCAAGGCGAAGATCATGGCCGGTGCTTTAGGCGTGGACTACCGAGAAAAAGTGAATGCCCTTGGAGCAGAAAAGGGCGAGCGCTTTATGTACCAAGAGTTTGTACGTCATAAGCACCCTGAGCGCGTAAAAAATTGGATCTTGGGCCGCGCTGCCGAACACCTCGGCGTTAACCCGCCGGTGGTGGGAGAGCTAGGTAAGTTAGTTAGTGCAGCGGACAGCCAATTCGTTGCAGATTTAGCTACCATATGCGAAAGTCACCATCTAAATGACCTTAATGAACTCGGTAAATATCCGTTGCGGCGGGCCTATGGAAATAGCGACGCCCAAACTGCAAATGTCCAATACGCGGCCGTTCTGCTACGAACAGCTGACCTTCTTCACATAACGAGGGACCGCACGCCTTCCGTAATGTTCAGTGTCATCAATATGACAGACCCCGTCAGTCAGGAAGAGTGGGCTAAGCAGCAAGCTGTGCGTCGCGTGAAGCCGCGATCGGAACGCGACTCAGATGGCAAAATTGACGAGTCGATCCCCAAGCACACCATTGAGGTCCACGCCACGTTCAAGGCGGTGGAGGGATTTTTCGGCTTAACCTCATATTTGTCGTATGTCGGCGAGCAACTCAAAGCCTCCTTCGGGTGGGTGGAGTTCTCAAATAAACATGAAGCCTCCGCATACGAATTCCCATGGCGCAAAATTGATGACAGCGAGATCATTGCTACCGGGTTTCTTAAGCAGTCGTTCGAATTCACGCTAGACCAAGGGCGCATCCTGGACTTGTTGACGGGTCACACACTTTATAATGACAGCACTGTTGTGCTCCGTGAGCTCACTCAAAATTCATTGGATGCGGTACGCCTTCAACATCAGCTCGATCTAAGTACAAAGCCCGGTGCTAAGATCGGCCATATCGGCGTGACCTACAATTCTGCCACGCGCGACTTGACCGTGACTGATAGCGGCACCGGGATGACTCAGGAGATTATTGAGAAACATTTTTTAAAAGTTGGTTCCTCTCGATATCAAGACGCCGAGTTTAAAAAGAAGTTTCCAACCTTTTGTGCCATCAGTCGATTCGGAATAGGGGTTCTATCTGCGTTTATGATTGCCGACTCGGTAGAGGTCACCACTTGCCATCCTGAGGACGCTGACGCTCGCCACCTCACTCTGAAGTCTGTTCATGGAAAATACCTCATTCGGCTTTTAGACAAGGCCTCTGATCCCGTTGTGAAGTCTTTGCTGCCGCATGGGACGTCGATGAAGCTTAGGCTTCGCGCTAGCGTAAAGCCGCCGGACGTTTTGCGCGTCATGAGAAATTGGATTCTTTTTCCAGGGTGCGATGTCACGGTGAAAGTCGATGACCAACCTGAAGTGAAAATTGGCTTCAAGGATCCTCGTGCCGCACTCGAAGCAAGCATAGCATCTATTACGAACGCGGGGGAGCTCAGCGGTAGACATAAGGTGGAACAGGTCGAGGTCGGCGGTATCAGCTTGGCGTATGCTCTGACGTGGTCAGAGTATTTTCACGAATGGTCATTTCTAAGGCCGGTTTCTCGCAACGATCCGGAGGGTATGCAGGTCGGGGTTGGGATGTGCATCGGGGGAGTGCGCGTGGAGTTAACAACACCTGGGTTTGCGGGTTTAAATATTGTGGCCATTGCGAACGCCACAGGAGCCGATGCGCCTCGAACTAACGTCGCCCGCTCAAAGTTAGAGGCAACGGAGCAGTGGGACCGGACTGTTGAAACGATATATAGCAAATTCTGCGACCATGTGACGTCCGAGGTAAATCGGATGCAGGAGGAAAACGGCCACTCCCTTACTTGGGCGGCGCAAGAAGCTCCGTTCCTAATGGCGCCTCTGACCAATGCAACCCATCCCAAAATATTGAATGCCGAAATCTCAAAAATACCGGCACTCTTGGTTGAGGTTGATAATAAGCGCATTGCGATGGCACCGTCGCAGCTATCATCCTATCCGCTATTTTGGACTATCGGATGCGAATTCTTTAGCCATGCTGAGTGGCTGATTCGAGAAGTTCAATCAGACGCGTCGCTTTCTGCGCTCATCCAATCCTTGAATGCAAAGGGCCTTGGTCTCCCATCCGAGCCTGTACTTTGCATGACCTCTAAATCGAATCCGCTCGTTCAAAATGTTATGGAAGATAGGGAAGTGGACTTCATTCGAATACTTCCAGATCAGCGGCGAGCGGACCTACGTTGGGCTCGCCAGTTGGGTACTGCTTCTAAATGGATTTCGCTTAAGAAGGACATCGTTCCGTCACAAAGAAGATTTCAGGTTAGAGGGCTTTTGACGAATTTGTTGTCGCGTACGGAAACGGATTCCATTAACCCTTTTTCGCTACAGATTAGGGTGGGGGCAGTTAACGTGGAAGGACAAGGCGACTACGATGCTGTTTCGATGGCCGGAGATATTTTCCTCTTCGCGTCTGAAAAGCTTGTGTCCCTTCTTACGTCGCTAATTTCTAGGGCGGCAGGCGGAGGAGATGCAGATTTCGAGGACGCGGCGTTGGTGCTAACAATTGTTGCCGCGAGCATAAATCGCACCGAGGTGGTTGGTATGGAGAAGCTCCTGGGGACAATTGAGGAACAGACGGGTATACGCCCGTCCTCTCTTTTTCCGTTTGAGGAATTGGCCGAGTTGATGCGCGTTGAGAAGCTCAAAGCATTTGACGCGTTAGCATGGCGACGTGCAACGGTTTATATGTAAGGCGCGAGACGTTGGATCGCTAAAGGCGGGATGATGTTTAACAAAAAGCCCTCGGTGATTAGCACTGAGGGCTTTGCGTTGTGATTTTGTAGGCACGATCACGCTTTGCGGCGGCGTGTCAGCATGGCGGAGGCGCCGAGGGCGAGGAGGGTGAGGGAGGCAGGTTCGGGAACTGCTGCGCCGGCGATGAGGACGATGGCGTTGGGGTTGGTGGGGGTGCCGGTGTAGTTGATGGACCAGTTGGCGGGGAGATTTACGCTGGCGAAGGAGGTGCCGAGGATGTTGGGGGAGTTGATGGGGGCGTTGGCGAGGATGTATTCGGATTGGGATTGGGTGCCGGTGGCGTTGACGGTGAGGTTGAGGTGGGTGAGGTCGAGGGTGCCGGAGTTGGAGAGGAGGATTTGTTCGGGGGAGTCGTTGGTGATGTTGTCGGTGATGGAGCCGCCGGTGCCGTTGGGGCCGCCGGCGAGGGTACCGCCGGAGATGAGGATGTTGGCGTGGGCGAGGGAGCCGCCGTTGTCGAGGAGGAGGTTGCCGGCGGAGAGGGAGGTGGTGCCGGAGAAGGTGTTGTTGCCGGAGAGGATGACGTTGCCTGTGCCGGAGGAGTTGGCGTTGAATGCGACGTTACCGCCGGCGGTGCCGTCGGAGATGGGGGCGGCGATGGAGAGGTTGCCGGAGCCGTTGGCGGAAGCGGTGAGGGTGAAGGTGTTGCCGGCGGTGGCGTTGCCGAGGATTTTATTTTTGCCGGCGTTGTTGGTGACGTTGAAGTTGGCGGAGGCGTGGTTGTTGGTCCAGGGTTGGGAGGCGGAGAGGATCATGGTGAGGCCGCCGTTGTTGTCGTTGAAGGTGAGGGTGCCGCTGGCGGTGGGGGCGAGGGTGATGCCGCCGGGGCCGATGGTGCGGGTGGGCGGGGTGGTGGAGGGGGTGAAGGTGAGGGTGCCTTCCTCGATGGTGATGGAGTTGGCGATTTTGCTGCCGGCGGTGGAGACGGTGAAGGCGGAGACGGCGTTGGAGCCGGCGGAGAAGACGGCGTCGGAGCCGTCGATGTAGGTGGAGGTGGGGGAGTTGCCGGTGGAATCGGTGGACCAGTCGGTGGCGGAGGAGTTCCAGGTTTGCTGGGAGGTGGAGTTGGTGGAGCCGTCGGTTGTGCCGTTGGTGTCGAAGTAGAGTGTGGCGGCGTGGGAGGGGGAGGGGAGGGCGAAGAGGGAGGCGAGGGTGGTGGCGAGAGCGAGTGCGGATTTTTGCGTGAGTTTCATGGGGTTTCCTCCGGGTCCGGTAAGAGGGTGAGGTTGGCCGACGCAGGGCACGTGACCTGCGGGAGAACTGCCGGGGATCCTGGTGAGGATTTCCGACCGCTGGAGTGCGGGCGGGGCGGCGGTTTTCGTTCCTCCGCCACTCGGGAGGGAGTGGGTGATGGAGGAATGTGTTTGCGGCGCAACCGTGAGTTGTCAGGTTCAATCTAGCCCGGGAATTGGGGTGGGGAAGGGGGAAGTGGCTCTGATTTGCGACAAGTGGTATACGGAAATGACGGGCAGGGGCGGGGTCTGGGGAATGGGGGCTGGGGGAGGTGGGGAGGAGGTTCTGCGCGCGAAGGGACGGGAGATCAGGGGTGCACGTGCGGCAAGCCCCCGATGTATTCATCGGGGGTTAAATGGTCCGGCTCGATAGTGCGCTGATGAGATCGTTGAGCCAGGGTTGGTAGTGTTTCCAGCGGTTGATTGACCTGTCATAGATGGGCTCGCGGACCTGCTGGACGGAGGCGGTGGCGACGGTGCGGTGGGTTTGGTGGAAGTTTTTGCAGTTGTCGTGCCAGGGGAGGTTGAGGAAGGTGAGCATGCGGCGGGTTTCGGGTTCGGTGTTTTTGACGAGTTGTTCGTATTCGATTTCGAGGAGGGGGAGGCGGAGGGTTTGTTTCCAGTGGGAGATGAGGCGTTGGTGTTGTTTGTAGAAGTGGGCGAGGTGGGGGAGGGCGTATTTGAATTCGTTGCCGACGTTGAAGTCGGTCATGAAGCAGGAGAGGCAGGTGTCGAGGGGGTTGCGTTTGATGTAGATGATGCGGGCGCCGGGGAGGGTCATCTGGATGAGGCCGAGGTGGGTGAAGTTGAGGGGCATTTTGTTGGTGACGCGGGTGGCGTGCGGGGGTGCGAGGTGGACGAGGCTCCAGAGGTATTCTTCGCCGAGCTGGTTGATTTGGGATTGGGAGAGGGATTCGAGGCAGTCGGGGTATTGGCCCTGGGAGAGGCGGATGGCGGAGAGGAGCATTTCGTAGGCGAGTTCGAGTTCGCCGGCGCCGTGGACGTTGGGGTGGGAGGCGAGGATTTGTTCGACGAGGGAGGTACCGGAGCGGGGCATTCCGACGATGAAGACGGGGCGTTCGGAGTGGGCGCCGCCGGTGGAGAGTTTGTCGAGGCGGTCTTTGGAGAAGAAGGTGAGGAGGCGGGAGATTTCGGCTTCGATTTCAGCGGGGTTGTAGGGTTGGTGGCGGCGGGCGGCGTTGCCTTTCTGGGCGGCGTGGAAGGCTTGTTCGTAGTGGCCTTCGCGGTCGAGGAGTGCGGCGGCGGTGAAGTGGAGGTTGGCGTCTTCGGGGGAGAGGCCTTTGGCGATGAGGTGGTTGATGGCGTGGAGTGCGGCTTTTTCGGCTTTGAATTTGGGGGCGAGTCGGCCGAGGAGGCGGGCGAGGGAGGGGGAGAGGTTTCCGCGGGACTGGAGGGAGGTGGCGATTTGCCAGGCTTCGTCCATGTGGCCTGCGGCTTCGAGGGTCCAGGCGCGGGTTTCGAGGACGGTGGGGTCGTTGGGGTCGAGTTGGGCGGCGAGCTGGGTGTGGTGGAGGGCCTGGGGGATCATGGCTTTGCGGAGGAACCATTCGCCGAGCCAGGAGTGGGCGAGTGGGGCGTTGGGGTTGAGTTCGACAGCGCGGCGGAGAGGGCCTTCGGCTTCGCGGAGTTGACCGAGGCGGAGTTCGCAGATGCCGATGGCCCAATAGAGGTGCCATTCGAAGGGGTAGGAGCGGGTGAGTTGGGTGTAGGCGTCGCGGGATTGGAGGACGTGGCCGGATTGGAAGAGGGCGCGGGCGCGGTGGAGTTCGGCGTCGAGGGGGACGGGGTGTGGGGGGATCCAGGGGGTTCCTGGGGAGACGGAGGAGCCGGGAGCGCCGGAGATGATGTTGAGGCCCACTTTTGCACGCCGAAGTTGGAGGGGGGGCACACGGAGTTGCGGACCACGAGGTGCGACGGTGAGCCCCGGAATTTGTTCTCCGGCCCTCGGGGGAGGGGGGAGGCCATTATTGAGCCCTGCGGGGGGCAAGTTGGCAGAAACGAGGGGGAGTTCCGGTGGTTTCCGCCAAAGGGTGAACGCGGGAGAGGGGGGGATGTTGCGGGGAGGGGGAGAGGTGGGTTATGGGGCGTGAGAGGGGGACGGAATTTTCGAGTTTCGATTTTCGAGTTTCGATTTGTTTTATGGGGTGTGGGGGAGAGGGCCTGCGGGAAGGTGGCGTCCGGTTGGGGGAGAGGGTGGGGTGGGCACCCCGACCGGGGCCGCCCCCTTGGGGGGGGGGTTTTTTTGGGGGGGGGGTTTGGGTGGGCGGTGGGGGTTACCCACCCCACCCCAACCCAAGACACCGCCCCCCCACAGCCG